>JBPCKF010000020.1:0-91701 GCA_051004555.1 Phycisphaerales bacterium | reverse complement strand
TGCTTGGAGCAGTGTTGTACAACCTGCCGGAAGATGAGCTTGATAACACCACCCGTGGCGAACTTGCGACCCACGGCATTTCGGCGACCGGAGGCCCGTTTGCGCCAGCATCTCTTGAAGAAGCGGGTGAACGTCCGCCCCTCACGCTTGCATCACCTGTTCACTGGGATGAAGAGAAGGGGCCGGTTCTGATTGCGGGAATCAATCGACGCATCCTCTTCGGCGGCGGGACGTATGGATTGTACGAGCCGCACATCGAGTTTGCATATTTCCGCGAGCACTTTGGTCATCGCGACCTCACGCCTGTGCTTGGCGAGCATTTGCCGACGTGGCTGGACCTGTTGAGACAGTTTAACGAGAACGCTCGCAGCAGAGCGCTGGAAGAGGGCGGCGGCTGAAGCGGCTGTGCAACGCCTGAAATATCGCCGCACCTTTGCCAGGACGTGCTCGTAGCATCGGCTGGAGCGTTTTCGATGCGCGAGCCCGGTTATGATTATGATTATGATTTTCGATGCCCGCCACCGGAGCTGCGGCCTGTGCGGAAGTTGCCGCGCAGTGTTGTTCGCGCCCGGGTTATGGCTGCTCTTTGTATCTGGGGATGTCTGCTGGGCCTGGCAGCGATCGGCGTAGCTGAGAATCTCCTTGTGCTTGTGACGATCGCGATTGCGATGATTGGCCCGGCTGTCATTTTCTCAGGCCTGCTGATTTCAGCGGGGACGCAGGTGTGCGACTTCAGCGAGTTGCCCGATCATGTGCAGCCCTGGCAGTTGAGCGCGCGGTTTCACCGCTGTCCCGAGTGCAGCTATGACCTCTCGGGAACCATCGAGGCACATCTGTTGCGTTGTCCTGAATGCGGCTTGAGCTTTGATGCACAGTCACTCTTTGAGAACGCGCAGGTCGACATCGATCCCGAAGATCTGCAGATCAGCGGGGGAAGGCTGTTTGCGATGGCGGCACTTTCGATTCTTATTCTGGTCTTGCTTCTGCTGGTTTCCAGCATGTGATGGCGGCTGATTGGAACTGGCTGGGCTGATTGGAACTGGCTGCTGAGCGCGATATGCTCTTGGAGCAGGTCGACCCACGCGATCCGGCAGCCTTTTCACGTGACTGGAGCAGAAACTGAATGGGAACAACCAACCTCTCACTCCCGCAACCACCCGGACTGGCGGAGACCAGCCGCGTTGATTCGTGGTGGGCGCAGCCGCTGTTCACGTTCCTCGGCCTGCTTGCGTTTGTCATCTATCTCACTTGGGCTGCCTTTCAGGGTGTGCACTACTGGCACGATGGCAATCCCGCAGCCGCCTGGCAGCCGCAGTATCTTTCGCCTGCCTATTCGCCTGTTCTGTATCGCATGACTGCAGATGCAGATGGCACGCCTCTGCCCGGCGTCGCACCCGCCGATCATGCTTTGCTGGGCGAATGGCCAGGCTGGCTGCCCAGGCAGGTGCTCTTCGTCACGCTGACACCCGCGTTTCTGATATTGTGGGGGCCCGGTCTGTTCCGCTTCACGTGTTATTATTATCGCGGCGCCTATTACAAAGCCTTCTGGGCAGATCCGCTTAACTGTGGTGTTGGTGAGCCGAGTTTTCGTGGCGGGAAGTATCTGGGCGAGAGATTCCTCCCCCTCGTCCTTCATAATATTCACCGCTACGCACTGTACATCGCAATATTATTCATATTCATTCTGACGTACGATGCCATTATTTCATATATATGGATTCGTCGCGATGGGCAAGGTGTTGTCACGGGACACACATTTGGCATCGGCATCGGCTCGCTGATCATTACGATGAATGTGATTCTTCTGAGCGGCTACACCTTTGGATGTCATTCACTGCGGCATCTTGTTGGTGGCGGGCTCAACCGGCTGGCAGGTCGGCCGTTGCGCAAGAAAACATATGACTGCGTGAGTTGCCTCAACCGCGGCCACATGAAGTGGGCATGGGCGTCTCTCATCTGGGTGGGATTCACGGATATCTATATTCGCATCGCGTCCATGAATGAATGGAACGATGCCCTTTTTGTAATAGGCGGAACGCAATGATGCATGGCCATCTTCTGTTGCGGACTTCATGGCGGTGCTTTCGATCGCAGGGTATTTTTTAAATGGCGCAATATTCAACACATGATTATGATGTCCTGGTGATTGGAGCGGGAGGCGCAGGCTTGCGAGCAGCCATCGAAGCAGCTATGCAGGATGTTTCGGTCGGCTTGATCTGCAAATCATTGCTCGGCAAGGCCCACACCGTCATGGCAGAAGGTGGCATGGCGGCTGCACTGGCGAATGTCGATGATCGCGATGGCTGGCAGGTTCACTTTGCAGACACCATGCGCGGCGGACAGTATCTCAACAACTGGCGGGCAGCGGAGATTCACGCGCAACAGGCACCCGAGCGCGTGCGCGAACTCGAAGCATGGGGCGCTGTTTTCGATCGAACCAAAGATGGACGCATATTGCAGCGCAACTTTGGCGGCCACGCGTTTCCCAGATTGGCACACGTCGGCGACCGCACCGGACTGGAAATGATCCGCACATTGCAGGATCACGCAGTGTATAAAGGCAATATTGCCGTTCATATGGAGACGACAGTCACGCGACTGTTTACGAATAATGGACGTATGACAGGTGCGTTTGCATATGATCGCGAACGCGGGCGATTTATGGTCCTGCGGGCCAAGGCGATTGTCATGGCAACTGGTGGCATCGGCCGCGCTTTTAAGATTACTTCCAACAGTTGGGAATACACCGGCGACGGTCACGCACTGGCATATGACGCGGGTGCGGATCTGATTGATATGGAATTCGTCCAGTTTCATCCGACCGGCATGATCTGGCCACCGAGTGTGCGCGGCATTCTTGTCACCGAAGGTGTGCGGGGCGAAGGGGGGATTCTGAAGAACTCTGAAGGCAAGCGATTCATGTTCGATGACATCCCGCCACTGTATACGGATCTGGTTGCAACTGATCCCGAAGAAGGCTGGCGATATGTGACAGGTGATAAGAATGCCAAGCGGCCACCCGAGTTGCTGACGCGCGATCATGTGGCACGCAAGATTGTCAAGGAAGTGAAGGCGGGGCGAGGTTCCCCGCATGGTGGAGCATTTCTCGACATTGCCTGGATCAGCGAAAAACTGCCAAATGCTGAAGAACATATTCGCAAGAAACTGCCCAGCATGTATCATCAATTCAAGCAGCTGGCAAATGTGGATATTACCAAAGAGACAATGGAAGTCGGTCCGACTGTGCATTACTGCATGGGCGGCATTCGCGTTGATGCTGACTCGCAAATGTCAACATTGCCCGGCCTTTTCGCAGCGGGAGAATGCGCAGCTGGCCTGCACGGGGCCAACCGGTTGGGTGGTAACTCGCTCTCTGACCTGGTGGTGTTCGGAAAACTCGCAGGCGAATATGCTGCCCGCTACGCAACAGAACACGCCGCAGGTGATATTCAACAGGGCGATATCGATGCTGCGATTGCTCACGCGCTGGCACCGCTGGATGATTCAACGCGAACTGAGAATCCCTATGAGATTCAATATGCTCTGCAGGACATGATGCAGGAGAAATGTGGCATCGTTCGCACTGAAGAAGATATGAAGCAGGCGCTCCTCGAGATCGCAGCCCTGCGCCATCGCGCTGCCAAAGCCCATGCGCCCGGCAATCGTGAATATAACAACGGCTGGCATACCGCACTTGATCTCGACAGTCTGCTGACAGTCTCAGAAGCGCTGGCGCTTTCGGGGATTGATCGCAAGGAGTCGCGCGGTGCCCACACCCGTCTTGATTATGAAACGAAAGATCCAGCCTATTCGCATCACAATACGGTGGTGCGCAAAGGCGCTGATGGAAGAATGCAACTCGAGCGTGCTCCGCTTGCGCCGATACGGGACGACCTCAGGAAGATCATTGATGAACAGGGATAACAGCACATGCCTGACGTAACATTCAGAATCTGGCGCGGCGACTCGGAATCCGGATCGCTGCAAGACTATCAGACGAATTACGATCACGGCATGGTCGTTCTCGATGTCGTTCATAAGATTCAGGCAGAGCAGGCGCCCGATCTTGCCTGCCGCTGGAACTGCAAAGCTGGAAAGTGCGGGTCGTGTTCTGCTGAAATCAATGGCAAGCCCAAACTCATGTGTATGACTCGCATGGATACCATCGATGCCGATCAGCCGGTGACCATCGAACCCATGCGCGCGTTCCCGCGCATTCGTGATCTTGTCACCGATGTCAAATGGAACTACAGCGTCAAGAAGAAGATCAGGCCGTTCAAACCACGCAAGCCCGACGCAGCAGATGGAACATGGCGGATGCAGCAGGAAGATGTTGACCGTGTGCAGGAGTTTCGCAAGTGCATCGAATGTTTTCTTTGTCAGGATGTCTGTCACGTGTTGCGCGATCATCATTTGCATGAAGAGTTCATTGGGCCACGTTTTCTTGTGTATGCAGCGGCGCTGGAAATGCACCCGCTCGATGAGGAAGACCGCGTGGCTGATCTCAAGAACGAACATAACATCGGCTATTGCAATATTACAAAATGTTGCACCAAGGTCTGTCCCGAGCACATCACCATCACGGATAACGCGATTATTCCGCTCAAGGAACGCGTTGTTGATGAGTTTTATGATCCCATCAAGAAGCTCTTCCGCATTTTCCGGCCCGGCAACAAGCGCAGCAACAGCAGTTGATCGTGATGGAGTTGCGTATGATGAGCAGACGCCCCAGCCCGGGTAGCTCAGTTGGATAGAGCAGCGCTTTCCTAAAGCGCAGGTCGCAGGTTCGAGCCCTGCTCCGGGTGTTGCTCAAGGCGACAAACTTACTTTCGCAACGCACGCCGTATACTCGACATATTCAGCCCAAGCGACTTGAGGGCCTTTTCGATGTCCCATGTCTGTCGATCACGATCGCCAGTTGTGTTGCTGATGGCGCGGATTTCCAAGCCTGGCACATGCAATCGCAAGGCTGCATGCACCACCGCAGCACCTTCCATCGCCTCAGCCACAGCCCCCGTTCGCGCAGAGACAATCTCGGCTGCGTCATCAGTTCCTGAACATGTTGCAACTGTAGCGATCCGGCCTCGTGCGATATCACTCGGCAACAGAGCAACATGTGCCGCGGAGCAGGGAACGCTGTTGCCCGCAAAGTTGCCCAGTGGAAATCCCAACACAGTCACATCGCCGAAACCTTCAGGCGAGATGATGCCTTCTTCTGCGTACACACACGCCGTCGCTGCGATGATGTCGCCAATCGAGAGATTGCTGCCGGGCAGTGCCCCTGCTATTCCGCTACTGACCGCCAGTTCAAACGGGCCATGCTGCAGGATGGCCTCGGTGGTCGCAGCGGCTGCGTTGGTGCGGCCGATCCCGCTGACAATGAGACAATCATCTGCATCAAGAATGCTCCTGATTGCGCTGGCTTCGCGTTGAACCGCAGTGATGAAGAGTATCGGCATCAGGTGATTATTGCAGATTTGGCGCGAAATGCAGCAGGTGGCGACGTTCTTCCTTTGCCGGACCCTTCGAAACACACAAACACACCCTGTCGTTCTACGATCATGAGGAGCCATTCGCATGCCAGTCACACATTCAATCGCGCGCGCCGCTGTTCTTGGCATTTCGGTGCTGTTGCTCTCTTTACATCCAGGCATCGCGACCCAGGCGCTGGCTCAAGACAGCGAACCCAATCAGGCGGCCAATCGAACTGCCAATGAAGCCCGTGCCGATCTGGTGACGATCGAGTTTCGGGGCGGATCGGTCGAAGCCTACCTGAGCGAGTTGGAAGCAGGGCTGGGTCGGCCGCTCAACATTCTCGCCTCTTCGGAAGTGATGCAGATGCAGATTGGTCCGGTGCGGCTGAGCAATGTGCATCTGCGTGATGCCCTGCAGTTTCTGGACGACCTGGAACCAGATGATGAGAGTTTCGAGTTGCAGGTGAACCAGATCGGCGGTGGCGGCGGTGCTGCGGATGTCTTCGCCATCGAAGTCATTAAGCGTCGTGCTGCACGGACCGCTGGTGCAGAAGTCCCGCTTTTTTCCAATGTATGGGCGCTCAGCGACCTCATGCACGACGATGAATCCAGCGGGCGCGTGCTCTCAGCCATCGAACTTGCAATTGGTATGCACGATGACCTGGGCGCGCCCCGAATGCAGCTGCACAAGGATACCTCGCTTCTGATTGCGCGGGCTCATCCCGAGGCCATCGCGATTATTGACCGCGTGGTTGATGCACTTCGGGAGGTTGAACATTGGCGGGAACAGCGGACCCGCAACGATGTGCAGCAACTTACGGAGACAGCTCAGCAACTTGCGCAGGAGCGCAGCGCCTTCCGGGATCAATTAGAGGTCGCGATCGTTCGTCAGCACAGTCTCGAATCGGAACTCGATATGATGCGCCGCCGGCACGCTGAACTTCTTGATCAGTTGGAAAGGATGCAGCAGGAAGTGGTCCGAATGCAGGCACAGATGGTGGAAAACGCGAACAATCGCCGCAGCCGCGACCGTACCGCGCCGGTTGAAGGAGGAGGAACTCCGCCCCCGGCTGCGAACTCGGACCCTGACGATGGCCAACTCCGCTGATCTCACGATCCTGACTTCTCCCAACCTCAGCAGGATGGCAGTGGCACAACCATCTCACGCGCACCAGGAGCAGCAATCCAGCCTCGCTCACCGCACGTTCAGTGACGCAACTGTGCATGAGCGTTGCGTTGCCATTCGGGCTGGCGATCGCGCTGCGTTTGCGTCGTTCTACCGTGAGCGATTTGACTGGATGTTTTTAGTCGCGCAGCAATGCACCCGGCGCGATGAGTCGTTCTGTCTCGACGTGGTACACGATGCCATGATGCGGATCATCGAACGCATGGCTGTGTGCGACTCCGAAGTCCAGCTGAGTTGCTGGTTGCGAGCCGTCATCATCAGCTGCGCTCTGGATCGTCTGCGCAGTGAACAGCGACGACGCCGACGTGAGCATGGTCATGCCAGCCTGCGCAACGACGCAGTCTCGCCAACTCGCGAAGACGACTGCCAGCACCAGCAGCAGATTGCCTGGCTGCAGAGTGAACTTGTGAAGATGGATCGAGAAGCATTGCATCTGCTCGATTTGCGCATGCGGCTGGGGTGGACACTGGGGCGCATCGGCCGCTTGCTTGGGATATCGCCCGGCGCTGTTGATGGCAGAGTGAATCGCGCGGTAGCGCAGTTGCGTGAACGCAGTGACAAGGAGTTTCGCGATGAATGAGTATCACGAATCCAGCAGTTCGAAAGTGTTTTCTCCGGGGGGGCTTTCCCCGGAGAGGCTCTCTGCAGAAGGGCGCGCTCGCCGCGATGCCATGCTGGTTGACTTGCTTGATGCACTCGATCACACTGTCGCGCACCGGGCCCGGTCGCGGAAGAGAAATGCGACCCTGCTCGCAGGGTCAGCAGCTGTGTTGATTGCAGCTGTCGGCATGATCACGGCTGCGTTGACGAGAAATGCATCACCATCATCATCGCAGCAGCAATTTGTGCAGGAAGTGACAGCGCCGGTGATTCCCACAGAGCCTGGCATCGAAAAACAAGCCTTCCGGATTGAGGTCTGCTCGATCGACCCAGCCGCGGCGCTGCGACGGGCCACTTCACGCGCTCAGAAACCGAGTTCAGTGCACATCGAGATAATTCACAGTGATGATGCCCTGCTGGCTGCGCTCTATGAAGCAGATCAGGCGGATGTGGGCCTTTTGCGCTCAGGCGAACGCATCCGCATCACCGGCCTGCGCCTGCAACCAGTCTCCGCGCAGTGATGCGAGCGAGCGACACAGTCACAGCGGTTCATCGGATGGATGGAACGCGCAGGTGAAAACACGCACCTCTGCTGCGCTGTTCTGCGCGATCACGTGGATGAAGCGTGAGGCTGCCGCCCATTCCCTGCGCGAGTTCGCGGGCGAGTGGGAGGCCGAGGCCCACGCCGGGGATCGGGCTGCCCGGTTCAACATCGCCACGTTCAAAAGGTTGAAACACACGCCTGGCAACGCGTTCGTTGATCCCCGGACCATCATCGCAGATGGTGATGAGCAGACACTTCTGATCGTGCCCATCAAGCGAAATGGCCATGTCGATGACGGCTGGCGGCTGTTGTCCATCGTTGCATCCGGACTTGCAGGCATTGTCGATGAGGTTGAGCACAATGCGTTCGATGGTCTCCACTTCGACACGCAACTGAGTCTGAGCATGCTGATCAGAGAGCGGCGCAACGTGGAGCGCTGCGCTTGAGCGTTGGCAGCGTGAGCGCGCGATTGTCTGCAGACGATCTGCAAGTTGTGCCATGGTCAACGCGCGCGGCTGGGCTGGAGAGCGGCCATCTTCCACGCGCGCAAAGGTGAGCACATCTTCAACGATGCTGGAAAGACGGATCGACTCATCCCGCATGGTCTGGTGGTACACCTTCTGTTGCTGCGGCTCCTGCACCATCCCATCCGCCAGCATCTCGCTGTACATCTGAAACGTTGTGAGCGGCGTGCGCAACTCATGCGTGAGGGCCGATGCAAAGCGGGCGCGGCGGTCGGCATAGTCGATGATGGAGCGCAATGTCATCGCAACAGCGAAGAGCGCAACAGCCATTGCCAGCCACATCAGCAAAAGCGTCAGTCGCGCGGGAGTGAGCAACTGAGCCTGGGGAGGAAGCAGCAGCGAACTCGTGACCTGCGCGGGGAGTGTTGTGAGCGCCCATACCGAATCCGGCTCTGTATCTGCGCCCACAGTGCGGGGTTCGATGGCAATATCAGGCACCAGATCGCGAGCCTGTTCTGCCAGCGCAGCCTTTATGGCGTCCCAGTCCGCGACGATTCCTTGCAGGAGCGGACCCTGCTGGCTGTGCTCAACGCGACGGAGAAAGACCAGGGAAAGATCGCGATCGAGTGTGCGCAGTTCGGGAATCCAGACTGGCACAAGTGCACCAGAGAGACGATCGGACATGGCAAGCACAGCGCCCTCAGTGATGAGCGTGTCGCTGGCGACGTCGAGATCAAGTTGCTGCACGTTCTGCGCGACTGCGGTCTGGACTGCGCGATTTTGCAGTTCCGCCCAGTTGCGCTGCTGCGTTCGATCTTCGCGATCCGCAGCTGCCAACGCCCCGCCCTTCTGTGGCGGCGGCAGTTGCTTGAGGGTCTCATCAATCGCGCGCAAGCGGGCTGCGTTGGCATTTTCCGCCTTCTCGCAAAGGACGTGCAGACGATTGGAGCCGACCTGCTGCACCAGTTCAAGCAGCTCGCGCTTGGCAGCGACTCGACCTTCGGGAAGAAGTGTTGCTTCTGCAAGATCAAGCAGATTCCCTTGCGGCGCCTGCGGCGATGTCAGATGCGATTCTTCATCAATCTGAAAGTGCAGGACAAAGTAAGGGGATTCATATGTCAGCAGTGGGGAGGGTGTGAGCACTTCGCCCGGTTCAAGCGGATAGAGCATGCGCGTGTAGGCATTGCTGCTTGCAAGAAAGGGTTGATACTCATCATGCGGGCGGCCAGCCTCGGGGCCGATACGCGCAGCAGCCCAGGCATCCATGCGCCACAGCGCCAGTCGCAGTCGATCCTGTCGATCATTCTCTGCTTCTGCTTTTCTGCTGTTCCTTTCAAGATTCAGGACAAGAACGGTCACGCAGATGAGCGCAATCACAACAAGCACTGCGCAACTGGCAAAGACGCTCCACCATGTGCGATAGGCCCGCTTCATGATGCAGAGCGCTCCGGTGCTTGCAGTTGTGCATCGCTGGCAAGCATGTATCCGCAGCCGCGCACCGTGACGATGAGCGGCGAGGGGCTTGTATTGTCACCAATCCTGTCGCGCAGGCGCGCGATGTGCATGTCGACAGTACGCGTGTGCAGGCCACGCGGATCAAGCCCCCATACATGATGCAAGAGTTCATCACGACTGACCGCACGTTCACGATGAGCCGCAAGGTAACTGAGAATGGCTGCTTCACGCTCAGAGAGAGCGCGGCAGTCGCCAGCGACATGCGATTCACGACGATCAAGGTCGATGACGACGCTGCCATCACAGGATCGAATGATGCCGAGCGCAGCAGTGCGCCCTGGTGAGCGTCGCAGGACAGCTTCGATGCGGGCCAGCAGTTCGCGCGGGCTGAAGGGTTTTATGATGTAATCATCTGCGCCGCCAGTGAGTCCATCAACGCGATCACCTTCGCTGCCACGAGCGGTCACCATGATAATCGGCAAGGCAGAATACTGCTCGCGCAGATCGCGGAGAATGTCGAAGCCGCTGCGTCCCGGCAAAAGGACATCAAGCAGGACAAGATCAGGAGAGGTTTCGATTGCAGTGGCAAGGGCAGTTGAGCCGTTGCTGCATTCAACACCCCGATAGCCTGCGAATGTGACGGTATCGACAAGACCCCGCCGAATGGCGGGGTCGTCTTCGATGATCAGGATGGTTCCGAGCATTGGCATCGCTCAGCAAATCCCGTCGTCAATATCATCCTGCTGCGGACCCTCTTCCTGTTGTGGGTTGTCCACGGGAGGCGTTGGTGCTGGTGGGGGCGAGGGGATGCGTATCTGCTGCGGCTGCAGGTTCGAAGGCACGATGATCTGCTGCACCTGTCCCTGCGAGGTCTGCAGCGTCTGGGTCTGCACCGGAGCAAGGTTTATCGCTGTCCCTGCTGCTTCGCCTTCCGTGACGGGCGCAGGCTTCATCAGCAGTTGGCTGGTGCTTCCATCAGGAAGACGAACGATCACGCGGGCATCATCGATCGATTCGACGGCAGCGCGCGTTGGTTCATCCAGCGACGCGAGGACTGCGTTGTAGGCATCGCTGCCTTCTTCATGCACAGGGCCGAAGTCGGAGACTGCGGCTGCGGCCAGCGCAGTTTCGTATGCATGCGCGAGATCAGCTGCCACCCATACATCTGCGATGCGGACGAAGTAGGGCAGCGATTGGCCGGGCTGGAAGCCGACATTCTCGATGGTTTTGAAGTTGAAGCCGCGGCTGCGGGCCTGGTCGCGGATGGCTGAGCGAATGATGAGGTCGAACTGGTTCTGGCCGCTGGCTGCCTGGCGGCTGGCTTCAATCGTGAGCAGCTTCTGACGCTCGACGTTGAGTGCGTCGATTTCAGCCTGCACTTGATTACGTTTTGTCTGCATTGATTCGATGTATGCAATGCGCTCGTCCATTGTCATGCTGCGCATGTTCTCGGGGAGATCCTCTTCCTTCACGTCGCGGATGTTGACGTTCTGCGTGCGGACTGCATCGCAAAGGTCCCAGGTGGCATTGTTGTAGAGTGCGCCCCCCTTGGTCGTGGCGCGGCTGGCTGCAACACCTTTGTTCAGTTGCATGGCGTTGTCATCCTGCGCCCACTGATTTGCGCAGCCGATTTCGCCGTATTCACCAAAGGGGATGTAGGTGGCATTGATCTGGGTGCTGAGACGGATGAGTTCATCGTCGTAGGGTGTTGCGATGACGACTGCGGTGTTGTTCTGATCGATGGTTGCATACTGTCCATCTGCAAGACGCGCCACATCGCGCCAGCCATCCGCGATGGTTGCATTATCGCCGTGATAGACGCAGTAGATGGAGTTCACCATGATGCCGTTGCCGATGGCTGCTTTGCACACCTCGCGGAAGTTGGCCTGCTGATCCTGATCAGCCGACTCGTTGCCTGCAACGATGACGATTTTGAGTGCATCTTCCGAAGGTGTCCACACCAGTTCCTGTGACGCGGTCTGAATGACGCGACCGACAAGTTCGGTGCCACCATTGGTCGTGAGCGCAAAGAGTTTTTGCGATACCATGTCGAGGTCATCAGTGAACGTGGTTTCCACTTTCACCCAGCCGTTCTCTTCAGCATGTCCATCATTGCCATAGGTGAGCAGTGCGACGCGCAGGACGGGTGCAGGATCAGCCAGTGCGAGATCGTTGACGATCGACCACAGCTTCTGCTTGGCTGCATCGATGAGGCCATCCATCGAACCTGACGTGTCAAGACAGATTGCGATCTCAACAACACTGCCTGCCATTGCCGGCCGGGGGGCCGAGGTCGCAGAGACAGGGGTTTCGGTGACAATCGTTGTGCGTGGCAAGTGTGGTGCATCCTGCGCGTTCATGGGCAGCGCGAGCGCTGTTGCAGAAACGACGCCAAGCAGGCTGAGGAAAGAAGTTGTGGTATGCATCGAGATCATGGCGGCCGGTCCTTGTGATGAATGGGGACAATGAATGGTAGCGGGGGAATCAGCAGGGCTGCAGCAGAAGCTGTTCCTGGCTGGTATTGGGTGTGTCATCGAGATCGTCGAGGCTCTCGTCCTGTTGCAGTTGCTGCACCGGCTGAATGGGGTCGCTGGCTCGCTGTTGCTGCTGCTGGACGTTGTTGCCTTCATGTGTCATGATGGGGTTGCGGATGAGGATGTTGCGCTGATTGATGCGGATGAGTACATCACCTTCCAGGGAGGCACATGCCTGCCGCTTCTGATAAATGAGTTCATCCATGAGGGCGCGGTGTTCAGGTGAGCCGAACACGATGACTTCATCGGGCTCGATCACGGTCTGGCGTTCAGCCACGAGTTGGCCATCGACCCAGTTGTCACCGCGCTTGAAGAACGCGCGGTCATTCAGTTGCTGGACTGTGGTGATCTCAACCAGTTCAAGCTGGTCGTTCCAATACGAGTTGTTGTACGCAAGTTTGTGTTGACCCTTGCCCGCTGTGACGTTCATGCTCTGATTGACTGCACCGATGCCCGAGCGGGTGTGCACAGCTTTGTTGTTGAGTTCCGCACTGCACGCTGTGACAAGATTGTTCCAATCGGAAAGGTCGGTGCCTTCGCGGGCCAGGAACGATGTGTATTCGCTCAGCACGCCGAACTCAGTCGACAGGCGGACAATTTCGTCAATGAGTTCCTTGAAACGGGGATCGTTGAAGAGCGCAGCTGTGTTGCCGGTGTTGAGCCCAGCCGACGCCCCAGCCTGGCGGATTTCGTCCACAAGAAACGCAATGCGGCGCGAGGCCCATAGTCGTGGCACAAAGGCATGTTCAGTGGTTGCATCCTCAAAGTCGAAGGTAAACGAAAACGTCCGCTGCGTTCCCAGGAAGTTGCCAGACAGTTGAAATGTCACTGGATCAGCATCGCGATACTGTCCCAGCAAGACCAGCTGATCGCCTTCAAAGACATCTGCGATTTCGCTGGGGATCTGCTCACGAATGCGCGTCGTTGAGATGCTGCCATCTGCATTTCGAGTGTCCAAAGCAACATCTGCAAGCACGGGACCATACAGTGCGCGGAAGGTCTGTGCCACGCGCAGTTCGACATCTTCGCCGGGCAGCACATATGTTGACTTCGCGCGGGAAAGCTCAGCCAGGCGATCGAGCAGGGGGGCATTCACATCTGCGCCGGCACCAAAAGTAAAGACGCGGCGATGATGCGTGTTTCCCTTTTCAATCAGCTCGCGAATGGCCAGTTCATTGGTGCGGCCAACCGTGGGCAGACCATCAGTCAGAAAGAGCACGATGGGGAGCATGTCCGCCGAGTCGAGCGGCTCCTGCCGCAGCGCTTCCAGAAGCGCATCATGGATGTTGGTGCCGCCATTGGGCTTGAGCGTCGCAAGGTATTCGCGGGCCTGCTGCACCGTCGTTGTGTTCTTGAGCATGGGGCCAGCAAAGAGCTTGGCCGCTTTGTTTGAGTAGTCGATGATGTTGAACGCTTCGCCATCTTCGAGTCCCTCGATGATCTGGATCGCGGCATCCTTCACCTGATCGAGCTTGCCGTTGGCCATCGACCCCGAGCGATCGAGGACAAGCGTGACTTCGCGCATCAGCGGGCGATCTGCGTCATCAATACTTGCAGGCAGTCCCGCCAGTAAGAGGAAGTAGCCGCCGCCGACCGATGGATCGGGATAGGAAAACAGCGACGCAGTCACGCCATCGCGTTCGAGCAGGTACGATAGTCGGAATGGTCCAGCATCCAGACGCGAACTGTCTGCGACGCGGCAGCGCACATTCGTCGCATCACGAGCAGTTTCTTCGAGGGTGTGTGTGGGTGAATACACCATGGAAATGGGCGCGTGAGCGCGAATGTCGATCGTCACGTTCCAGGGCACGCGCGCATCCAGCGATTCGCTGCGAGGCAGAATGTAGTCAATCCGCTGGCCATCCGCTTTGAGAATGGTGTCGTAGCTGATGCGGATCGTCTGTTGACCATTGGGTTCGATGGGAAAGACGCTCGAACGGATGAGGTTGTAGCCAGCAAACTCAAGCAGCGCAGGATCGCGCAGTTGCGCGACAATCTGGTCGTAGGTCCGCCGGGCTTCATCTGCAGGTAACAGCACCGCAGTCGGCTCGGCTGATGCGCCCTGGAACATGAAGGAACTCACCGCTGCATCATCAGGCACGGGAAGCAGAATGACTGCTTCAGCCTGCGACCTGCTGGTATTTTTCATGCTGACTTCGAGGGTTGTCGCAGCTGTCTGTTCGTTGATCTCAATGTGCGCGGAGACGCGCTCGATCACGATGCCACCAGGCTGGTGAGATCGCGCATGCCGATCGGAATGCAGATCAAAAGCTCGCGACTGTGGGATGACCAGATGCGAGGCTGAGCCGAGTGGTGCGGCCTGCTGTGCAGCCACCTCCTGCGCGTGGGTCTGCGAGGTTAGGGTGCCCAGGAGCGCCGCAGCCAGAAGCGAAGCCATCATCCGCGTGGGTTTCATGCATGTCATCGTCACAAGAGTCTCCTTGAAGTGTTCTATCGGGAGAGTCTACGTGGTGATGTCAGTCAGGTTGGTAACGGGTATGTAACGGTCCGCCTCTGGCGAGCACGCTGGTCCCTGGCGGCCCTGCTGCAGGCGTTACGCTTTGCTAATCTTCTTCTTCTTTCGGGCCGCTGCTTTGGCGATGTACGCGGATGCGTCAGGGGTCTTGCAGCAGGTTTGGCCGTGATCGACTGTCACTTTGCCGATGCGTTTGGCTGCTGCGAGCGCCTGCTTTTGCAAGTTGGGGTTGCGGAGACCGATTGCGATCAGCGCGCTGTTCATACAGTGTCGCGTGCGGTTGGGAGCATCATGAATCGTGGTTTCGATCTGCGTGAGGAGCTCAGCAAACTCCTCATCGCTGAACCCTGCAGCATCGGGCGCGGCCTTGGCGCCGTGCCCGCCACCCGCCAACGATGCCAGCACCTGCCAGCCGGTGGCAGAGAGCATTTCATGTTTTGATGCGATCCACTTCATCACCAGCGCGCGGGCGTGCGGCGACTTCGCAGCCAGCGATCCGACAGCATCAATCGTAAAGTGGCCGGTCGGGGTTTTGGCCCACGATTCAAGTTCGCTCTTCTTCATTTTGGCAGGATCAGCGATCATGGTCGCGAGAGTGCGTGCATCATGATTGCCGCTCTTCCACAGTTCGAGCGCAAGTGCATGATTCCATCCGATCGCTTTGACGAGTTTGCCGAGGTCCGCGTAACTCACGCCAAACATTGGTTCGGTTGCGCCATGACGCGCGTAGGTCTTGCGCGTCTGCGCGCTGCCGCAATCTTGCAGTGCTTTGAGTGTGGCTTTGAGATTCATGAAATCCTTACCAGGAATGGGTTGCGTCGATCCACGTACTATACAATACTCTCGCAGCTCGTTCTGCACGTCTGCTTCCGCTTCACTTGCTCGACCCCCCGGTCCCGTCCACCACACTCCACTCAACATGAATACAACACTCCTCAAAAAACTGTGCGAAACCCCTGGAGTTTCCGGCCGCGAAGAGCGCGTGCGTGCTGTCATCGAAAAGGAAATCAAAGGAATCTTCGATGAGGTCAGCACCGACGCCATGGGTTCACTCATCTGTCGAAAGAAGCCCGCAGGCGGCAGCAAAGCGAAAAAAACTCCGCAGCGCATCATGCTGGCTGCTCATATGGATGAGATCGGCTTCTATGTCAAGCACATTGATGAGAAGGGGTTTCTCTGGGTGAACCCTGCAGGCGGTTTCGACACGCGCAACCTGTTTTCACGTCGAGTGCTGGTCTGCAGCGAAGATGGCGACTTCGTTGGCGTGATGAATCCGGGCGGGCGGCCCATTCACATCGCGCGCGATGAAGATAAGAAGAAAGTGCCCGACATCAGCGAGTTCTTCATCGATCTGGGCATGAAGAGCGAAGAGGTCAAAAAGCGCATCCACATCGGCGACTTTGTGGTGATGCATGAGCCATTCATCGAACAGCCCATGTGTGTGGTTTCCAAGGCGCTGGACAATCGAGCTGCGTGCTATCTGGCGATTGAATCGATGCGGGCCCTGGCAGCGAAAAAGGCCAAGCCAGCCAGCGAGATTGTCGTGGTCTTTACCGTTCAGGAAGAAGTCGGCCTGCGCGGCGCGATCGCAGCTGCCAACGCGGTCAATGCAACGATCGGCATCGGGCTGGATGTCACGCTCGCCTGTGATACGCCCGGCGTTGAGGAAACCGAACGCGTCACCAAACAGGGCGCTGGTGTGGGCATCATGCTGCAGGATTCGTCGATGATCGCAGATTACCAGTTGGTGCGTGAGCTCATCAACGTGGCGGAGACCCACAAGATACCCTATCAGCGCTGCATTCTGCCGCGTGGCGGACAGGATGGCGCAGCCATTCAGCGGGCCAATGCAGGGGCGCGAACAGCAGCAGTCGTGGTTGGCACCCGCTACATTCACACCGTCACGGAGATGATCGACAAAGGCGACCTTCAGGCAGCGGTCGATCTTCTGGCTGCGTGGCTGGCTGAGGCGTAAGTTCGTGTGCGTCAATCGGCCAAGCGGCAATCAGAGTCCGGCACTCGTTCGCCGCTATGCTTCTTCGAGAACCAATGACCATCACTGCAACACCACTACGACAACTGCCCACCGAACGCGAGATCGAGCGGGTCTGGCTGCTGCGATCGCTGCCGGTGTTGCCTGCTCGGGCAGTGCCGCTGCGCATCGAGCAGGGCTATTTCCCGCGCCGTGATCGCCCGCGCGACATGCGGGGCAGGTTGCGACGAACCATCAGGCCCGATGGCGGGGTTGTGTATCACCACACCATCAAGCGTGGCAAAGGACTGGTGCGCAGAGAGTATGAGCGCGCCATCTCGCGCGAGATCTTTGAAGAATTCTGGTCACGCACGCGCAAACTGCGAGTCTCAAAGATTCGTCATGAAGTGCGCGAAGGTGCGCTCGTCTGGCAGGTTGATGTGTTTGATGAGCCGCGCGGACTGGTGCTGGCAGAAGTCGAACTCCCCACGCCCGAGACACACGTCACTCCGCCAACGTGGCTGGCTGATTATGTTGTGCGGGAGGTCACGGAAGATAGCAGATATACAAGTCGAGCGATTGCCCGTGCGCTGGCGGGTGACCCCGGCCATCATTTTGAGTGAACGCTGGAAACCCCGCTTTTGCTGGGCCCAACAAGTCGCATCGCTTCATCGGAAGCCCGTCTGGCAAACGGTGTTCCGCACTCCGGACAGCGCCCCAGCTGCTGGTCATCAACCGCAGTTGCGCTGAGGTCGTATCTGCATTGCCTGCACACGCTCGACTGGGCATCGTGCCAGGCCGCCAGGCGGACGCGATACATGCGGACCACTGCTGCCAATGCCAGCAGCAGAATCGCAAGATCGATCGCCACGGTGAAGTCGGTGCCGAGGCGGACCATGAAGCGGGTTGCCCGGATCGCGCCGCTGGCCAGTGCCTGGTTGGCAATCAGATCTGCGTAGGCGCGCACAGCGACAACCGCGATGACTGCTCCCGTAGCAAGCACCGCCAACCCGCTCACCACGGGCAGCCAGGCCATTTGCTTCACTTGTCCAGCCCGTGGCGCAGGTGGCGTGAGCCATGTGCCCGAATGATGATGGGCGTGACACGACTCGCAACGTGACATGCCTCCTGCAGCATCTTGTCTGACTGCGCAGCCGCATTGATGACAGATGCGTTGGGCTCGCAGCAGTTGCAGCCGCGCGTTCCAGATACGTTGAAAGAGAAGCATGCCGACGCCAGCAAACGCGCTCATGCTGATGCCATACACAAGGCCCGGCAAGGGGTTGGGCAGCCGCGCGATGACAATTGGCCAGAACAGAATGAGGCCAAGACCGGTGCCCACACCTGCAACAACAAACAGCAGCCAGGCTGCCCGCGATGCAGGCAATGGCGTGCAGTTTGCAAAGAGCGATTGAAACGCAAGTCGCTGCATCGCCAGGCGTTCGCGGTTGGGTTGCTTTCCGACATCGCGCAATGCCCACAGCCACGCCCACGCAACTATGCTGCCGAGTGCGCCTGCGATCACATCAGCCCATGAAAACGTGCGCTCGAGAATCGCAAGACTCTGCGTGATCTCATCTGCAAGAATCCACACGAAAACAAGGGGAAACAGCCAGCGAAGCTGTTTCAGCCAGCCGGTCCACCACAGCAGTGTCGCCAGTCCTGCAAAGGCGTAGAGATGCAGCATCTTGTCGGTGGCGGGGTACTCTTCAGTGCCAAGATCAAGACGCGGCCAGTGTGTGCCCACCGTGAGCGCGGTTGCGTACACCACGAACATGATCCGCCACGGTGTTCGCACAGCGCCCTGATGCATTTGCATTGCGTCCGCGGCTGCATTACTGAGCGGCGCGCGACCACTCATGAGCGGAACGCGCGATCCAGTGACTCGATATCTTCAATCAATGATGCAAGACCATCATCCGTGACCGACGCATCTTCTGTGTCGGCTGGCGCTTCGCTGAACTGCTGGCTTGCATCTGTGCGGCTGTTCTGCGTGCGCGAAGATGATGATGACGCAGATGCAGATGGTGTTGGTGAAGTTCGCTTGCTTGCTGCGCGGCTGTCCTGATGATCGCTGATGTCAGTCGTGAGCGGACCCTGCCCATGCCAGGCTGCCCGCAGGTTAACAGCAAGTTGATGATAATCAGATGCGCCTGCACACCATGGAGCATAGTCGAAGATGGTTCTTCCGAAACTCGGTGCTTCCGCAAGTTTGATATTGCGCCTGATCGCAGGAGCAAGGACGCGGCAGTCACGCCAGGGAACATCGTGCCCGCGCGCATCTGTAAAGAACTGTTGCAGGTCGCTGACAATCTCACCTGCAAGAGTGGTATTGCTTTCGTACGCGCACAGAATGATGCCAGTGACGCGCAACTGGGGATTCAGTGATTCATGGACAAGGCGGACCGTTTCCAGCAGGCGGCCGACACCCTGCAAAGGGAGAAAGTGAGCCTGCATGGGAATCATCACTTCGCGGGCTGCGGTCAAGGCGCTGATCGTGAGTAGGCCCAGACTTGGCGGGCAATCGAACATGATGATGTCGTACGAATCTGCGACCTCCGCAAGTCGCCCGGGAAGAATCTCATGACGTGTTGCGGCATGCGCGAGTTCACCTTCTGCTGCTGCAAGATCAACTTCAGCTGGGATGAGATCGAGATTGGGGCTGATGTTGACAACGACATCTGCCGTAGCACATTCCGGATCAAGCAGAAGGTCGTATGCGGTTGGCTGATCGGGGTCGAGTTCGCAGCCGAGGTGGAGCGAGAGATGTGATTGCGGATCGAGATCAACAAGAAGGACGCGTTCGCCCAGTTCAGCCAGTGCAGCCCCCAGATTGACTGTGGTCGTGGTTTTTCCCACGCCACCCTTCTGGTTCATCATCGCGATCGCGCGTACCCGTGCATCCATGCGAGCCATGGGACCATGATAGCCGTTTCACGCCAGGCGCGAAGCCTCGATGTGCACTCCCAACGATTGTCGTGCCTCAGCTCCATGCCTGCTTGATCAGGTTAATGGTGGCAGCGGACATGACATAAGGTGGCATCCACTGGTAGCGCCCGCCGCGCGGCTGGTAGCGGACGCGATCGCCCGCGGCTGATGAACCAGGGTCCACCTGTGGCATGGCCTGAAAGAGATCGTCGGGCTGATGATCGCTGTTCTGCAGACCCGCAGCATGGACAAACTCGTGAATGGCGATGAGTTCGAGTACCTTCTGCCCCACAGCCCGCTGACCGCGTGGGGTATTGACTTTGGCGTTGGAAGGCAGATACACAAATGCTTTTTCCATGCGATTGTTGCGAGCGACCTGTCGTGTGAGGCCGTGCATCGCGGTGCCATTGAACGTTCCAGCGTAGGTTGTTCCGTCGTAGGTGAAGGAAATCTGGCCATTGGCAACTTCGACGTTGACATCGGCTCCGCCGCCCCCCGATTCCGGAGCGGTGCTTGACGTGACGAGTGTGACCCCCAGTTGGTGTCGGGCGGAAAGGCTGTTGAACTCGCGAATAGCGCGGCTGATGATGGTACTCCATTGCCGCGCCACACCCGTGCCTGAATAGACGGTGAGTTGGCCACTCTGTTTGACACTGTCGATCCAGGGTGTTGGCATTGGGGGGTTCCCTTGTGATTGCGGTCTGAGATCCCCGCGCCGTGGCGCGCAGTTTATGGCTGGGCTTGCGATTCGGCGGTGATATTTGCGGGGTTGCCGCCGCGTTCGATTTCCATGATTTTTGCGACTCTGCGTGCGTGTCTGCCACCATCGAACTGCGTGCGCAGCCAGATATCGATGATGCGTCCGATCTGCGTCTGCTCGACCAGGTCACCCGCCAGGCAGATGACATTGGTGTCGTTGTGAGCGCGGCTGAGTTCTGCTCCGAGTTCATCGCTGACAAGTGCAGCCCGCACGCCATCAACTTTATTGGCTGCGATGGACATGCCGATGCCTGATCCGCAGATGAGGATGCCGCGTTCCGCCTGGCCATTTGCAACAGCGCTGCCAACAAGAAAGGCGCTGTCTGGATAGTCGCACGAAGAGCCGGTGCATTCACCCAACACCGTCACTTCATGGCCCTGACTGCGCAAGTCGGGTTCGAGGGCTTTCATAGCCCGCACGCCGCGATGATCAGATCCGATTGCAAGTTTCATGCGATTGATTTACTGCTGCAGAAGTTTCGAGAGGCGATCCTGGAGAAGAGTCTGAAGGCGTTGAGCCAGTTGATCGTATGCGTCCTGTGACTGGCCGATGGGGTCGGGAATATCTGCGTCTTCATCGAGCGTGAGGATGCGACTTTGGGCATCTGCATCATCGTACACGAGAAACGCTGCTGCGTCGCGCTGGGCTCGTGTCATGCACAGGACCAGATCGGCATTGCGGATCATGCGGGCCGTGAGGGCCTTGGAGCGGCCGCTGAACTCGATTTTCAGACGTTCCAGGGCGTTGATGGTCTCGATCGTGGTGGGCACGCCATCGCTGGCAGACACGCCAGCCGAGGCAAAGAAGAGTTCGCCAGACTCTTCGTCGTCGGGACCTCCTTCATGTGCACCCTCGATCCTGCCATCACCCACCATGGCGCGGGCCAGGGCCTCGGCCATAGGTGAGCGGCACGTGTTGCCGGTACAGACAAAGAGGATCGTTCGCATGGTGCAGGTTCGAGAGAGAGGGACGACTGTCGAGGCTCAATGGTCCAGCCCCATTGTACGACCAGATCAGCGGCAGAATGCAGACTTGTCACGCCAGCGATATCTCTGGTAGAGTAGGGGGGCTGGAAACAGGTGTGGCAGCCCGAAAGCGGCAGACCCAAAGCGGTTGAAGTGTTCGAACGACTATTCAGGAGATCCTCGGTGGAGTTCATCAAATTTGGCGCAGCGATTGAAGCGCTGCGGGAAGCAGGCATCGATCACGCGATCGAGAATGATCACCTCGCGCTCATCCCTGTGCCTGATGATCACCCCGAAGAAGTCTGCTACATGCACCTGGCAGATCCATCAGCAGGTGAAGTGGTTCCCTGGAACAGCGCGCGGGTGCTTGCGTGTCCCAGGGAATCTCAGGCAGATGCGGTCGAGAGCATGATCGGGAGTCTGCATTTGTCGCAGATTCTGCTCTTGCCCGTTGGGAAGTGGCGCTCGGTGTTCGATGCGGTCGCGTTCAGCATGGCTGCCAACGAAGACTGGCAGGCGATCGATCAGATGGCGACGGTCGAGTTGAACACCCGCGATCCCCTCCTGGCTGAGCCAGCCGACTATCACACCATCCACGCATTGATTCAGGCGCTGTTCAACGACGCCGTCGCGCCTGATCAGGGCATCATCATCACATCAACAGCCACGCCGTTTATTGTGGAGGTTGTCCCGGCTGGTGCATTGCGGGTGATGGTGGGCAGCCAGGTGCTGGCTGATGAGGTGATGGAGTCGCTGCCGGGCGTTGGATGATGCCCGTGGTGAGTGGCGCGTCGTCCTTGACTTCCACGGCTTACCCTGATTTACTCTTAGCCCGGCCAATCCGGGTTGGCGGCTGTTTTCTGTCTTGTTCCTGTCGGTGGCTTTTTCTTTGAGGAAGTGTTTCATGGCGAGGTACCTTGGTCCCAAGGTCAAGCTTTCACGTCGCGTCGGGGTTCCGATCATGGATATCCCCAAGCACACAGCCAAGCGGCAATTGACGCCGCCCGGCATGCATGGCTATCGCGGTCGTCGTCCGAAAGACTATGGCATTCGTCTCAGCGAAAAGCAGAAGCTGCGCTATCACTACAGCATCCTCGAAAAGCAGTTCCGTCGTTACATGGCGCGGGCAGCACGCATGCGTGGCAACACCGGCGAACTCCTGCTGCAACTTCTGGAAAGACGTCTTGATAATGTCGTTCGCCGCGCAGGTGTGGTTCGCACCATCTGGGCAGCCCGGCAAATGGTTGTGCATGGCCACGTCCTGGTCAACGGACGCAAGGTGGATCGTCCGTCATACGAGATCAAAGTTGGCGATGTGGTTTCGGTTCGACCACGTGTCGAGAAGCTGGTGCGCGAGAACATGGAATCCATGGCTGGTCACATCGTCCCCGGCTGGCTCAACTTCAATCCCGCCGAACTCAAGGTTGCGATTGTGGCGCTGCCTACCAGTGATCAGATTCCGTTTGATGTGAACACCAATCTGATTGTCGAGTTCTACCGATAAGCGGCTGTAGATTGCAGAGCGCGAGGAGCGACTGGCTGAAACTTCATGATCAGGTTCTTCCGCAAATATCAGAAGGTGATCATTCTGGTCGGCCTGCCGATTCTGTTGGTGATATTCCTGGTCCCGCAGGCCATTCAGGGGATCGCAGATTACTCATCGCGAGCGGCCCGGGTTGAAGCGACGTATGTCGATGCGAATGGCGTCCAGCAGTCGCTGAGCACTGAAGATTCAGCCCTCGCGCAGGCTGAGCTCAATGTGATGTCGCGCGGGCTCAGCGGGTTCGGGATCGTCGCGCAAGGCACCGAAGTCACGCCCCTGCTTCTGCTAGGCCTTTCAGGCATCGAACAGCCGGAACACTGGATGCTGCTCAAGCGCGAAGCTGAAGCGATGGGCGTGATGTCGCGCGGCATCAAAGAAGCTGAAATGATCGCGGGCAGCTTCGCAAGCATCATCGCGCAGGCAGCTGAGTTCGACACGCCTCCCACGCCTCAGCAGGTGATCGGCGCGATGGCAGCAGTCACCAGCACATCGCCACAGACTGTCGCTCGAGCATTGGTCAGTGCACGCGGCGTGCAGCGACTGCTCATGGCGTATGCAGGCTCGATCAACAAACTCTCGACGCGCAGAACCGCTGCTGAGGCTGATGCACGGCTCAATCGCATCGATGCGTCAATCATGGTCATCACGCCCAAAGTCAGCGCCAGCACCGAAGCAGGCGACAGCGCGGATGCTGCAGACGCGACCGCGAACGATACCGGCAACGACACCGCGCCCGAACCGACAGAAGCTGAACTGGAAGCGCAGCTCGCCAAGTATGCAGATGTCATGCCTGGCGAAGGCGAGCATGGCTTCGGCTACCGTCTGCCTGATCGTGTGCAGGTCGAATGGCTGGCCCTGGCTGCTTCGCGCGTCCGCGAAGCTGCTCTTGATGATGCAAAGCTCAGCCGCATCGAGCTGCGCAAATATTGGCTGAAGAATAAAGACCGCTTCCGCCCGCCCGGCGTGAGTGGCGAAGTGATCTTCGAAGATGTCGAGTCGATGGTGCGGGCTGAAGTGACCGAGCAGGTCGTGAAAGAAACGCTGGATGCCATCGCCCGCTACATGGTCAGCGAACAGATGCGCACCACGCGCGAGCTTGATCGCGATGGCATCTATCTGAAGCTGCCCGAAGACTGGAGCGATAGTCAGGTGGTACTCTTCGATCTTGGTGAGCGCGTGCAGACTGAGTTTGGCGCGCTGCCGACGTACCACCGCCGCGGTGATGAGTGGTACTCTGCCAATGAGGTGCGCAATCTCGAAGGTGTCGGCCAGGCATTCATCGAACGCTTCGGTCAACGAGTCACCTTGCGTGACTTTGTGCTTGGACTGAAGGAGTTTGGTGGCAATGAGACGATTCTGGCTCAGGCTGGCGTCGCTCTGGAACCATTGCGGCTTTCCGATGGCAGCCTGTATTTCGCGCGCATCACAGCCACAGAAAAGGCCAGGCCGCCACGCAATGTCGATGAAGTTCGCGACAAGCTTGTGGCTGATCTCAAGCGCTTCAAAGCCTACGAACGTCTGGCTGCTCGGGCGGAAGAGATTCGCAGCGAAGTGCTTGCTCTGGGCATGGAAGCAGTCGCTGATCGCTATGACAGTTTCGTGTTGCCACAGAATGCCATCGGCTACGCTGAGCCCAACGCGGCTATCCTGCGCTATGGCATCAACAACACCACGCTGCCACCCCCAATCGGCCGCGACAAGAACACCATCAACGCGATTGTCGAGCGTGGCAGAGCTGCAATGAGTTCCATGCTCGAGCGCAACCTTGATATCGAAGAGCTCCCCTTCGAGGATCGCGTTGCTGTGATCAAGGATGATGAACATCTTGCTCTGGTTGTGGTTGAGTTCACCGTCCTCGAACCCACCACCCGTGAAGACATTGGCGTCCTGCTTCAGCCGCTGGCAGACATGGTCACCAGCAGCGAACTACCCGATCAGAATATTCTTGAGTCGTTCCTCAGTTGGGAGTCTGTGGCAGCACGCTTCAAGTACGCGCGAACAGCAGGCACGAGCAACACCATTGACGACGAAGGTGACGGCGAAGACGACGATGCTGATGTGGCTGATCCCGCTGATGCGGACGCTGTTGCGAGGTAACTCGTGAGACAAGGCACGGGTGTGATGTGTCCGCACTGCAGTCACGATCTGCGCGGCCTGCCTGTCCAGGACGCTCTGATCCGCTGTCCTGAATGTGGCGCTGCCAGCACGCTCAAATCACTCGCTCGGGCCCGCCAGCTTCGCGAACGCAACTGGGCCAGATGGATGATTGGCGGCATCATCGTCGCGTTCATTCTCATTGCAATCCTTGTCGTGAGGCGGGGGTGACAAGACAAGTCTCTGCCACCCGTTGCCAGTTGCCCGAGGCCTGCTTATACTCTCGACCCGGCGGCTCGCGGGTGTAGCTCAGTGGTAGAGCGTCACGTTGCCAACGTGAAAGTCGAGGGTTCGAATCCCTTCACCCGCTTTTTTCTGTTGCCACCCGCAATTGAGTGATTCTTTATGAACTCGGTTGCCGGTCTACAGGGAACCGACCCCTGTTTGCAATGCGTGCAACAATGTTCAAGCAGACTGCTGGAACGGGGTGCATTCCCTGTGTGGCGCGGTTATGGCGGCGTCTACCATCCCGCTCTCCGAACCAGCATTGAAGGGAATCGCGATGAGAACGTTACCGATGTTGACGGTGATCCTGGCCGCTGGCGCATGTCTTGCCATCGCCGGTTGCACGAACAAGCAGGACGAGCAGACCTGGCAACCCGCGCAGCAACAACCAGAAGAGCACACGGCAATCGTGACTGACACGTTGGAACCGTACGAGTGCGGTTCGATCACGCGGCTGCACACATATCAAGGCGTCTTCCTCGCCAGCCAGCCGGCGAAAGAGGACTTTGAGCAGGCGAAGAAGGGCGGCGTTGTCACCGTCATCAATCTCCGCCACGCCGATGAAATCGAAGACTTCGACGAGAAACAGGTTGTGGACGACTTGGAGCTCGCCTATCACAATCCGGCGTGGAACGGGCCGGAGGAGCTGACGGATGCAATCTTCAATGAGGTGCGCGGGCTTCTCAAAACTGCCGAGCGGCCGATCCTCCTCCATTGCTCATCAGCCAATCGCGTCGGCGCTGTCTGGTTGGCGTACCGTGTACTGGATGAAGGTCTCGACGTGGAAGCGGCCGTGGCCGAGGCGAAGATCCTCGGCATGAAGTCGCCTGCGTACGAGGAGATGGCCCGCGACTATGTCGAGCGCATGCGCGCCCGCTGAAATCCGGACGACAATGGTCCTCCTGCACGGCTCTGCAGCGACGGATTGGAACGAAACGAATGTCATCGTCATCGACAATCCCAACGACCACCCATACCTCCGTACGAGCGGCCTGTACGCTCGTGCCACCCATGCGTACGTCCGTACGAGCAGCCTGTACGCTCGTGCCACCTATGCGTACGTCCGTACGAGCGGGCCTTGTACGCACGTACCACCCATGCGTACGTCCGTACGAGCGGCCTGTACGCTCGTGCCACCCCATGCGTACGTCCGTACGAGCGGCCTGTACGCCCGTGCCACCCATCCGCACGTACGTACGGGAGGCGCGTACGAAGCGCCCAGTGTCCTGCAACTGCTTTTCTCACTTTCACGGACATTTGACCTCAGTCGCCCACTAGCCTCGCCGATAACGGCAGAAGTCAATGGTCAGAGGTCAGTGTGGGCAACTGATGAAAACGCCTGTACCTTCTGATTTCTGACCGCTGGTCAGCTTTCACCCTCTCACCCCCTCACTCACAAACAAGGACACTCATCATGGCCAGTCAAAGCTATCTGCCCCGCGCAGACCAGGACCTGCTGACGTTCGCGGAGAATATGAATGCAAAGATTGCACCCGATCCGACGTTGTGGGGATTATCGGTCCCTCAGCAGACGGCATTCGACATACTCGTAATCGGGTTCGCCAGCGCCATGGCGGCACTGCAGGACCCGCTCACCCGGAGTTCGCCCTACGTCACCGCGAAGAACGAGGCTCGCCGACTGCTGATTCAAGATACCAACGGCATCCGCAAACTCGTCGACATCATCCATGTGTACCCCGGCACAACGAACCAGATGCGCAGCGAGATCAACATCACAATTCGTAGCACGTCGCATACTGCAATTCCGGCACCGACGACCCAGCCGGTTGTGAGATTGAAGGGCGTCAATCACAATACCGTCTATTTCTTCTTGCGCGATTTTGCGCAGCGGGATCGGCGCGGCAAGCCCAACGGCGTGGCTGGGGCGAGCATCATGACATATGTCGGCAACACGCCGCCGAACGATTTCAGTGAATGGACGTGCCAGAAGATGGTGACCCGGACTACCGAGTCCGTGACGTTTCCCGTCACTGTCGCGCCCCTTTCCAAAGTGTGGATCGCAGCAGCGTGGATGAACGCCAAAGGCCAGATCGGGCCGTACTCCAGCGCCCGCTGGACCAACCTCGCTGGTGGCGTGTCGGCGGAGGCCGCGTGAGCGGCGGAGCCGTGAGGGGGTGAGTGGGTGAGCGGGTGACTTGCTTGCCACCCGCTCGCTCAATCGCAAAACTTGCGTTCGACCAGCCACACGGTGACAAGCATCACAATCAAAGGCCAGAGGAGAAGCATCACAACCGCGAGCGGCGGCAAGTCGAAGCGCTCTGCCAGCACGGACACGACGAACCAGGTGTTCACAAGCTGTATGAGCAAAGATGCAGCCACGATCGCAAGCAAGTGCCGACCGAAGGTGTGCTTCCGAAACGCTTGGAGTGGCGACATGTACGTCTTCGGCTTGCTCGGATCGAACGCGCGCCCGCACTCAGGACAGCGGTTGTCTTCAAGGTTCCGCAGGTCGTATCCGCAGGACTTGCAACGCAGGAGGAGCAGTATAGATGTCAGAAAATCACATTCCCCTTCTGTGATTTCTCCGCGGCACGTTCCACACGACCGAACACCGCGCGCTCTACCCCCGCGCGCTCTATCATGTATGCTCTGATGGCTTCCATCGCTGCTCCATCCCGGAATGTGCCTCTCAAGGTCCTTGATGAGCGGGGGATTGCGCGCTCGCGCAACGCTCCTCGACGCGCAATCGTCCTGGGACTCATCCAACTTCTTATCATCGTTCACATCGGCCTGTGGCTTGCAGGCGCATTTGGCGGCCGCACGACTACGCCCATCGAGCCATCGGAAGCGATGCAGACGCTCGAACGCGGCTATGTGAATGCTGGCTTCATCTTCTTCAGTCTGGCATTGCTGTCGACGCTTGTATTCGGGCGCGTGTTCTGCGGGTGGGGATGTCACATTGTGATGCTGCAGGATTTCTGCGGATGGATCATGAAGAAGTGTGGCGTGCGCCCCAAGCCGTTTCGTTCGCGGACGCTGATCTGGGTGCCGCTCGCGGTTGCGCTGTACATGTTTGTCTGGCCAACGATCAGGCGGCTTGCCATCGTGCCGGTGCTCGAGCGACTGAACTCGCCGTGGCTGGTGTACTTTTCGCCGACGCTGCCCTGGGAACTGCAGAATCACATGATCACGACGGACTTCTGGCAGACGTTCCCGATCGTCATGGCTGTGCCGACGCTGCTGATCGTTGGCTTTGCGGCGGTGTATGTGCTGGGTGCCAAGGGTTTCTGTACCTATGGATGTCCGTACGGCGGCTTTTTTGCGCCGTTGGATGAGTTTGCGCGCGGCAGGATCATTGTCGATCCTGATCGCTGTGAGCAGTGTGGCCATTGCACTGCAACATGCACAAGTAATGTGCGCGTGCATGAAGAGGTGAAGACCTATGGCATGGTGATGGACTCTGGCTGCATGAAGTGCATGGATTGCATCAGCGTCTGCCCCAACGATGCACTGCGCTACGGCTTTGCCAAACCAGCCAAGGTGGAGAAGAAGGATCGGCCGAGGAAACAGTACGACTTTTCCCTGGTTGAAGACATTCTCCTGGCGTGCCTGTTTCTGTTGATTCTGCTGGCTGTGCGTGGCATGTATCTGTGGGAAGGCGTGCCGTTTTTGATGGCAGTCGCAGTTGCGGGCATTGGTGGATATTTCGTAATTCTCGCCAGCCGGCTGTTGCGCAAGCGGTTTGAGATTTTGCGGCTGCAGCAGATGAAATTGAAATGGCGCGGGCGCATCACCGCAGCTGGATGGCTGACGCTTGCGGGCGTGAGCGTGTTCGTAATCTTCGTGGCGCAGGCAGGTGTCGTGCGCTGGCATCAATGGCGTGGCGAGATCGCAGTGCGGAACATGGCCATCACAACCAATGACGTTTTCAGCTTCGAGCGGCCACCACTTCCAGATGAAACGCGCGAGCTGGCCCAGCGGGCGGTTGCGCACTATTCCAAAACGTTCAGCATTGCAGATGGCGGCCTGGCGCTCCTCAGCGATCCAGCTCTCGCGATGAAGCGGGCCTGGCCCCTGGCGGTGTTGAGCGAGTTCAAACTGGCCGAGCAGGATATCCGCACATGGGTGGATGCGGTTGGTCCATCTGATCGCGCCTGCACCGACATCATGCGCCTGATGATGCTCGATGGCAGAACCGCAGAGGCAGTTGCCTATGCAGATGCTGTCCTTCGCGCGCATCCCGACTTTGCAGCGATGAACCTGCTTCGCAGCGCCATTGAAGCGCAGTGATGGTCACACACCCGTCGAAGCAATCACTCAAACAATCCTTCACTGAGGCAGCAACGCAGGGGCTGCTCCCTGGCGTTCGCGCACGTAGTTCACTGCGCTTCTAAACATCTGCAGGCCGATGGTTGTGCCTGCGCGCATTGCGGCGCGATCCAGTCGCGTCCAGTAGGGATGCTGTTGCCAACTGACAAAACGCTCAGGGTGGGGCATGAGGCCGAAGACCAGACCAGTGGCGTCGCACAATCCCGCGATGGCTGCGGTCGAGCCGTTGAAGTTGTCATCAGCGTGATAGCGAATCGCCACTTGGCCACGTTCTTCGAGTTCGCCGAAGAAGTCAGCATCGTGCGCGATCAGTCTTCCTTCGCCATGCGCGCTGGGGAGTTGCATCGCATCGTCGCTTGGGATCATGCCGCTATCGAGTCCCTGCGTCCACATGCAATGTGATTCGGGGATTTCTATTCGCGTCCATCGATCAACAAAGCGGCCATCCACATTCGGCGCGAGTGATACCACTGGAACGGGCGGCTGCGCTGGCCAGTCATCGCCTTCACTCGGCCCAGGCAGGAGTCCCATCTGACAGAGAATCTGAAATCCATTGCAGGGCGCGAAGATGGGCGTGCCCCTTGCGATCGCGTCGATGAGCGGCTGATACAGATGACGCCTCATCAGTTGCGCCATCACCCGCCCCGCAGCAATCGCGTCGCCGAAACTGAAGCCGCCCGGTATTCCGATGAGGTCAAACTGCCCGATGAGGGAGGGTTGCGCAATCAGTTGATTGAGATGCATGAACGTCGCAGTTGCCCCAGCCAGCTCGAAGGCTCGGCCCAGTTCGCGATCGCAGTTGATCCCAGCTGCGGTCACAATCAGGGCTCGTGGCTGGGACGTGTTCGTGATCGTCATGATCGTGATGATAATCGCGCTCTCCCCATCAGTCACCCGATCATCCCGCGCAATTGACAGGTTGTCCGGCTGATGAACAGGTGATTTGACAGAAGGGTGTGCTGTTGTGATAGTGCAACTTCACTCATCTGTATTGACACGTCGAGCATGGGCTGGACGTTCAACAACACGCCGTGGTGGCAAGCGCAAGGCTCGAGGCGAGGGATGCTTCGGGGGCCGGCCGTGTTCGTGCAAAGCTGGATGCTGAGCAGACACAGCGTGGAAGGTGAGTGAAATCAATGGGTGACCGCAACGTGCAGGATGCCGAGGTCCCGATTCTGGCGCTGCTCAGGACGGCGCATGACTCGTCTGGGTGTCTTGTGCATCCCGAGTCGTGCGAACGGATGAGCAGGGCTCCGATGCAGGCGGCCTTGCTGGCTTTCCCCGGCCACAGGTCGCCTGTTTCATCGGATGGCGGCTTGCGGTGGACGAGTTCCTCGCGCAAAAAAAACCTGCAAATTTCCCACTTCAAAGGGCGACGTTTCTGCACTGCTCTCAAAAATTGTGTTATACTCAACTCGACGCCTGTTCGTTGGGGATGCAGCTCAGACCTCTCTCTCGACAAGGCGGATTGCCAGTTTATCTGGCATCCGCCTTCTCTCTTGCTGTGCGTCCATGAAGCAGATCCTTGCAGAAGTTTGCAAGCAGCTTCGGCCCTTCAACTGTAAGAAAACTCTCGGGATGAAACTGCACGCCATCAAGTGGTGCGTGTGGATGCTGCGCTTGTGCAGGTCGATATCGCAATCCCATGACTTCGCCTTCACTGGTCCAGGCACTGATCTCGAAGTCGCCTGCGACTGAATCGCGTTCGACGATGAGTGAGTGATAGCGGGTTGCGACGAACGGATTTGTCAGACCCTCGAAGATGCCTCGCCCGTCGTGATGAATCTCGCTGGTCTTGCCATGCATCAGACGGGTGTGTCTGCGGACGTTCATGCCATGCACCTGGCCGATGGTCTGATGGCCGAGACACACGCCCAGGATTGGAATCGCGCCCAGGAAGTGCCGGATCAGGGCGGGGCAGATGCCCGACTCGCTGGGTGTGCAGGGCCCTGGCGAAATCAGCAGATGTGTTGGTTTGAGGGCGGCTGCCTGTGCGACATCAATCTGATCGTTGCGGACCACATGCATGGCTGGCGGGTTGTCTGGACACAACTCGCCAATCCGCTGCACGAGGTTGTATGTGAAGGAATCGTAGTTGTCGATGAGGAGGATCATGCTGGGCGGCAAGTCTACGCATCGCTCCTCACGACGACCCGGCGTGTGCGACCGTCTCTCATCTGTCGCTGCGTGAAAGCCAAGCGCAATCGACGAGTTGACAAGCGTGAGCGTCACCCTAACAATACACTTATATATGCCCGAGCTGCCAGAACCCAAAGACCGCATCCATCCCGCGCGGCGGGCATGTGATGCACAGGTGCTGCGTCATCACCCAGCCGAGCAGCCATACGTCGAACTTGAAGTCACATCCAACTTCACGTTTCTCACCGGGGCCAGCCACCCCGAAGAGATGGTCGAGCGGGCAGCGGTTCTGGGCCATCGCGCAGCAGCCATTGCAGATACCAACACACTTGCTGGCGTGGTGCGTGCTCATGTCGCAGCCAAAGCAGCTGGCATTCACCTTCTCATCGGCTCGCGCATCATTTTGCAGGATCAACCGCCCGGTGCGTCATGCCTGCTCTTTGCAATGAATCGGGCGGGCTATGCCAATCTCAGTCGTCTGCTGACCATCGGCAAACGTCGCGCAGGCAAAGGTGAATGTTTTCTGCACATTCATGATATTGCAGATCACGCAGTTGACCTGATTGCGGTATTCATTCCGCCACGCGTGATCGACCAGCCTGTGATCGAACTGGCTGAAGGTCTGGCTGACATATTCAGCAGCGATGATCGACTTTCGATCGCAGCCCGATCGCTCTACAGCCACGATGATCATGACTCGATTGCTCTCATCCATGCCTTCTGCACACACGTGGGCGTGCCCATGGTGGCAACCAATGATGTGCACTATCACGACCCTTCCCGGCGATTGCTGCAGGATGTTCTGACATGCATTCGTCATGGCTGCAGCATTCATGATGCAGGCCTCTCTCTTTTTGCCAATGGCGAGCGATACATTAAATCGCCGACCGAAATGGCAGATATTTTTCGCGATATGCCGGATGCTCTTGAGCGCACACTTGCGATTGCTTCGCGATGTTCATTTTCGCTGGATGAGTTGCGGTATGAATATCCTGATGAAATCTGCCCTGCAGCCTGTTCGCCACAGGAATATCTTGTTCATCTCACCTGGCAGGGTGCACAGTATCGCTATCCGCGTGGCATTCCTGAGCGTGTTCGTAACATGCTTGAGCGCGAACTGATATTAATTCACGAACTGCAGTATGCCCCATATTTTCTCACCGTGCATGATCTGGTGCGGTTTGCCCGCAGCCATGGCATTCTCTGCCAGGGTCGCGGCGCAGCTGCCAACTCGGCTGTCTGTTACTGCCTGGAAGTGACATCTGTCGATCCTGATCAGGTGAACCTGCTGGTGGAACGATTTATCAGTCACGCCCGCAATGAACCGCCGGATATTGATATTGATTTCGAGCATGAACGACGTGAAGAAGTCATTCAATATATTTATCATAAATACGGGCGTGATCGCGCAGCACTGACCGCAGAAGTCATCAGTTATCGCGGGCGGAGTGCTGTCCGCGACGTCGGCAAGGCACTGGGCCTTTCACTCGACTGCGTCGATCAGTTGGCAAAGGCCCGCGACTGGTGGGACAGTGGCGATCTGGTGCCAGCCCGCCTGCGCGAACTAGGCCTCGATCCCAACGATCCCACACTTCTCAATCTGGCCCGGCTGGTGCATGAGATTCGCGGCTTCCCCAGACATCTGTCGCAGCATGTTGGTGGATTTGTAATTACCAGAAGACCATTGTGCGAACTGGTCCCCATCGAGAACGCAGCCATGGACGACCGCACCGTGATCGAATGGGATAAGGATGACATCGATGCAATGAACATGCTCAAAGTCGACTGCCTGGGCCTGGGTATGCTCACATGTATCCGCAAGGCCTTTACATTTATTGATGCTGATGAACTCAGTCGCGATGATGAAAATAATAGTGATGCAACGCAGATCATATCACATCACATCAGCAGCGACAGCAGCAGCGCTGTTGCTGCGCTGCCACAAACTGCGACTGTGCGTGCACCCTTATCACTGGCGACTGTGCCGCGTGAGGACGCGTGTGTGTATGACATGCTGTGCCAAGCTGATGCAGTGGGCGTCTTTCAGGTGGAGTCACGCGCGCAGATGGCCATGCTCCCACGCCTGAAGCCACGTTGTTATTACGATCTGGTGATTGAAGTTGCGATTGTGCGTCCGGGTCCGATTCAGGGAAATATGGTGCATCCGTATCTTCGGCGTCGGGCTGGTGAAGAAGATGCGACATATCCTGATGACAAAGTGAAGAAAGTATTGTCGCGCACGTTGGGGGTGCCGATTTTTCAGGAACAGGCAATGGAACTGTCCATGGTGGCTGCGGGATTTTCAGCAGAAGATGCAGATCATCTGCGTCGCACCATGGCTGCCTGGAAGCGCAAGGGCGATCAGTTGGCCCGATTTGGCGAGAAACTTATTGCAGGCATGCTGCACAATGGGTATGACCTTGCGTTTGCAGAGCGCTGTTTCGAACAGATTAAAGGATTCAGTGAATATGGCTTTCCTGAATCGCATGCAGCCAGCTTCGCACATCTTGTATATGTGTCAGCCTGGCTGAAATGTCACTATCCAGCTGCGTTTGCAGCAGCACTTATAAACAGTCAGCCGATGGGGTTTTATGCTCCGGCGCAGATTATTCGCGATGCTCAGGCACATGCGGTCACAGTCCATCCGATTGATGTCAATCACAGCGATTGGGACTGTACATTAGAAGGGCGTGGCCAAGATGCAGCCCTACGGCTGGGCATGCGACTGGTCAAAGGGTTGAAACACGATGATGCAGAACGTCTGGTGCAGGCGCGATCGCATCATGGTGCATATGACACAATCGAATCGCTGCGTCACATCAGCAACATATCCATCGCGGGTCTGCAGCGGCTGGCCCGGGCGGATGCATTCCAGTCAATGAACCTCGATCGACAACATGCGCTGTGGAATATTCAGCGACTGCATGATGATGTCCTGCCACTCTTTGCAGAGCAGAATATTGTCAGCGTCAATGAAACGGAGACATCGCATCACCTGCCGGCAATATCGCTGCCATTGCAGGTGTCATCAGACTATCGACATACCGGCTTTTCGCTGAAGGCGCATCCAGTATCATTTTTGCGCGAGATGCTTGATCGTGAATCCGTGATTCGGTCTGTTGATCTGATGGATGAAACCCGGTTCAGGACAGGGAAGAAAGTGGCTGTGAGTGGCGTTGTCATCTGTCGGCAGCGGCCGGGAACAGCATCGGGCATTGTCTTTATCACATTGGAAGATGAGACAGGCATATTCAATCTGATCGTCAGGCCCAAGGTGTATGAACGATATCGTCATGCAGCCCGGCACAGCGTGTTGCTGCATGTGACAGGCAAGGTCGAGCGCAAGCACAATGTGATTCACATCATGGCTCATCGCATGACATCGCTCGATCATCACATGCAGGACATCGTGGCCCGCTCGCGCGATTTTCATTGATATCATGCTTTCATGCAATCACAAGCCACAAAAGCATGGGCTGGAAGATCCTGGATCGGCACAAGTGGATTCAGTTACAAAGAGTGGAAAGGCAGCTTTTATCCCGAAGACATCCGCAACGATGCCATGCTTTCGTATTATGCATCGAAACTCTCTTCGGTTGAGATTAACAATACGTTCTATCGGCTGCCCCGCGCCAGTGTGGTGGAAGGCTGGGCTGCAGAGGTGCCGAGCGATTTTCGCTTCACCATCAAAGCATCAAAGCGAATCACGCACATCAAGCGCCTCAAAGAAGCAGATGATGAAGTCAGCTATCTGCTTGATACCATCAGCACACTGGGCCCGCGCCTTGGTGTTGTGCTGTATCAGTTGCCACCCAACTTCAAGATTGATCTTGATCGCCTGGGCAATCTTTTGAAGCTCATTCCCGATGGGTTCCGTAGCGTGCTTGAGTTCAGACATGAATCATGGACGGATGATGCAGTGGTCGAGCTGCTGCGCGAACACAACGCAGCCTTGTGCCTGGCAGATGTTGATGATGCACCGGAACCCCAGCTGATCGCCACTGCAGACTTTGGCTACCTCCGCCTTCGCAGAGCGGCATACACCGATGCCGAGCTGGCAGGATGGGTTGACAAGGTGCAGGCCCAGACAGGCTGGCAGGATGTCTATGTCTATTTCAAACATGAAGATGGCGGCAGCGGACCAGCCATGGCTGTCACATTCCGCAAGCTGATCGAAGGCTCGCAATAGAGACTCGCAATAAATGCAGGGCAGCCAGCGTTTTTCGGTATCCTGTTCACCCATTCGTTTCGAGATACTCAGCGCCGAGGTACTTTTCAGCATGGCTCTCAATCGAACTCAGAAATTTCATGCAGCGGCTTTGCTTGCGATGTGCACGCTCGCCACTCCGCTCACAGCTCAGCAGGATCCGCCACCGACAGATCGGCCAGCTGATCGCGATACTCCGCAAGGCGAAGCCCCCCAGCCCGAAACCCAACGCCGCCAAACCCAGCGCCGGAATGTTCGAGCCCGAGGGCAGGATCGCGCCACTGCTCTGGAGAGCTTCCGCAATCCTGAAATCACGGGCGAGTTCCGCTTTCGTGAGAGTTCCACGCGCGTGCCGCAGGATGTCGAGCAGGTGCGCGAAATCACCTACGCCACACGCACCGGTGAAGATGGTACTGTGCGCGAACTCACCATGAACGTCTTCTTCCCGCGCCAGTCCGGCGATGCACCCCTGCCTGCAATCATCTACATCCATGGCGGCGGCTGGTCAGCGGGGGCCAAGGAAATGGGCGATGGCCCAAGTGCCATTCTTGCTTCGGGCGGCTACGTCACAGCCACAATCAGCTACCGATTCGTCCAGGAAGCACGCTTTCCAGCATGCATGGAAGATTGCAAAGCTGCGGTTGAGTTCTTTCACACCCACGCGGAGGAACTCGGCATCGATCCACAACGCATCGGCGTCTGGGGACATTCAGCAGGCGGACACCTTGCAGCCTGGCTCGCAACCACTGCGAACAACAACAACGATGACGAAACGGCCGCTCAGCAGGACGATGTCGCATGTGTCGTCGACTTCTTCGGACCGGCTGACCTCACCACACTCTTCCAGGGAAGGCGGGGCCAACGCTATCGCCAACAACTCTTCGGCGAAGTTGAAGACATCGAGCAACGCCTCCAAGATGCCAGCCCCATGCACTGGATTGATGCGGAAGATCCCCCCGTTCTGATTGTGCATGGCGAGCGCGATGACCTCGTCCCCATCTCACAGTCCGTCGCGTTTGCAGAAAAGCTCAAGGCAGCTGGGGTTGAACACGAACTCGTGCGCGTGCCTGATGCAGGACACGGCTTCAATGTGCCGGATGTCCACATTCGCACCGCAGCATTCTTTGACAAACACCTCGGCGGCCAGGCAGAGCCGCGCATGCAGGCTTTGATGGAACGCCTCGAACGTGGCAGACAGGCTCTCGAGGCTGAACGTCAGGCCGCCCAGCAGGCGCGCAGAGAACGAGAGCGTGAAGAACGCGAGAACATGCAGCAGAACACGACTGATGACGATGACGATGACGCTGGTGGTGACAGTGGCGGTGGGCGATAGAGGCTGCCATTCATTCCCCCGCGTATCCCCCCGCGCGTACCATCACCTCGTGACTACCCAATCATCGCAGACATCTTCGACATCACCCGCCACAACAGCCCGGCTGCGGCTTGTCGAGAAGCACGGCTCTGTTGGGATCTTCAAAGTCCCGGGGACAGAATATCGTCTGCATCTACAGACGAATCCCGCGCTGTCGCTGAAGCCCGGCGATAATGGGCGTGGCGAGGTTCACATGACCGCTTTGCGCATGCATCAAAGTGATACTGGCGGCCAGTTCATCGAGCCGGTGATGGGCGAGCCGCGCATCGTGCATGGCCTGGTCCGCGCTGTCGATCGCACTGGCCATCGCGTGCTCTTTGACATCGCTGTGCCAGTCTGGGTCGCGATTCAGCCGAAACAGTCGATCGATGACTTCGTGCCAGGCGCTATGTGGAACTGTCACGTCGCATCGGGCGCATCATTTCACCTGGCTGACTGAACCCGCGAAGAAGATGCAGCAGCGATGCGCTCGCGCAACAGCTCGAAGAGCTGCAACGTGATCTGGCCACACTTGCCATCACCGACACGAACGCCATCGAGTTCAACCACAGCATCAATCAACCGCCGACTTGATGTGACCATCAGTTCGCGAGCCTGTCGCAGTTCATCCAGTGATATCGCTTGTTCTCTGACGTTGTACTGTGCATCACGTGCCGCTTCAAGGAGCAGGGCCCGTGTCACGCCAGGCAGAATCGGAGGGTTGCCTGCGGTGGGCGGCGTCACGATGCTCCCATCTCCGAGAACCGCAATCACGTTGGTCATCGCGCCTTCCGAAACACATCCATCGCGACACAGAATCACCTCGCACGGCGAATCCAGTTCGCGCGCGGCCTGCATCAGGGGCAGGATATTGCCCAGCAGGTTGGTGCTCTTGGTCCAGCACATCTGCCAGCGCTGATCCGGCCGCGTGAGGGCTCGAATCGGGTTGACCTGCATGGCCGAGAGCGCAGGCAGCGGCGTGAGAAACGCAAAGACCGTCGGCTCCAGATCAGCTGCGGGCAGATGGCGTCGCGGGATTTCAGTGCCGCGCGTGACCTGCACATACACCAGCCCGTTTTCCACTTCTGCAGCATCAAAGAGAGCGGCGCCGATCGCGTTCATATCTGGCGCAGCCCGCTCATCAAAGCCCAGTGCAGCCAGACTCTGGCAGAGCCGCCTCGCGTGAAGATCAGCCCCGACCGGCAGACGGTTGAACCACGGCACGACTTCGTACACCCCGTCGCCAAAGAGAAAACCGCGATCAAACGGGCTGATGCGTGCCTCTTCAGCGGGCAGGATGTTCCCGTTCAGCCAGATGAGCATGGCCGAGTATATTCGCAATCGCTGCGACAGCCGCCGGACCATTACACACCTGCTTTTGATACACTCGCTGTATGTTCACGACTGCGACCATCCTGCTCATTGTGTACTGTCTGCTGATTGTGCTGGCATCGGTCGCAGGCGGATTGTTGCCACTGTACGTGAAGCTGACACATCAGCGCATGCAACTGGCGCTGAGTTTCGCAGCGGGAGTGATGGCTGGCATGGCGTTGCTGCATCTATTGCCCCATGCATGGCTGGAGCTTTCCCGCTCAGGCGCTGATGCATCCATGGATGACGTTGCCCTGGCATTGCTGGCGGGGTTCCTCGTCATTTTTTTACTCGAACGATTCTTCTGCTTCCATCATCACGAAGACCCACACGGTCCAGGGAATGGTGCAGCGTGCAACCACACGAAATCAACGCCATCACAAATCGCCCAGTCTCAGCCAGCCCAGTCAGGCTCACGCCACGCACTGAGCTGGTCGGGCGCAACCATCGGCCTCACCGTGCATTCATTAATCGCAGGGGCGGCGCTTGCAGCCAGTATTCGAAGTGAACTTGGCCATGGCAGTACGAATGATGGCGCGATGGCTCTTGCAGGGTTCGCAACTTTTCTCATCATCGTGTTGCATCAGCCGTTTGATTCGCTCACAATCGGCGCGCTCATGGCTGCGGGCGATCCAGAGAGCAAAGCCCGGCCGCGACGCCATCTCATCAACGCGCTGTTTGCGCTGGTCGTCCCACTGGGTGCGCTGCTGTTTCTCGCAGGTGTGGCCAGCAGCAGCGATTCGCAGTCGATCATCATCGGCCTGACGCTGGCATTCTCAGCCGGCATGTTTCTATGCATTGCGTTCAGCGACCTTCTGCCGGAACTGCAGTTCCATCCACACGACCGTATCAAACTCACATTGGCCCTGCTTGCAGGACTGCTGATCGCCTGGGGAGTGGCACGCATCGAGCATCGGTTTCACGATCACAGCAGCGGCGATGGGCACGATCACGCACAAGTCGAGTATGACACAGCGTCCCACAAGACTTGACCGGAACCGGTCGATATGACTATCGTGAGATTCACAGCCATGCACACTTCCACCCCCGCCACCATCAGCATCGCCATTATCACGCCCCGCGCGGGGCGGCGGCTGTGGCAGCGCTGAAAGAACCAGATCAGCACCTCGAACTCTGCCAGCAGCCCCGCCAATTGTGCGGGGCTGATTGTTTCATATCATCATGCAACTTCCTCCCGCCCCCGCCAGTGACGAGTAACTCCACATGTCAGATGCCACCGCAGACAAGCCCAGCTACAAAGACACGCTCAATCTTCCCCAGACAGGGTTTGCCATGCGTGCCAACCTTGCCCAGAACGAGCCGCAAAGTCAGAAGCGCTGGGAGAAGAACCACCTTTACGCACAAGTGCAGGCTGCTCACGCTGGCCAGCCGCGCTTTCTCTTTCACGATGGCCCGCCCTATGCCAATGGCGACATTCACGTCGGCCATCTCCTCAACAAGGTCCTGAAAGATTTCGTCGTCCGCACCCGCACGATGGCGGGGTTCGATTGCCCGTATGTGCCCGGATGGGATTGTCATGGTTTGCCGATCGAACATCGTGTGATGACGCAACTTGTCGAATCGGGCAAGGCTGAGAAGCTCAACACGCTCAGTGAAGACAATCGGCGCATGGCCATTCGCCGTGAGTGCCAGAAGTATGCAGAAAAATATGTGAAGCTGCAGACGGGACAGATGAAGCGGCTGTCGACACTGGCTGATTACGACGATCCTTACCTGACGATGGCGCCCGCTTATGAACAGGCGGTGCTGGAAGTGTTCGCAACGCTTGTTGAGCGCGGCCTGGTCTATCGCGCGCTCAAGGCTGTGCACTGGTCGATCGCCAATGAGACTGCCCTGGCAGAGGCTGAGCTCGAATATGAAGATCGAGAAGATCCGTCGATCTATGTCGACTTTGAAGCTGTCGATCGCGATGCAGTGGCGCGAGCGTTCGGCCTCGATGAGCTGGATGAGACGCCCAGCTTCATGATCTGGACCACAACGCCCTGGACGCTGCCTGCCAATCTTGCGATTGCGGTTCGTGAACGCTTTGAATACGGGCTGGTGCGGATGGATGGCGGGCTTACCATCATGGCGCGCGAACGTATCGAGACCGTTGCAACTGTTGTGGGCGCGCAGGACGTCGAAGTGCTTGCGACAACAAGTGGCAGCGCGCTTCTGGGCCTGCAATATAAGCATGCATTCTGTCCGCGCACTTCAACAATCGTTGCGGCTGAATATGTCACACTCGAAGATGGCACAGGCCTGGTGCACACCGCCCCGGGGCATGGCAACGACGACTATCAGACCGGCCTGCGCGAGGGGCTGGATATCTATTGCCCCGTGCTCGGCAATGGCACATACGACCAGAGCGTGCCCGACTGGTTGCAGGGCATGCTCATCTGGGACGCCAACCCGCTCATCATCAAACGTCTGCGCGAGAGTGGCCATCTCGTTCACGCACACCAGTTCACGCACTCCTATCCCCACGACTGGCGAAGTAAGACACCCGTCATCTTCCGCGCAACTGAACAGTGGTTTGTGAGTGTCGAATCATCATTCGATGTTGGCGGGGAAACTGCTTCGTCATCGCTGCGCGACCGCGCACTGCGGGCAGTTGAATCTGACATCACATTCATCCCTGCATGGGGACGCAACCGCATGCGCGGCATGCTCGATTCGCGCCCGGACTGGTGTCTGTCAAGGCAGCGATCATGGGGCCTGCCCATCCCCGCGTTCATGAACAACGAAGGCGAAGTGCTGCTGACGCCCGCTTCGGTTCGAGCGGTTGCATCTGTGATCGCAGAAAAGGGAAGCGACGCGTGGTTTACTGATTCGCCCCAGACATTGCTTGCATCCTACGACGCTGCAAATGATCCCGACGCTCCTGCGTGGGCCCGCGTCAAGGATGTTTCCCTCACCAAGATGTATGACATCTTTGATGTGTGGTTCGAGTCGGGTTCATCGTGGAATGCTGTCCTGCTGCAGCGCGATCTGGGCTATCCAGCTGACCTTTACCTCGAAGGCTCGGATCAGCATCGTGGCTGGTTTCAACTTTCTCTGTTGCCTGCGCTGGGCGTCACAGGGGTGTCACCTTTTAAAGCGCTGTTGACGCACGGGTTCATGGTCGACAAGGACGGCCGCAAGATGAGTAAATCAGGAGGCAACGCGCTCAATGTCGAAGACCTGCTCAAAGACTTTGGAGCGGATGTCTGCAGATGGTGGGTGAGTTCGCTTGCGTTCGAGAACGACATCAAGGTTGATGCGTCATTCTTTACAACTGCAGGCGAGAGCTATCGCAAGGTGCGCAACACCATTCGCTTTTTGCTCTCCAACCTCTTTGACTTTCATGCAGCAGATAGCGCTGCTGCGCTCGCGCACGCATCGCCACTGGATCAATGGGCCTTCGAGCAACTTCGAGCGCTGGATCGCGAAGTGCGTAGCGCTTTTGAGCGCTACGAGTTCCGCAAGGCTCACCTTGCGTTGTATGACTTCTGCAACGAGACGATGAGCGCAGTCTATCTGGCTGCGGTCAAGGATCGTCTGTATTGCGATGCATGTGATTCACGACGCCGTCGCGCCACACAGGCTGTACTTGCAACGGTGGCAGATGCGCTGATTCGATTGCTGGCACCGCTCATGCCACACACTGCGGACGAAGCGTTCACAGCGCTAAAGCAGGGGAGCGCGACGGCTGATGATGACACGTCGGTGCATGCGCTGAGGTTCGCAACACTGCCTCAGTCTGCGGGCGATCACAGTACAACTGACTGGGATCGCGTGCTGGAAATGCGCGATGAGGTCCTGCGACTGCTGGAAACCGCCAAGGCTGGCGGCCTGGAAAACCCGCTTGATGCAGGAGTTCGAATCGCAGATAAGGATGGCGCATTCAGCAACCTCGCTGTTGATCTTGCGGACCTCCTGGGCGTCTCGCGCGTGCAATGCGATCGCGAACTATCGCAGTCGCAAGTGGAAGACTTGCGCGATCAGCCTCGCTGTGAACGTTGCTGGAAGCGCGCAGATGGCATGAGTGCTGCAGATCAACTGTGTCAGCGATGTCATGCTGCTGTGCAGGGTGCCCGCGGGACGAAGTGAGCGATCAATCTTGCGTGTGAATGAATGAAGGCCGAGCGACTTCAGTCGCGAATTGCGGTTCTGATCGCTGCCACATCGCGCAGCAGCGCTTCGATCGAATCCAGCGGCAGCATCGTTGATTGATCCGACAGGCCACGGGCGGGATCTGGATGACATTCAAGAAAGAGGGCGCTCACGCCCGCAGCTGTTGCGGCCCGCGCAAGCAGCGGGGCACGTTCGGGGCGGCCGCCGGTCTTCGTGCTCTCGCCACCCGGCAGTTGCGTTGAATGCGTCACATCAAAACACACAGGCGGGCCCAGTTCCATCATGTCACCGAGGCCGATGAAGTCATTCACAAGCCGGTGATAGCCGAAGAACGTGCCGCGTTCTGTGAGCATGACATTGCTGCACCCCGATTCGTTGAGTTTGGTGATGACGTTCTTCATTTCAACAGGAGCCATGAACTGGCCTTTTTTCACATTGACTGCGCAGCCGGTCTCGCCCGCAGCCTGAAGCAGGTCAGTCTGCCTGCACAGGAACGCAGGAATCTGAATGAGGTCAACAACCTCGGCTGCTGCTCGCGCCTGTTCGGGCCCGTGAATGTCCGTCGTGATCGGGACGTTCAACCGCTCGCGCAGCTGGGCCAGCTGTTCGAGCCCCTTCGCAAGACCCGGGCCGCGCTGTGAATGAATGCTCGAACGATTGGCCTTGTCGAAGCTGGCCTTGAAAATGTACTGCAGACCCAGCCCGCTGCAGCAATCGCGCACGAGACTGCCAATCTCGAGGCTGAGTTCAAGCGACTCCAGGACGCATGGGCCCGCGATGATCGTGAGCGGCTCGTCACTGCTAATGCTGAGCGATTCGGAAACGCGGCAGGGAGATGCAGACATGATGCGGGAGCGTAGGCGCAACTGCGTATTTGCCGAGCCTCGGCGTCGGGGCGATCGGAACAGCCATTGTGTGGTCCAGCATGTCGTAATCCACTGCAATCCCCCATTCATCCACAATTTCAGATTTTGCTTGTGAGCCTGGGTGGTGAGCGGTATAATTGATGCAGGTGGATGCCGCTCGGGAGCCCCGTAGGAGGCGGCGCAATGGCAGCAGTGACAAAATCTTTTTCTTCAGTTTCTTCCCCACAGAAGAAGGGTGGCTTCGCGCCCGTGGTTGCCATCACATCGCAGCCGCGCATCAGTGATGCTGATCGCTTTGATGCAACGTATCGCGACGCGCAGGGCGACCCCTCGTGCATCCCTTGGGCAGACAATCGGGCCAACCCGGCGCTGATCACCTGGCTGGGAGCGGTGGCCCCGACGCTGCTTCGTTGTGGAAGTCGCGTGGCTGTGGTTGGCTGCGGGCTGGGTCATGATGCTGTTGCCCTCATCGAGCGCGGCTACGACGTCACTGCCTTTGACATCAGCCCGACTGCGATTGCGTGGGCGAAGCAGCGACATCCGCGGCATTGCTCAGCATTTCATATGGCTGACCTCTTTGATCCGCCCTCGCGCTGGGTGCATCGCTTTGAGCTGGTGGTCGAGATTTACACGGTACAGTCACTTCATCCTTCACGCCGAAGCGAGGCATTGACCGCACTTGCCAATCTTGTGGCGAGGCATGGCCACATGCTGATGATCTGTCGAGCAGCCCGCGAGCCAGTTCCGATCGAGAGCGGGCCGCCCTGGGCGATCACCCAAGATGAGCTGGTATGCACCGCAGCCGTCGCAGGACTCGAGCCGGTTGTTGGTGCGTTGCACACATTTGCTGATGATGAAGATCCGCCGATCGAGCGGACCCGCGTCCTTTTTCGACGAGCGAAGATATAGGCAATCGCTGCGCGTGTAACGCAAACCCGACTCGGCCGTACAATCCAGCGTGATGATGCACTTCACTCGCATGTTGCCCCGTCTGTGCTTGCTTTGCGCGATGGTCTGTCTGCTGCATGGCTGCTCCGATCCAGAGTACGACCTCTCTTCCCCCGAGATCGCTCTGAACTCGATGCAGCAGATGATCGAAGATGGCAACGCCCGCAGCCTCGCGAGTGTCATCCACATTCCCGCCCGGGATATCGCCTTTGCAGATGGTGTCACCGAAGCCAGCGCCATCAACGATGTGATGCAGAAAACCGCAGACCTGCTGGGCCAGTTGCATCGGGTATCGACCAAACTGCGCGATCGGTATCCCGATGAGATTGGCGTCGAGATCGAAACTGCCCGCGGAGCCATGGGCGCGATCTATCTTGGCTTTCTCGAAGAACCCATGGCCAGGTTCCTGGCTGATCCCTTTGCGTTCCTGCGCGATCAGCGCGAGCGGCTGGCAACCATCGACCTCGGCGACGGCAGTGCAGCAGTCATGTGGGATGGCGAACCTGCGTTTGGCGGCATCGGCCTTGCCATGCGCGAAGTCGATGGCGAATGGAAGTTCGAGCTTCCCATCGATATGCCACCCATCAGCGAGTTCCGACCCGAAACTCGTGAAGAGTGGGCGGTGATTGCATCGATGATGCTCGGATTCGAGAACGCCCTCAACGATTTTGAAGATCGGCTTGACGCTGGAAAGTTCGGCAGCCTGGCGGATGCGTCGGGCGAAGCAGGTCGCATGATCGGCGCTTCAGCAATCGTGCAGGGCGCGATCTACGCGTTCATGAAACAGAAGGCTGCGGAAGATTCCTGAGTGGCGCTGCTTCTGATGTTCGCTCCCGGCCCCGGTCCTGCTCGCGCACCCGTCCCCGGAGACGTACATCACGAATCACTGCTTCGACTGTTGTGCGGCCGTTCCAGTGATTGAGCGTTGGTTCGAGCAGCACATCCAGAACTACGCCGCGCGGAACATCATCAAGATATTGCGCGCCATTCCACCACACGGTGCGAAGCGGTCGCTGTGTTGCGCGTGAACCCTTCGCCACATCGCCTTCATCCGTGTTCTGCGAAAGTCGAAGCGAAAGATGACGGGCGTCCTTGCCCATGGTTTTGGGATCGTCCGCAACACGTACGCCGCTCACATGCACCACCGGCCGAGGATTTGCACAGCCAAACGGTGCGAGCTTGACAATGGAATCGACCGTTGCAAAGTCGAGTTCGCTCAGTTGAGCCTCGCAGTCAAAGCGGTGACGTGCAGCCATGCGTTCAGCTGGAATCGCAGCATGCGCGTGTTGTGAAATGTGCGCGATGAACGCGTCGAGAGATGATGCATTCAGACTCAGACCAGCTGCCATGTCATGCCCGCCATGCGTGAGCAGATGGGCCGACGCATCCGCGAGCGCATCTGCGATCGAATAGCCTTCGATGCTGCGGGCTGATCCGCGGCAAAGATCGCCAATCCGATTGAGTAAGATAACCGGCCGATGAAAGCGGTCGACAAGTCTGGAGCAGACGATGCCGATCACACCCGGATGCCAGCCAGCGTCTGCGAGGACGATGATGCGCTGATCATCGCGGGTCATGCCACGCAGTTCCGCTCTTTCGATCGCTTCCTTGACGATCAAGCGTTCGGTCGTCTGGCGTTGCCGATTGCATGATGCAAGATGCGTGGCTATGCGCTGTGCTTCTTCGCCCGTTGCGCAGGTGAGCAGCGTCGCTGCTTCGCGCGCATGACCCATACGGCCGCATGCATTGAGGTGGGGCCCGAGGATAAATCCGACTTTGTGACAGTCGATCTCCTCTTTCATCAAGTCGGTTTCTTCCATGAGTGCGCGCAGGCCGACGATGGGGGTCTGCCTGATGAGTCGCAGTCCGAACGTGGTCAGCACACGATTCTCATCGCGCAGCGGCACAACATCTGCAATCGTTGCCAGCGCGACAAGTGGAAGCATCGCCAGCAGTCGATCGCGCAGTTCGCTGCCGAGGCGTTCGCTGCCCGCGAAGGTGGTTGCGATCTGCCAGGCAAGTTTGAATGCAACGCCAGCGCCGCACAACATCGGCCAGGGATATGGACTTCCGGGCAATCCCGGATGAACCAGCGCGAGCGCATCTGGCAGTTGATCGCCATGTGCGGGTGGATTGTGATGATCGGTGATGATGAGATCGAGGCCGATCTCGCGCGCGACTCGTGCGGGTTCGATGGCAGTGATGCCACAGTCGACGCTGATAGCCAGCCGCGCCCCATCAGTGTGCAGCTGCTGCAGGGCATCACTGTTGAGGCCATACCCTTCATCAACGCGGTGAGGAATGTAGATGTCGGCACGAGCGTCAGGCGCGATGGAATGAATGATGTGCCAGAGGATGGCTGCGCCTGCAACGCCATCCACGTCATAGTCGCCATAGATCACAATTGGTTCACCAGCGCGAACAGCATGAACAATGCGCTCAGCAGCAATCTGAACGCCGGGCAGAAGGCCAGGCGGATGCAACTGCAGCAGCAACGGCTTGCAGAACGACTCGACTTCGCCTGGGTCGCAGATTGAGCGGGCAGCCAGAATGCGCTCAAGCAGCGGCCGCGATTGTGCGTCGTTGTCGCTGTTCTGAGCGCGGCTCAGCCATTGGCCAGTCAATCCCTTCATGCCAGAGAGGATACCACAAGCTTGCAGGCAATGTGATTCGAGTTGGAAATTCGCGTTCCAGTGCAAACAGCAGCGTGTCAGTTCCCAAAGAGATCGCGTTCGGGAAACATGCCACTGGTCTCGAAGTAGGCCATGGCATCATCTACTGATCTGAAAATTTTCGTCGCGGTTTCGGTGATGAAAGGCGACGGACTTTTCCGTGGCTTCCACACAACATACACCTCTTTGGTGTGTTCAAACGCATGCTGCAGTTCCCGCTCAACTCCGCTCGACAGGCCCGGCATGCCGCCCGGCAACTCAGGGATGTATGAACAGATCATGTCAGCCTGATCAATGAGTTTGAAGTCGCGCATGTAAATCTGGCCATCGATGTCGCCCGCAATATCCAGCACTTCGCGCACGGAAACGCGGATCGGTTCGCAGCCACCGATTGAATGTGGCAGCACTTCCACAAAGTCGCGGGCATTTTTCGCTGCTTCAATCGCGCGATCGAGCAGAAGTTTCTCATCGACATCGCCCGGATCGAACGAGATAAAAGACTTGGCCAGGCGGGCTCGGAAATCGTCAATCTCCGCGAGAACGTCCGGCATATCAACCACATGGCTCATGGGAAAACTCGGGTACACCTTGCGCATGTCAGGCCGCGTCACCAGCCGCAGCGCAGTCTCGATGGTTTCGCAATGTCTGCCACGCGAGAGAATATAAAAATCGTGAGGACATCCCATGGCCTGAGCCAGCAGTTCTGTCGCGAGAATCTCCTCTTCGCGCCACACCATGCAGTCCTTGAGGGTCGCATCAACGTCATGATCTTCATGCAGTCGATGATGCACCACTTCAATATTGTCAACCAGACAGATGAACATGTCGGGTTCGAGCTTGCGCATCTGATCGAAATCAAACGCAGGAAAAAGCCCATGTCGCCATCGAAACGTGGCATGCGTATTCAGGATGACGTTGGGATGTTCGCTGGCTGGCTGCGACTGCGCGATGACATCCTTCATGGCTGCCCGCCGCAATGACGTCAGTCGACTGAGTGGCAGGTCGAGAATGCGCCCCGGCCGAACATCACTCGCTTCTGCGTACATCATGTCGCCAAGATGAAACAAATCGAGCCGCACACCTCGTTCGCCCGCTGTTCGCGCGACTGCATCGAGGTAATGCTTCTTATTCATGCCGATCTGTCCAGTCATCACAGCCCGCATGGCGCATACTAGCGCCGTTCATGAGATTTCATCACGGTGAATCTTTCCGCTCGAAGCGCTGTGGCTGCACCCCTGCAACATCTCTGGCCGTACAATGACAATCATGGAAAGTCCGCTGGTCCGATGGCTGCTGGATATTGATCGCATCGCGCCCGATGCTGAAGGTGTTCGCCTTGCCTGGGAACATCCGCTGCCAGTCTGGGTGTGGCTGTTGATCGCAGCAGCCATGGCGGGCTTTGCCTTCTGGAGTTATTCACGGCTGGCTGGGGTGCTACTGGGCCGGCGTCTGTTGGCAACAGCCCGCACGCTGCTTTTGATTGTGCTGGCTGTGATTCTTTGCGGTCCATTGCTCGAACTGCCACGCGAAACTGTCGAGGAAGACTGGGTCATGGTGTTGGCCGATCGCAGTGAATCGCTGACAATTGCAGATGCAGGAGGCGAGAGCCTGCTCGATCGCCGCTCGCGCGATCGACAGTTGCGCGACATGCTGCGCGATTCTGCATCAACCTGGCGTGACCTCGATGACAAACGCGAACTGGTCTGGCTGGGCTTCCACGATTCAGCGTTCGATCTCGACACCATCCGTGTTGATGCAGACCCCAGCGAGATGGATGCAAATGCATTAGTACACCTTGGCGATCCCATCGGCCGCCGCACGCGTATCAACCGCGCCCTTGAACAGGCATTGCAACAGGCTGCAGCGCGGCCGCTGGCAGGCATCATTCTCTTTTCCGATGGCCGCAGCGATGATCCGCCCGCCCGCTCGCTGATGCGCAGATTGCGGGCCGAGCAGATTCGCGTCTACACAGTGCCGCTGGGTTCGGATCGACCGCTGGGCGATCTGGCTGTTCGCCGCGTTGATGCACCCCGCCGCGCTTTTGTGCGTGACAAAGTGCCGATTATCGTCGAGCTCGATCGCTTCGGCGAGGCAGTGCGCGATATGGGTGCCACCGCAGAGCTCATCGACGAAGCAACTGGCGAGGTGCTCGACTCAATCACTATCGAGCCGGGCGATGAACGCGACGAAGTCACCCTCACAGCCGACCCGCAACTGGCAGGCAACGCGACATGGGTCGTGCGTATCGATACCGATCGCGTCGATCTCATTCCCGAAAACAACGCGCAGTCCTTCCCGATAGAACTCATCGATCGTCCATTGCGCGTGCTGTACATTGAAGGCTACCCGCGCTGGGAGTATCAGTTTCTGAAATCGCTGTTGATTCGCGAGAAGTCGGTGGAGAGTTCGATCATGCTGCTCTCAGCTGATCGCGATTTTGCCCAGGAAGGCAACGCGCCGCTCTCGCGCCTGCCCCGCAGTCCTGAAGAGTTCGCAGAGTTTGATGTGATCATTCTGGGCGATGTGCCGGGCGGATTTTTCTCGCCTTCACAGCTTGAGATGATGCGCGATCATGTGGCTGATCGCAGCGCGGGCTTTCTGTGGATCGGCGGGATGCGTTCCGTGCCATCTTCATACACAGGCGCGTCGGCTGTACTGGCAGATCTGCTCCCGTTCCGCGGCTCGCTTTCGCTGCCACGTCTGGATGACCCTGTCAACATGGTGCCGACGCCCCTGGCTGATCGTCTGGGCGTCCTGCGCCTGGTGTCTGCGGGCGAGATCGGCTGGCCCATCGAGCTGGCTGATCCGGTGTATCGCTGGTCGCAGGTGCAATGGGGGCAGAGGATCCTCGCGAATCAACTCAAACCAACAGCACAGGCCCTCGCAGTCACAGCCGAGAAGATTCAGGGCGAGCAGTTGCCACTTGTCATCCACATGCGCTACGGCAGCGGCCAGGTGATCTATGTTGCGACCGATGAAATCTGGCGCTGGCGCTATGGGCGTGGCGACCTGCTGCCCGAGCAGTTCTGGGTGCAGATGATTCGCATGCTCGGCCGCGAAACAATTTCAGGGGGCGATGATCCTGCCACGCTCGAAGTCGAGCCTCGCCGCGTGAGTGTGCATCAACCCATGCAGATCGAACTGCGCCTGCAGGATGCACGACTCGTCGACCTTGATCTGCAGCGCATCCGCGCAACTCTCGAAGATGCAGAAGGGGCAACCCTGGCGGAACTCGAACTTGTCCGCAACTCACCCGACAGCGATACCTATTCCACAACCTACCTGCCCGATGTGGTTGGCAACCTGCGCGTGCGCGTGGTTGATCCACTTATCACACCCGATGCCCTGCTCGCTGATGTGCTGGTGCAGAGTCCGGAAGATGAGTTGCGACGCCCGGAAACCGATCACGCACTGCTCGCGCAACTGGCGGATCAAACCGGCGGCCGCGTGTTGCGGGCCGATGAACTCGATCAACTCCCCCAACTGCTGCCCAATCGCTCCAAGACCACACCCAACCCCCTCACCGAGCGCCTGTGGGATACGCCACTTGCATTTATTCTGGCGCTGCTGCTGATCACCCTCGAGTGGATCGGCCGCAAAGTGATCCGCCTGATGTAACAGTGTGTGTTGTCATTCCCGCGCTGTATTGTCATTCCCGCGCAGCGGCTTTATGCACTGGCCCTCCGTTTGAGCGAGTTGTCACGGGCGAGTCGGATGATGATTTTGGCTGTGATGACTTGCTTCCAATGTTCCAAAGTTCGCGTTCCAGGCTGGTGGCAATTTGTAAGTAAGTGAGACCTCCAATATGACGCGATTTGCCCATGGCGCAAGTGAATACGACAAATCGCGCATAAAGCCCGCAGGCGGGAATCCAGTCTGGTTGTCGCGCGCTGCGGCGCGCTCGCTGGGTCCCCGCCTTCGCGGGGACGACGGATTGCCCCTACGCATGCAGCGGATCCAACAACTGCGATGCAGCATCGTGATACACATCGCGCAGCACTGCCTCAGGCAGCGACTTGCCCACAAGCTGCGGCGCAGACATCGCATCAAATCGATCTGGTTCAACCAGTGCAAGATCAGGATCCGCAACGGGTGATTCGCCTGCATAACCCGTCTCGAACATGATTCGATACGCCCAGTAGCGGCTGGCATAGAGATCGAACGCTTCAGCTGGACCATTTGCCTTCATCTGCATTTCGTTCTGCTCGCTGCCGGCAACCGGCTCGCGCAGGTGATCGTCGCTGCTCACAATGTCCGATCCAAAGAGAATGCGTCCTCGAAAGCGGGTGAAGAACGCAAGCAGGTCTGCCCGTGAATATCTGCTGAGCTCGCGCACCTGCCACTTCATGGCGCTTGTGTCGAGATAAAGATTGTCATGTCGTTCGAGCAGGCCCGTGAGAAACTCGAGATCTTCCGGCCAGCCACCCATATGGGCTGCGATCCACGGCTGCGTGAAGCGATCGAGCATGATCTCAAAGGGTTCGTATTGATCGAGTTTGGTCCCATAGATCGATGCATCTGCATACTTGGACTGGAACCATGTATCCGGATCTGCAATGTGCGCCATGAAGATCATGCCCAGGCTCGAGGCTGCTTCCATCGCAGCGATCTTGGAAGGCGAATCCAGCCGCATGAGCCGGGCATCGCCCACCTCGCGGGCAAAGTCGATCGAGCGGGGCGCCACCCAGAACTTGGCAATCCGCGCCCCCGCAGCGTGATACTCCTCGATACGCTTCACAAACCCATCGGTCATGTGATACTTGCGATTGTCCTGCGCCCAGTAATTCGGCACCGCAATGAATCGCATTGCCTTGCCAAAGGTGTCGCGCAGCATGCCGAGCTGTTCGTACTGCGACATCGTGTAAGTGCACGTGATGCCATACAGATTGCAGGCACGCTTGTAGATCGCAGCAGCTTCACGGCCGTTGATATGCGAATGCACATCAATGATCGGCACGATCGGCGGTCCCAACAGGGCAGCCTCGGCTGCATAGTCGAGCCCGAACCGATTGGAAGTGTTGATGGCACAGCGGCCACGCCGGGAACTGTCAAACTTTGACAAATGCATAGCCTCGCATCATAGAACGCTGTGTGTGTTCGTCGATCCCGCGCAGACTCATTCCACTCTCCCGCCCGCAGGCATGGCCAACACCGCGAGTGGAAATGGAACCGCCCTGGCACCATTGCACAACATATAGCCATAAATGCATGTATCCGGCACAAAACGTCGATCCCGCGCAGACTCATTCACTCTCCCCCGCCGCCCGCAGGCACGGCCAAACACCTCGAGTGGAAATGCCACGGCCCTGGCAACCATGCACGACATATAGCCATAACTGCATATATTCTCGCACAAACGTCGATCCCGCGCAGACTCATTCACTCTCCCCCCGCGCAGGCACGACCAACACCGCAAGTGGAAATGGCACGGCCCTGGCACCACGCACGACATATAGCCATAACTGTATGTATCCCCGCCCAAACGTCGATCCCGCGCAGACTCATTCCACTCTCCCGGCCGCAGGCATGGCCAACACCGCGAGTGGAAATGGCACGGCCCTGGCAACCATACACGACATATAGCCATAACTGCATATATCATTCAGCAGCAGGAGACACGAAACCAAACCAACACAAAACCAACTCGAAACCAAACCAACTCGAAGCCAACTGAATACCATTTCGCGTGCACCAACGCCATCACTTCCGCATGATTGATGCAAATGCCAATCGGGCCCGCGAGTCGCTGCGCGTGCTGGAAGACATTGCCCGATTTGCCCTCGATGATCAAGCCCGCGCTGCAGCATGTAAGACCTTGCGGCATGAGATCACCGCAGCAATCCGAACTGTCGCGCCCACGCTCCTTGAGGCCCGCGATACACCCGCAGATGTTGGCACGGCACTCACGGCAGAAGGCGAGACATCACGACATTCGCTTTTCGACGTGGCCCGGGCAGCCGAAGCGCGGCTGGGTGAAGCGATGCGCGTGTTGGAAGAATGCTGCAAAATCGAGAGTCCCAGCGCAGCAGCAACCTTGAAATCGCTGCGCTATCGCGGCTATACCGTTGCAGGTGAGATCGCAGGAGCAGCAGCAGCGTCACGCAAACGCAGCACGCCGCAATGGCGCGTCTGTCTTCTGCTCACGCGCGGGCTATGTCGGCAGCCCTGGCAGGATGTGCTTCTGGCTGCGATGGATGCAGGAGTGGATGCAGTCCAGGTGCGCGAGAAATGCCAGCGCGAGAAACATCAAAATAGTGGTGAACATCCCGGCCTCTGTGATCGCGAATTGCTGGGACACATTGCAGCTGTTCGCAGCATCATCAGCAATAGGGCTGCAGTGATCATCAACGATCGCGTTGATCTGGCATTGATGGCTGGGGCAGATGGTGTCCATCTCGGGCAGGATGATGTGCCACTGGCAGAGGCCCGCACGCTCGCAGGGTCGCAGCTGCTCATCGGCATCAGTACCCATTCACTGGCCCAGGCGGCTGAGGCAGAGCGGGGCGGCGCGAACATGATTGGCATTGGGCCAATGTATCCATCCGCAACCAAGCCTCTCGATCACATCGCTGGTCCGGATGTACTCGAATCGGTCGCCCAGCAGTGTGCCTTGCCACATCTTGCGATTGGCGGGATCACTTTTGCACACGTTGCTGCGCTGCGAGCGGCCGGGTGCCGAGGGATCGCAGTGAGCAGCGCCATCTGCGCATCTGAACATCCCGAATCGGCGGCACGCCAACTCGTGAAAGCGATGGAATGACACACACAAAAAAAGCCGCGACCAGTGGTCGCGCTCGGGCTCGCGCTCGGTGCTCGGCGGGAATGACTTGGGTGTGCCGAGCGCGACCGCTGGTCGCGGCTTTAAGGCGTGTTCTCGGTTTGTTCGGATATTTTGGTTCGTGCGGGTTGGAAAAATATTCAGATTCTTTCCTCTTTGCGGTTGCGTTGCCGATAAATGTGCTGTATTCTCTTAGATGCTCGGAACTTCAGATGCGCTGGCAGCGAAGTTTCCAGTACAGTCTCCGCCCACTTCATTTCTTTGCGGAGACTGGAAGTCCGTCACGCGACTCGTCGTCGCAACCAGTTGGAAGATCGTGGACTGAAGCCGGGAGACTCCGGCAAGACTGCTCATGGGGTGGGTCGTTTTCGGGCGTGCAGTGATTGCACTCCTGCCAGCGAAGTCATGTGGCGTATGCATTTTGTGCCAGCATGTTCTTGCGTCGGGTCTGTCGCAAGTCACGCACAACCGCACCGAATGCACACGCAGCATTCAATCAGTCGCGTGCTTTACAACGGGTGACAACAACTCATCTCTCTTCGGTACACGCTGCCAGGACTTAGAAAGGAAATAGACGTGACACAAACCAAACGTGGCTTTACGCTGGTTGAGCTTCTCGTCGTCATCTCGATCATCGCGCTGCTTATCGGCATTCTTCTGCCGGCCATCGGCAAGGCGCGCGACAGCTCGAAGGTGACCATCTCGCTCACCAACCTCAAAAACTTCGGCACTGCCCATGCCACCTACTCGTCCGAGTGGAACGGCCGTCAGTGGACAACCTGCCCCGACGATCTCTCAATCAAGATTAGCGGTTATCAGATGGATTACTCTGCCAACCCGGTGATCCCGCGCGTGCCGCTGGGCTTCGACCAGGATGGTAACTTCTACGCAACCGGACGTGGCTGGGCCATTCAGCCCATGTGGTACACCAGCAACTGCTCACTGGGCAGCTTCCGCGCGTTCCACACCCAGCCCTTCAACCACTACCTCAATGACAAGGTGTATGACAGGATCTTCTGGGCCCCCAAGGACTACACCATCAACGAGAACATCTTCGAGTTTCAGGCGAATCCCAGCCAGTGGCCCGGCGGATCAACTCCCTTCTACTTCTCCACATATTGCTCATCCGTGGCTGCCCAGGTCAGCCCCGATGTCTATCGCGGCGGAATCCAGGGTCCCTCGCAGAGGGCAAAGGATCTCCCCGCAGGTCACCGCGCACCCAACTACGGTTCCTGCCTGTACCCCGATCTCAAGACCCACATGCTCGAGCATTACTGGCTGCAGCGCAACCCTTCGGAATCCATTCCCAATACCAGTGGCGTTCCCTGGTTCTTCAACATGGGTCCCGATTCATCACCAGCAACACTGTTCTATGATGGCCATGCCCGCCTCATGAGTGTCCGCGAAGCAGTCGCTTCCTCACGCCGCGTCATTGCTCAGGCTGGCAACAACACCGCGTTCGCCCTTGATGCGGACGATCCAGCCTGCTTCGGCAGCAGTGGCTATTTCGAAAACTACGCCTACAACGGCGCAACCACCGAGATCAACAGCTATCACGTCTTCACACGCGATGGCATCCGTGGCCGCGACACGACCGGCAGCCCGTAACACATCGTGATGATGTGTGAACGTGTGTCATCTCACGATTTCGCGAGATTGCACACAAAGAGAAACAGACCCACCAACAAACCACACAACGCCCCGCCTACGCGGGGCGTTGTTGGTTTTGGGGAGGTCATGTCATGCCCGCGCAGAGCCTGCCCCCGCGAAGGCGCGGGGCGGGCATCCAGCGACGACGCCACGACATCCTCCGCGCGAGTGAGACCGCCGAGGCGCCGAGAGAGATCAGATAAATTGATTGGGTTCGGCCTCGTTTGATCCGACTTGCGCCCCGGGTTTTCTGCATCTGCATTCCCCTCTTCCCACCTCGGCACCTCGGCGGTCAATCTCCTCCGCGATCAGCACGGTGAAGGCGCTTACTGCGTGCGCGGCTCTGATGCGCGACATCGTCGATGGCGACATCGTTGCGGTTCAGCTCAGTTGAGCGTCGTCGGGACTTCCACCATGAAGGGTTCCTGGGTTTGGAGCTTCGAGCGGGGATCCTTGGGATTCGAAGGTTGAAGCACCTCTTCGCCATTCACCAGGTGGACCGGGAACTGGGCGATCACTCTGCGGGCGTCCGCGGAATACAGGCCGCTGCGTGAGTCGATGGCGCGGCGGTCAAACTTGCCAACCGTCACCTGCGTGGTGCGGGCCTGATCGTCGTGGTAGAACCAGGCTTCGTGACCAGCTGCGCGAAGTCTGGCTGTGTAGGTTTCAGCAGCCTTGCGATAAGATGCCCAGACGCGTTCATCATTTTCCAGTTCGATCCAGGCTGCAACCTGTAATGTGTAGAGTGGCCGGACATTGGGAAACTGCTGGCGGAGGGTTCGCAGATCGTGTGGATGTGCCTGGCCAGCCTGCCGCTGCGGTTCGATGCGGACGAGATACGCCCGTTCAAATGGATGGACACCATTGAGGGTCGCAGCCTTTACCGCAGCCAGCAGCGACTGGGCGTTGGCATCGTCGGGTGTTTGAAACTGGCCGACGAGCAGCATGGAGCCGCGTTCGGTTTCGTGCAGCCACATTCCTCGCACCTGTGGCAGATCGCGGGCGATGACATTCGCCTGCTGACGGGCCATCAGTTGATGATTCTCACCCGCGGCTGATGCAAGAAGTACAGCCCAGACTGCGCCAGGCCCTGCAGCGGGTTGGGGCACGCCATCGAAAGCCGCAGCATCAGCAGCGGTGGGCGGCGGCGCGGGCAGCGGTCGCTCGGGCAGATGGGTGGCTGCGTTGCGGCTGGGCATGCTGCTGCCTCTACCTCGATTGAGGAAGTCCGGCTGCTGGCGATCGCCTGAGCCAGCATTTCCAGCATCTGCGTGTTCCGAGGAGTCTGCAGGATCGTTGTTATGGTTGTCGTCGCGGGCACGGGCTGAGTTCCACGCCTCAAGAGCAGCCCGATCGCTCTCACTCAGTTGGTACAACGGCTCATCCGTTGGCCCTGCGAAGGCTACGGTGGCGGGGGCTGCAGGGGCAGGGAGCGATTCAGCCCCGCGCGTGCGACGTGGTCTGGCATTGCCGAGATTGTCCGGATCAGCACCCGATGCAGCATCTGCAGCCGCGATCCGCTCTGCATTGGGCGGGGGTGTGTACAGCCGCTGTTCGATGGCCTTTCTGCCAATCGAACGGGCATCCACCACTTCGCCATGTTTCACATCGAGGCGGATTGTCTGGCGGTCACTGTCTTTCTGAGATCCCTGACAGCCGCAAAGGACAGTTGCACCGCAGAGGCAGGCAATGATGATCAGAGCGGGATGGTGAGCGGTTTTTGTCATCGAGAACATTTTCTCTGGCAAATCCTGACCTAAATAATAGACCCTGAAATCAGTTCCATCGGCTCAGGCAGGGGGGCCTGCTTCAGTTGCGCAAGAATCTACCACACATGATGCGCACCTGGGCGCAGAACTTTCGCAAAACTACAGCTTCCGAGGCTGTGTGGACGATACGGTGTGTGGGAAGTTGTATTTTAACTCTAGGTGGCCTTTCCAGCCTCGCAGGACACGCGATTCATATGAAACAATCTGCCAGGCGCTTTCCGCACTCGGGAAAGGAGTGTTCAGACATGTCAGAAATCTCATCAATCAACGGTGGCAACACGCCATCTCCTCGCGCCAACCTCAACGGTCAATCGAAATCTGCACAGGATGGTGCAGGCACGGTGGTGCAGGGTCGATCTGATGTTGTCGAAATCTCAGCACGGGCGAAAGACGCAGCAGCAGGTCGCGTGGGTGGCCACGATATTCAGGCATTGCGCGAAGCCATCGCGCGAGGCGAGTATCCCAGCAACGGCCAACTCGATACGGCTCTGGACCGACTGATCGAAGAGTTGAGGGGTTGAACCTCGCAAAGGTTGCGGCCCCGGCTCGTCCCACCTTCTGAACCGATATTTTGACGCTACCCGCTCAAGAAGCCGGGCATGTCGCGATATGCCTGTGGGGCGGTCTTTCGAAAAGGTCGCGATTCCGGCAGGATTTCTGTTGACAGGAGAGCCACATTCGGTCAGACTGATGTAAGAGTCGGTCCGCCGCTTTGGCTTCCCACGGAGATTACCAGATGAGCAGCATGCTTCTCTCTCTCTGCGTAATTGCAGAAAGCGTGACTGCCGCTGATCAAGCTGGCGGTGCTCAAATAATCGAAGTTGCATTTTCGAATACGTGGCCTGTCTACCGGGACAGATTGGCGTTTATCTACCCCAACTGGCACCATCTCACGTATCCAGCGGTCTGGCTGGATCGCAACGAAGATGGTGACGCCGAGGACTGGATGACTGTTGGCGGCGATCCTTTTGCTGGCGACATTCGTGGTCCACTCTGCTACACGGCGAACGTCCCGGTCACAGTCTCCACATGCGCATCCGTGTCTCACCCGCAGGCTCTATACCGTTGGCGGGGACTACGCTCTATGGGCGCGATTTCGGAGCGTTGGGGGACACCTTTTCAAGCACGACGCTAAGCTACAACGCGACGATGAACGAGATCACGGCGACAATGATCGCCGGCAACGGCCCACTTCACACATCGATTGCGGCGAAACAGAACCTTTGGATTGATTGGCGGTTCGAGAACGCCACTATGCCAACTCCGATTGCCCTCGGAACCAGCAAAAACCCCGCATACTGGGTATTACTAGCGCCGACCGGCAACTTTCCGCTATGCTTGTCACTAATCGACATTGGATGCACGCGCGCCCACGGAATGTTTGGTGGCGGAACTCCGCAGCACGTGGCAATCGCGAACGCCATCTTTGGGGAGTTTGCGACCCTGCAAGTTGTACGATCCTCGGATATCCTTGAAGGTGTCACTGGGCCGCAAGCTCTTACATATTGGGATAAGTGGTGTAATCCCGTTTGGGCGACTGATCCTTCTTTTTCACTCTTCGCGCTTTCGCTGGGGCAATATCTGATTGATCCGGGATTGCTGAACGGCGGCGATGGCCGCTGCCAGTCTTGGGCGGATTTCTTTGTTCGGTGTATGCATGCGGTTGGAATTGATCCCGCTGACGAGAAGATTCTGATCCGACTGCCGCCGACACCAGAATACGCCCAAGTCATGCTTGTTAAGAACTGGAACCCAATTCAAAGCCGCAACGTGAATGGACCCTTCGGCAATCCATTCAAGCATATTAACATACCAAGCATGGTACACGGCTACTGCGAGTTCATTGTGCCGGGCTCCCCGGGGAGTTATGTGTGGGTTTTGCAGGACGTGTTCGATTTGAACGGTGTCAGTGGGCAGGGTGTCACCGTGAACCCACAGTCGATCTTCTCGAATCACAGTCTCGTTCGTGTTGGGACAAATTTCTACGATCCGTCATACGGGGCCGTCTACACGGACGCGCAGAGCGTGGATGACATTTTCTGGGGATTCGGACGCGCGTTTGGATGTCTTGGCGCTCCAACCCAGCTTGGAGTCGACGAGGGGCACGTGAACTTCGATCTTGATGGCGACGGATTTGCGACGCCCGGAAACATCGTGAATACCCCTGCAATCATTACCCAAGGCAACCCATCTGGCGTCCAGGTCGAGGCACTCCAAGCGAACTCGAGTCGGTAACCTGACAAAACTGTCGCGTACAAGGGGAACAATATGATTCATGCTATTCAGATCATCCTGTTGACACTCATCCTCAGCGATCGCGATGTCGCTTCGGAAGTCGGTCGGGCGTCGAATGGGGAAATGGTCACAGTCACCAACGCTCACAAACCATTTGCAGCGTGTCGAATCCTTGTCATGCCCTCACCCGACGATCCCGAGCGACTTCTGCCACACGGACGCTTGGTGCTGGATCGCCCACTTGTGCACGATGGCCAGGATGTCTGGCGACTCGGCGGCCCAATACCATTCGGAGTGGTCGAAGACGCCGTGTTTGTCGCGAATCACAGGCGCGACTCCCCGCTGGTCAGCGGGATTGGTGGCAGCATGCTTCTCGTCACAACTCACCTGGCAGCGAGTGTCGACAGGCTGGAGTTTGTTCGCTGGCGCGATCAAGGTCTGAACGCGGAAAGAGCGGGCATTATCCTGAAGTTCGCCGAGGGACATACCTCGATGTGTACTCCATTTATAGAATACGCACAACAAAACGCCGAGGACCTCTACTCCACGTGGGACATCACATTCGATTACATCTACACATCACTCGACGACGTGACTGTTCTTATGTTGCGACAAGGCCAGATGCATCGCTGGACACTGCACGAAACCGGCTGGGATGGTGAACTTCCTTACAATCCCCATTGGACCACGCACGAACCTTTCGAGACCGCTATCGAAGGCGTCTTCCGCTTGTTCATGGCTGGGCCGGACCTTGCCAATCATTACATCATTGATGAAACCGGCGCGATCTACACCGGCTTCGATCGTGAGCATCGCCAGATCGGAACGTTTCAGCAGTATCACAGTCCGCGTGAAAGCACCTTGACCATCATCTTCGAAGATCAGATGACACAGAAGATCGCAGTCGTCCATGTGACCGAAGAAGGCGAGGTTACGCCTCTGCCAGTCAACTGGCGTGATGAAACTTTCGCAGGCGATTTTCTCACTGAACTGGACGACACGCAGACGGCCGGCATTCTGAGACTCGCAGAAGTCATCCGGGCCGATGAAAGCGAAGAATGACTCTCAAGTGCGCTGCCTACGCAACACTCCGCAGCAGCATGCCGATGAAAAACGCCAGCGCTGCTGCGATGCCTCCCGGCGATCACTTTGCAAGTCGCGCGAGCAGCACCGCCAACAGTTGTGCCCGTTCGACGATTGCGGGTACTTCGATGAACTCATCGAGGCGATGCAGGTTGCCACCGCGGATGCCCAGGGTGTCGATCGTTGGCAGGCCAGCGTGCTGCAGGATGTTGCCGTCGCACACGCCACCGGTCGAAGCAAATGGCAGCGACTGGCCGAGGTCTTCAGCAGCGGTGCGGGCAGTGTGCGCCAGCGCCAGCACTGCATCGTTCACAGGTTTGGATGGTCGATTCCAATGTCGATGGACGACGACGCTGCATCCCGAACCGTTCACATCTGAACCAGCCAATCGATCGACCGCGTCGCCGAGGATGGTGCCGGCTTGGCTGTCGCGGTAACGGACATTGCCCCAGCAGGCTGCGTAGTCGGGAACGACATTGGTGGCATCGCCACCCATGAGCGGCCCGACGTTGACGATCATGCCCTCCTCTGGTTTTGCAAGTGCTGCCAGCTCCGTGATGATGGTCGCGAGGTGGGTGACAGCGCTTCGTCCGACTTCAAACTCGCGTCCGACGTGGGCGGACACGCCCTGCACTTCGATCATGAACTGGCCCGACCCCATGCGCTCGATTGCAAGGGCGCCATTCTTGAGCGCTGGTTCGAGCGCCAGGCCGATGTTGTGCTGCCTTGCTTCGCGAATGAGTATCGTTTCACTTTGGAAAGATCCGACTTCTTCATCAGCATTGAGCAGCAGCGTCCATGCAATGTCAATCTCTGCGTGATGCAATGCTTCGAGGGCTGCCAGAGCGCATATGATGCCGCCCTTCATATCAACTGCGCCGGGCCCGGTTGCGCGTGCGCCGTTGTCGATGGTCGTGAGATTCTGAAACGGCCCGTTGGGATCATACACGGTGTCGATATGGCCCGCAAGCAGAATGCGTGTGTAGTCGCCATCACCGTGCATTGCTGGGGAGCGCGCGATGAGTGTTGGTTGAGGCAATGTGTTGTTGGTGTTGTCAGCCGCGCTACGTTTTTTCTGTTCGCGCCAGCGCACGTGATCGATCCATTCGGGCGCGGGTTCGCCATCTTCACATACCACCGAACAGCCGATTGCTTTGAGACGATGCGTGAGTTTCGATCGGAGCGTGTCGAGCCCAGCTGCATAGCCCTGGCCGGTGGGGATGGCAACCATCTCAGCGAGTTGTTGATAGAGATCGGCTGCGCGGTGTGTAATGTGTTCGCACAGTACTTGTTCGGTTGTCGTCATCGGCATTGCGCTTCAGTGTAGCCGCGATGATTTCCGCATCGATTTGCGCAATCTTCGCAAGATTTTTCTTGCAGTCCTGCATTGCGCACTGCTAAGATCACGCACATCGCGCGCCGGTGGAATCAGGAGGCGCAGGGATGGACGTTGGAGGCTAACGGCGTGAGGACTTATTAACTATGCGGGCTGGATTTCAGGGGACAAATCATCTTGTTGGTCCGGCTCTTCATGCTGCTGCAGCTGCATCGTTGGGGGTGCTGTTGCTCGCGCCTGTTGGCGACACGTGGGACAATCCTGTGCGGTTGATTGTCAGCGTTGTCGTGGTCGCAGTGGTTGCGTTTATCCTCTTCTGCCTGCCGCCGGTGATGCGGTTTGCCAATCGCACGGTTGATCGCATTGCTGCAGCGATGCCGATGCGGCCTGTGATCCGTGCGCGCTTGTATGTGCGGATGAGCTGGCTGATTGTGATAGTGGTGACCGGGCTGGCTGCTCTTCTGCTTTTTGCGATGAAGCTGACGCGCATGGAACACGCGCGCGAGCAGTTCGTCGTCGCAGGAGGAACGCAGACTGTTCACGACGTCGATGGGCAGTCGTATGTCGCCATCACCTTCCCGCCCGGCGAATCGCGACTGTCGCCTGTTGTTTTCGAGTACATTGCGACGCGATTCCCCGCGATTCATCTGCTTGACCTCGATACCACCAACGTCTCGGACTCGATGCTCAGTCACTTGCGCGGCTGCGAAGTCGCAGAACTCTCGATCTCGGGCTGTCTGGGATTATCCGATGCAGGGCTGCGCTCACTGATCGGCATTGATGTGACTTCGCTCAATCTCGACTTCAGTCCCTGGCTGACGAATGCAGGGATCGAATACATCAGTCAGATTCCCAGCCTCGAGCGAATCTCGTTCCGCAAATGCAGCAACATCACCCATTTGGGTCTGCAGGCGCTCGATCGACTGCCGCGACTGCGTGCGTTGCATCTTGAAGATTGTCAAGGCGTCGATGATGCTGCGATCGAGACGCTCTGCCGCTTGCGCCTGGAAGAGCTTGATGTGCGTGGCGTTCGAATTGATGACGCTCAGCTTAAGCAGTTGGCGCAGATTGCGACGCTCAAGACACTTCGGCTGCGTGGGGCATCGATCACTGATGAAGGTCTGCTTGGGTTGGCACACTGTGTCGCGCCCCTGCGCTCTCTGGAACTGGTGCAATGCCCCAACTTTACAGCTACGGGGCTGGCTGCCCTCAATGCTGCGAAACTCGAGTCGCTCGACGCGTCACGTTGTCCACAACTCACCAACGAGGCGTTGCGTGGGCTCCTTGGTGACGCCTCCACAATCCGTCAACTTTCGATCAACGATTGCGACAGCATTACCGATGATGTCATCCCGCTTCTTTTGCAGCATCCTTTTGAAGTGATCCGAGCGCAGGGGTGTGATGGCTTGTCCGAAGAGGGGCGCGCCCGACTCGCCGCCCATCCCACCGCGGAAGTGCACACCAGTCTCGGAGAAGTGGATGAGGCTTCATCCAGCCGCTCGGCGACCACTTTCAGGCCGTGAAGCCCCCTACATTCCCCAATTTAACAGGTAGTCCCCGTTCAATTAACAATTCCAGGCTCCCCCCAACCGGGGAGTTGATTTTGGCAGATTTTTCCGTTATGTTGCTTGTCCCTGGAGACAATGGAGGGTCTCGTGACACTTTCTGACTGCCTGCAAACCAAAGCAAACTCCCCCCATCCCGAGCGCTCGCGCGCCCGGGATGATGAGGCAGTGAGCATATCTTCATTTCCCGGCATCCCCGGGCAATGCGGAGATGTGTGTCCACCCGATCGGGAACCCGCTATCCCATCGGGCTGGTCCAGTGACTGGTCATCGTCATCTGCTGTTGATTCTGATCCCGCGCGTCTCCTTCCCAACGCGCAGTGATCGCTCCCCTGGAATCAGCGCAGCGACTGATCTTTCACCGGCTGGAGAAGAGAAAGAGGGGGAGTGACGAAGACGGTCCGCGACTTCCTCGCGGGCCGTCTTTCATTTTTGGCTTCGGCAGTTCACGTGGTCACGAACACGACTGGCTCGCTGCATCCATCAACGCTTTCGCACTACACTCTCATCATCATGGCACTTCCGCCCGACCGTGGCGACCTTTCCACAGAAGAGCAGCAGACTGCTGTCGCAGACATCAGCGAACTCGCGATCGATGCCTTCGTCGAGTTTCTGGTGGATGACCACGCTGCTGTCATCACGGCTGTCCGGGCGGCGACGTCCACATTGACAGCGTTCATCGCTGCACTTCTGCCGCGCATCAGGAGTGGCGGGCGGCTGATCTATCTCGGAGCGGGAACTTCCGGCCGCCTCGGCGTCCTTGATGCTTCGGAATGTCCGCCAACGTTTTCTTCAGAGCCCGGCCAGATTCTTGGCGTGATCGCAGGGGGCGATGCAGCACTGCGAACATCATCCGAAGGAATGGAAGATGATCCCGATGGCGCGCTGGCAGAGTTCACCCGCATCAACCTCAATCACAATGACACAGTGCTCGGCATCGCAGCTGGCGGGAGCACGCCATATGTGCGTGGCGGCATCGGCCTGGCACACGACCGCAACGCGATGACCGGCCTGCTGACATGTGCTCGCAACGTCACGCCGCCACGCGGATGTGATCATCTCATCGCGATCGATACTGGCGCGGAAGTGATCGCAGGATCGACCCGCCTCAAGGCTGGGACCGCAACCAAGCTTGCGCTCAACATCATCACAACCACGCTCTTTGTCCAGTTGGGCAAGACCTGGCGCAATCTTATGGTCGACCTGCGCCCGACCAACGCAAAGTTGCACGATCGCGGGCTGCGGGTGTTGCTCGCAACATGTCCCACACTCTCGGGCGATCGCGCAAAGGCCGATGCGCTGCTCAACCGCGCGGGGAGGAACATCAAAGTCGCAATCGTCATGCATCACGCGAATATGACGAACCCGGCCGATGCAGCAGCGCTGCTGCATGCACACAATGGCCACATCCATGCAGCCATCGCGCATGTGTCATCGCCGTCGTGACATCGGCGCGCGTCAGGTTACAATGCGATTCAATGAGCACCCGACTTGCAGTTGTGTTCGACTTCGATGACACCCTGGCCCACGATTCCACATCGGGATTCCTCGCATCCATCGGCGTTGACGTCGATCACTTCTGGGGCACGACTGTTGCTGCATTGCTCGAAGATGGATGGGATCCCATCCCCGCGTATCTGCATGCCATGATCGGACATTCCAAAGCCCGCAACAGTGGTGACCGCATCACGCTGGAACGACTCGAACACTTTGGCCGGACCATCGAGTTTTTCCCGGGCGTTCCCGAAATCTTTGACACGTTGCGGACAGCAGCGCGCGAAGTCGATTCCTCAATCGAGATCGAGTTCTACCTGATCTCCAGTGGCATCGAGACGATTCTGCGCGCGACAGCCATCGCGCACGAGTTTCACGATATCTGGGCGTGCAGATTCCACGCAGATGCTGAGAGCAGCGAAATATGCTTCCCGCGCAATGTGGTTTCGTTTACCGAGAAAACCCGATTCCTGTTTCAGATTTCCAAAGGCGTGGTCGGGCCTGCGATGCGCAGTCGCGTCCATGACGTCAATCGCAAAGTGCGCGATGGTCAGTTTCGCATACCGCTCAATCGAATGATTTTCGTCGGCGATGGATTGACAGATGTACCCTGCTTTGCCCTCGTCAAACGCTATGGCGGGATTCCCATTGGCGTGTACGATGCAGCCAGGCCGAGCAAGTGGGAAGCAGCCTGGTCATTCATCGAAGATGGACGCGTCACAAGCCTGCATGCAGCCAAGTTTTCGCCAGGCGACGATCTGTACAACATGTTGCTTATGGCTGTTCGCAACCGGGCTGCGGCCGATGTCTGAGATTGATGTTGTGCTCGGCAAATGCATAGGATTCCCTCCATGCTTGATGTCATACTCACAACACTGATTGTCGCATTGGCGTGCGTATTTCTCATTGCGCGGCTGTTGGGACGTCCCCGTAAAACGCAACAACGTTCGCGGCCAACGCAGCTGACCGTGAATGGCGCGAGCGTCGTGCGAAACAATACTTCCAGATCATGAGTGGCGATCAGCGCAAGCAAGGCACGGGTGCAATCCTTGCGGGCGGATCGAGTCGACGCATGGGCGCCCCCAAATCACAGATGCGCATTCCTTCCCTGACAATGCCACGCAGCGAGGTGTTCATGTTGCGGGCCGTGGCTGATGTTCTTGCTGAGTGTTGCAACTCGCTGATTCTGGTTGGCGGTTCGCGCCTGGATATGCAACTTGTTCCTGAAGCGGTTGCATTGCAGGATGACCAGCCAGGGCACGGCCCCCTGGCTGCGATCATGACATTGTTGCGAAGCAATGTGAATGATTCATATGTCGTTGTTCCATGCGATCTTCCCGGCATCACAACGGAGATTGTCGTCGCCCTGCGTGACGCGAAACATTCTCGGCCGCTCGCGGCACTGAAATTCGCAGATGAGCCTGGCCCGCGCCCGCTGCCGATTCGTGTTCATAAGTCGTTGCTGCCGCACATTGAATCTATTTATAATAAGGGCAGCCGGTCCATTCGCGCGTTGCTTGATGCGGAACATGTCGACACGGTGGCTGCGCCAGATCATTGGAAAGCCGCACTCGCTAATGTCAACGATCGTGACGATCTTCGGAATGTCCTCAGCCCGAGCAAAGACAGATTGTCATTTCCGCAACGATGATGGCGGATTGTTCACCAGCCATAATATGCGACGAACTTCTGCGACTGACCAGGCCTGCGCGACACAACCGGACGGCCGATGCGGCGCATCGCCATCATAAATCTCGCATATCTGGTCAGCACATGCGCCATACGGGCCAGTCGCATCAGTTGCATCGCGCAATGTATCGAGTGCATCAAGTGCAATCGCCTGCGACGTTGCATCGAAGTTTCCGGCTCGAAGCACCGCTTCGCAATAGGGCCCGATCAGCCACGGCCAGACCGCGCCATTGTGATATGCCTGATCGCGCTCGAATAATCTTCCTTCATAACGCGGCTGATAGTCCGGATCATCGCGATCGAGCGTGCGCAATCCGACCGGTGTAAGAAGCCGCTCTCGCACAATATCAATCACGCACATTCTTTGTTTAAGCGTGAGCGGCGAGTATTCGACTGCAGCTGCGAATATCTGGTTGGGACGAAGCCTGTCATCTGGAATATACGGCTCAGCGCTGGCTGACGCTGGCTGATGGATTTGGAATGAATGGGCAGCCGCAGCCTCAGCATCTGCAACGTGCGTGTTGGGGGCCAGCACGTCGTGCAGACAGTTATGCTCGCTCCACCAGAAGTTCATCTGAAATGATAGTGAGACGAAGCCTGCCAGTTCGCGCAGTTCTGCTGCACGATCTTCATCCGAATAGTCACACATTTCCGCAAGGCAACACAAAGCGTGATGCCAGAGCGCATTGACTTCAACAGCTTTGCCATGTCGAGGGGTAAACACAATGCCATCGCGGGCTGCGTCCATCCATGTAAGCTGGGTGGTCTCATCGCCGGCTGTAATTAATCCATCGGCGCAGATGCCGATCTTATAATCCGTGCCGTGTCGATATGCTGCGATAACCTGCATGCAAGCGTTCAGCAGCTCCGGGTGACTCGTGCTTGAGCGACATCGATAGAGCGCGTGCACAGCATGCACAAACCAGAGACTTGCATCAGCAGCATTGTAATGTGCGATGCTCCTGCGATCATCAAATCGATTGGGGATCAGTCCACGACGCATGCGCCTGGCGAACGTTAATAATACTGACTCCGCTTCATCGAAACGGCCATCAACAAGCAGGAGGCCGGGCAGGCTGATCATCGAATCGCGGCCCCAATCTGCAAACCAGGGATACCCTGCGAGTATCGAGCGGGAAGCATCAGCCCCACGCGTGACAATAAACTGCTCGGCTGCGCTGGAAAGTTCATCAAGCGCGCGCGCGTGTGCAGATGTGGCGGCCGACTTAGAAGATGCTCCTGCGAGCGATGCGGTTAATGCAAGCGTGCACACTCCTGCAGCATCAGCCGTCGCAACGAAACAACCCGGAACAAAGAGGTCTTCCACCCAGTCCTGGCCGCGGCCATTATCGTGTTTATACGCGAAGCGCCGCCACATGTCAGGATCGTCCTGCCAGGTTGCGGTGGAAGAGAGGTGAATCGCGCACATTGCAGAGGCTGCGGAAATAGTATGTGTGTCAACTTGGATGATCTCGATTGGCGAGTGTCCGGCTGTGCGCAGTTCGTGAAAATCGCGCATTGCCAGGAACGGATGCACTCGCAACAGCGTGCCCGGCGGCAGGCCTTGCAGGTCGTATGTTACAGTGCATTGCTGCGCATCTGTATGACTAAGCATCAGCGTGCGCGTGCACTGCATGGTATTGTGAATATTCCAGTGCCAGCTGATGCTGTGATTCGCCACGAGTTCAATCAGATGCAGCCACTCATCGCCACGCGGGTGCAGCAACGTGTCACTCTCCCCACGCTCATCTGCAAACGCGTGGGTCGAAAGTGGATAATGCCTGCAGTCTGGAAGAACAAGTTCTTCCAACGCGGAATGAAGCGTTACAACACGGTCAACTGGCGGATGGATGGACGCAATCAGCCAAGCGTGATAGCGCCGGGTTGCTGGGCCCAGCAGGCTGCCCATTGCAAACCCGCCAGAGCCGTTCGTGAGCAGCCACTCGCGTTCGAGCAGCATGCAGCGATCGGCATCAGTTTGAATGTTAAACCGGGACGTTGTCATTGAGCAACGTTATTGTTTCTCATGGCTGACTCTCATGTTACCTTTCATCGTCACCGGCATCAACTGGCGCAACGACGGCTGGAATGTCGTGTTCGCGCACCAGCTGATTGAATGCGGGAATATCCTCTTCGACAATGTGGCTGTACTCCTTGAGGTATTCATCGAGTTGGCCATGCAGTTTATTGAACACTGCCCGGGTTGCGGGGGTGAGCGGGTACGAATCAGACATTGCCCCCATCAATGCCGCAATCTTGTTATTCAATCGAATCGGATAGTTGAGCGGATCCTGCGATGATTTCGAACGGGTTTGAATCAGGGCCTCTTCAACATCCTTCAGGCGCCGCTTGAGCGATGTTGCTGCGTCGAGAATCGGCTGCGTGTCTTCCATTTCCTTTGCACGCGCGACTGTTGCATCGATTGCATTTCGAATCGAACGTAATGCGTTCACGGTGCGATGAGCATCACTCAAGGCATCGCGAACGCGCAGTGCCAGTTCGAACTGCTCGGCATATTCAGCAGCAGTTGTTTCAGTCCGCGGATCAGGACGAATGACCAGTGGCTGTTCGAGTGTGTCACCTGCGATGCGCAGGCGCACGGAATACTCGCCAGGAGGAGCGACGGGGCCGCGCGTGCTGCCCGCCCACATCACCGCACCTTTCACTTCCACTGCGTCGGGATAACGGCCGTCCCAGCGCAGCCGGTTCAAGCCGTGCTCTGCTGGAGCCTTGCGATCAGACTTCGTTGCTTCTTCACTCTCATCTTTTTCTTCCTCTTCCATTTCATTTGCAACAGCCTCTTCGTGATCGACTTCGGCACTCGCGTCGACTTCGATTTCACCAGCGCGCTCTTCGCTGTCGGGCGTGGTAGCGTCGGCGTCAGCAGCAGCAGCATCATTGCCGTCATCCGCAGCTTTCACATCGCCATGGAAAGTATGAATGACACCGCCCGCAGAGTCGAGCAACTCAATGTCGACGGGGCCAGCATAACTCTGCGGAATCCAATAGCTGATCTCAGCCTGGCCCTGGCCGCGCACGCTGCCTCGCAAGGGAAGCAAGTACGCAGCTGTGATTTCAGGCTCGACTTCGAGCGCGCGGATTGCATCAAGCTGTTCGAGAATCCAGAATGAACGACCCTGCGTTGCAATCACAAGATCATTATCCTTCACTGCGACATCAGTCACAGGCACGATTGGCAACTTGCCCTGCAATGGCGACCATGATTCTCCACCGTTCCAGGAACACCACACGCCAAGTTCAGTTCCTGCATAAAGAATACCCTTGCGTGCAGGGTCTTCACGCACGCTCCGCACAAATGCATCGTCTGCAATGCCGCCTGCGATCAGCGTCCACGACTGGCCACGATCGGTTGTCTTATAAATGTACGGCATAAAGTCGTCCATCTTGTATCGATTGACAGCTGCATAGGCAGTGTTCGCATCATGAGGTGACGCTTCGATGAGAGAAATCATGGGCCAGTCGCCAAGATCGCGAGGCGTGACGTTCTGCCAGGTCTCTCCATTGTCTGACGTTACATGAATGAGGCCATCATCGCTGCCAGCCCAGATCAGGCCACGCTCAAGCGGTGATTCTGCAATCGTGAATACAGTTGCATAATATTCGACGCCGGTATTATCTTTGGTAATCGGGCCCCCCGAACTCTGCATGGTTTGCGGATCTGCAACCGTCAGATCGGGACTGATGACTTCCCAACTGTGACCATCATCAGTTGAGCGATGCACATGCTGACTGCCAACATACAACACATCCGGATCATGAGGCGAAAGCACGATGGGAAATGTCCATTGAAAGCGATAATCCATCGCTTCAACACCAGCACCCATGGGGTTCTCCGGCCAGATCATAATATTCCGCCGAACGCCTGTGTTATGATCGTACCTTGTCAAGTACCCGCCATAAGAACCTGCGAACACAATATTGGGATTGTCGGGCCGGACTGCGATGTACCCGCTCTCGCCGCCGCCCACGTCATAGAAGTCGCTGCTTCCGGGACGGGCTGTATGCGCAATGGAAACGGTGCTGTTATCCTGTTGCGCGCCATAGACGTGATAGGGATGACGGGTGTCAGTCGTGACACGATAAAACTGCGCGGTGGGTTGATTATCCTGCCTCGACCACGATTCGCCGCCATTGAAACTGACATTCGCGCCGCCGTCGTTGCCGTTTACCATACGTTGATTATCGCTGGGGTCAATCCACAGATCGTGATTGTCTGAATGCGGGACACGGATTCGCTCGGTGAACGTTCTTCCGCCGTCGGTCGACTTATGAAAGCCGACATTGAGCACATAGACGGTGTTGACTTCCTGCGGATCTGCATAAATGTGCGTGTAATACCATGCCCGCTGGCGCAGTTCTGCGTCGTCACTCAGTTTGCGGAATGTGTCGCCGCCATTGTCAGATCGATACACGCCGCCATCTTCTGCTTCGACCAGAGCCCAGACGCGCTGCGGGTTGACTGGAGAGACAGTGACGCCGATTTTCCCCTTGATGCCTTTGGGAAGGCCATCGGTGAGTTTCTTCCATGTCTCGCCGCTGTCGGTCGATCGATACAGTCCGCTGCCTGGTCCGCCACTCTCGAGCGACCACGGCGTTCGCTGGACCTGCCACATGGCTGCGTAGAGTGTTCGCGGATTTGATGGATCGAATGTAATATCAATTGCGCCGGTCTCATTATTGACAAAGAGTACCTTTTTCCACGTGTCGCCACCATCAGTCGATCGGAAGACGCCACGTTCTGGATTGGGGGCAAACACATGGCCGAGGGCTGCAACATACACAATATCTTCATCGCGCGGATGCACACGAATGCGGCCGATCTGACGGGTATCGTCCAGGCCGATGTGAGTCCAGGTTTTTCCTGCGTCGAGTGATTTATACACCCCATCGCCATGCGAGAAGTTCCCACGAATATCCGCTTCACCCATGCCGAGATAGATAACATTGGGATCAGATTCTGCAACTGCGAGGGCTCCGACTGACCCTGTGTTTACAAATCCATCGGTAATATTGCTCCAGCTGCCACCTGCATCTGTGGTTTTCCACACGCCGCCGCCGGTCGCGCCCATGTAATAGGTAAAGCGGTTCCCAACCACGCCTGCAACGCTCTGCACGCGTCCGCCCCGGGATGGCCCGATATTGCGCCACTCCAGCGAATTCAGCACCGCTGCGCGGATTGATTCTGGAAACGTGTCCTCTGCATCATCGTTCTGATTGGTGCGGTCCACCTGCGCCCCGGACACTCCTGCAAATGCAAGCGTGAGGACGCAACTAAGGATCACGGCCACTTTATGATTCATTCGCAACATCTGCAACTTCTCCCTGAATGTCCATTTGAGTTATTTCCACCGAAGAACGACTTTGCCGAACTGTTCACCCGCTTCGAGGCGTTGATATGCGTCGCGTCCATCCGCTGCGTCGTGCACCGAGTCGATGACGGGATGCAACTGACTCGTGAGGAGCAGCGAAGTCACCGCGCGAAAGTCGTCCATATCGCCCATGGTTGAGCCGACAATCGACAGTTGATTCCAGAAAATGCGGGCGAGGTCGGTGACAGCATCCGGGCCAGTGGTACATCCGCAGGTCACGAACACGCCGCCACGAGCCAACGATTTGATGGCTGCCAGATGTACAGCTTTACCGATTGAGTCGACGCAGATATCGACGCCGCGCTTGGCTGTGAATGCGCGGACAGCCCGCGACCAGTCGCTGCCATCATCAAGTATTGTGTCATCAGCACCGAGTTCGCGGGCGCGATCGAGTTTCCATTGGTGCCTGCTGGTGACAATGGTGTGGCAGCCAAGGTGTCGGGCGATATTCAAAGCCGCGACAGCCACGCCCCCGCCGATGCCTGTGATGAGCACCGTCATGCCAGCGCGAAGATGAGCGCGGGTGCACAACATTCGCCAGGCAGTGAGATGAGCAAGGCCGAAGGCTGCAGCCTCAACAGGATCTGTTTCGCCAATGTCGAGAAGGTTGGCAACGGGAGCGACAAAGTATTCTGCATGAGCGCCGTTTTCGTGTTCGCCGATCATCCAGGTGTCAGCCAGTGCTGGGGCCACACCAGGCAACGCCTGGCCGGAGATTGTCTTGGCTGCGTTCATCATCACGCGCTTGCCGATCCACGTTTCAGACCCGCCCGGCCCGACAGCCTCGACGATGCCGACCCCATCAGAGCCACCGATTCGTGGGTATGTCAGGTCAATGCCAGGCAATCCGCGACCAACCCAGAGGTCGAGATGATTCAGGCCGGACGCTTCGGTTCGTATCAGCGCTCCGCCAGCGCCCGCAACTGGATCTGCGAAATCATCAACATACTCGACGTTGGGAGCGACAGGATTGCCCTGTTGTTTCACGATCAGTGCCCGCATAGGTCGATTGTATCGCTTTCGCCGGTTCACTGTTGCACGCGAGCAGATTGCAGCTTTCGCGTCTTTCCTGTATGATCGGAAGTGTCGTGAATGGACTCACGTCATCTTACTGTTCCTCGCCCGTGCGTCCCTCGGGAGTTGTCGAGGTTGAATGCGCGTTGCGGGAGACTGCTGCGCTGCTGGATAAGCAGGATGTTCTGGCTGCGCGACGACGCGGGTTCCTGATCGCGCATGTGGCGGTTGTGGGACGTGATCGCGGGGCGGCCGGGGCCGGGATTGCTGCCAAGGTCGTCGTTGAGAATATCAATGTGCAGGTTGCACTCTTGCGACGGGATCACGGGTTGCGCTCGATCGATCTCGGTGGCGTTGCACCCGGACACAACGCTGGTCTCGTCCCCCGCAGAGTGTATGTGACCGAGCAACTGGCCGGACCTGGCTGCTGGCTGTTGCGCGTGTCGGAGGGAGATGTTTCGCCAGCTGCGATGATGCGGACTTTGCAACACGTGGGCATCAGCATCACCGAGATGCATGCCACACCTGGCCGTGTGTTGATGATGAGCAGCGCTGTCGAACGCGTGCGGATTCAGCAGTGGCTGCAGATCATTGGCGAGCGAAACGTGGTTGCCATTCCCGAGGCTGTGCGAGCAGTGCCGGGGATGGTTGATGAACGCGTCGTCAATGCAACGCGTGTCGCAGGATTCTGATCAGTTGCGTCTTCACGGCGCTGGCGCATCCACCACAAACGACTCAGGATCAAGAAGCGATGGATCGATGGTTGCGCCCGCGATCTCATGTCGCATCGCACCGGATTCAAAGCAATTCCCAAAACAGCACAACTCGCGACCGGCTACGACTGGGACGCAGAGAAGGAAGAGTTCACGCATCGACCAATGCGCAGGCGCATCCCACGACATCTTCCCTTCATCAACTAGCATGCCGATGAGTGCTGCTGTGAATGCTTTGGTGGTCGAGCCGACTGCGAAGATGGTCTGCGGCGTGACCGGCTCACCAGATTCGATGTTTCGAACACCCACGCCACGCGCGAGAATCACTTCCCCATCCTTGACGATCGCAATCGCAAGGCCGGGGATGTGCAGCGTCTCGCGCTGGCGATCAAGATCAGCGATGAGCCTCTCCAGCCGGGCATCGAGGTCATCAATGGCGTGCGTGGCAACAGGTGCTGCGGGCGCTTCTGTCGCTGACTGTGCGATTGTGGAGGCGGCTGCGAGCGCGCAACTCAGCAGGGCAGCGGGAAGCACCAGTGTGCGGAAGAATCGTTGAGTGAAGAAGGGCGTGCAGGGCATACGAGACTCCGACGTTGATGGATTGAGACGGCCACGAAGGGGGACCGCGCGCAACATGATCTGCTGAGGTATAGGGATTTCAAGATGGATTGTGCATCATTCCTCGATGCGTTCGAAGCCACTGAGCCGCATTTCGTTCTCGATCACGCGCGCTTCAATCTTGATCGGTTCCAGCGCGGAGTCGGATGTAAGCAGGAGCGCATCGCCCTGATCGAGATGCCAGGTGCCTTCGTGGCTGCTTCGCGCAACTTCGCCAACCGGGACCGGCTGGGTACGACGATATGAATAGCGGCCATTGCGCCTGATGGTGATGCGCGTGGTTTCACTCTCCCAGGTTCCAAGCAGCATGTCTTCCAGGACAACCGGCGGCTGATCAACTGCCGCCAGCGGCTTCAAATCTCCAATGATGAGCACGATGTTACCTGCTGAATCTTTGTCGATGATGACACGTCGCACAGTTGCGCTGCGGCGCAGGTAGGGTTCGAGTTCGAGGGCTGCGTAATGTTTCTGTGACCATTGGCCGCGCTCGACAGGTTCGCGATAGCGGTTGGGTTCATCGAAGATTGCGTAGCTGTAATCGTCGCGCAGATGCAGCATCTGCGAGCCGTTGCTCCACCACTCTGCCAACGTGTATTGATCCGTCGGATCAAAGTAGAGCCGCGTGTCGCCCGGCGGGATCATTTCTCTGCGTTGCGATGTTGTCTTGTTGCAGCCAGCGATTACTGCGATCGCTGCAATGAGAAGAGAACTGCGGATGTTGAGGAAGTGTGCCATGGCAGAATGGTAGAGCAGTTTCGCCATCCGGGGGGGGATGACGGATCACTGTCATTCCCGCGCAGCGGGAATCCAGTCCGGCCCGAACCCCATCAACTCATCTCGGCACCTCGGCGGTTGAACCCGGCGGCGGGAATCCAGTCGGCGCGCGGCGTGCATCTGATCTCTCTCGGCGCCTCGGCGGTTTTTACTCGCACGGAGCCAGGTGCTGATTGCGAAGAGATTGACCGCCGAGGCGCAGAGGCGCCGAGGGGGGAAGAGTGGAAAGAATGCAGATTCAGGAAACCGCGCGCACCCTTTCAGTCATTCCCCCTCGCCCCTCCCCCTATCCCTCACCCAGGACCTCGACGGGCTCACCCAGGGTGTCTTCGACGTACACCATCTGCACCAGCACGATCACGACCACCAGCAACGGCGTGGCCAGCACCAGGCCCATGATGCCGAACAAGACTCCGAAGAGAATCTGGCCCATCAACAGCAGGGCCGGCGGAATCGACACGGCTTTTTTCTCGATCATCGGCGTGATGAGATAGCTTTCCACGACCTGTATCGCGATGTAGAGGATCGCGACAAACAGGGCCAGTTGGGCACTGTCCATCCAGGCAATGAGCATCGCTGGAACCACAGCAAGAATCGGCCCGAGGTTGGGAATGAACGAAAGCAACGCTGCCAGCAACCCGAGGCTGAGCGCCAACGGCACCCCTAGCAGCAGCAGGCCGACCGTGGTGAGCACCCCGACGATCGCCATCGAAACCACACGGCCGACCAGCCAGCGACGCAGCGCGTGCCCCATAGCGTGCAACACTTCGACAGCCCGATCTCGCTTCTTCTGAGGGATCAACTGGGCGAAGCCCTGAATGTAGATGGAAGGATTGATCGCGAGATAAATGCCGACGATTACGATGACCACCAGATTTCCCAGCGCCCCCAACGTGGTCGAAAAGAACCCCGCAATCCGGCCGACTCCACCCGATTGAGCCTGCACCATCTCCTCCGGGTCGGGTGCATTGTCGAGCAAGGTCTGCCCCAGCGTGGTTTTTTCAATTTGTTCCTGCAGTTTCTCAACCGACTTCGGCAACTCTTTCACCAGGTTGGAGAACTGCTTGTCGATGTTTGACCCGGCCAGCCAGATGAACCCTGCCAGGAGAACCGGGATGATCAAGACCACCAACCCGAGCGCCCACCCGTACGACAGCGGCGTGTAGCGCTCCAGCACCCGGGCGATTCCGTTGAGAAACACCGCGAGCAAAACCGCCGCAAAGGCCACCAGCAGCACGATCAAACCCTGCCAGAGCAGGAGAAACAGCAAGACAGCCAGGGCCACCAGACCGATCGTGATCAACACCTGATGCGTGTACGTTCGGGTATTCAAGAGATGATCCGGAAGGTAAATGGAACCGGCAGGGTGCAGCAGGCGGGCGTAGGTGCTTTGAAGAGTCAGCGCGTGATCGGCGATTTTATCCCACTTGCTCCATGCTGGATTCCTGCCTGCTGCGTGGGAATGACGGATGGGTGCGCCGCGATGTTTTCGACATCCTCAAACCACTCTTCCCCCTCGGCGACTCTGCGCCTCGGCGGTCAATCTCCTCCGTAATCCAAATACGGCTCAGCGCAAGTGAAACCGCCGAGGCGCAGAGACAGCAGATGAATGATGGGCTTCAGTCTGGTTGTTTGTGAGTCTAAGGGTGCGCCCACTGGATTCCCGCCTGCGCGGGCATGACGGAGTGGGTCCCCGCGCTTCGCGGGGACGACGGACAACTCATCCGCGCACGTGCACGAACTCATCCGCACACGTTTACAACTCCGCGCACGTTCACGAACTCACCCGCCCACATTCACCACTGCTTCCGCGTACATTGACTCGGCGATGAGTTTCACGATCCGTTCCTGCAGTCGCTTGGCTGCAAGCACCTGACTCTTGGGAACATCGTTGCACAGAATGCTGAACGATCGGGTTGCGCCGCCTTCGATGACAACATACCCGCTGAGGCAGCTGACGCCATCGATGTGTCCCGACTTGCCATACACGCGCACGCCTGCAAAATCGGGTGTATTGAAGCGCTTCTCAAGCGTGCCGCTCATGCCACCCACAGCCAGGCTGTCGCGGAAAACCAGGCCAAGCTCCGCGTCCTGGTGAAACGAGTTCAGCCAGGCTGTGATCAGCGCAGCCGAAACGCGATTTTCGCGGCTGAGGCCGGAGCCATCTGCAACCACCAGCGGTTCGAGCAATTCACGTTCACCAAGTCGCTCATGCACCACCATCTGCACCGCAGCTGCGCCATTGCTGAATGAGCCCGGCTGGGTCTGGCTGGTGAGGGCTGCTCCCGCGCGTTTGAGCAGCGCCTCTGCGTACATGTTCTGACTGTCACGATTGCAGCGCGTGATCGCAGTCGCGAGAGGCGTTCGCACAATCGGGGCAATCACGTCGCCCCTGGGCGCTGGATCATCAGACGCAGCCGCCCGCGCAGTGGCAACCGTAATCCCGCGGGCTTCGAGGCTTTCCTTGAGCAGCCGGGCAAAGAAATCCGGCATGTCATGCACGGTGACCTGCGCGGGAACAGTCATGGTGCTGCGCACGTTGCCATAGAACGAGAGATTGTTGGTATTGAACGGGCGGGCAATTGCAATGGTGTTGCCCTGCTTTGCGTTGGAGGTTGCGGTATTGCGGGTCAGGTTGAGCCAGCGAACATGCGGCTCGAAGTTCGACAACTCAGGCTGCCCGCCCGGCACCGCCTGCGGGTAAAAACTGAGCAGGTTCAGATGAAAGTTGAAGCCTGCAACTTCAGCGCAGTACCTGCGATTGAGCTGTTCACGCGGCCAGGAGGGATGAATCAACTCGCGATCAAAGATGCGATCATCAACAATGATTGCATCAAGATGCGTGATACCCCGCGCAACGATCGGCTGTATCCAGAGATCAAGAAACGCCTGGAGGGAGACGCCTTCCTGCGCGCCTACCTGCAACAGCGCAAGAAGGTCAGGATCGCCAAAACCAGGATCGCCATCACCAACCACAGTCAGGCGACTTCCGTCATACAGCAGTTGCGTCGAAAACGAGAATGTCGGCCCCAGCACATGCAACGCTGTTCCGGTCGTGAGCACTTTGAAGTTGCTGGCTGGAATCAGCGCCTCGTTTGCCCGCAGCGCAACCAAGCTTCGGCTACGTTCAGCATCTTCAATGCTGACTGCGATGGTCACGTCACGAAGATCAGATTCCTGAATGGCCCGCTGCACATCGCGCGCAAGGTCAGCCCAAGTGGAAAGAGAGCAAGCCGCCACCAGCATCAACGTCGTCATCAGAACGACATGCGGGCGGGGGCGAGGACTATGCGAGCGAAAGTCGCGACGGGCAAGGTGGTTCATCCGTGAACTCCTGCAGAAGGAATGGAAGTCGTCCACGCATCATACCATAAAGTGGAAGACAGCGACGACGGGCACAGCCATCGAGTTTCATCGGGCGATCGAACGTGATCACAATCGTTTTCAAAAGCAAAACAAGCTCACGGCGAACCGTGAGCTTGCGGGATACTCGCGTTGGAGTGCGCTGCCGAGGGTTTTCAGCGAGTGAGTCGAGCGACGCCTTCCCGGTCGTCGTTCGCTCAGCAAACTGCCCTTGGGCAACGGTCCGCGCGAGTGCGAGGAGGTGAAGTGGAGGATCTGTGTTACCAGCCGTAACGTGGCCGCGAGTAGCCGCGGTTGCTGTAGCGCGACTGCTGGTGATGTCGATTCTGTTCCCAGCGGCAGCGCTCGTACTCAGCCTGACGCGCGCCCTGGTTGAATCCGGTCCGGTAGCCTGCATCGAAACCTTTTGCAAAGCCGTCCTGATACGGTCGCGACTCGCACGAGACATCGATGGCGCATACGCAATGGAAAGCGTGACTGTTGTAGCCGTGCTCGAACCCGAGTTCCTGGCCGTGCCGCTGGCCTGCCCAGTAGCCGCGTTCAAACTCGACATCCGCCCATGAGCGATGAACGGGACGCTGATGCTGATAGCGGTGACCACCGCTGGAGATGCGAATCGAGAAGCCATCAGCAAGAGCCTGGGGTGCCAGTGCCGCTGAACCTGCAACTGCTGCGAGGGCCACGGGGGCTGCCAGCATCCAGTTGCGCAAGGTCGTAAAGAGTTTCATGGGTGTGTGTCTCCTTCGTATGTGTGTCCACGCTTCTTTGCGTGCACATGTGTGTTGGTTTGGTGGTGAGATCAATGTTGTCGGCCGACGCGAGAGAGACACGCAACACAAGCGTGTATTCCGAGCGGGAGGCGCTTGTTGTCATTCCCGCGCAGCAGGCGGGACTCAGTCGGGTTGGCGTGAGTCTGCGGTGCGTTCACTGGATGCCCGCCTTCGCGGGCATGACGGAGTGGGTCCGCGCCTGCAGCGAGGGGACGGCGAGAAAACGTCATTGTCCTCCCCCCACACAACACACACACAAGCTGAACACATCCGAGCTAGCATGCTCGACCATGGCAGAGGCTACATCAACGTCATCATCGTCACCGATCCTCATCGTCGAGGATGAGCCGGATATTGCGGAGCTGATCCGCTTCAGCCTCGAACGTGAAGGCTACACATCGGGCGTGATTGCCTCCGGTCGCCGCGCTTTTGAAGAGATCAAACGCCGCCCGCCCCGCATGGTGATCCTTGACCTCATGCTGCCTGACATGGATGGACTGGAAATCTGTCGACGTCTCAAGTGGGATGCAGCCACGCGGAGCGTTCCCATCCTCATGGTCTCAGCCCGCAGCGAGGACTCCGACATCGTCACCGGCCTGGAACTGGGGGCTGATGATTATGTTACCAAGCCATTCAGTCAAAAGGTGCTCATGGCCCGCGTGCGCAACATCCTCCGCCGCGCTGAAGCACGTCATGATGATGTTGACGAAAGTGATGCCAGCAATCGCATGTCGTTCGGCAACGGTGCACTGGTGATTGATGTCGATCGTCATGAAGTTCATGCCAATGGCGGCGTGGTCGACCTGACACTGACCGAGTTCGAGATCCTGCGCTGCCTTGCATCACGCCACGGCTTCGTCCGCACGCGCGATCAGATCATCGCAGCTGTGCATGGCGTCAACGCTGTGCTTGCCAGCCGCACCGTTGATGTGCATGTCACGGCATTGCGACGAAAGCTCGGCGACCTCGGCCGCATGATCGAAACCGTCCGCGGCGTGGGCTACCGCTTGAGCGACAATACCGCTGCGCAGAGCGATACGGAGTAGCCAGCCGCGCTCCGACTTCTCACGGTCGCGGCACCTCAGACACACGATCAGCGATGCGCTGCCAGGCTCTGGCGTAGACATCTGCGCGGACCGGCAAGTAGCCGGGATACTCCACTTTCGCGTGTTCGATTGCGGACGTGTCGATCGTCACAGTCGCAACCGTATCAGTCGATTCCAGCAGCACTTCCAGATTGGGAGTGACGACGAATGAAGGTCCGCCGATGAGCACGCCTTGTTCCTCGCGCGGCCGATTCACGCTGGCGACAAACGCGCAACTGGTCACCGCGTTGGCCATCAGCACCGGCCGCCAGCGCTGCCAGGTTGCCTGTTCAGTCGCGCGCGGCGCAAGAATCAGTTGCGCGCCATCTGCACCCAGCAGGTGACACCCTTCCGGGCGATTGATATCCGAACAGATCTGCATCCCAACTCGAATCGGCAGAACGTCGCTGATGGCGCGGGGCGGTTCGTTGCCTGCTTCGTAATGTGAAGTCTCCCAGAAGCCGGGCTCTTCGGGAAGGTGCATCTTGCTGTACGTCGCAGCGATCTGTCCCTGTTGATTGAAGAGGATTGCGGTGTTGCGGCGAGTTCCATCGTGCAGCTTCTGCAGGATGCCGCCCAGAAGCGCGATCCCCGCCTCGCGGGCAGCATCTGCCTGCATGAACACGCGCCCGCCACTCTCGAGTGTCTCCGCATCATCATCGCGCGGCGTCTTGGTCGCAGGCGACCAGGGGTTGCAAGGCAACTCGGGTAGCACCGCAAGGCTGGCACCCTGCTTTTTTGCAGTCGCAAGATGAGCGCGCAGGCGATCAGCGCCATCCTGTTGATGGAAAACGTCACTGATGAGCGCGAAGCTGAAGGACATGATGACGATGATGATGAAGTGAAAACAGCCTCAGCGCAACGGCTGAGGCTGATTCGTGCCGCGATGTTGTCAAATACCGAAAGCGACCCCAAGGGGATTCGAACCCCTGTTTCCAGGATGAAAACCTGGCGTCCTGGACCTGACTAGACGATGGGGTCGGTCGGGAACGGAGCGATGGTAGGCTGCATGACGCACGTGGGAAACCATGTTCAGCCGCCCTTTGCCTATGCTGGTCGAAGTATGTTTGACTCGATCATCGAACTCGTCGAGCGCGGCGGAATCGTCATGTATCCGCTGCTGGGACTCAGCGTGGTCAGCCTTGCTCTGATCCTCGAACGCGCGCTCTTCTGGCTGCGCACCAATGGCAGTGCTGGTCGCCGTGAGTGGAATCGGCTGGCCAACGCAGCTGCCAAACCTGGTGGGGATCGCGAGGCGATTGCTGCACGGGCAAAGGCAGGCAGGACAATTTACAGCCGCATCGCGTTGCAGCTCACCCAACCCGAAAACGCTTCCAGCAGCGCGCCCCATGCAGCGCCACTCCTCGCAGCCGATGAAGCCCGCGTCGCTGTCGAGCGGTTCATGACAATCCTTTCAACGATCATCACAGCCGCCCCGCTGCTGGGCATTCTCGGCACTGTGTTCGGCATTATTCAATCGTTCGATCTGCTTGGCCAGGCTGATGATGCTCTTCGTGATCCCCGCGCTGTTTCGGGTGGCATCGCGGAAGCGCTCATCACAACTGCAACAGGGCTTGCGATTGCGCTGCTGACACTCTTCCCGTACATGATCTTCAAGGCGCAGGTCGAGCGCACGCTCGATCGTCTTGAGTCGCTGATCAATCTGCTTTCCACGCGAGCAGCGTGAGGTGAAACGCTCTTTCCGCTCTTCAACCGCCGCCGACCAGCGTAACGATTTCAATGGTGTCGCCCGGTTGCAGGACATGCTCGGCATGGGCCCGCCGCGGAATCAGCTTCTGGTTGACTTCAACCGCGTAGCCCGGGTGAGATGCTGGCCGCAGCGCAAGCAGCTGAGCAATCGTGCTGCCCTCTTCGAGCACGAACGATGCACCATTCACTTGTACTGTCATTCCTGACTCGGCGCAATCGCTGCGCGAATCCGCTTGATCTGCAATGGTTGGGCGCGGCTGTTCCTGCATACGACATTCTATCGCTGCTTCACAAACGTGCCAAGTTTGCGATCTTTCACCACGCCAGGAAACGCCAGGACCATGTTGTGCATCACGCAGTACACGCCGGGCTGGAGCAGTTGCACAGCCATGAACGCTTCCGTGAGATTCTGCAGCGCATCGGTCGAGCGCAGCGCATATGGGCGGATGGCGCCGATGAGCACGACCGGCACCTTCACAGCGTCTTCCTGGCGCAGGCGCGCCAGAATGCGCTCGCCCGTTGTCGCGAGGCGATCTGTGCCATGCGTGATCACGATTCCATCAACCTCTTCACGCTGCACCTGCGCGAGCACATTGGCTGCCACGAGATCGTGATCCGCATCGCTCATATCCAGGCTGTCCTTATTCATCAGCGCAATGCGCTCGATTCTGATTCCCTTCAGATCAAGCGACGCCAACATCACATCCAGCACGCTCACTCGGTTTGCGAGCACTCCCGCCAGTTCGTCATAGGTCTTCTCGATCGTCCCGCCTGTTGAAATCAGTACAATCGTCTTGCGCGCTGTTGTCATGGGTGTTCACACTTTAGCAGACAGCCAGACTCTGATACAGGGCCGCGCTCTACGACGGGGATGTTTAAAATTATTCACCGGCGTTGCCGATGTTTCTGCACACAGATTACTTAGTGCTCGCGACAGCGCCGGGCGCTTCTTCTTTCAGGAACAGAATGCGCCGACAGGCTGCACATCGGGAGATGGTTGCGCCTGCGCCCTGCAGGGCGGAGACTGCATCCAGCGTCACGTGCAGATTGCAGGCCCCGCAGGCATATTCCTTATTGCGGCGATCGACGACATCAATGAAAGCCATGGCTTCGCCGTCGTATCGCTCTGCAAGTTCGTTGAAGGCATCGAGATCGTGAGGCGGAATGACTGCAGCGGCGCGCTCGCGCTCGCGCTGGAGTTCAGCCAGCCGTTCTGCAACATCGGTGCGGCATTGCTCGAGATCAACCCTGGCAAGATCGCGCAGTCGCGCTCGCTCTTCCAGTTGCTGCTCAACAGCTGCCAGTTCTTCAGAGCGCTGCTCGATTGTCTCAAGATGTTCCAGAGCAATCGTTTCAAGTTCCGACCGGGCAACTTTGAATGTGTTGATCTCAGTGAGAAGGGCTGTGTATTCCTTCTGGGTCGCTGAGGAGTTCATCGAAGTGCGCAGTTTGTCGATGCGTTCATCGTGCGTTGCCATCTCGCATTCAGCATTGGCGACATCAGCCCGCAGATGTTTGATGCGCGACGCAAGCTCAGCCCGATCCGTTTCCAGATCATCCAGTCGCGATTGCTGCGCTGCAAGATACCGCTCAGCAGCGCGAACCCGTGATTGCAGGCTGCGCACCTGTGTGTCGACGCGAAAGAGTGTAAGAAGGTCGTGGACCAGCGCCATGTACAAGTATAGACGTCTCTGCGATGCGACGCGCGAGATTCGGACGATCCTGGATCGCGTCGCCCTCGCGAAGGCGGGGACCCAGTGAACGCGCCTTAGACTCACGACTACCAGACTGGATTCCCGCCTGGTGCGCGGGAATGACAATGATCGAGTGGACATAATGAAGGGTGACATCCCGCAATTCACTAAAAGATAATCGCCAAGTCTGGCTGCGCCCGTTTCTGGCAGTGATATCGCTTCAAGCATGTGCCTGGATTGTCCTGATGGTGACATCAGCAGCAGTTCGATCGCAGCCGCTGTGGTGGATTGTGGTGGGAGGGGCAGCGCTGCTGGTCTCCATGACAGTGGCAATCGAGATCAGCAGGAAACTCGCCCGTTCGACGGCTGAGCTGGAACGCGCCATCGACGCTCTGACTGCAGGCGCTGAGACCGTCGAGCACGACTTTCAGTTGAGTGCAGGCCTGCAGCCACTGCGAGATGCGCTCGGTCGACTTGCGGTTGATCTTGATGCAGATAGGCGTGAGATCGAGCAACGCGAAGCTGCTCTTGCAGCCACCTTAAACGCAATGGTGAGTGGCGTGATTGCACTGGATGGCGAAGATCGCATTCTCATGATGAGCCGCCAGGCTGCGATGATGTTGAATGTCGACGATGCAGAACGTGTGCGCGAGCGACTGCTGCAGGAAGTCACCCGCCAGCCGGACCTGCTTGCACTTGTGCAGGATCGCACGGCGATCGCGCGGAATGAAATGACGCAAATTGACCATGATCCCGCGCGCGGGGATGCGGTTGAGTTCACGCTGGGGAGCCGCCGTATCCGCGCGGTGCTTGCGACGTTCGGCCGCTCAGAGGGTGGCGATGCTGTTGAACCTGCGGACCAACGTCTGATCGTTCTCAACGATATGACTGACATCCGTCGTCTGGAACAGCTGCGGAGCGATTTTGCAGCCAACGTCTCGCATGAGTTGCGCACGCCTATCACAAGTATCAAAGGCTATGTTGAAGCGCTGGTGGAGGCAGGCACCGATGATCGGGAGCAGACGCAACGCTTTATCGAAGTGATCCGCAAGAACACCGAGCGCCTGATTGCGATTGTCGAGGACGTGCTCACGCTCACCTATCTCGAACGACCACGCGGCCAGGGCGCACTGGAAACCGAAGCGGTTTCGATCACACAGGTGTTCGAGCGCGTGGTTGAGTTTTCGCGTGACGCAGCGGCAGCCCGCGAGATGACCATCGTGTTTCATGTGACCAATCCCGACGATACAGAGCTTCTTGTGCAGGGACATCAGCATCTGCTTGAGCAGGCGATCGGCAATTTGGTTGCCAATGCCATTCGATACTCGCCACCGGGGAAGCGCATCGAGATGACCGCGAGCATCGCGCAATCGCGCGCCGGGATGATTGCGATTGAAGTTCGTGATGAGGGCATCGGCATCGAAGCAAAGCATCTGCCGCGCATTTTCGAGCGGTTTTACCGCGTCGACCGCGCCCGCAGCCGCGACGTCGGCGGCACCGGCCTCGGCCTTGCGATCGTGAAACACATTGTTTCAGAACACGGGGGCGAAGTGTCAGTGAAGAGCGAAGTCGGCAAGGGCAGTTGTTTTACATTGCTGATGAAGCGGGCGGGGTGATGAGGACGACGAGCGCTGTGCCGTCATGCCCGCCCAGTGCGCGCTGTCGTCATTCCCGCGCAGCAGGCGGGAATCCAGTCGGCGCGCGCCCCATCAATTCATCTGATCTCTCGGCGCCTCGGTGGTTTCACTCGCGCGGAGCGAGGTGTTGGTGACGGAGGAGATTGACCGCCGAGGCGCCGAGGGGGAAGTGAATGCAGATTCAGGAAAAAATGATCGGTGCGACTATCTCGAAACCACGACAATGGACTCGATATGAGTCAGCCCCTGAGTCAGGGCAATCGCGTTTTTCTTGTCGTCCCCGTGCATTGCGATGATGCTCCACAGATTGCGTTCCATGCTTGGTGGCTCCTTGTAAGTAAGTGAGACCTCCAGGATGACGCGATTTGCCCATGGCGCAAGCGAAGCTGACAAGTCGCGTGTAAAGCCCCTGCGCGGGAATGACAACATTCATGCTGCGCCTGGTTCATCGCCGATGAATGGGCAACTCATGCTCCGACCCGGCCACGGCCTCATCCTGTGCTCAGCCACCCTGCTGATCCTGGGTGTGATCATGGTCAACTCTGCAGGGCAGACCGTGGGTGGTGACGCAGCATTTTCCTCAGATTCGGCAGCCACGCTGCCCGCAATCCTCACCAGTCGAACTGCAATCTACGCGGTGGCAGCAGGAATCGTCATGGTCCTTGCGTCACTGCTGCCAATTGGCTTTCTGCGCCAGCGAACCGGCTGGCAGGCGCCCACAACCTGGCTGGCTCTGATCATCATTTGCCTGCTCCTGGCTGTGCATGTGCCGGGGCTGTCTCGAACCATGAATGGCTCCAGTCGCTGGCTGCGGCTGGGCAGCATGAGCTTTCAGCCCAGCGAACTCACGATGGTTCCGAAGGCTGCCCGATGATGATGCCGACCGCCATGTCCATGACGTTGCCTCGCAAGGCAAAGTCCTTGAACTCCTTGACGAACCCCATGGTTGTGCAACTCCTGTTGGTTTCTCGCGTTGCGCGAGAGAGGTGCTGTTTCAGGCAGCCACATTAGTCGATGTTCATGCTCGATGCAACCGGCTGATTTCGAAGATATATCCGGCGGCTGGACTCTCTCTCTCTCTCTACTAGAATGTCCCCTGCGGTACATTTACCTGAGGAGGCTTTTCCATGTGGAATCTCTTGTCGCCACTTGCGACGGGTGTGATGATCGCCGTTGCCTCCTGGTCAGGTCACGGGCAAACATCGGTCAATGTTCTGACGATGGCCCAGCAGGATCCCGACCATCCATCGTCACCGAAGCCTGCGAAGCCGCAATACATGTGGGAGATGAACCATCTGGGCTTCCTTGTGGACATTTTCGAGAACGAGGGATTTGACCCTCAGAAATCGTACAACTATGCGTCGCTTGTGATGCGAGAAACTCACTCTCATGCCATTGTCAATCCTGCTGATTTCGCAACGTATGCACTGCGGCGTGTCGGCTATTCAGGCGAACAGGCGGAGGCGGCGACGCAGAGAGCGTTTGAGAAACTCGGTCTCGCGTACGAAACGCTCTCCGAGCGGCAGACCCGGCAGGCTGCAGATGATCTTCCCCGAACGCCCCTGAATAAGCGGCCCTCGTACGAATGGAAGGCCAACATTCTCGGATTTGTAGTGGCTGCGTTGAAGGAAAACGGCTTTGCTTCGCAAGAGGCGTATGACACAGCCAAGTATGCGTTGTCGCTGCTACATCTCGACACTGAAGAAGCTCGAACGCGTCAGGCGATCGACTGGCGCGAACGGAATCCACAGGAGCTTCTCCAAGAGATCTTCTATGCAGCCGGCTTCAACCCGCTTGATGCCGAGGCGGCGGCAATCCTTGCGATTGCTCGATTGAATGTTCAGATGCCTGCCAGCGGAGAATTGCTCGTTGCGGCGGGTGATCAGTGCACCGCCTACGAAGTGGTCATCATCTACTGCGATCAGTATGGCCAGCAGCGCATCATCTCAGGAGAGTATTTTGCGCGCAACTCCTGGGACACACTCACATCTTCCTGCCCGGCATCGGGAACCTGTCCACAAGGGGAGGCTCACTGGTACGAGCTGACCTTCGGAGCCAACTGTCTCACCACGCCGCTTGATGGCGAGTGCGTCTGGATTCGGGCCACCTCGAATGTCGTAATCGTCGACTGTGATGATGTGCGGTTGACGCTCGATTGCTTCGAAGATACGTTTCCGTTGCCCAATTGCCTGAAAATCGGGATCGTCTGCGGGGATGAGGAAGTCGGGCCCTCGGGATGTCCATGCGACTGATCTCGGTGCCGCCCGTTGGCGCGATCATTCATCTCATGCACGATCGCCCTGATTGCCGATGAATGAACAACGTCATGCTTCGACCCGGCCACGGCCTCATCCTGTGCTCAGCCACCCTGCTGATCCTGGGTGTCATCATGGTCAACTCTGCAGGGCAGACTGTTGGGTCTGATCCTGCGTTTTCGTCAACATCCACATCGCTTCCTTCGATTCTCACCAGCCGTACAGCGATCTACGCCGTGGCTGCGGGCATCGTCCTGGTCCTGGCATCTCTCGTGCCGCTCGGGTTCCTGCGCCAGCGAACCGGATGGCAGGCCCCCACAACCTGGCTTGCATTGATCATCATCTGTCTCCTGCTGGCCGTCCATGTGCCGGGACTGTCGCGAACCATGAATGGTTCAAGTCGCTGGCTGCGGCTGGGCAGCATGAGCTTTCAGCCCAGCGAGCTTGCCAAGTGGGGGATGCTCATCATTCTGGCCTGGCATTGTGCAAGGCAGGGTCAGGCGGGCATGCAGCGGTTTACCACTGGCCTGCTCCCGCCCGGCTGGCTGCTGCTGATTGTCTGTGCACTCATCGCGATCGAAGATCTTGGCACTGCAGTACTCATCGGCCTGGTGGGCATGTGCATGCTAATGGCTGGTGGAGTCAAAGTGCGGCAGGCAGCGCTGGTGATTCCGCTGGGCATCGTTGGATTTCTTGCTGCACTCTGGCAAAGCCCCTACCGGGTGAATCGCCTGCTTGCATATCTCAATCCGTATGACGATCCGCAGGGCATCGGCTACCACATCGTGCAGTCACTCGCGAGCATCTCAGGCGGCGGACTGGCTGGGCACGGCCTGGGCAACGGCGTCCGCAAGTTCGGTTACCTGCCGGAAGATACCACCGACTTCATCTTCGCGGTGATCTGTGAAGAGCTCGGAATTTTCGGAGCAGCGCTTGTTGTGTTCCTGTATGCAGGCATGCTGCTGTGCTGCCTGCTGATTATCCGTCATGCAGACAGCGTCTTCGAACGTCTGCTGGGGCTGGGCGTGAGCGTGACCATCGGCCTGCAGGCGCTGATCAATCTGCTGGTGGTGACGGGCATGGCTCCCACCAAGGGAATCGCGCTGCCCCTGATCAGTCATGGCGGCACGGGGTGGCTGTTGACAGCGTGCTCGATCGGACTGCTTGTGGGGATCGATCGCCGTACAGCTGCGCGCCGGGCGGTGAGTATTACTGATCGCGCGAATCCTGCGGTGATGTCGATAAGCCCGCACGTCGCAAGCGCGTGACTGAGATGTGCGGGATTGCGTGAAACTGATGTGCGAGATTGCTGCCATCAAAAAGAACAACGCCGCAGCACGAATGCTGCGGCGTTGGACATGTCGTTGCTCTGCGTGTGATTCATTCACACACATGGCGTCGGGTCGCGGCTTGCGATCAGGCGCGACGACGACGACGGGCGACCAGGCCAGCTGCGCCCAGGAGTGCAAGTGCACCTGGTGCAGGCACATCGACGATGGAGAGCACGAGGCCGTCAGTGATGACGGCTTGGTTGAAGCTCCACTCGACGTTGTTGGCGGGATTGGTTGACTGATAGCCGACGGTGGCGGAAAGGCCATTGTCCCATCGGGAGTCGTCGAAGATGGTGTCCAGGTAGAGGAACTGAGCGTAGGGAATGGTGGAACCATTGCCGTTGCCATTGACCTGAATCTGGAAGGTGACGTTGCCGGCGCCGGGGCCGGGGAAGTGGGGGCGCTGGTGCCACTGAATGATCAACTGGCCGCCAATTTCCTGCCAGTAGACATCGCCGGTCTCTTCGTCGAGGTCATCCCAGAAGGGGAGCAGAGACTGGCCGCCGCCCCATGCGGGTGACACGCCGTTGATCGTGCCGTTCACGAAGCTGAGGTTTTCGGTGCCAGCGTCATTCCAGAGAGCTCCGCCGTTGTTGCCGATGCGGACGCTGCCTGCTGCGAGCAGGGCGTTGCCGATGGTAGTGGTGATGCTTGCTTCGCCGTCATCGGTCAGGCCGAGGGCTGTGCCTGTGCCTGAGATGTCCATGAACACGCCTGCCCTGTCATCAACGATGGTGGTGTTGTGGTCTGCGAGCGCGCCGCCAGCGATGGCGAGAGCTGCAGTTGCTGCAAGAATTCTTTTCATAACGACGTAGGACCTTTCTCCAAATGGTTTACCTGTGCGGAAAGGATACATTCCTTCCGCCTCTCCAAGAGATTTTCGTATCGACCCATGCACACACGTTGCACGCGCCACGACGTGTAGCAGCAATCGATACTCCCGAAGACGAAAACGCTTCGCCTTCAGCAGAACAACCGAAAAAGTCGTGTATCGCAGGATCTTAAAGATTTGATAAAAGATGCATGTGGTGCACCCCACGCTCATCTCTACTTCTCATCCGATCTGCCCACACATCCCTCCTCGGATGCTCCATCCCCAGTATGGCAGGGTAACGGGTGCATTGCAAGCGCAAAAGCGAAGTTTTTCCACAAGAAATGCAAACTTCATATCGGGTTGCCCAGAGTCTCAGGGCTGTAAAATAAATCCCAAAAAAGAACCGAACAGGCACTTGACACGCCGATGTCCTAATGGTACCCTCCCACATACCAAACATTGACCTCGACACAGGAGTACGATATGGTGGCACCAGCAAAGTCCCGTAAAAACAAACGCGCTGATCGCAACAGCAATAACGGCAGCGACGCGTCTCACGCCTCACCATCAACCGCAAGCGGAATCAGAGAAATGGCCAAGGGTGCAGTGACTATCGAAGATAAAGGCAAACAACAGGCACTCGATCGCGCACTCAGCCAGATCGAAAAAGTGTTCGGCAAGGGATCGATCATGCGACTCGACGACGATCCCGCCCGCTTCGTGCCAGGCATCTCGACCGGAGCCATCAGCCTCGATATCGCGCTCGGCGGGCGCGGCATCCCACGCGGCAGGGTGGTCGAAATCTATGGCCCTGAATCTTCAGGTAAAACCACGCTCGCACTCACTGTCGCAGCCAATGCACAGGCAGATGGTGGTGTCGCAGCATTCATTGATGCAGAACACGCACTCGACCCCACATGGGCAAGGCGACTGGGCATCAACCTCGATGAACTTCTGGTCTCGCAGCCCGACACTGGCGAGCAGGCCCTGGAAATCTGCGAACTTCTCGTGCGATCCAATGCAGTTGATGTCATCGTCATCGACTCGGTCGCAGCCCTCATCCCGCGCGCTGAGATCGAAGGCGAAATGGGCGATACCCATGTCGGGCTGCAGGCACGACTCATGAGTCAGGCACTGCGCAAACTCACCGGCGCGATTGCAAAGAGTCGAGCCACCGTCATCTTCATCAATCAGATCCGCGAAAAGATTGGCGTGATGTTCGGCTCACCCGAAACCACACCCGGCGGGCGGGCCCTCAAGTTCTATTCATCCGTCCGTATCGATATTCGCCGCATCGGCTCGATCAAAGAGGGTGATGTCGCGGTCGGCAACCGTGTGCGGGCACGCATCGTCAAGAACAAGATCGCACCGCCATTCCGCGATTCCGAGTTTGACATCATGTTCGACGAAGGCATCTCAGCCTCGGGCGACCTGCTTGATCTGGCTGTCAACGACGGCGTCTGTCAGAAAGCGGGTGCGTGGTTCAGCTATGGCGATGTCCGCCTCGGCCAGGGCCGCGAAAACTCCAAGCAGTTCCTCCGCGACAATCACGACCTCTTCCTCGAGATCCGCCAGAAGGTGCTCGATCAACGCAACCTGTTGCTGACCAATAAACCCGCTACCGGAAATGCCACGACCGCAGAAGAAGATGCAGACGAGCAGGGCGACGAGAACTGACCGGCAATGTATCCGCG
>JBPCKF010000019.1:0-20033 GCA_051004555.1 Phycisphaerales bacterium | reverse complement strand
GCTGCGAAGGTCTGATACGGCACAACCCGCCAGCGCATGATGACTTTCGCATCAAAGCCGGGATCATTTGCCTGGCCGACGGGAATGGGAACATTGCTGTTCCACGAACCGAAGGCGGTCGAGCCGGAGTGATGCAGGGCAGTGTCATACCTGTCAACTTTACCTGACAACCAACAACGCGTCAAGGAGAAAACCGCCAGCTGCAACTGAAATCAGGACGAGTATGGGCCAGTGCATCGCGAAGGGGCGGGTTCGTTAGGTGATCCCTTCGCCGTCAGGATCGAAGGCCGTAGCAGAAGAATGTGGCATCCGATGGCTCGACCGGCCGCTCCCATTCGGGACGCAGGAGACGATCAATCTCCACAGTGTAGCGTTGGAGTGCTTCCTCAAGCGCTGCGGTGATCGGCACATTGGCACCCTCAAGAAGCGCAATGAGGTCGGGGATGCGGTCGCCCACCGTGATCACGGCCGAGTTCCGAATCAGCGTCGAGGAGTTGCGGTATGCGATTGAAGCGACGAACACGCGATTTGCGTCCTTGATTGCCCGGGAGTTCGCTGCCGAGACATCTGCCTCCTTCCGCGGTCAGGTCTACGCTGCGATGTATCCTGAAATCTTCACAATGTCTCCCGTGGAGTACGTCGCATCCAACTTGGATGACGCCCTCGATTTCGGCGCTGAGTAGAGCGGCGATCGACACAATCCCTGAGGAGTATCGACCGCGCCAGCGCGATCTGCGAATGGATATGGTTCGCGCCTGGGGGCAGTGGGACACGCTGGCGACTCGCGTGAAGCTGTTCGAGATAAAACGAAGCGCGCAACTCGAACTCGGTACCGAGGCCCATCTCACATGGGACGTCTTTCCTGCCCAAGACCTGTTCACAAGAAACAGGGAACTCGTTGGCGTAACCTGCCGACGGTTGACAAACGCCCTCACCGCCGATGAGTATGAATCGCTCCCGATTGACCTCCGAATGATGCTCTCCCAATGAAGAAGAACTTGGCTCATCGGGACGGATTTCAGCCGGAACCGCGACGCGATGGAAGCCGTATAGGCATTCCAAACCCGAATGTCCTTTGATTGAAAGAGGACAAGCGGGCTTGCATTCATATCTTTCTGGGACCATAATTGACCGATAGGTATGAGGTTGGGCGCGTCGCCCGATGCTCCGGTGCGCTTTCTCGCAGGAACTTCGGTCACCACTTGATTGGACAGGTTTGTGTTTATGCAACTCGGATTCTCATGGATCGCGTTGGCAATGCACACAACCTGACTGACACAGAAACAGGAACTGACATTACGATGGATCCAAGCGAACTGAAGGGAAGACGGCTGGGGCGCGTGTTGACCAAGCTCGGGCGCGTGAAGCGCGAGCAGGTGCATGAAGCGCTGCAGTTGCAGAAGCAGCGTCGAGAACTCATTGGACAGTTGCTGGTCAGCCTCGGGTCAGTGACACAGGAGGATGTGCTCGAAGCGTTGGCTGGCCAGGCGGGCATGCGGATGGTGCACATCTCGCCTGAAGACATTCCTGCAGATGTGATTGCGGCCCTGCCGGCTGAGACCGCGCGCACCTACCAGATTGTGCCGCTCACGTTTGAGGCAGCGACTCGCCGCATCACGATTGCGATGAAGTCGCCCGACAATTTCCGGGCAGTCGATGACCTTCGCCTTCTCATGGGTTTCAAGGTCGAAGCTGTCGTCGCTCCGGAAGCTGAAATCGACAAAGTCATCGCTGCAAAGTATTCCGGCCAGGGAGAGTCGATTGCAACGCTGCTTGATGAGGCTGGCTCGTCGGCTGCGATCGCAGCCCTCGAAGGGCGAGGCGACTCAGTCGACCTGGAAGAACTCAGCAAGGCAGCTGATGACAACAAAGTCATTCGCCTGCTCAATCTGGTTCTGCTTCAAGCCATCAAGGACAAGGCATCGGACATTCACTTTGAGCCGTTTGAAGAAGACTTCAAGATGCGCTATCGCATTGACGGCGTGTTGTACGAGATGATCCCGCCACCCAAGCACCTTGCCCTGCCGATCATCTCGCGCATCAAGGTCATGGCCAATCTTGATATTGCAGAGCGGCGACTGCCCCAGGACGGTCGCATCGAGCTGGTGGTGAACAACAACCCGATCGATCTTCGCGTCAGCATTCTTCCAACCATGTTTGGCGAGTCGGCGGTGATGCGCGTGCTCGATCGCTCGAATGTTTCGCTCAGTCTCGACAAGATCGGGCTGCGCGATGAAGAGCTCGAACAGTTGCGTTCGTTGATTTCCAAGCCCAATGGCATCATCATCGTCACCGGGCCGACCGGCTCGGGAAAGACCACCACCCTGTACGCAGGTCTGCAGGAACTCAACGAGCCAACCACCAAGATTCTGACTGCTGAAGACCCGGTCGAGTATGACATCGATGGATTGGTGCAATGTCAGGTGAATGTCGATCAGGATCTCACATTCGGCCGCCTCCTGCGATCGTTCCTGCGACAGGACCCCGACATCATTCTGGTGGGCGAGATTCGCGATCTTGAGACGGCCCAGATTGCAGTGCAGGCCTCGCTCACAGGTCACCTTGTGTTCACCACATTGCATACGAACGATGCGCCATCATCGATTCTGCGACTGGTTGACCTTGGCATTGAACCGTTCCTTGTAACCGCGACGCTGGAAGCGATTGTGGCCCAGCGGCTGGTGCGGCGCATCTGCATGCAGTGCAAGGAAGAGTACGAACCCAGCGAGACAGAACTGATGGAATTGAATCTCAGGCCGTCTGATATCGCAGGCCGCACGCTGTTCCGCGGGCGTGGATGCGATCATTGCAATCATTCGGGCTATCGCGGTCGTCGCGCCATCTTCGAGATCATGGCCGTTGATGATGAGCTGCGCGAAATGATCATGAATCGTGGATCGACTGCGGCTTTGCGTGTAGAAGCCAAGCGGCGTGGCATGAAGACGCTGCGCCAGACCGGCCTCATGGCCATCTTTGAAGGACAGACCACAATTGATGAGGTTGTCCGCGAAACCATTGCTGAAGAGTAAGTTCTTTTTCCGCTGCGTGCTGTTGCCCCCAGCGACTCTGGAGATTACGAAATGCCAACCTATGCATATGAAGCACTGAACTCGGCCGGCAAGCCCCAGAAAGGCACTGTCGAAGCCTCCTCCAGCGAAGATGCCATCCAGCGCATCAAGCAGCAGGGATTCTTTCCCACTGCGGTTCGCGAACAGAAAGTCAAGTCATCAGCCGAGAGTGGATCGGCAGGTCCGCGCAAGACCGCCAAGAAGAAAAAGGGCGAGTTCTCGATCAACATTGGTGGCGTCGGCAAGAAGCAGCTGACCACGTTTACCCGACAGCTCTCAACGCTGCAGGATGCAGGCTTGCCCCTGCTGCGTTCGCTGCAGATTCTCGAGAGTCAGCAGAAGCCAGGCCGGCTCAAGTCAACGCTCGGTGACATCTGTGAAGACGTCGAAGCAGGTACCACGCTTTCTGACGCAATGTCGAAACATCCCAAAGCATTCGATCGACTCTACTGCAAAATGGTCAACGCAGGTGAGATCGGCGGTGTGCTTGACATCATCCTGCAGCGTCTGGCAGACTTCCTTGAAAAGTCGATGCGACTTCGTCGCCGCATCATCGGTGCCATGATCTACCCGGTGGTGGTCATCTCGATCGCGGTGGTGATTCTCACAGGCATCATGGTCTTCGTGATTCCCAAGTTCCAGGATATCTTCGAAGAGTTCGGCGTCGAGCTCCCCGCGGTCACGCAGTTCCTCATCCGTTCCAGTCTCTGGGCTGCGGGCGAGTTGCATGCCAATCAGCATGTGCCGGGGGCGGTGTGGATCATCGGTTCGCCGATCATTCTGTTCTTCTTCTTCAAACTGATACGCAAGACCGGGCCCGGGCGCGCGATTACCGACAACATACGTGTACGTATCCCCGCCATCGGGCCGCTCATCAAGAAGACTTCGATCGCCAGGTTCACGCGAACGCTGGGGACGCTGATCTCGGCAGGTGTGCCGATTCTCGAAGCCATTCTCATCACTCGCGATACCTCCGGCAACTATGTGTTCGAAAAGGCGCTCACCAAAGTGCACGATTCGATCCGCGAGGGTGAGACCTTTGCCGGTCCTTTGCGCGAGAGCAAGGTGTGCGATGCCATTGTGGTCAACATGATCGACGTCGGCGAAGAGACAGGCGACCTCGACGTGATGCTTATGAAGATCGCAGACAACTACGACGAAGAAGTCGACGTTGCTGTGCAGTCATTGGTGCGCCTGCTCGAACCGCTGCTGGTGGTTGTGCTGGGCGGCATCATCGGCACCATCGTCATCGCGCTCTTCATGCCACTGGTCACGATGATCGAGTCGCTCACCACCACGTGAGAGGCCAAAGCGATCATGCGTTGCAATCAAATCGCAGGAATATGAGGATCATGATGATGAACAACACAAGAGCCACAACATGCACGGGGCGGAGGGAGTCGCCCGGAAAGAGTGGGGGTGCCCGCAGAGGCTTCACCCTCATCGAAGTGCTGGTGGTCGTCGGCGTGATCATCATCCTGATTACGCTCGTGATCGTCGGCCTGGCACTGGCGTCGGGCAAAGCAGGTGCAGCCCGCACACAGGCCCTCATGGGTTCCATCAGTCAGGGCATGGCCCAGTTCAAGAGCGATCATGGCATGATCCCGCCAACGCTGGGCGATCGCAATCCGAGCATGCCGGATGATCTGCGCAATCTGTTCGCGCCACCCGCCGCCAGCGACTATGCAGCCCTGCAGGACTGGTGGTCGATCACAACGCCCGCGGAGTATCTGCTCGGCTACGGCGGTGCAGCGTACGACGGCGCAAATGGTCTGGGCATTCGTTCGCCTGGCCATGATGGCTATTGGGGTGGTGCACGTGATACGAGTGGCAACGGAACGCCGGGCGAAGTTGCAGATCGTCGTCCGGAAGGTTTTCGCCCCGGACCGGACGATCGTCCGGAAGGTCGTGTCTACGGCCCCTATATCGAAATCAATGATGAACGCTTCGTCGGCAGTATTGACTTCAATACGGGCAATGTCTTTCTTCCCAACGAGGCTGGCTACGACTCGGACGCACCCAAAGCCATTGTCGATTATTGGGGCGAACCGATTCGCTTTTATGCGAAACATCCCGGCCGCGTGAAATATCCCGACCGTGTGATGAGCCTGGCGGATGTTGTTCTGCTTCGGCCTTACAACATGGCGCCCGGGAGCAGCGCTGCATCGCTCTATGCAGATGCAGCGGGGGACACATCCACCAGCATCGCGCTCAAGTCGGCTGAGTTCGCGCTCTTCTCGCCAGGCGAAGACCGCACCGGCAATCAGAACTTTCGCATTGATGATCCCAACTTTGCTCCGACGGCATTTACCAACGAAGACAACATTGTGGTGACCGGCCAATGAACGCACACATGCACTCCACTCCTGCTCATACTCCTCTGACAGTTTCGCTGCGACGCGGATTTACGCTGGTCGAGCTTCTGGTTGTGATCTCGATCATTGCGGTTCTCATCGGCGTGGTGATTGCGGTCGGCTCCGCTCTCGGTGCAAAATCCGACATCACCCGCACGCAGAACTCGATGAACGTACTCAACACTGCGCTTTCAGAGTGGGAAGCTCAGGCAGGCCGCTCTCTGACATGGGGTATCAATGGTGTGCCTGGCCCTGCGCGCTACGACCTGCAGGCTGATACGCCTCACATCTTCACCGTCACCGAGTTTCTCGCGGTGGTTGGTCAACCCACGGAAATCCGCACCATGCTTGCTTCGCTCGATGAGCGCCGCGCCCCGCAGTATAACTCGAGCAGTCCGCCTGCACCTGCGTGGCTGCGCAATCCCTCAGCCAACGAGCCGGATCCTCTGGTCGCGCAGTGGATTGCATTTTGGAGCTCGGGTGTGTCGGACGGGTTCCCAACTGTGCTGGATGCATGGGATCACCCCATCCGCTTCATCCACGCAGGCAGGCTGTGGAGCACCGACTCGTGGTTTGATGATCAGAACAATGGCATCGTTCGCGATGCAGATGGCACCGTCCGCACGCCTCTCGAAGAACTCTATGGCGTGGCACAGAATCGTCGCCCCTTCTTTGTTTCGGCTGGTCCGAGTGGCGAGTTCGGCAATCTGAGTCTGGTTGAAACGGATCCCGTTCATCAATTCGCCCACGACAACATTTACTTCCCCTACGACCCGGAGCACCCCGAATGATGCAATATTCAACTCGCTCCATCTTTCATAATCGAAGCGCGATCCATCGCACACGCGGCTTCACGCTGCTTGAGCTGCTGGTGGTGCTCGGCATCATCGTCATCATGCTCGGCATTACAGTCGTTGCAGTTGGCGCGATCGCGCGCGGGTCATCCGTGGCGAGCGGCGTGAACTCCGTCAAAGCTGCACTGGGCCATGCACGCGCACTGGCAATGAAAAACCGCAAGCCGGTGGGCGTGATCTTCCGCGTCAACTGGGATAGTGGCCTGCCAGCAGTCAAACAGCGGACGCAGATTTTCATCATCGAAGAAGATGCTGGCGTGCTCGCAGACGACTCGAGCGGCGTTGTGATTGTCGCTGGCCGTTTCCGCCAGGTTGTGGATACCGAGCCGATGCTGCTGCCCAAGGGCATCAAAGTGGCGGGGCCCTCGTATGCCACGAATCAGGATAACATCTGGATCACACAGCCGCAGTTTCCTCAGGCTGCCAATGGCGTCGAAGCGACCGGCTGGCAGATTGGTGTGCTCTTTGGTGCAGATGGATCGTTGCTGACATCGATCCCCGAATCTGACAGCAGTTACAGTTTTTTCGATCTGAATGGCGACAGGGTTTGGGATGTCGACCTCGACGTCTCTTTCTACGACTCCGATTCTGAAGAGCCCAACATTCTGTGGGTGCCATACCTCTCTGTCTATGACGATGATGAAGCCCGCGAGTATTCTCCTAACGGCGACACCGACTGGAACAACCAGACCACGCGCGATAATGACCTGCGACTCTACATCAACGAGTTCGGCCGCCGCATCCATTTCAATCGCTACACCGGCGTGGTGATGAACGAACGGGAGTCATCATGATGACACAGCTTCCTTCAACCACGCATCATTCACATCAGCGCGGCTTCTCGCTGGTCGAGATGCTGTTCGCGATCTTCATCCTTGGCATCGGTGTGGTCTCCGTGGCTGCGCTCTTCCCGGTCGGCCTCACGCAGCAGCAGCGCAGCGCTGATGCTGTCATCGGTCCCACCATCGCCAACAATGCGATGGAACTCATCCGCACCAAGGTTTCCGCAGATGATTTCGGCTATCTGAATCTCACCCCCGGCGGTCCGTACGAGGATGGCTATTTAACCATTCAGGGTGACTTCAAGTGGCGGCGTCCGAGCTTCGTGCTGGCTGATACCACGATCGTCGATCAGCTCGGCGCCAGCAGGCCCGTCAGTGCTGGCAGCATCAATCTCTTTCAGAATGCAAATACCGCGACTGAGCTTCCTTACAATGATATCAAGTGGGGAGCTGCGCCGCCCGCGATCATCATCAGTCAGGAAGAACGCTATTTTCCGGCTCAGTCGACTGAGTTGATCGCAGCAGGAACGACTGGACGCACGCCTCCGCAATATGCGTGGGACTGCATGTTCCGCCGATTCCAGGGCAAGATGTATGTCGCGGTGTTCGTGTATCGCATTTCCACAACGGGTGGCGAACCTGTGCCGTTTCAGGTGCGCACTGGCATGCCGATCATGCCGCACTATCGCGCGCTGAATGGCAGCGGCAACGCTGGAAATCCCTGGCCGTTGGGCACGGAAGAGATTCCCGGGACGTATCCCGGCGATCCCATCAATCTCAATCCGCTGGACCCTCCTGATGATCAATGGCAACTGCCGGGGCAATGGCTGCTCGATCAGAACAACGTCTTTCATCGCGTGCTTGCAGGTCGCCGCAATGACGTTGATGGCCCGGTGCGGCTGCAGCGGCCGGTTCAGGAATCGCGCTTTTTTCGAGCCGTTCTCTCGCAGGACTTCAGCACCGATGACCCTGTCTTCGAGTTGTGGTACATCCCCTCAGTGGTGATCGATCCCAACATCGGGCGCGAGTATCGCCTCTCGCCAATCTACGCAACGGTGAAGGAGCTGTAAGCAAGATGATGAAGTTGAACATGCTCACATCCCGGCGCGGGTTTACGCTGATCGAAGCGCTCATTTCTGTCGCTATTCTGCTCGGCATCATTCTCTTCTGCTCGAAGATCTTCAGCAGCGTGAGTCTGGTGACGACGTCCGGCCAGGCGGCTGCTGATCAGGTGCAGGAAATCGCAGCCTTCGAGCAGCAGATCCGTCAGGACTTCGAGAAAATCGCGGTCGATGGCTACATCGTGATCGCGTGCAGAGCAGTCCGCAACGACATCAACGATCCGACGCGTGCTGGACTTGCAGCCGGGACGGACCCACGTTTCTGGCTCGACTCGACGCGCGATCCGCTCGAATACATCCGCTCCGATCGCATCCTCTTCTTCACGCAGGGTGACAACACCGTACAGATGTACAGCCCGAATCAGGGTGCCAATCGCAAGGCCATGACTTCCGCAGCCCGCGTCTACTACGGCCACGGCTATCAGTTGGGTGATGCACCCGCTGCAGGCGGTGCCAATCTCGATCCCAACTTCCCCGAGAATCTCGACTTCCCACCTTGGGATATCGGCAACAATGGCAGCATCATCGTCGAACCAAACACCACCGTCGATGGCTTCAGTCAGCCCGCAGCCTCGCAGTGGACATTTGCGCGGCAGAACGTTCTCCTGGGTGATGATGGCGGCGGAACCGGCACGTATCTCTTTCAGGGCGTCTCAACAGGAAGCATCTGGGACTTCAACATTCAGGCCAGCCGCGCGGACGTTGCAGCATCGCAGCTCAACGACATTCGCAACTTCGTGCAACAGCCCGGCAACGGCTGGCAGGAGATGCAGTTTGAGATGGTCCGCTCGATGTTCTATCCCAACGCCGAGCGCACCGCTCGCTCGTTCCAGCGGGCCGACTTCGCAGCCACAACATCTGTTCTTGGCAGCGCTGTGAGTGACATCATGATCGACTGGACGTATGGACCAGAGACCGGCATCGTGGCTGATCCACTGAATCCCGGCGGGTTCTACGGAGGTGTGCGGATTCCCAGGGCTGGTGAAAAGCCGTGGTTTGGCATGCCCGATGACGATGGTGGCATTATCACGTCCTCAGCATTTCTCGAGCCGCGGGGTGTTGCCATGCTCGGTGATGAAGTCACCTGGGACGTCGACAACGCAGGCCCAATCTTCCCCGTTGATATCGAATCTCTTGTGGCTGACTATTACAACAGTGCACCCAATGATGAGCTTGACATCAGCTACTTCGCAACGTTCGGCTACAACCGCAACACGCCACTGAATCCGGAAACGGCCCAGCCGTGGGATGTGTCGGGCAATCCATCAGGTGTCACGCCGTATACGCCATGGCCGACAGCCATCCGAATCACGCTGCGCGTCCATGATGCAGGCGGTCGTCTGCCGCAGGGGCGCGTGGTGCAGTTCATCGTCAATCTTCCGCAACGCTAGGTTTCAATGAAGTTCACGCAATCAGTCATACAGTCCGGTCCTCTCTCATCGGAGAAGGCGCACATGCACGCAACGCAATATCATCAACGTCATCATTCTCATCGCCGCCCTGTGGCCAGGGGGAATGGGTACAGCCGCCGTGGCAGCGTCCTTGTGCTGGTGGCTGGCATTCTCGTGCTGCTGGTGATTGTGGGCTTTGCGTATCTTTCCCGCACACGCTCAGAGCGCGTTCAGGCCATCGCACATCAGGACAATGGCCGCGAGATTGATCGCGCCCGCGCGATTCGTGATGACATCGCCAACGAAATCGCAGAGTCGCTCTTTCCGCGTCCGATCGATCCTTCTTCGCTCGGATTCGGCCCGTTCAATACGGAGGATCCCAACACGCCGCGGCTGGTGATTGAACCCTTCGCGCAGCGATACGGCATCGACCGCCTCGATACTGATGGTCTGCCGGTTTACCGCTGGAATCAGGCTGCATACAGCACACGAGCGTGGACCAACTGGCCCGACAACTATGTCGACCCCGTCAGCGGCACTGCCCCACGCACCGATGACATCCTCGGCAATCCCGGCACCAACGACAGTCGCTGGCTGGCATCAAACGAGCCTGAACGCTGGCGCCTCACCTTGGAAGATGGTCTTGATGGTTCATGGGATACGCCTGATGTGATCGATGTCTTTACGCATTGGCAGCACATGACCAACCTGGCGCGGCCGGGCAATGGTTACATCCATGTGCATGACATCAGCGATGTGTATCAGAGTGTTACTGATAGCTTCAATTTCGGTCCCATGACGGGGCCATACGGCACACCCTTCGAGCAGTGGCTCCCGCATTCATTCACGACTGCGCCAGCCACGCCGCCGGGTACGTTTCTGCCTGCGACGTTTGACACAACGCGCGGCAAGAACTTTATAAACACCAGCGCAAACTGGGAAATGGATTGGAAGAACCGCTGGGACGACTGGTATCGCGATCACGAGGCGGCACTGTTCGGCCTGGGGTCGTTCAACCTGGGTATCCCCGGCAACTACTTCAACCTCAACGACTGCGGACTCGATCTTGATTTTTCCGGCTTCAATGACCGCCTCGAGTTTGGCGAACGGCCCGAAGATGAGTTCATGGGACCGGGCGACGATCTCACCGGTACCTATCCATTGGGTTCGCCCCGCTGGTTTGTCGCCAAGCGATTGGCCGATGCAGATGGTGATGGCTGGACCGATTCGTTCTGGTTCCTTGCGCCCGGTTCTGTTGACAGCGACATCCGCACATTGGTTGCAGCCCGCGTGGTTGATCTTTCCGGATTGATCAACGTGAATGTTGCGACGCAGTTTGTGCGTGGCAATCCGTCGCCGCCCAACTTTGTGAATCACGGCACGCGCGGCCACACGCCCAGTGATGTTGCGCTCTACGAATATCTCTTCGAGGGTGAGTTCCTTGTCGGGTTCCTCAACAATGCGGAGAACTCCGAAGCATGGTTCCCCGATGGCGCAGGCATTTTCCCGGGTGATGTGCCCGGCGCAGCCGATTCCCCCTGGGGTGAACTGCAGGTCTGGTTCAATCCAGCCAACTGGGACAATGGCCCTGGCAGCATTCTTGGCGAACTCGGCGCGACGCTGACGACCGACTACTTCCGCAATCCGTTCAATCGCCTGGACTACTGGCGTCGAGCAGGCGCACGCCCGTTTGATCCGGCAGCACCCTACAGCGTGTTCACTGACGCGTACACGCCATTCACAATGGCTGATGAACTGGAGCTTCGTCGCTTCCACGCGCTCAACTCGGCCTGGATGCAGAGCCGCCTTGAGAAGGCGTTTCAGGCAAACACGATCACCGGGGCGGGCGCGCAGATCTTGCGTGCCACCCTCAGCCGTGAAGAGACCAGCACCTACCTGGACATGCTGGATGTCCGCCGTCTTCCCAATGGCACATACTTCGATGAGGTCCTGCACGACCTTCGTCGGCAGATCACGACGTTCAATACGTCGCGCAACGAAACCATGCCGCCCTGGATGTGGTGGGAGTATCGCTTTGTGCCTGGTGCTGAGTGGCTGTGGCCCGCGGTGCTTGATCCCAACGATCCCAATGCTCTGCCGTTCTTCATTGCCAAGTCGCGCCTCAAGCTTGATCTGCGTGAGCGCAACTATCCGCTGCCTTCACAGGCTGATGCATTCGTTGGTGATCGCGCGTTTGCGCAGCGGCTGGTGCCCACGCTGATGCTCGCGCTGACCGATGGCGAGCTCACTCTCGCTCCCAACATCAACAGTTACTATTACGACTACGGTACAGGCAACGAACCAGCAGCTCTTGCAGACACCTGGCGTCTGGCGACTGCGTACGCAGCCAACATTCTCTCATATCGCGATGATGATGATCTCGACAACGATTTGATTGATGATCCGGTCTCTGCTCCTGTCTTTGCCAACCCTGCAGACCCGACAAGTGTGGGCGCGCTGCGGGTTCCCGCCGAAACTGGCGAACGGGCATTCACCGATCGCGAACGCTTCCTCGGCATGGAAGCCCAGCCCTTCCTCGTGGAGACGTTCATCGCGCATGTCTACGAGAGCAACGGTCCTGTGCCCATCGGTCTGGGCTATCGCGACGAGGGCCAGAACTATGTCGACAACACCGCAGACGTCACCACCGTCGTCGCAGTGCAGATTGCCAACCCGACTGATCGCGTGATCAATCTCGACAACTACAAGTTGCGCATCTTCGGCCAGGAAGTGCAGTTGACCGGTCTTCTGCTTCCCGCGATTGAAGAGGAGCCGCGCACCGCCATCATCCTCTCGATCGAAGCGGACTTCTCGGGCAACGCATCCTTCGGAGCCGACTGGGCGAACTTCCTCGATGTTGAAGCGGCTGACCTTTTCGGCACGCTCGGTACCGACACGCTCATCATTCCTGCAACGCTCTCGCGCGTCCCCTCGGACTACAGCGACGCCAACGAAGCGGTTGAACTGGTCCGCATCACTCCCGATGCGGCATGGACGGGAACAGTCGATGTCGTCATCGATCGCATTGACAACCCCAACGATCCCGATGTTGCTGAGCAGACCCGCTATCGCGATGCAGTGCATGACCTGCAGAGCGATGTGAAGTATCTCCCGCCACCGCCCGATCTGGTTGATCCCACTCGCCTCGAAGGCATCCGCATCAACAGCGATGACTATTTCGTCGTGTGGGCTCGCAGCGTGCGACTCTGGGCCGAAGATATCAACAACAACAATCTGCTCGAAGATAACGAACGCGGCCCTCGCTACGTCTTTACCAGCCACCCCGAAGGCTTTGCTCAGGGGAGTCCCATTGATCTTCCCATCACCACTTACAATGGTGAGTTCGGCGACGCGACTGTCTATGAAGGTGACAGCTACGCAGCTGCTGATGATCCGGACAGTCAAACTGACCCGTGGATTTCGCGCATCTACGAAGACCCGGCAGGTGTCAGTCGCGATCGTAAGCCAACCTTCTTCCCATGCTACAGCGTGTACGATACCGGAACATCCTTGCCGGCCTATCGCGCGCCGATGGCTGGTGACATCATTAATCTTGCGGACAAAGGTGTAAAGGATGCAGATGGCTACTTCTATCCGCATCCGCTGCAGATGCTGATCCGCAATGCAGACTTCGAGCAGATCGGCGAGCTGTTGTATGTATTTCTGTACGGGCATCGCCTTGAAGTCGATGCTCTGGGCACGCTGAATCCGCTGGATGATGTGTACCTCAGCACTGAGAAGACGTTCTCAGAACATATGAGTGATGCACGGCTTGTTGGCCTGCCTGCTGCCTCGGGACAGGATGGCTTCGGTCAATCGACCAACCGCCTCGTGCTCGAACCACGCGAAGTGACTTTCGGCGGCACCACGACACACCTCGGTAGTGTTGTCGGCAACGTTCTCACCACGGACGATTACACAGCAGGCTCGCCCGCGCTTCCCGCAGGGCAACGCGTGCTTTCATGCTTTGTGTGTGATGATTACGGCTACAACCTCGATCCTGATGGTGATGGTGACATCGACGAAAATGGCAACAGTTTCGACCTCAATGATCTTCGCACCATGGAAGCCAACCGCTTCCGCAACGCGCAGGGATACAGTGGTGCTGGCACGCCCGGCATGATCAACATCAACAATGTCACGCTCGAAGTTGGCCGCGCCATGCCACATGCTGCGCGCCTTGTTCACGAGACCAGCCTGGACGACAGCAACACGCTGATGCCGCATCTGATTGTCACAACAGAGTACGGTGCAGGTCGGATGCGCATCATGGAGGCCATTGCAGCCTACCGCAACCGACTTGGCTGGGATGATCCGAATGATGTCAATCCGCGCTACGGCGGTCGCGGCCTGCGTGCCGGACTTGCCGATCCGCTCGACTTCTCGCGTGGCGACTTTGGCTACGAAAGTATCGGCGAGGTTGCCAACCTCAGACGCCCCGGTCGCAGCGGCGCGGGTGGTGCGGATGCAGCCCAATGGAACACCAGCTGGCGAGCCGATGCAGTTGCGCACAACCACCTTGCAAGCATTGGCATCGGACCGGCGCAGGTCGATATGGACCTTTCCACAGACGTCGTTGATCGCTTCGATGTTGTCAACAACATTATGGTGGCCGATGACACGCAGGGTGATGATGAAGAAGCAGCCATGCTCTACGCAGGCATCTCCAACATCATTACCACCCGCAGCGATGCGTTTGTTGTCTACTTCCGCGTTCGCAACATTCGCCGCAACGCAACCACTGGCATCTGGGACGGCACCGACCCCGAACACATCGTGGAAGATTCACGATATGTGATGGTCATCGACCGCTCAGGTGTGAATCGCCCGACGGACAAGCCCCGCATTCTGCTTTTCGAGAAGGTTCCCAACTGATCACGATCGCCTGAGACAACACCACCTACATTGCCATCTTTGCCGTGCCCCGTCACGCTCATCCAGAAGCGGGGGCACGGCGTTTTTTTTTGCAGGGAGCGCAGGATCGCGGCGGGAGCGGTCGTCTAGCTTGCAGTCGGCAGGCCCGACATCAGGCCGCAGCACATCCCGGAGTCTGAACGAGGAAGCGGAACAGATATTAATTTCTTGACAGAATGTTCCAAGGAGTCGCCGCTCGTCCGCGGCATCACATGCGCGGAATTACATGGATATGCTGCTGTCTGATGAAGAACGTGCAAACACGTCGTTTCAGAGGTTCGCGAGCGTTCACCGTTGCGATGGTGTGCTGGCTGGTCGCATCGCCGCTTGCATTGGCGCAGGATTCGCAGCCGCCTGCGGACAGTAAGCCAGTCGATCCATCATCCATCGAAGTGCCGCAGGATGTTGCTGTTGACGATGTCACGGATGATGAGCGGATCGAGTCGAGATTGCGCGAGATTCTCACTGCGACAGAGTGGTTTACTGGCATCGAAGTGCGCGTCGACCGTGGCGTCGTGTTTCTCAAGGGACAGACATCGCAGGAGCGCTATCAGCAGTTTGCAACTGAGCTTGCTCAGCGGACGCGTGATGTTGTTGCGGTTGTGAACAACATCACGGTTCTGGAGCCAGACATTACCGATTTCTCTGAAGCGACGAATGAACTGCAGGCGATGAGCGATTCGATCATTCGAGCGTTGCCACGTATTGCGGTTTCGGCTGTGATTCTTCTGCTGACGCTGCTGGTTGCGTTCGCAGTTGTGCGGTTACTGCGCTGGGTGCTTGCCAAGCGGATCGACAGCCGCCTGCTTGTCGAGATGATGAGTCGGGTGATCGGGTTTGCTGTGTTTCTTCTTGGCATTTATCTCATCCTGCGCGTGCTCGGCCTGACGCGTCTGGCGGTGACGGTGCTGGGTGGCACGGGCCTGTTCGGCCTGATTCTCGGCATTGCGTTTCGTGACATTGCAGAGAACTTTCTCGCCAGTCTGCTCATCAGTATGCACAGACCATTTCGGATGGGGGATACGATTGAGGTGGATGGGAACACGGGCATCGTGCAACGTGTCACCACTCGCGGGACATTGCTGATGGCACTTGATGGGACGTTCATTCAGATTCCCAACTCGACGATTTACAAGAACACGATTCTCAATCTTTCTGCCAATCGCAAGACAAGACGCAATTTCACCGTGGGGGTTGGCTACGACTGCGCGATTACCGATGCACAGAATGTCGCAATGGGCGTGTTGCGGGGGCATCCTGCGGTGCTGGACGCGCCCGAGCCGATGGTGCTGGTGGATGCACTCGCATCTTCCACCGTCATCCTGCGGGTTTACTTCTGGTATGACTTCGATTCATACGACGGCCTGAAAGTGACGTCTGCGATCCTCAGGCTGATCAAGCGGGCATTTCAGGAGAATGGCATTTCGATGCCGGATGAAGCACGTGAGATCATCTTCCCGCAGGGTGTGCGGGTTCGTGTCGATGGCGATGAAATGGCTGATGTTGAAGAGGGCAAGGCGGGTGTTTCCCGGCGGATCGATGGATCGGCGAGGCACGTCTCAACGATGCAGGATCCCGGCAAATCCCCAGTCGCTGAAGCGGAAGTGGTGCAGAGCGATGGCGAAGGTTCACTCGAGAGTGAGCACGCGGAAATGCAGAAGCAGGCCCGCGAATCGGACCTTCCCGAAGAGGGCGAGGACCTGCTCAATGGCGATCGACCGGAGTGATGTTGACACGGCGCGAGGCTCCTCGGTCCATTTTTGTCGCCCGAGTCTGCTGACAGCCGATATGGAAAGCAGTCTGCCGACACAGTGTCTGCGGATGTGGTATACTCGGTCCCTCACGGGCTTGGACGCCAGCATGGACGCTGGCTTGGTGGAGCCCAGTCGTTAATCCTGCCAGCATCGACGACGAAAGGTGCTGGCATACGAACTCCACGGATGGAGATTCTCCGATGTCATCTGCGAACAAACTTGGTGTCCTGTGTCTCATCATCATGCTGGGCGTGATCGGTTCATATTTCATGTTTGCGCCCGATCGCGGGCCGGGCATTCTCGACGAGTCAACATCAGATGCAACCCCAGACGCGAATCCAACGATGCTGACGGTGCCGCGCCAGGTTTCTGCCAATGGCCTGGGTCCAGGGCAGGCACGCAGTGAACTGCCGCAGTTTCCGCAAACGCCTGAGAATGACAACACCAGCCGGGCAGACCAGAGTGAGCGTGGAAGAGGCGGCATGCTTACCTTTGAAGACGACGCAACTCGTCCTTCGTCTCCCGACCTGGAAGCTCTGGTACGTGAATTGGGTGGCAGCGGCCGTATGCCCACGCGGACTGCCTCTACTGCAGCCAACAATGACAATCGCGGGGGTGTAACGCAGCAGCAGAATCCTCCACAGGCACCCCGCGCCAATGCGCCGGGAACAATCCCCGGTGAACGCCGAACCGCTGATTCTTCCTCTGGCACCAGCCAGGAGCGCGATCGCGGCCCATCAGCGAATGTTGAATACACGATTCAGCCCGGCGATAACTTTTGGGAGATTGCCAAGGCGCACTTCGGCGACGGATCCAAAGCCAATCTCATCGCGCAGTTGAATCCGGGTGTAAAGCCCGATCGAATGCGCCCGGGCGATGTCATTCTTCTGCCTGCACGCAGTGCAGTTCCTTCGTCAGATGTGCAGCCAGAGCCTCGCCCCCGCGCGATTCCAGCGGGCGCGAGGATGCATACGGTTGCGACGGGTGAGGTACTCTCTGCGATTGCATCGAAGTATTACGGCTCGTCTGCAAAGTGGGCTGTGATCTATGAAGCCAACCGAGAAGTGATCGGGCCCAATCCCGACCGGCTGAAGGTTGGCATGCAACTGGTGATCCCGAACTAAACTCATTCGCCAAGCCGTGCAGTTGTGAACGCGCCGCGTGGCCGTGATCGCGGCCGGGCACAACGCCCAATCTCGCGAATGCGATCCGCATTGGACACGCCGCGCCATCTTTGAAACCACCGCGAACTGCAGCGTACAGCGCTGCCATTAGGTGGAGCTGCGTTGCGGAGCGCCGAGGACGTTTGCTGCGCGCGTCGCGTGATGCCCGAAGAGTTGCGTGGCGAGTTTCGCAATCCGCGACGCCATGCATGAAGTGAAGATGAAGGACGCGTGAATTCGATTCAATAGTGCTCACTACCGAGTTGATGCGCGAGTATATTCGATCATGTGTGAGACCGATTGACGTCTGGAATCATCTTCGAAAGTAAAAGAAAAAGAAAGTGAGCGTATGAACAATCTTCTGAAAACAGGAATCGCGGGTTTCGCAGCATGGAAGTTGGGGGGCGGCTGTATCGGCACAATTGTTGTGTTTCTTCTGGTGTATTGGCTGCTGAGCGCATTCTTTTGATGGATCGCATGTGAACTTTTTCTGTGAACTTTTTCGTTGTGATGTGATTCTCATGAATACCTCACCGCGGTTTCATACTTCCGATGTAGTATGAATATGACTGTTCTACATTCCGTTCTACAATAATCCCTCTGGGAAGGACACACACGATGAAGGTTATCACAGGTCTTTTTGAGAAGCCGTCTGATGCGTCGCGAGCCTGTTACGAGCTGGAAAGCGCAGGCATTGTCCCGGACGCCATTAGCCTGATTGCTGGCGAGAATGTCGATCGTGATGCGTTCAGCGTCGAGGAACATTCGAAACTTGCCGAAGGTGTTGCTGTCGGGGCGACGATGGGCGGGGCAGTCGGCGCGATCGTTGCGGGACTGACGGCGGTTGGTGCAGTGGCCACTGGCGGACTTGGTCTGATCGCAGCAGGTCCGATTGTCGCTGCGCTGGCTGGAGCCGGTCTTGGAGCAGCAGCGGGCGGGTCGCTGGGCGCGCTGATCGGGGCCGTCATCCCCGAACATGAGGTGAAGTATTACGAAGATGCAATCGAGCGTGGCGGAGTGGTCGTTGGTGTCGATTACAACGACGATGCTGAGAAGGAACGTATTCGCGACATCTTCGAGAACTGCGACGTTGACAAGATATCACATACATGGGTGAGACCCCCCGCCTCGGGTGTTTGGAACTAGTCACGGCGGGAGTGGGCAGGGGGAAGCACAATCCCGCTTTCAATTAGGAAGCAATCCCAAATCGCGTAGCTGGCCCGCGTGCCGAACTGTGAGTTCGCGTCGATCTGCATCTTCGAGATTACGCGAGACATTATCACTTCGTACCGTTGCTGCGGCGCGTTCGATCCAACCTTCGTCTGCAGGGAGCGAGAGAAACGACGCGATCCGCGACAGCGTTCCATGTGCATCAGCCAGCACCTGTTCGTAAGCAATCTCGAGATTTGATCCTGGCTGCAGGCGAGTTGCTTCATCGCGGATGCGCTCAAACCGCTGCAGCCAAAGCTCAAAAAACACATCAACAGCAAGATCGCCCTCTGCTTCGATCCGCTTTGACTCGTACATGCGATCAAGCCCGATGGGCCACCAGTGATTGATCTTCCACGCAGCCAGAAAGCGAAAACTCATGACGCGTCGCATCGACAACGCGACATCACGCCCGTCACGAAAGATGTGAACGAACCTGGCGTTCGGCCAGGATTGTTGCAGATCGCCCATGCAGAACCCGTAATCGGGCGTCTTGTCGCCGACGATGCTGCATCCTGCTGCGCGCCCGCAGACGCTGTACAGTCCTGTCATAAAAGCAGGCACCGTACATTGCTCTGAGCCGATGGCGTCCCTGACATCAGCTAAGAATTGTGCTCGCTCGAGCGACTGCTGGGTGCAAATGCGATCGAATATTGAAATGCCCTTGGCAAGATACATACGCGATGCAAGGTCAATCAACTGTGTCACGTCGACTTCACGCTGTCCGAACGAATCGTATAACAACGGGAAAAAGTGCGTCTCCTTTGGAATGTGCACATCATGATGCATCTGCAGCAGTTTGCGCAGCATGGTTGTGCCGCACCGCCCGGTTCCCACAATAAAAAAAGGTGAGCTGACATTCATGATCGAGTATTGTCCTGAGGGACCAGGTGTTCGACTCCTCGAAATGTCATCGGCTCGTGCAACAATGGATGCAATGGCAGGTGCCGATCCAGCCACGCACGAACATCAGAATGACATGCAATCGGCGGGCGCAGCAGATCGAGGAAATCCAACTTGTGAAACCACTTGTGATAATGCACATGCACCAGATCATGCAGTGTTGTTGCTCGGGCAGCATCAGGCAACATCGGGTGCAGGGGCAGTGGATAGTTATACCGACTGCCGAGAATGCGAACACGGTCGAACGCGCGACCAAGTGTTGCGGCCAGAGCCATCTGGTCCATAAACTGCATTTTCCCATTGGGGGGAAGATGTGCTGCGGAATCTAATGCCAGGAAATCGCGCAGCCACTGGGAGAACAATCCAGCAGTGCGGCGCACAGCAATCAGCCCGGCATTGAAATACGCGCGAATATTCTCGCCATCCACCGCGGTGGTCACAAAAGGGCAGGCGCGTACGCTGGTAAGTTCATACAGCCGCTGCCAGTATGGTTCATATTCATCGTCAGGTCCGGTTGAAC
>JBPCKF010000018.1:0-5652 GCA_051004555.1 Phycisphaerales bacterium | reverse complement strand
GCTGCGAAGGTCTGATACGGCACAACCCGCCAGCGCATGATGACTTTCGCATCAAAGCCGGGATCATTTGCCTGGCCGACGGGAATGGGAACATTGCTGTTCCACGAACCGAAGGCGGTCGAGCCGGGAGTGATGCAGGGCAGTGTCATTTGTACAAGCATAACAGATGAACAGCGTGGCATCAAAGAAAAAAATGTGAAACAGCGTACACATTCTCACATCGCCGACTCGGTTCGGAACTCCGTGAGAAGTTTGTCATGCCAGCCGGGCTTGTGAGGGAGCGTGTGGGCGGGACGCGCCCCAACGGTACGCACTGCCACCTGCATGCACCTCAAAACGTCGCCTGGCCGGTCGCGCGTGGGAAGGGGATCACGTCGCGGATGTTGGCCATGCCTGTTGCGTATTGGATTGTGCGTTCGAGGCCGAGGCCGAAACCAGCGTGCGGCACTGTGCCGTAGCGTCGCAAGTCGCGATACCACTCGTACTCTTCGCGGGGCAGATGCATTTCATCAATGCGTCGATCAAGCACATCCAGTCGTTCCTCGCGCTGCGAACCGCCGATGATTTCGCCGATGCCCGGAGCGAGCACGTCCATGGCTGCGACAGTTTTCTCATCATCATTGACGCGCATGTAAAACGCTTTGATTGACTTGGGATAGTTCATCACAACCACCGGCCGCCCGACGTGTTCTTCAGTCAGGAACCGCTCGTGTTCGGACTGCATGTCAATGCCCCACTCGACGGGATAGTCGAACTTCTTCCCGCCTGCAACTGCTTTTTCGAGGATTGCGATTGCATCGGTGTAGGACATGCGTTCGAAAGAAGACTCGACAAACGCCTGCAGCCGTGTGATGGCCTGCTTGTCGATCCGCTCCTGAAAAAAGGCCATGTCGTCTTCGCGTTCGTTGAGCACCGCTGCGAAGATGTATTTGAGAAATGCTTCAGCCAGATCTGCATTGTCATTGAGATCCGCAAACGCGATTTCCGGTTCCACCATCCAGAACTCTGCAAGGTGGCGGCTGGTGTTGGAGTTTTCTGCTCGAAATGTCGGGCCGAACGTATACACCTTTGAAAGCGCAAGGCAATACGCTTCGACATTCAGTTGACCTGAGACAGTCAGGAATGTCGGCTTGTGAAAGAAGTCGCGCGCGAAATCGACCTCACCCTGTTGCGTGCGTGGAAGGTTGGCGAGATCAAGTGTCGACACGCGGAACAGTGACCCTGCGCCTTCTGCATCGCTTGTGGTGATGATGGGTGTATGCACCCACAGAAAACCATGTTCATGAAAGAAGCGATGGATCGCCATCGAGATGCAGTGTCGCACCCGGGCCACTGCGCCGAAGGTATTGGTGCGCGGCCGCAGATGTGCAACCTCACGAAGATATTCAAATGAGTGTTGCTTGGGCGAGACCGGATAGGTGTCGGGGTCATCCACCCAGCCGATGACTTCGACGTGTTCAGCCTGGATTTCACAGGTCTGTCCCTTGCCCTGACTGGCCACAAGTGTACCGGTGCAGCGCAGGGAACAGCCGGTGGTGAGCTTTGCGATTTCTTCGTCGTAATTGGGCAGATCATTGGCTGCAACGACCTGAATTGGGTGAAAAGATGACCCGTCATTGACGTGGATAAATGACAGGCCAGCCTTGGAATCGCGACGCGTGCGCACCCAGCCGGTGACGCTGACAGCCGAGCCGAGCGCGATTTTGCTGTTCAAAAGGTCTGCGATGGGAGTGGTCGTTGTGCTTGGCATGGTGGCAGTATTGGGTGAGGGGGTCGCTGTGGCAAGCTTTGCTGGTGGGATTGCAGTCGCGAACTGGCCGCCAATCTGGCAGGCGGGTTGTTCAGCGGAGGGATCTCTGGCAGCAAACGGAGAAACACGGGACGGCAGCAGATGCTGTAACGCTCTGTCAATCAGCGGTTTATGACGATCTGGGTAAGGCCCCAAGAGGAATGATTCTTGCGAGTGCAATAGGCACAAACCCTTTTCCAATTCCCGTGCTATGGATCCTTCAAACTGGCTCCTTCAACTGGCTCCCCGAACATGGCTCTCTCAACACCGCCAACCAACTGCTGCGATCGCCGCTTGAATCTGCTGCTGTCTGATGACGGCTGGCGGAGCGATTCGTGGTCAAGTCAGTTGCCACAACTGCTTGGCCCGATGGGTGTTCGGTCGATTCGCGTTGAATGTACGCGTGAGGCTGAGGATGTGATTCGCACGATGCCGGTTCACATTGCAGTGATTGATCTGGCGATGCCGCTGGATAGTCGCACACCTGAAGGTGTGTGCCGGCCCGGTGGTGTTCGTGTATTGCAGCTGCTTCGTCGTGTTTCGCCTGCGCCGCCGCCAACTGTTGTTGTGCGGGATGGCGCGCCCCTCGAGCGTGATCGTGTTCGCGACCTGACTGCAGCGCTGCGCGATGGCGCATTTGCAGTGATGGACCAGCCGGTGCGTGTGGAAACACTGCTTGATATTCTGCGGCGTATTCTGCAGCGACATTACTCAGGGCTGTGGCCCAACTCATAATCGATTGTCGATCACCCTTCACCTCTACAACACCAAACATTCAACGGAGACCGGACAACAAATGAAGACGAAGCTGAAACCACTGGGCGACAAGATTATCGTGAAGCGAAACGCTGCGGAAGACCGCACCGAATCCGGCATCTTTCTGCCCGAATCAGCCAAGGACCGCCCCAAGCAGGGCACCGTCATTGCAACCGGCACTGGCATCCTCAATCGCGACACCGGCGAGTATCTGCCTTTCTCAGTGAAGAAGGGCGATCAGGTCATCTTCACTTCATATGCAGGCACCGAAGTCAAACTCGATGGCGAGGAGTTGCTCATAATGACTGAGAGCGACGTTCTCGGCATCATCGAATAATCGCCACCTGACCAGGACTCTTACTTTCTCGCCTTCTCCGGGGCAAAGGAAACATTAGCCATGGAACGCGGCCCGCTTCTGGAGATTCTCACCGCCATGAAAGGAACCGGGCGCGAGCTCGATCTCATTATCTGTGGTGAAGATGATCCGGTGGAAATCCGGAATGTCGTCGATGTTGAAGAGCTGCGCAGCTCCAACGGCATCAAAATCACCACAGAGCAGAACTACATCTGGCTCGATGCATCACACGTCTCGCTCGCCTATCAGGCCCGCGATGACATCGAAGGCGTTGTGCCAGGCATTGATTGAATGACTGAACGAACACAACCGTGCCTGCCCCATGACGACCGATCAACTCCGCAAAGCTCTGCACGAACTCGATGGACACCGCGATCTTCGCATTGTCTTTGAACGAACTCGCGATTGCACCATCCGCAAGGCTCTGCTCATTCCCGAAGAAGAAGACGCCATGATCAAAGTCACAGATGGTTCGCGGGTCTTCGTCATTGACGCACACCGCGTTGCATGGATCATCATCGGCAACGATGTCGGCGAAGGCAGTAACAGCCACATCCGTCAGGCCTGAAATCTGAACTCCTCATCAACAGACGCAAACACCACGAACGACACGAACAAAAGGACATCCAAAATGGCTGCAAAGCAGATTGCATATGACAACGACGCACGCGAGAAGATTCTTCGCGGCATTCAGAAACTCGCCAAGGCTGTGAAAGTCACGCTCGGACCTTCCGGACGCGTGGTGGTGCTGGAGAAATCCTTCGGCTCACCAACAGTCACCAAGGACGGCGTCACCGTCGCCAAGGAAATCGAACTGGCTGACCCATACGAAAACATGGGCGCTCAGATGGTCAAGGAAGTTGCAAGCAAATCCAGCAAGGATGCAGGCGACGGCACAACCACCGCAACCATCTACGCAGAGTCGATCTTCACCGAAGGGCTCAAGAACATCACCGCTGGCGCCAACGCCAATCAGGTGAAGCGCGGCATCGATATTGCTGTCGAGAGCATCGTCGCAGAACTCAAGCGCATGAGTACACCCATCAAGACCAGCGAGCAGATCGCACAGGTCGGAACCTGCTCAGCCAATCAGGACGAGCAGATCGGCAAGATCATCGCTGAAGCAATGGACAAGGTCGGCAAAGATGGCGTCATCACCGTCGAAGAAGGCTCAGGTCTTGACACACACGTCGAACTTGTCGAAGGCATGCAGTTTGACAAGGGCTATCTCTCGCCACATTTCATCACCAACCCGGCTGAGATGGAAGCAGTGTTGGAAGACTGCTACGTCCTGGTGCATGAGAAGAAGATTTCGTCCGCGAAGGACCTCATTCCCATCCTCGGCAAGATCGCAGAGAGTGGCAAGAGCGTCCTCATCATCGCAGAAGATATCGAAGGCGAAGCACTTGCAACACTCGTCGTCAACCGTCTGCGTGGCGTGCTCAAAGTCGCAGCAGTGAAAGCCCCTGGTTTCGGCGATCGCCGCAAGGCCATGCTCGAAGATATCTCCATTCTCACGGGCGGCACTGCCATCATGGAAGAGCTTGGCATCAACCTCGAGAACCTCACGCTCAGCGATCTTGGCCGCGCCAAGAAGGTGACTGTCTCCAAAGATGCAACCACCGTTGTCGAAGGTGCAGGCAAGACCAGCGACATCAAGGGACGCATCGAGCAGCTCAAGGCGCAGATTGAAAACTCCACCAGCGATTACGACAGCGAGAAGTTGCAGGAACGCCTCGCCAAACTCGCAGGTGGCGTCGCGCAGATCAATGTCGGCGCAGCCACGGAAGTTGAGATGAAAGAGAAGAAGGCCCGCGTCGAAGATGCGCTGCACGCGTGCAGGGCTGCAGTCGAAGAAGGTATTCTTCCGGGTGGTGGCGTGGCCATTCTTCGTGCACGCAAGGCGCTCGACGGCGCCCGCAAGAAGGCGCGTGGCGACGAGAAGATCGGCGTCGACATCGTCGATCGCGCTGTCGTCGCTCCCATCAAGCAGATCGCAATGAACTGTGGCCTTGACGGTTCCATCGTCGCCCAGAAGGTCGAAGAGTCTGACAAGGTCAACTTCGGCTTCAATGCCATGACTGGTCAATACGAAGACCTCGTGAAGGCTGGCGTCATCGTGCCGACCAAGGTCGAGCGCGTGGCATTGCAGAACGCAGCCAGCATCTCCGGCCTCTTGCTCACCACCGATTGCGCGATCACCGAGATTAAGGAAAAGAAGGACAAGGCCCCCGCTGGCGGCGGCATGGATGATTACGACTATTGATCCGCGGCGTCGACCGGCCTCGCATCGCCGATTGCAAAACCATCAGCACGCCTGCCTCGCAACAACAGCGCGGGGCAGGCGTGTTGTCTTTTTTGAATCCTGAGGCTTCCTCTTGCCGCGTGCGTGCACAGTCTCAAAAAAATGGTCCATGCAACGACCGATCGGTGTGCTAAACTATTTTCTACGAGACGGCCGTGACCGAACCAATGATGAGGAGAGAGCTATGAAATCGCGATCAATGATGTCGCTGATGGTGAAAACTGTCCTTGCGGCCGCAGGCATCGGCCTGACTGGTGCAGTCATGGCGGACCCGCCCACCATTGGGCCGCAGCTTCGTGTCGATAACACGGGCACGATCAGTGCCAATGAAACCACTGCATCTGCCAGCGATGCGAATCCGCTCGACATGATCTCGGGATGGAACGACTATCGCAGCGATGGCAACATTCGCTCCGGCTTCGCGCTCAGTCGTGATGGCGGCGCAAC
>JBPCKF010000017.1:0-22643 GCA_051004555.1 Phycisphaerales bacterium | reverse complement strand
ACCCACCTTCCAATCGCCAAAACACCGCTTGCTTAGCGGCCTGCTAGTGCCCATCACGGGCGATGCGATTCCCGGCCTCGAACCATTTGATGATTTGTTCACGACATTCCTGGCCGAGCACAAGATTCCCGGCGCGAGTGTGTGCATTTCAAGGGACGGCGAGATTGTGTACCAGCGCGGCTTTGGCTGGGCTGATGTCGAAACAAAGGCAGCTGTTCTGCCAGAGTCGCTGTTTCGCATTGCAAGTGTGAGCAAGCCGATCACCGCAGTCGCGGTGCTGCAACTTATAGAGGATGGCAGGTTGCGTCTTGATGACAATCCGTTTGAAATTCTCGGGCATGGCAAGACCCTCGCTGGCGACGCAGTCGACCCGCGTCTGCGCGACATCACAATCATGCATTTGCTGCGACACACAGCAGGATTCGATCGTGGTGCATCATTTGATCCAATGTTTCAATATCAGCGAATCTCGCGGGCGATGAATGTGCCGTCGCCGCCCGGTCACAGTGCCATCATTGAGTTCATGCTGACGCAGCCGCTCGATTTGGAGCCCGGCACGAAACATGTGTATTCCAATTTCGGGTATTGCATGCTCGGTCGTGTCATCGAGAAAGTTTCGGGCCAGACGTATGAACATTATGTTCAGCAGCATGTACTGAAACCTGTGGGCGTGACGAACATGCGGATCGGATTGTCTCTCCCGGAAAGTCGCGCGACCAGCGAAGTGGTGTATTACGATCAGCGTGCCCGCGAAGGCAGGCCGGCGCATGATCCGGGCCTGACTGTGCCACTCCCATATGTGATTGATCACGAAGTGATGGACTCGCACGGGGGGTGGATTGCAACTGCGGGCGATCTTGTGAAGTTTGCGGATGCGTTCAACGATCGCGCCCACTCGCCGCTGCTCAGCAAAACGATGATCGAACGCATGTTCGAGCCGCCAGCAGGCCACATCCGCCACGATGAGCAGGGGAACGTGCGCGCAGCCTTTTACGGCTGTGGGTGGAGTGTACGGCCCGCGGGTAACTCTGCGAACACCTGGCACATGGGATTGATCAACGGCACTTCGACGCTGCTTGTGCGCAGGCATGACGGCTTGAACTGGGCGGTGCTCTTCAACTGCGACCGCAGCGCCACGAAGAACGAGGTCGCTGCGTCGATGATTGATTCGCTGATGCATCGCGCCGCAGCAGAGGTGAAGTCGTGGCCAGACTCAAAGAGCGATCGACGTTGATGAATACGAACCCCGATTCACTTTGAGCCAGCATGAGTTACGATCCAAGACGCTGCCGCACGACATTCTCCGCACCGCCTGCGACGATGAGTTCCTGCGCAGTTGGAGAGAGAGGCGAAAAGTCAAACGTGGCATCGCCGCACTGAATCGATGAGTTTGCATAGTCGATGGTGATGTCCGGCCCGATGATTGTCTTCTCTGACGTTCCTGGACTCACAGCGCCCCGAATCCAATCCGCAAGTTCCGGACATTCGAACACGATAAAGCCGTTGTTGAACGCGTTGCGTTTATACGTTTCGCTGAACGATGCTGCGATGACGCAGGGAATGCCAAAGCGTTGCAGACAGGTTGCAGCCTGTTCCCGCGATGATCCGGTTCCAAAGTTCGCGCCCGCAATGATAACATCGCCTGGGCGCGCCTTCTTTACAAACTCAGGATCATAATTATTGAAACTCGCAGCTGCCATTTCTTCGGGCGTGACATCGTCGCGATAGGTCAGTGTTCCTGCGTAAATGCCATCGGTATTGAGATTATCGACTGGCAGCAGGATTGATCGGCCGCTGAGCTGTTGCGGGAAGCCATCGAGAATCATCACTCGCGCCGCTGTGCGTTTGGTCTTTGCGTGCGTCTGGACCTGGAAGATCGGCTTCACCTGATCGAAGGGTTCGGGGGCGCAGATGTACCCCGCTATTGCGCTGGCTGCAACAACAGCTGGCGAGGCAAGATATGCCTGTGCGTCGCGTGACCCCATGCGCCCCTTGAAGTTGCGATTGGTGGCGCTGATGGCAACCTCACCTGGCTCCAATGTCCCGCGACCCAAGCCAATGCATGTTCCGCAGCCGGGCGGCAGGGGGATCGCGCCAGCATCAAGCAGCGCCTTCCAACTGCCGATTTCTTCAGCTGCATGCTGCACGTTTGCGCTGGCAGCTGCAACATAGAACTCAACGCCGTCCGCTACGCTCTTGCCACGCACAATCGAAGCAGCTTCATTCAGATCTTCCAGCCGTGCATTCACGCAACTTAAGAGATAGGCCTTGTTGACCTTCACGCGGCGCTTCTCAATATCGGGCAGGCTGTGCATGACTTTGACATGATCGGGACCGGACACATGGGGAATCACGCTGGCAAGATCAAGTGTGAGGTCGACTGCGTAAACTGCGTTCGGATCTGCTTGCACGCGGGTCTGCCACCAGCGATCAACAGCAGTCCGATCAAAGCGTGGCGACGATCCGCTGGCATTGTCAACAGCGCCAGCCTGACTCCGCCGCTGGAGGAAGTCGGCCCGGCCATACAGATACTCACGCAGTGTTTCGTCGAATGGAAAGAGTCCAACCAGCGCGCCCCACTCCGTGGTCATGTTGGCAATACTCATGCGCTGATCCATCGTGAGCTGAGCGATGCCATCGCCTGTAAACTCGACGGCGTGGTTGAGCACTTCATCATTATTGAAGAGCCCGCACAATGCAATGATCACATCTTTGCCAACAACACCCTTGCGTAACCTGCCACGCAACTCGACGCGCGCGACCGGAGGCACTTGCCACCATGTCTGTCCGGTCGCCCAGATGCTGGCTGCATCGGTACGAACAACAGGCGTGCCCAGACAATTGACTGCACCGTAGAGGTTGGAATGTGAATCGCTGCCAACCACCATACTGCCGGGCGTTGCATATCCATATTCAACCATCACCTGATGAGAAATGCCGGTCCCTGCGGGATAAAAGTCGATCCCATGCTGCTTTGCGAACTGTTCAATCTTTGCGTATTTGCCGAGGTTTTCGGGCGACAGGTTCTGAATGTCATGATCGATGGCAAAGACGGGCTGATGCGGATCGTGGATGCGCAGCTGGACGACAGCGCGAGAATGGTCCGCAGGTTCCTGATCGCGGCTGGCGGCGCCTTCGAAGATTGATTTGAACTTGCCGATGACCGCAGAGGTGTTGTCATGCGTCATGATGTGCGTTGGGCGGACGGTGACAATGTCGCCCGATCGCGCAACGTCGCTCGGCGACAGTCCAATCGCAAAGCGGGTTGCGAGCTTTTCAACACATGTCAGCGGCGCAGCAGCAGGGGAGGTAGACATGTCTAAGCATATGGCGATCAATACACCAGTGCGTGGGCTGCTTCGACAGCATCAATCACCTGACGCACACTGAACGGTTTGCGCAATGTGCCATCAAAGCCATTCTGCAGCAGTTGAGAGGCCTGGCCGTCGGTGAGCTTGTTGCTCATGGCAATGAGCTTTGTCACCTGCAGATCATCGCTCATATGGACGAATGACGAGACGCGTCCAGCATCACCTTCGCCCATGTGGATATCGATGAGCATGACATGTGGACGGAAGCGCTCGCATTCATATCCCGCTTCGAAGTAGCTCGCAGCTGTCTGCAACTCGTAGCTGGTCTTTTCTGAGAGGATGGTCTTGAGCGTGGTCAGGATTTCCTGGTCCTGATCGACAATCAGAACGCGCGTCTGACCTGTCATCAGACCGTCCATGGGAATGCCATGCGCTTTCATGAAGCGCATGAGCTTGTCGACCGGGATGCGACGATCCTTGCTGCCGGGAATGCGGTAGCCTTCGAGTTGACCCGAGTCGAACCACTTACTGACGGTGCGCGATGCAACGTTGCAGATTTTGGCAACCTCGCCTGTGGTCAGAACATCCTTGTCGAACATGGTCCACCTCTCTCGTTGAACAGATCAGCGTGACTGCGGTGGTCCCGTTGACCGTGCAGTTGCGTACTGTTCTTCGTCGGTTCGTTTTCGCTTGAGATTGATGCCCCATGCAGTAAAACCCTGCGAAACGCATCGATCGGGAGAGTCGGCTGCGTTTACCGGACCCACCTGCGTCAATCGCCGGGCGGGAGGTCATGAATGAGGCGATCGACTTCATCAGTCTCGGTATTGAAACTCGCCATGAAGCGAGCCAGATTCCAAGCTGCGTCGCCAAACATGTAAAAGCCGTGGCCGCGCGATTCGAGGGCCTTCTGCTGCTCTGGTGCAAGCACCGCAAAGACGCCGTTGGCCTGGCACGGATACATGAGACGTATGCCCCGCTTCTCGAGCCCATTTGCCAATCGGGTCGCCATGGCGTTGGCATGGGCAGCATGGCGAAGCCAGATGTTGTCCTTCAGCGTGGCTGCAAAAGGAGCTGCGACGAAGCGGTGTTTGCTCAAGAGGTGGCCGGTCGACTTGCGATGAAACGGAAAGTCGTGCTGTGCCCGCGTGAATGCGTCGCCATTGCGCTGCGGGAAAAAGATCACCGCTTCGCCATACGCAAGGCCGTTCTTGGTGCCTCCGAAGGAGAGTGCATCAATCCCTGCATCAGCGGTGATCGCGCGGGGATGACAGCCGAGTGAGGCAACTGCATTGGCAAAGCGCGCTCCATCCACATGCAAGCGGTACCCGAACGCGTGCGCAGCTGCGCAAAGGGCGGACATTTCTTCGGGTGAATAGACCTCACCAAACTCAGTGGGATTGGAGATCGAAACCACGCCAGCCGCGGGTTGATGCACATCGCCGCGAGTATTTGATCCGTGCTGTTCGATGTCGCGTGGCAGAAGTTTGCTGCGGCCCGGCTCGGTTTCGATGGCTGTCACGCGACAGTGCGTGATGCGTTCAGGCGCAGTTGACTCATCATCGTTGAGATGTGCGTGTGCATGACACAGGATGCGCTGCCAGGGCTGGGTGAGTGACGCAATCGCGAGCGTGTTGGCTGCTGTGCCGCTTGCGACCATCCAGGCTGAGATTTCGCTTCCGAAGATATCATGAAATGCAGCGATTGCAGCAGTGGTCCATGCATCATCGCCATATCCGACTGCGTGCGAGCCATCGTTGGCTTCAATGAGGGCAGCCAGGGCTTCGGGGCAAAGGCCAGCATTATTGTCTGAGCGAAGCGATCGCATGGGTGTGCAAGAGTAGGTTCAAAGTTCGACTGAGCGACTTCCAGGTGCGGTGCAAGACGGTCTGCTGCACCCCTTGGCGAGATTGGGAGTCACCCGGGCCGACACGGCCCGGGCTCGCGAGAGGGCCAAGTGTCGCGCGAGTCGTGTTACTTCGCGCATGAGTCATGCTCTGCGAAGGCGGCGAGCGCTTCCTTTTCGTTTGCGAAGACCTGCACACTGGGTTCAAGATCCGCCAGGCCGAGATAGGTACGGACCCGTTCATCGCAATGGACAAGGGCAATCCGTCGCTGGGCTTTGAAATAGTCATGCATCCGCATCACCAGCAGCGCAACTGCAGAAAAATCAATATTCTCGACGCAGGCGCAATCGAGCAACAGGTGATGTTTCAGGTCTTCACCCTGTCGATGCAGAGCGACGATGTATTCGTATCCCTCCTGCACGTTGGTCTGATTGATCTTGCCGAAGAGACGGACAATGCGAACGCCATCCTCCTGCTCGATCTTCTCGATGAATGCAGGCTGCGAAGGATCGGTTGGAAGGCGATGGCGGCTCACGATGGGTTGATCGTAGGTGCACGACCGAAGTGCATGGCATGTCGAAGACATCGTGCTGGAATCATGCAAATGCGCCGCTGGAACGCAGCGCCACAACCCGCCTCTGCATGTTGCGGCCGGGACATGCCGTTGGAGCCCACTCCTGATGCGTCCGCAACTCGCCGGGGCTGAGGCGAGATTGCTGCATGAGGGCAGCAGCCAGTGTGCGAACAGCTTCGACCTGGACATCAGTCGGCGATTGTTCATCGAAGTTGCCGAGGGCGACGATGCCAACGTTGCCTTCGTTGTGATCCTTGACGTGGGCGCCCTGCCACGCAAGTGGCCGAGCTTCCCAGACGCGTCCCGCGCGATCGACTGCAAAGTGATAGCCGATATCGCCCCAGCCGCGCGAGATCTGATGATAGTGGCGGATCGACTCCAGCCGTCTGATGGTCGCAGCTTCCGACGATTCGGTAAACACAGTCATGCCATCGTGATGAATGGTGACATTGCGCACTGGCAACATGCGTTGCATGAGATTGGTTTTGGGCGCAGCAGTGGCCCAGCGCGAGCGGGGAATCGCACCCATCGATGCCTTCGCGGTCGGCGTTGCAGTTGTGGGAGCGCGCGTGATGATTGGCTCAGGCCCAGGAGTTCCTGCAGGCCAAGCGACATCGGGCAGTCGAGCCGAGCGCTCTTGCGCGCAGCCCACCAGAAGTAGAAGCGACGCTGCGCTGAGAAAGCCTCGTCTGTCAACGAGTTGATTCGTCAGTTCCTGATTGCGGCGCACCGATTCGAGATCGTCCATGACTCGACTCCTCATAATCCGGAAGAGGGAAAGGCGGGGGTAAGACACATGCGATTGTGCATGGCTGTAACGCTTATGATATCATCATTCTCGACCAGCGCCAAATGCTTCATGTTTTGTTCGCATGCACCCGTGGAGGAGCGGCCTGAACCGATAGTCACCCGATCGCTCACAGCCGTCAACCGCTCGAAAAATCACTCTGTCGCGCCTATGATTGATGTCGTTTTCGCGTGCTGTTTCATGGATGAATCTGCCCCCGCAGATGCCCTTTTTCTGGAGCCTGTATGGCCAACACGCCACAAAGTGCTGTCGAAACACCGCCGCCCCCACCCCCTTTCGTCGACGTGCCTGATCTGTACACATCTGATTCCATCCAGGTGCTCGAAGGCCTCGAAGCCATTCGCAAGCGCCCGGGCATGTATGTGGGCGGCACCGGCCTCAACGCCCTGCACCATCTGGTGTATGAATGCGTCGACAACGCTATTGACGAAGCCATGGCCGGCTACGCGACTGCTCTGACGGTTCGATTGGGTGTCGATGGGTCATGCTCGGTCATTGATGACGGTCGCGGCATGCCCATTGATCCGATGAAGCATGAAAATCCTGCGATCAACGGACGCCCGGCTGTCGAAGTGATCCTCACCGAAGTCCACGCAGGCGGCAAGTTCGATGACAATGCCTACAAGGTATCGGGCGGTCTGCATGGCGTGGGCGTGAAGTGCGTGAATGCGCTTTCGGAAAGGACTGAAGTTGAAGTCGTGAAGAACGGCTTGGTGCATCTCATCTCCTTCAGTCGCGGGGAGGTGACCACGCCTTTGCATGTGATCGCAGAGCGGCCAGACGCAACAACTGACAACCCCCGCCGCACCGGCACCAAGATTTCCTTTCTGCCTGACCGACAGATATTCCCCGACATCGAGTTTCGCTACGACACGCTGCAACAGCGACTGCGCGAGCTTGCGTACCTCAACTCGGGCGTCGCGATTCGTCTTGTCGATGAACGCGTCGATCGACAAGGACGCATCCGCGACGAAACCTTTCACTTCGAAGATGGCCTGCTTGGCTACGTGACATTCCTCAACCGATCCAAGAATGTCGTCAGCCCAGCCATCCGCATTCAGACGGAAGATACTGAGACCGGTATCTCCTGCGACGTTGCCCTGCAGTACACCGATTCAACCAATGAACTCCTGCTGGCGTTCGGCAATAACATCGTCAATCCCGATGGCGGGACGCATGTCGCGGGGTTCAAGACCTCGCTCACACGCACTATCAACAACTACGCCAAACGCAACAACCTCATCAAAGACCTCACGCCCAGCGGCGATGACCTGCGCGAAGGTCTCACAGCTGTCGTCTCTGTGAAACTGCCTGATCCGCAGTTCAACAACCAGACCAAAGAGAAGCTGCTCAATCCCGAAGTTGAAACCTTCCTCAGTCAGGCCATCTCCGATCAGCTCGGTTCGTGGCTGGAAGAGAACCCGGGTGAAGCCAGGAAGATTGCCCTCAAGGCAGTGCTGGCTGCCCAGGCCCGCGAAGCAGCCCGCAAGGCCCGCGAACTCATCAAACGCAAAGGCGCTCTCGATGCAGGCGGCATGCCGCACAAGCTGGCAGACTGCTCGACTAAGAACATCGGCGAATCGGAACTCTTCATCGTCGAAGGTGATTCTGCAGGCGGGCCCGCCAAACAGGGACGCGATCATCACACCCAGGCCATCCTCCCGCTCAAAGGCAAAATCCTCAACGTTGAACGAGCGCGCATCGACAAGGTGCTTGGCTTCGAAGAAATCCGCATTCTCATTCAGGCGCTGCAGTGCGGCATCGGCGAAGACTTCGACATCAGCAAGCTGCGCTACGGCCGCATCATCATCATGACGGACGCAGATGTCGATGGTTCGCACATTCGTACGCTGTTGCTGACATTTTTCTTCCGCCACATGATGGACCTTGTGCGGCAGGGCAAGATCTACATCGCCCAGCCGCCCCTGTATCAACTCACCCGCAACCGCAAGACGCAGTATGTGCTCAACGATGTCCGCATGACTGATGTGCTGAATTCGCTCGGCCTCGACAACGCGGTACTGGTTGTACAGGATGATAATGGATCAGAAGTCGCGCGCATCGAAGGCAGCGATGCGGAACACGTTGTGAAATTGGTGCACCGGCTGGATGAACTGCGCGAGATTTCCCAGAGGCGCGGCCTTTCTTTCGAGGCGCTGCTGGAAACCCGCAGTGACGACCCCAAAGGCAAGGGCGGGCTGCCATCGCATCTTGTTGCCTGGCCGCGCGGGAACGAGCTTGCCTGGTCGGAAGCCGAAGCGACGGCCCTGATCGAACGCGAGAATCTGGTCCTTGATGATCTCGGCAGCACCGATGCGGGCATCGATCCCCTGCGTGTTGCGACGCTGCGTGAACTTCACGAGAACAAGGAAATCGCACGACTCATCAAACGCCTGAGCGAGTTTTCGATCGATGTTGCAGATTATCAGCTGGTGCAGCGGGAAGACGTGACCGGGCAGAAACTTCCGACCCGGTTCGTCTGGATCGTGGATGAAGGAGCAGAAAAGGAAGCCCGCTTTGATGCAGCCAATGTCCCCGCGATTGTCTCGACGTTGCACGAGGTCGGCCGCCGAGGCATGGAAGTGAAACGCTTCAAAGGTCTGGGTGAAATGAATGCTGATGAACTCTGGGAAACCACGATGGACCCGGACAATCGCACGCTTTTGCGCGTCTCGCTCGAGACCGCAGCAGAAGCTGATGAACTCTTCTCGACACTCATGGGCGAAGACGTCGAACGCCGCCGCAGGTACATTGAAGATCACGCACTGGAAGTGAAGAACCTCGACGTGTGATGTGGCGGTGACGCTCTCACCTGTTCCACCGACGCACGCGTGCGTCTTCGCAACGGCTGGAAGCGCGGCGTGTCATCGTTCAACATAGAAGTGCAATTCGGCTGAGCATTTGTGCACGGTAGCTTTTGCCGAAAATGTTGATGTGATTGATCACATGATACAACTGATAGACAGCGATTCGCCTGGCACGCTCAGCAGGGTCGATGCTTTCGACAGTGTCTGCGTATGCGCCAAAGCAGGCATCCGGGAAGCCGCCGAAGAGTTGCATCATGGCAATGTCGGCCCAGCCATCGCCGACCGAACAGGCTGGATCGATGACAGCAATCGCGCCCTGTGAAGTGGGGAGGGCATTCCCTGACCATAAATCGCCATGCAGGAGTGACGCGCGCGGATTGCGTGGCAGAAGATCATCCAACCGGTCCATGACATCGTCAAGCAGGGCGCGATCCTGCTGCTCAAGCAGGCCCGCAGCCGCGGCCCGCTCGATCTGAAAACCAAGGCGATGCACCCGGTTGAACTCGACCCAGTCATCGCACCAGGCATTCGGCTGCGGTGTTGAGCCGATGTGATTGTCGATCGCAAAGCCATACTGCTGATGTCCTTCGCCGACATGCAGATGCAGGGCTGCCAACTGCTCGCCGAACTGCTGCCAGGTGGGCGTGGTCACCGCTGCTGGTTCCAGATACTCGAGAATGAGTACCGCGCGATCCGCGCTGGCTTCGAACAGGCCAGCAACTTCGGGAGTCTTTATTGTTTCTGTTGCTGCCAGCGCGTTGAGGCTGGCGACTTCCTCGTGCAGCGCTGCAACTGCAGTGTGCGACTGCGCAAGCTTGGCGATCAAGTGTTCAGGCGCTTTACGAAATGCTATGCGATAGATCGGCTGCGTGCAGCCACCCGCGCATGGCGTCATCGCGGAGAGTTGCAGGCCCCGGCGGACATGTGCAACGGCCTCGCGAATGAGCGCCGCTTCGGGGGTGTTTGGAGAGCGTTGATCCACGAGTATCAGCGTAGGTCATGCCGGAACAGAAGGATGCTGAGTTGAACGACATCGTTCGCCGCACACGGATTGCGCACTCAACGTACACGGTTGCACACTCAAGCGAGTTGCCTCGCGCCACTCCCCCAACAGCACCCACAGCGCGCAGCCGGCGCACCCTTGCTCGCGCGCTCAGATGACTTGCAGCACGATTGCACGTGCACCCGTCGCGGAACCGTAAGCGCGCGGCGTGACCGCGACAAAGCAAAGTCGGCCTGTGCCTTTCCCCGCGCCAAAGCCGCAAAGTGCAGCGAAGCAACCACTCTCACAGCGTCGATCGGAGTCACCATCACCGCCCGGACGATGTTGAAGTGAACCGACGTCGCTAACCGAACACGGTTGCGCACTCAAGCGCGTTACCCGCAACACTCTCTCAACACCCACAGCACGCAGCCGATGCACACTTGCTCGCGCGCTTCATCTGATCTGCATCACGGCTGCACCTGCACCCGTCTTGACACCGCAAGCGTACGGCTCCTCACATGCGTCCTTCGAGGCCGCAGGCTTCAATCAGGCGACGATGTTGCGCTGCTTCATCGGATGGTGGAGCGTGCGCGCATATCGATTTCTAGCTGTGTGTCACTTCTGTTTGCGGGGTCGCTTGCTTCCTCCTTTGCCCTTGCCGCCGGGCTTCCAGGCGTGGCCGTCAGGCGTGCGGATGTTGTGCTCTTCGATGTGCTCGCGCATGGCGTCGAGGGCATCGAACAAGGCTGCGAAGTCTTCCGACCAGAATGTGAGGTCAAACTTGCGGTAGGTGCCATCTGGTTGCGGGACGCCCTGAACGATGCGAAGGCACGGGTTGCCGTTCTTGGCCTTCTGCAACTGCAGAGCGAACTTGCGGTCGCCAGCTGAGTCGAAGGTGATGACTCGCAGGGACTCGCGCTCGGCTGATTGACCTGGGCCCTTCGGCTGCTGATTGGCGTTGCTGCTGCCGTTCCTGCCTGATGATCGTCCCGGCTGCGGCTTTTGCGAACGAGGTGCACTGCGGGTGGCTGTGGTACTGGTTGCCATGAAACGCTCCTTTTCCCCGGCGTTTGAGGTTGTACGGTATTCGTAAGTGTACCGTACAGACACCTTATGTCAAGAGGATAGGGGCGGAAATCTCGGATTTTTTCCCAGAGGGGCGGCACATTCTGAGCTGGCTGAACCAGCATCGTCACCCGATGTCGCAGCCGCAGCCGGTACAACAGCTGCCTGGCAGCCGGAGTCAATGGAGCGTCAGGATCGTCAGGCGATTTCCATGCCGACGAACCCACCCGCAACGCGGCAGCATGTGACAAGCAAGCGCGTGGGTCAGCTGGTGAACCGGGGCCATACGCCAAGCTCATCGACGAGACATTACTGCGTCACACCCAGTTGCACCAGATCGAAGTATGACTGGAATCCGCTGACAGAGAATGTCGCAATCACAACCTGCTTGACCTTGAACTCCGAATCGCCGTCAGTGTCAACATAGTTGCTGCCCGACAGGCCGGAGACGACTTCGGTGGTTTCAGTTGTGCCGAGAATGTATTCACGCACGGTATCGAATCGGTTGGTATTGTAGTTGCGGGCCCGAACTTTGACGTTGCCGTTGGGGTTGTTGAGCCGCGACTCGATTGTGAATGTGACAGCCGAGGGACTGTCGGCAGTTGTGTTGAAGTTGAAAGAGACTTCGGTGATGTTGGGCTCGGTCGAGAGGAAACCAAACTGCGACTGGGTACGGAGAAACTCGTTGTCGGATGTGATGAGCTGCGGAATTCCGCCCGAGACGACGCTGCCGCGCACCATAATGAAACTTGTGAGGGTCGCATTGACCACATCATCGGGCGGCATGGTCCAGGCAACTGCGCCCACCCATGAGTCCAGTGAGTCGGCTGAACGCTTGACGCGCAGAATATAGTTGCCTGCAGCCAGGCCCTTGATGTAGAGATGCTCGACGTTGTCGACATCTGATACGCTGGCAATATTGCCTTCAATAAACGCGCTGAGTCCAGCGTTTCCACGCAGCGAGACGAGATTGCCACCGCCATCGACTGCGAAGAGTTCGAGGTCGAGGTTGGGCAGGTCGGATGTGCTGAAGTCGCTGCTGGTACGACGATGCCAGGTGACGAGCATTGAGACTTCGTCCTTGACGTCTGCCAACTGGAAGCGCCAATGTCGCGATTGATTGCTGTTGATGGGGAAGAGATCCCATCCTGACGCTGGCACGCTGCCGCCGGTTGGTGGGGTTGTGGCACCATCGTGTTCGAGGCCGGTGAAGATAAGATGTGAGCTATTGACGTTGGCAACGTCGACGCCATAGGTTTCGTCGTAGGGTGTCGCGGTGACGCCGCGATTGGATCCCGACGTCGCGGGGTTGTTGGTCCAGCCGGGTCGATGTTGCGCTCCGGCAAGAAGGACAGCCTTGATGACTTCCGCATCATCTGCGTTGGGGTTTCCCTGCAGGCCGGGGAGTGATGCTGCGGTTTCCTGCAGCACTGCCACGCAGCCAGAGATCAGGCCAGTCGACCAGCTTGTGGCTGTGTCGGGCGCGACGATGTCCGGCCTCATGCGCCCGGGTCCGTCAATGCCTGCGCGGGTTGTACCGTGATGATGATTCCCAGTTGTACGTCCGACGGAGATTACATTGAACGCATGACTCATGAGTGTATCGTTGACATCCAATGGCCCACTGCCATTGTTGACGCCGACCGCCATGACGAGGTCCTGGGAGTCGATGGCGAAGTCAGCACGCCTGAGTGCATTATTATCAGCATCGTTGTTCTGGAATGTGCCAATCCAACTGCAGTTGAAGATGTCGACAGGCACTGTGATGGGCGGCGTGCTGCCTGGACCCACGCGCAGGAAGTCATTCTGCAGCCATCCGTTGGCGGAATAGAGGTGAATGTCGGCGATGCCCGCTGCAACGCTCGAAGTCAGACCGTAGAAGTTGCGGCCGACACGTGTTGCATGATTGCTGGTTCCGCTTGCGCCACTTTTGAGGGTGAACGTTTTGCCGTTGAACTCCGCGTGATTCATGTCGGGCGCGTAGCTGGAACCGGCTTCGACGTGGCCTGCGAGGATGCCGGTCCCGTCGGGTGCATTCCCGCCGAGTCGCTCGATGAGATCGAGGTAGCCGAGTTCATCCTGATAGGGCGCGCCAGCCCATGCCACGCACGGGGTAAGGACAGTTGAAAATGTGACAGCGACCGAGGCTACAGCAATGCTTCGATTCTTCATATCTTTTCAGTCTCCGTTCCTGCGAACTGGTTGGCAGATCGTCAGCGGTTCATGAGCAATAACAAGGTTATCGGCCGCACCTATTCCGCGATGCAGCGACATCGTGCACACTCAATCTACCCGCCCAAATGAGATGTTCAACAAAAAAGCGCGAGATTCGCGATCGGTTCGTGCTTTGTGAGGCACATTGCTGCAACTTCACTGCCTCTCCCGAAGGAGTACCAGCCATTCCGCATTGCCGCTGCGGGTGCTGCGCCTCCCGCTCTTTCCGCCCCGAATAGGCGACTGCTCGCATCCGCCCGCGACGAACCCAATCTCTGCGAGCGATTGGAGAACGCGGGTGGTGACCTGCTCGGCCCCGATATCGCTCATCGCGCCATCAACCATGTATTCCTCGCGTTCAGGCTGGTTGGCCTCGTAGTGGGGCTTGAGCAGCGCGATGATGAAACCATCACCCCGCATCCAGGCACGTGCAGCTGGAAGCGCGTGCATCAGTCGTGTCCACCCGAGGTCAATCACCACACAATGACACTGTTGACCGAAGTCTTCGGGAGGGGCGACATGCAGCGCGTTGCTGCGTTCGAGTACCCGCACACGTGCATCGTTGCGCAGCTTCCATGCCAGTTCGCCATACGCCGTGTCGACAGCACACACGCGGGCAGCGCCATGCTGAAGCAGGCAATCAGTGAAACCTCCCACATTGCATCCAAGATCTGCGCAGGTGAATCCAGCAACATCGATTGCAAACGCGCGCAGCGCGTGAGCAAGTTTGATGCCGCCGCGCGAGACGAATGGCATCTCATCACTCATGTGACAGTGTCGTGTTGCGCGGCGCAGGTTCCATCCCCACGATGGCGATACCAGCTGCGTCTGCTGCTGCAATCACAGCCTCGCGATCAACCAGGATCACACATCCAGCACCCATGGCAATGCACCTGCCGCCCGCTGCTTTGAGTTGTTCGATGGTGTTGATGCCGATGGTTGGCACATCGGCCCGCATGTCGTGGTCGCGGCTGGCAGTCTTCAGCAGCGTCCACCCGCGCGAACGGCAGAGCGTGCCCGCTCGCGCGATCATGGCGTCCGTGCCTTCCACCGCTTCGACCGCAATGACATCGCGATCGCGCACTGCAATCGACTGGCCGATGTGCAGCTCAACAGTCTGTGAAAGCAGCGGCCAGCCGAAAGCAACATCAGCCAGTTGCTGCGCGGTTGGCTGCGTGCGCGTCATCACGCCAGTTGATGCCAGATGATTCTGAATGTATGTGGTTGAGTTGATGAGAGTGATTCCACTGCGTCCAAGTTCATCAGCTACAGCAGCCAGCACAGCTGCGTTGCGGCGGTCGTGACGCAGGTGACGATACCACAATCTCGCAGCCCGCAGATCAGGAATCTGTCTGATCAGGCGGAAAGGGTCATGCATGCGGGTTTTGCGTACGCCACCAACCATGATGGCATCGTGGACATCCCACGTCCGCAATGCGTGAATCCACGATCCGATTCGCGCGAATCCACACGAGCGAAAATCGTCGCAACGCTCGGGTAGCCGCGCATCAAACTGACCACGCAGACCAACGCAGCAAATGCGCAATCCAGCTGCGCGGGCCCCAGCAGCCACCAGCAGCGGAAGCTGTCCCTGCCCTGCAATGAGGCCGATGGTTGGCGCGGGGTCATGGTTGAAATCTTCGTGCGTCATGCCACTCATTTACGGATTTCAAATCCATCAGAGGTATTAATGGTCGCGTCTTGCGGGGCATGAGCAATGTCGAGTCCGACATGTGTAATGTTGGATTTCATGGCTCGCATCAACTCATGGAGAAAGTCGAGCGATTCATCTGCATCGCCCTCGACCACGCAATGCACGCTGCCATCTTCCATGTTGCGAATCCAGCCGGTGATGGTGTAACGCTCGCTGATGCTGCGCGCGGTCCAGCGAAAGCCGACACCCTGCACACGTCCGCTGAACGACATGGTGTACCGAACGTTCATGAAAGGTTGGCCAGGACGTCCTCAGCAATGTCTGCGTTGTGATAGACATTCTGCACATCATCATGCTCATCAATAGCGTCGACCAGCCGCATGACTTTCTCAGCCATGCCTGCATCACAGGGCACCATCGTGGCAGGGATCATGGTGATCTCCGCGCTTTCAGGTTCGATGCCTGATCCCGCCAATGCATCGCGAACGGAGAGAAACGCAGCTGGTTCACAGGTGATTTCGAACAGGCCGTCATCTTCGCTGACATCTTCCGCGCCCGCTTCCAGCACAAGTTCCATGAGTTGATCTTCGCTGACTTTTCCAGCGTCGACGAGAATCACGCCCTTCTGCGAAAAGCCGAACGCGACTGCTCCGGGTTTGGCCAGGTTGCCGTTGCCCTTTTCGAACAGTTTGCGCAGTTCTGGAGCAGTGCGATTGACGTTGTCGGTGAGACAATCTGCAATGATGGCAACACCGCCCGGCCCATAGCCTTCGTAGCGGATTTCGGTGTATTCAACTTCGTTGTCGCCTGTGCCTGCACCCTTCGCGACTGCCTTTTCGATGGTGTCCTTGGGCATGTTGGCTGCCTTGGCTTCATCGATGGCGTAGCGGAGGGCGAGGTTGGTGGAAGGGTCGCCGCCACCTGCCTTGGCAGCCACGATGATCGCCTTGCTGCACTTGCTCCACAGCTTGCCCTTGACAGCGTCCTGCCTGGCTTTGCGGTGTTTGATGTTTGCCCACTTGCTGTGACCAGCCATATGTCATTCATCTCCCTGCGTTGCATCGTGCGCTGCATCGTGAAATCCGACGCGTTCGGTCATGTGAGGATCATTGGTGAGAGCAGCCTGTGCTTCCTCGAAGGTGGGCACCACGGGTACTTTGGTGCCGTTTTCGATGGCTGCCAGTTTCTGCTGTGCACATTGTTTGATGTCATCGTGCAGCCGCGCAAACACTTGCTCGGGGGCAATGATGAGAATGCCCCAGCCGCCGCGTTGAAAGCGCAGATAGCCTTCGATGGTTCGCGAGCGGTAGGTTGAATCGTCGATGATGCTGATTGCCTTCTTCCAGGCAGTTCGGGCAGCATCAATATCACCGAGGCGATACATGATGTCGCCGAAGTGGTTGAAGACCTCGACGCCCGGTTCATCTTCAATGTTGGCGACGATTGGTTCAAGCAGTTCGCGGGCGCACAGCGAGCGTTGTGGTTCGTCGTCAGGATCAGTCTGGCTGAACTTGCCCTGCCGGTAGCGCAGCCAGGCCAGGCTGTCGATGATGTTGGCATCATCAGGCTCAAGTGTATGGGCGCGGGTGAGAAGCGCTTCGGCTTCGGTGCCGTCACTGCTGGTTTCAGTGAGGTGATAACCGAGGTTGTTCATGGCCATCGCGTGATCAGGCTGAGCTTCAAGCGTCTTCCGCAACAACAGCGCTGCGTCATCATCGCGGCCGAGCAGGGTACAGAACACACTCAAGGAGTAGTCTGCGTCACTGCGGACGTTTGGACCTTGCGTGATGGGCAGAAGTTTGAGAAGGTCGCGAGCCTGCAGTTCATCCAGCAGCGCGCGGGCAGCTTCGATATCGCCAGCCGCTGCGAAACATGCCTGGGCAGCCTGCGCCAGCAGCGTGACTGATTGCGGATTGGTCTGTGCGTTGGTGGCCTCAAGCCGTTCGCGCAGGAGTTCGCCTGCCACGCGCGGCTGCTGGGCCCGGGCCAGTCGCTCGGCTGCATCGCGCAGGGCCAGCGTTCCGTTCTGATCTTCAGCTGTATCAGCGGGAGCGCGGCGCAGCAACTGTTGCGTGAGTTTCTCAACTTCATCGCGCGGAGCGTTCATGCGGGCAGCAGCGACAAGAGCATCGGCATAGATCCGCAGAGGCGCATCCGGCCAGCGCTCGATGTATTGCCTGTACAGAGTGAGCCGGGCACGTGAACTGCTGAGGTCATCTTCCGGCAGGCGTGAGAGGACATCAACCAGACGCATAGCCTGATTCTGATCGAGTCCTGCAAAATCTTCAAAGAGCGGCACCACTTCGCGCAGGGCTTCGTCGCGCTCACCAACACCTGCGAAGAGGGCTGCGCGTTCGATGGAGCGGGAGGTACACGCGGGATATTGTGCAAGACGCGCGATCGCTCGCTGCATTGCCAGCGCTGATCTACCTGCAGAGCGGTCGACCATTTCCATCACCATGCCCGCGACCGGATCTTGCGGACAACGGGTCAGCCGGGCCGCGAGAATCGATTCGAGCTCATGTGTCCGACCAGCCGCCAGCAGCACTTCAGCATGGTTGCGCAAGAGGACCGGATCGTTGGGGCGCGCTGCACGGGCTTCTGCAAACCATGCAGCGCCAGCTTCCCATTCACTGCTTGCAATAAACGCAGCGGCGAGTCGACGAACCACATCAGCGTATGACGATTCGTCGCTATGGTCTTGAGCATACAACTGCTTGAGCATGTCAATGGCGGTTGGATAACGTTGCTGTGCCAGCAGCTGATCCGCAAAGACGATCTTGCGAAGCGAACTTGCAGGCGCAGCTGCGGAGAGACGATTCCACGTTGTCTGCAGATTCTGGGCATCAGGCTCGAGGCCGCCCGGCTGATAAAGTTGCATGAGCAGCCCGTACGCATCGGTATGTTCGGGTTCAAGTTCGAGGGCGCGCTCAGCTGCCAGGACCGCGCCGCGGGCCGACGCAGGAGCGGTCAGCCGAGCCCTTGCCAAATGCACCCAGGCTGCGGGGTCGTGTGGGGTGAGCTCGGTGAGACGTGTTGCATCTGCGACGGCACCAGCCTGATCGCCCAGCTGCGCTCGCGCGCGACTTGAGGCAGCCAGGCTGCGCGGGTTGTCCAGCGTCACATGCAAGGGTGGATGTTGAAGCAACGCGCGGTCGCCGATCATCGCTGCGATCTCGAAGCCGTTAATGATAAATGGTTCGACGGCACCAAACTCTTTGACTGCCCCTTGATTGAGTTGCCAGGCTGATCCGGCGCCGCCAGCCTTCAGGAAGCCGCGAGTCTCAAGCGCTGCTGTAATCAGTGATCGATCCTGCGCGCGTAAGTCATCGAGCAAATCAGCATCGAAGCCGCACACATCCCACATCACATCTGCATACTGATTGAGCAGTTCCAGCTGATCGCCTTGCGCTTGTGCATCAAGCAGACCCGTGATGATGGCTGCAAGCTGGCGGGGCTGATCGCTGTGGATGCGCATCACAAGTGTGCGGAACATGCCGATATCGCGTGGCCGTTGCTGCACTGCATCCCGCAACATGGCAATTGCTTTCTCGCCTGGCAGGAGTGAGGCAATCAACTGCACCGTGTGTGGCGAACGTGCATCGGGGGCGCCCGATCCCTGTAACTCATCGATCAACGTATCAACAGATTCTGTCTGCTCGCGCAGGTAGGCTGCAAGATCGAGCAGTCGCTCGATCTCGTGAGCTTCAGCATGAGCGCGACGAACAGCATCACGAAAATGCTGCTGTGCTTCGAGTGGCCGACCGAGCCGCAGCGCTGCATACATGCGCCTGGCCAGCAGGTCGACCTGGCCGACACCGCCCGCTGCTGCTGCCCGCGCATAGGAGTCCCGTGCATCCTTGAGATCGCCAATGCGCAATAGAGCATCACCGATCCCCATCCACAGTGCCGGGAGTTGTCTGCGGTATGCAGCCAGCTCGTTGCGATAGCGCGTCGTGGGCAGCGGTTTCTGCAGGCGCTCAGCAAGGGTGGTTGCAGCTTCGATCTCTGCCCGCTCATACCCCAGTTCGCGGAATGCAAGCAGGAGAGCATCGTACGCAAGGAGGGTTGCTGCGGGATCGTGGTCAAGATGATCGCGGGCAGGGCCAAGGATGTGAATGACTTCTTCAAACTCACTCTGACGCGCTGCTGTCAGACCGAGCGAAAGCGTTGCTTCACTGTCGCCCGGCACAAGATCGAGCAAGCGGGTGTAGATCGTCGTTGCATTTGTGATGTCGCCTAACGCTGCGTAACTTCGCGCGAGATTCCGCACGATCACCGGGCTGGTCGGATCAATCTCGCACGCCCGCCGAAACTCGAGGTTGGCCTGATATTGGCGACCTTCAAAAGCCGCCTGTTGCCCTGCGACATAGTGATGTTGGGCGGTGACGCGCTCTGCGAATGCAAGCGGTTGAGCCTTCTCCGTTCTGGGAACATCAACCTGGGCCGCGCGCGGAATTTCTGCTGCGTCAGTTTCAGCAGCGTGGGACGCGATGACTTCAGCAATGCTCATGCTTGCACGTTCGTCGGGTTCGCGCAACTGAATACGCGATGGTTCAACGCCGGGCGGTGCTGGGATCGGGAATTGTTGCGCAACTGCTGTGTCTGCTTCCAGACGTGCGCGTTCATCCAGCGTGAGGTGTGCAGCACGGTCGCGAGCTGGCTGCTGAGTTTCGTGAGTCAGATTCTCACGGCGCACGCAGCCGAAGCCGGTGGAACTTGCCAGCAGAAACAACACGCAGGTTGATGGGATCACGGGAATGCTGCGTTTCATGCCTTTTTCACCCTCCGTGGTGTTGTCGCCGGTGATGAAGTCTTGGCCTTTCGGCTGGCTCTGGCCTTGCGGGCCCGCGCCTTTGTGAGTCGATCATGAGCAGCGTCGGACCACGCCTGCAGCGATGCGTGGACAACAGCCGAGTCAGTCGCCTTCACCTGCCGGGCCAACCACGCTCCCAACTCAGCGATATCGATTGCTGGGTCGGCCGCACCTTCCTCAATGAGCAGACTGCGCAGACGCTTGTCGACAGGCACTGCGTGCGCCTTGAAGGCAATCAGTGCCACGCGAGCCGCCACGAAGGGCGGCATGCTGCGCAGCTCATCGAGATACTTGCGTGCATCGCGCTTTCCCAGCGGTCTGAGGCGGTCGAGTGAGGTTGCGTGCTCACGCTGAAAGATGTCATTGAGGGCTTCGCGCAGACCTTTGCAACATTCGAGCAGCTGTTTGTCGTTCGCGCCACACGCAGCCAGTACCTCGTGGGGCAACGCGACCCGCAACTCGTTGTAGTCGACAAACGCAGCACGCACCTTGGCATACCGCTCAGCTGCGATCTTCAGAGTTGATTCACACAGCAGAAACGATTCGATCAGTACCGCAATGGGATCGGGATCGACCTCATCGACAACAGAAGCATCAGCCTCGGGAAGTCGTTCGAGGAACTGCCGAAACTTATGCGTGTAGTCGATGTCAGTCGTCATTCCGCCTTGTCCGGTGAGGGTGAAGCGTCGGGTGTGGGAGAAGGATCGCCCTTCTCGATGTCATCGGACGGCGGTGGCAGGACCGCAGCGATGGCAGCGTGTACATCTGCCTGTTTCTTGAGGGACTCATCGAGCCGGAACAACAGTCGCGGCATTCTGCGCAGGCGCGTCATGTCGCTCACATCGTGTCGGATGCGTCCAGCTGAATGCTTCAGACCATGCATTGCGAGCTCAGCATGCTGGCGCGGGAAAATCGAGACATCGACATACGCCTCAGCCAGATCGGGCGAGACTGTGACCGCGGTCACGCTCACCAGCCCGCGGATGCGCGGATCATGCAGGCCGCGCGCGATGACATCCTGAATAGCCCGGCGAAGGGTCGAGCCGATCTGTTCGGTGCGGATGCTCATGCTCAGGTCCGTTCAACTTCGACGGTTCGGTAGCATTCGAGAATGTCACCTTCCTTGATATCGTCGTAACCATCGATCTTCATGCCACATTCCTGCCCGGCTCGAACTTCCTTGGCATCATCCTTGAAGCGCTTGAGCTGTTCGAGGCGACGATCTTTCTCGACGACGATGTCATTGCGGGTGACGCGAATCTGGGCATTGCGCTGAATGACGCCGTCCGTGACATAACAGCCTGCAATCATACCGACGCGGGTAATGCGGAAGACCTGACGGACCTCAGCGTGGCCGAGCACTTCCAGGCGGTGTACGGGGTCGAGCAGGCCTCTGGCTGCCTTGCCAACATCGTCAGTGATGTTATAGATGACATCGTACAGGCGAATGTCGATGCGCTTGTGTTCAGCTGCCTGACGCGCCTTGGCTGAACTGGTCACATTGAAGCCGATGATGATGGCTTCCGATGCAGCAGCCAGCGAGATGTCCGATTCGTTGATGCCACCCACAGCTGCGTGCAGCACGTTGATGGTAACCTCCTCGACCTTCATCTCGCTGAGGGTGTTGCGCAGCGTTTCCACGGAGCCTTGAACATCAGCCTTGACGATGAGGCGGAGTTCCTTCTTCCCACTCTCAGCGAGTCGCTCGAAGATATTGTCGAGTGTGACTTTGGGGGTGGCCAGATCGCGCTCGCGCTGAGCATGACGCCGTTCGTTGGCTGCTGCTTCTGCAGCTTTGAGCGTCTTGGCGACATAGAACGAATCGCCTGCATCGGGCACTTCGTCGATGCCGGAGATGGCGACGGGCGTTGATGGTCCCGCTTCCTCAATGCGCTCGCCATGATCGTCGATGATGTCGCGCACGCGGCCGAAGGCGCGCCCCATGACGATGAAATCACCTTTGCGCAACATGCCCTGCTGGACGAGAATGCGAGCAACCGGTCCGCGCCCTTCTGCCATCTGCGCTTCGATCACTGCTCCGACTGCATCACCTTTGAAGTCAGCCTTCCATTCGTGGAGTTGAGCCTGATAATCGATAAGGTCGAGCAGTTCCTGCACGCCGTCTCCGCTGATGGCGCTGGTGCGGACGACTTCTGTGCTGCCGCCCCACTCGGATGGGTTGAGTTCATGCTCAGCCAGCTGACCGAGAATGCGCTGGATGTTCTGATCGGTGGCTTCGGGCTTGTCGATCTTGTTGAGGGCAACGATGAGTGGCACACCCGCAGCCTTGGCGTGGTTGATCGATTCGACCGTCTGTGGCATCACGCCGTCATCGGCTGCGACCACCAGCACGACCAGATCGGTCACGCGTGCACCGCGGGCCCGCATCTCGGTGAATGCTTCGTGGCCGGGTGTGTCAAGGAAGACAATCTGCCGCTCTGCGTCGCCGGCCTTGACGGGCACGCGGAATGCGGAAGTGGCCTGTGTAATGCCGCCCGCTTCGCCTTCTGCGACGTTGGCGTTACGGATACGGTCAAGCAGCGAGGTCTTGCCGTGATCGAC
>JBPCKF010000016.1:0-17915 GCA_051004555.1 Phycisphaerales bacterium | reverse complement strand
ACCTCGAGCAGCTTCGCTTTGTCGAAGATCATTTCGTTGCGGGAGAGGCCGACCACGTCGTATTCGGGCGTGAGTTCGATGGCGTCGCACGGGCATGCCTCTTCGCACATGCCGCAGAAGATGCAGCGGAGTTCATCGATGTCGAACTGCTTGGGATACTTCTCGCGGTCGGGCCAGGGTGATTCTTCTGCGACGATGTGAATGCAGTCGGCAGGGCATGCGGTTGAACACATGAAACATGCAACGCAGCGGACCCGGCCATCTTCATCGCGATTGAGTCGATGCACGCCACGGAAGGTGCGCGGCTCCGAGCCGCCATCCAGCACGTCGCGCTGTTCACGCCGCTGTTCGGGGTATTGCAGCACCCAGATGTTCTTCTTGTTCGAGCCGTTGCGGCCGAAGTTCTCGAAGCAGTGGCGAAGGGTGGTGCCCAGACCCTTGAAGATGGCAGGCAGGTAGAGATTCTCTGCCCTGGTGAGTTTGGGCGAAGTGATATCAATGATGTCTTCATCGCGAATGGTCATAGCGTGGCATTGTATGCCGCGAGTTGTTCGGGTTTCGCAGGCCCATCGAAGACTCAGATGAATCCCTGCACCGCGGGCAGCGCGCCAACCAGCGGCTGCAGGTATTGCAGAAATCCATCAGTTACATCGTGATTGCTGGCTGCGATGAACTCATCGGGCATGTGTCTGGTTTTCTGCGCGATGGCTGCAAGGTTGCGGAACTCATACGCAACCTCATAAGGATCATTGCTGGTGCGTTTGATGGTAATCGAGCCGCCCGGATGATCCGCGAGCGCCATCTCAGCTGCAAGGCTGCCAACTGCTTCGGCTTCTGTCTGATCGACAGGTGAAGGATCGGGAAACGATCGCTGAGCGTAGCCGAGGGTGTCGGCCCGGACGCGCGGGTTGGCAACGCCAGCTTCGCCTTTGAGAAACACTCGCACCGCATCTGCGAGTTGATCGCCCAGTGTTCCCGAGCCAGACAGCTGTACGTTGCCATGTGCATCGCGTTCTGCGTGCGATTCAAACACTTCTGTCAACAGCTTGCCACTTTCTGCATCGCGAATGCCTTCACTGACAGCCACCTGACAGCGCCCGATGCGGGTGTAAACAGCTGCGATCTCAACACACATGTCGCGCAATGTCGTGGGGCGCTCGGGCAGGTAGAGCAGATGCGGGCCGGGTTCTGAGATACTGCTGCTGTTGCATGAGCGCGCCATCGCTGCAGCGGCGGTGAGGAAACCTGCATGGCGTCCCATGACCACGTTGATCTTCACGCCCGGCAGGGCGCGATTGTCCAGATCGTCGCCCACAAAAAGTTTCGCGACATAGCGGGCAGCTGAGGCATAACCCGGACAATGATCGTTTTCAACCAGATCGTTGTCGATGGTCTTGGGAATGTGAAAGGCCCGTAGCGCCTGGCCATTTGCATGGGCAAACTCCGCGACAATGCGGCAGGTGTCTGCTGAGTCGTTGCCACCAATGTAGAAGAACACGCTGATGTCGTGCTTGGCAAGGACTGCAGCAATGCGCCTGCAATATTCCTCATCGGGCTTGTCGCGCGAGGAGCCTAATGCAGCCGAAGGCGAAGCTGCGACGGCGGTGAGCAATGCTGGATCGACGGTTAAGAAGTCGATGAAATCTTCATTCACGATGCCGCGCACTGCATGGCGGGCGCCCAGCAATCTGCCACTGCCCGAGGTGGCAAGCCAGCGCTGCACGCAGCCGATGAGCGACTGATTGATGACAGCCGTCGGGCCGCCTGACTGGGCAATGATTGCGTGCGGTGATGATGAGCCTGGCATGGTGGACAATGGTAGTAGCGTTGTGGGTTGGGATGGTGGGCGTGGTTGTCAGGGCAAATTGCTTTTTCTTGTCGTCCCCGCGCAGCAGGCGGGAGGCTCCACCCCTTCAGCGGACCCACAGAAGAAAACGCCCAGCAGTGTTGCCACTGCCAGGCGCGATCGAGGGCACTCGGTTGCCGTTACAACGACCGAGTTGAGAGGGTATGGGAAAATGTCTGTTTACTTCGAAGTTCCGCAGCAGCCAGCCGAAGCATCTCGATTGGATGAATTGATCGTCCCGAAGTTCACACTTTGGGCTGCGACGTAGGCATCCTTCTCTGCATCACTCATTTTGTTCCACGCGCCGATGCATCCATCACAACAGAAACCGATCCTCTCACCCTTGTGCATGGTGGTTTTGGCTTCAGCACTCACGGGATGACCATCCATGATGGGGCAGTTCGCGTTGATGACGCCCATGCTCACGGGCTGCGTTGCGTTCGTCTTGTTCTGGCTCTGACAGCCACCGAGCGTGATGGCGAGGGCTGCTGGCGCGCACAGCATCAATGATAAAAGGCTCATTCGATTCATTTTTCGGGCTCCTTGTCTCTGTTTGTCTCGATCAATCTATGGCGATAGTTCTAATAACATGTTCATGGAACTGCTGCCGAAAGGACAACCACCGCCCCAGAGCCGATATTCCCACGAAATCGTGAGATTATTTCTTGCTATCGCGATAGGGCAGGCCCCGGGCGGATGTGGGATAGAGGCGATGACCGCGAGACTGGGGAGGCGAGCCGCCGGGCCCGCTCGGTCACTGCTGGGCGTTCATGCGATCGATGAGATCCTGCGAGACATCATGGGCAGGACTGGCATAAAGCATGCGGCGATGAAAGAGTTGGGCAGCGGTCTCTTCGGGAGTGCCGGGCGCGATGTGCAGATCACTGTCATCCAGCAGCACAAAGCCGTAGCCGCGCTCTTCACTCATGGCTGCAATCGCGATCAGCACCTTGTCATACATGCGTAGGTACTCGCGGGTTTCTTCGCGCTCGCGCAGCTGCTTCTTCACGCTGTACCATGCTTCAAGCTCAGCTGCCAGTCGCATGATCTCAGCCGTGTGTTCATCAAACTGCCGGCTGGGATTCGCAAGCGTCTCGAGTTCATCCTGAGCAGCTTCAATCGCTGTTCTGCGAACCGCGACCTCAGTCGAGATGACGTCATCCATCGCCTTGAGCCGATTGCGGATGCGCTGCGTTTCCTCGATGTGATCGAGCACAGTCGAGAGCCGCACCGACACCACCACAGCGGGTTCGAGCAGTCTGCCGGATGCGATGTGCCACCCGCTCATCACCGCCACCATTGCAACTGCAGTCACGACGATGGACGCAAGTCGATGGGTACGAAAAACGCGCGCGATGGTGTTCATGGTTTGGAATCTCCGTAGCGAAGCCCTGAGGTGGAATCAGTCTCGATGCGAACCCACTGGCCAAGGCGACGGCTGGGATGGCGGATCGCTCTGCTGATCCAGCGTGCATTCATCACAAGATACACAAGGCCGATGAGCACCATCAGCGTACTGCACACAACAACCACAAACAGCGTTCGCGTCAGCCATTCATGGGTGCGGATGGCTGGGAGCAGAGGCAGAATGCACCCGATGATGATGAAAACGAGCGCAACGATCATCGCAAGCACGCGCTGCACGCCCAGTTGCGATTCGCGATAGAGGCGACAGCGCTGGCCAATTTCGCGAATGATCGCACTGATGCCATAGAGTGCAGCCATCGCGCCCGATGCATATCCCACGATCAGGAGCGCGCGATCGAGGCGGCCGGGCGGCCCATCGCTCAGGTTGACCCAGCCGAGTTCCCACAGGCACTCCGCCACACTGAGCACTGCGATCACAGCCAGACCGTAGATCAATTGCCGCGCGCCCATGCGCACGCTGTGAGCGCCGCCAGCAAAGCGAATCAGGACGACAGCGCCGATCATGCCGAGGATGGATGCAACCGCAATGGTGGTGTTGATGACAATTGTCGCACTGCCGGCAATGCCGAGTTCGCGACGCCATTCCAGCAGCGAAGGCTGCTCAAGGGCGCTGCCAAGCACAACTGCCAGCGCCACCAGCAGAAGCATCGATGTGACCAGAACAAGCCCGCGCCCGATTGCACGTGGATGTGCCAGTTCCGGCAGTTCAGCTGACTGGGGATCGAGGGCAGTTTCCAGCGATGTGACCACAGCTGTGCCACACTCCGGGCAGTCGCGCTCGACACGCTGGCCCTGCAGGTTGTACCCGCACGACACGCATGGCAGCGCCGCTGCGATCACCGCCCGCTTGCGCGCCAGCGCAACGGCAGCAACAGTTCCATGCCCTCCTTCTTCCATTGCAAAGTATACCAACTGCAATCGGCAACGATGAGATCAATCTGCTATACTCCGCCCGCCACCGTTCCAGCCGTTCATATCTTCTGGAACAGTGACCCAACGTCCGGTATCGTTCGAGGTCAACGCCAGAAGTCATTTCGACCGCGATGGTCGCAAGGACATCGTCATCTTCGTTATCATCATCATCAGCAGCATTCGCTGCAAGAGCAACGTCGTACACACATTCGGGGGGCAGGAGCAGGATTCGCCTTCATGACCACGTCGCTTGAACCCATCGAACGACTTCGATCCAACATTACCTCCGTCTACATGGGCAACGCTGCTGCGGTTGATCGTGTGATCGTGTGTCTGCTGGCGCGCGGCCACCTGCTGATCGAGGATGTGCCGGGCGTTGGCAAAACCGTTCTCGCCCACGCCCTGGCCAAGTCAATCGCTGGCACCTTCACGCGGGTGCAGTGCACACCCGACCTTTTGCCTTCGGATATCACGGGCGTGACGATTTTCAATCGTGATGGCCAGGCGTTCGAGTTCAAGCGCGGCCCCATCTTCGCCAACGTCGTGGTGGCTGACGAAATCAATCGAACCACGCCACGCACGCAATCTGCTCTGCTTGAAGCAATGAGTGACGCAACCGTCTCAGCCGAGGGCGAAACCCATCACCTGCCGCAACCGTTCATGGTGCTCGCCACGCAAAACCCCTACGAGTTTGAGGGGACCTACTTTCTGCCTGAGAATCAACTCGACCGCTTCCTCATGCGCATTTCGCTGGGGTACCCAGCGCCCGATGATGAATCGCGCATTCTTCGTCAGCAGCCAGCCAGAACCACACTGCGCGATCTCAAGCCGGTCCTCACGTGCGAGGATGCCCTGGCGTTGCAGGCTGCTGTTGATGACATCGACATCGATGAATCACTGCTTCGATACATCATCGATCTTGCATCTGCAACACGCGACAACGAAGACCTGCAGGTCGGCATCAGCCCACGCGGCGCGCTGGCCCTCTCGCAGACCGCTAGGGCAACGGCCATGCTCAACGGCCGCAACTATTGTGTGCCCGAGGATATCGTCTCCAACGTGCTGCCGGTCTGCGCCCATCGAGTGATCAGCAAAACCTACATGCACACAGGCGACACGCTCACCACCCGCAGGTTGATCCAGCAGGTGATCGAAACCGTCCCCAGCCCGGTGTGATGAACGCGCGAACGTATCCCGCTTACTTCGTGCGCGGCTCTGTTGCGGACGCGCAACATTCACCCCGCGACGATGTTTACGATCTTGCCGGGCACGATGATGATCTTGCGGATCGCGCGCCCTGCGAGTTGCTCGATCACAGTTGCATCACGACGCACCATCGACTCTATCGCAGCAGCATCCGCATCGGCTGGCACCACAATCCGCGCGCGAACCTTGCCCATGATCTGAACGGGAAGCTCGACTTCATCATCGACAAGCAGTGCAGCATCTACACTCGGCCAGGGCGCAAAGGTCAGCGACTCGTCATGGCCCAGCCGGGCCCAGACTTCTTCTGCGATGTGCGGCGCAAAGGGCGCAAGGGTTCGCATCAGGCGATCGAGTTGATCGACAGTCATGCCCCCTGCTGCGGTTGCAGTATTGGTAAACTCCATCAGCGCAGCAATGGCTGTATTCATCGCGAGGCGTTCGATGTCTTCACCAACCTTTTGAATTGTCCGGTGCAAAGCCCGCTCGACATCCGCGTTGTGAGCATCATCTGCGATTGTGGCCAGCGCCCCAGTCGCTTCATCGACAGCCAGCCGCCACACGCGCTGCAGGAAGCGGAACGGCCCAGCAATGTCGCGCGTGTTCCACGGCTTGCTTGCGTCCAGCGGGCCCATGTACATCTCATACAGACGAAAGGTGTCAGCCCCATACTCTGCGATGACATCATCAGGATTGACGACGTTCTTGAGCGACTTACTCATCTTGGCAACGATGCGAGTGAGTGGCTGAGCCGTCGCGATTTCAGTGCCGCTGATGTCGCCTGCATCATCTGCATCATCGCGGACTTCATCACTCGGCACCAGCGAACCATCCGCCCGCTGCCAGGCATGCGAGAGGATCATGCCCTGATGAAACAGCCGTTGCATCGGTTCGGGCGTTGAGACTTCGCCCAGATCAAACAGCACTTTGTGCCAGAAGCGTGCATACAGCAGGTGCAGCACTGCATGTTCAGCGCCGCCAATGTACAGATCAACACCCTTCTCGCCCATCCAGTATTGCTCTGCTGCCCGCGACACAAAGCGGCTGTCTTCCCGCGGGCTGCAATAGCGCAGGTAATACCAGCAGGACCCAGCCCAGCCGGGCATGGTGTTGGTCTCACGAACAACATCTGCGTCAGGATTCAGCACGTTTCGATTCACGCCTGCATCACGGGCAGTTGTGTTCACCCACTCGCGCACCTTCCCGAGCGGCGGCGTGGGCGTGTCACTCACAATCGGCGCGTAGTCTGTCATCTCGGGCAATGTGACAGGCAGATGCGATTCATCGACTGGAAAATGCTGCCCGTCCTGAGCGAACACCACGGGAAACGGCTCGCCCCAGTAGCGCTGCCTGGAAAACAGCCAGTCGCGCAATTTATAGTTCACGCGGCTGCTGCCGATGTTCTCTTTCTCCAGCCATTCAATAATCCGGGCCTTGGCTTCTGCAACGTGCAGGCCGTTCAGCGAGACCGCATCATTCGCGGAGTTGATGGCTGGACCTTCACCCGTATATGCATTGCCATCAAAGTCAGCAGGCGGCTGCACTGTGCGAACGATGTGCAGATTGAACTTCTCAGCAAACTCATAGTCGCGCTCGTCCTGACCAGGCACAGCCATGATTGCGCCCGTGCCATATCCCATCAGCACATAGTCTGCACACCACACGGGAATCGTCTTCCCAGTCGCGGGGTTCGTCGCATTGATGCCGGTGTACACCCCCGTCTTCTCCTTCGATTCCTGTCGCTCGACATCCGAACGATTGCGGGCTGCAGTGACATATGCACGCAGTTGTTGAATCTGCGAATCATCGTTCGACAATGTCAGCAAATCATCGACCAGCGCATGCTCAGGCGCAACCACCATGTAGGTCGCGCCGAAGATCGTGTCCGGCCGCGTTGTAAAAATGCTCAGGCTGCCCCAGCCTTCGTTCAGCAGCGGAAACTCGATCTGCGCGCCCTGCGAGCGGCCGATCCACTCGCGCTGCATCGTGCGTGTCGACTCGGGCCAGTCCAGATTATCCAGATCGCGCAGCAACCGCTCTGCATACGCAGTGATACGAAACATCCACTGCTTGAGCGGTTGGCGATAGACGGGATAGCCCCCGCGCTCGCTCAAGCCGTCGATCACTTCTTCATTCGCCAGCACTGTCCCCAGCATCGGACACCAGTTGACAACCTGCTCAGCCATGTATGCAAGTCTGCGCGAATCAATCACCTCGCGGCGCTCGTGTGTGGACAGTTCATGCCACTGTCGAACACCCGCCCGCTCGCCCAGCACTGCGGAGAGATCGCCTTCGGTCGATGGAAAGACCAAATTTCCTGTGACATCAACACGGACGCTGCCCTCTTCGAGCATGTGCACAAGTTCGCTGATCGGCCGCGCTGCGTCGCGCGATTCGTCATACCACGCGTTGTACGCCTGCAGCCAGATCCACTGCGTCCAGCGGTAGTAGTCGGGATCGATGGTTGCAAACTCGCGTGACCAGTCGTAGCTGAATCCAAAACGCTGCAACTGGGCCCGAAAGGTGTCGATCGCAGCACGCGTGGTCACGGCTGGATGCACACCAGTTGCAATCGCGTATTGCTCCGCTGGCAGACCAAACGCATCCCACCCCATCGGATGCAACACGTTGAACCCCTTCATCCTTTTGTAACGGCAGATGATGTCCGTGGCTGTGTACCCTTCGGGATGTCCAACATGCAGGCCGGCTCCGGATGGATATGGGAACATGTCGAGGCAGTAAAACTTTGGTTTACGATCATCAAAACCCGGCTCGCCGGGATTGTGCGCTTTGAAGATGTTGGTCGTCTGCCAATGTTCCTGCCAGCGCGTTTCGATCACGTTGGCCAGCGCAGCGGTATAGCGATGCGGATGCTCATCAGATCGTCCTGCAGCGCCAGTTGACGAAGCGGAATGTGAAGTCGAAGAAGTCATCGCATAAGTGTATAACTCAATCTGGCGTCGTGATTGGAGATGGTCGCACCATCTTTGAATGCCCGGAACCGCCGACTTCCTCGGTTGTTTCAGCGCTTCGCAGTGTCTGCAACACGAAGTCAGCACACTCGTACCCACGCGGGCCTAATACCCACGCGCGATCACGCTGCCCGCTGCCCCGTCGAGGCACATCAGCATGTAACGCAGAGCATCAGCTGCGTGATCGTTGCCATCCTTCACCGGCTGGATGCGATCATCATCGCTGGCTGCGTCCGCCGGGTAGTGATACTGCGCAAGTGAACGAATGAGCGTCTCGCAACTGCGCGCGATGCGCAGGCCGATGGTGCCATCACCACGCACCAATCGGGCTTTGACCGTTTCGATCCCTGCATCAAGACGATGTCGATGTGTGCGAACACGCCAGCCATTCTCACGCCAGAGTGAAATGGTGCTGCGCCCCGACTGTTCACTGCGCTGATGACCAGCCGGGTCGGCCCCGATCCATGCAGGTTGTGGCCAGGGTGCCTGAGCAATGTCGCGCAGATGTTCATGCGTCGTCTTTTCGATCGCGACATATTCATCCACAACCACGACTGTGTCATCTGACCAGTTGTGCCAGGCCCACAGAAACACGGTGGGCGCCCGCAAGCCGAAATCAACTCCGCCAATCCATTCGCCATCAATCCCCCGCTGCTTCTGGCCGCTCACGAGTGCGCGAGCATCTTCACCGCTCAGCACATGCTTCACCATTTCAAACGTGGGATACACCAGACCGCTCATACTCGGCTGTCTGCACAACATTTCCGACTGCCAGACTTCTTCGCCGATCCGCATTTTCTGGGCAATGACATCATCAATATGCATAAATCCAGTTGCGTGCTTTGCAGCGCTGCCACATGCATCAAAGAGCGTGCATGTCTCACACGCGCGCTCGGGCGGGCAGCGCTCAAGGACATCAATGACGTTCCACTGAAAGAGCTTCCGCAATCCTTTGCTTGCATCATCAATCAGTTCGTGCATCAATCCGTAGGGCCGATGCATGGTGCTGATCGCTTCGACGCATCCGTGTACAAACGTGTTGCCACATCGGCCGGAGCGCGTGACCATCTGTGCAGCCTGCCAGATGTCGCGATCGAAGAGTTCAACTTCATCACAGCGAAGTTTGTGAACACGCTGGCCACGAATGCTGCATTCAGACTGACTCAGCACTTCGACCCGCGAGCCGCTGCGCAGCGAAAAGCCGCGGCCGGTGATGCGTCCCTGCACCTGGTCAATCAACACATCGCGCTCGATCAACTGCTTGAGCGATGCATACATCTTGGACGACTGTTCGAAGGAGCCAGCCAGGATGCGGATCTGAATGCCGGGCTTATGCAACAGTTCGAGCAGCGTGACGATTGCCCCGAGTTGCGTTTTCCCGCCGCCGCGATTGGCCCATACGACGCAGTCGCGCAAGCCGGGGTGCTGCTCTTCAAAGAACGCGTGCGCGACGTAATCAAAGGGAGCAGCATGGCCGGGCACCATTGCAACACGGGGCACATCAAAGCCAAGGCCAAGACGAATCACGGCATGCAACTGGTTGGCGGTGCGCGGCTGAACAGCCAGCACAGCGCTGGCGATGTCCGCATCAGGTGCGGCTGCATTATCGAGAATCTTCATGCTGTTCCCAGTCGTTCCAGTGATGCCAGGATTCGGGCATCATTGCCTGCGCTGGTGCGTCGATGGTCGCCAGCGCGCTCGGAATCTTCAACAGGTGGTGGATTGAGATCAGCACGCAGAAGATCCACACATGCCTTGCGCGCTGTCTCCAGCATTTTGGGATCATCCTGATTGGCAAGTTCGAACAGTCGGGCTGCAGCTGCTGCGCGATATCGATTGACAAGCATCTGCGTGCAGGTATCTGCCAGATCAGAAAGCGCTTGCAGCGTCTGACGATGGTCAACCGTTGCGATCCACGCAGCCAACTGTTCCAACGAACATTCGCCAGCTTCTGCCAGGCCGTTGAGATCAACCTGAGCCTCGACGATGGCACTGATGATGGCTGCATCGGTCTTGCCGCGCGTGCGATAGGCACCTCGTTTGCGTCCGGGCTTTGGCTCAGTCGGCATAACGTGCTGCTCCTTCTCGTTCTCTTTCTCTTTCTCTTTCTCGTGCTCTTTCGCTTTCTCTTTCTCTTTCTCTTGCTCTTTCTCTTTCTCTTTCTTCTTCTCCTCCTTCTTCTTCTCCTTCTTCATGCATCGCAATGACTTTGACGAGCGCGCGATGGCGATCGCGATCAATCTGGCTCAGGACCTTCGTCACGCGAGCCTTCTCACCCTGCGTGAGAAAGAACATCAATGGCTGCAGAAAGCCACCCGGCCCATCTGCATCGCCATCATTCCCATCTTTCTGCGTCGGCACAGGCACCTGCACGCACGGCGGCTGATTGAGTTGCAGTAACCGCTCGATCTGTTCAAGCGACTCGGGCAGCAGTCGCGCAAGCTCCGCTTTGGAGCGAACCGCTGCAGCGCGGGCCAGTAGCGCTGCCCGCCGATGAGGATCGTCGCAGCCGCGCAACTGATTCAACGTGAGCAGCAACACTTCCGCACCTGCATCATCGTCATCACCATCTGCAACGTTCCACACATCACAGCGAGCAGTGTCATGACCCAGCCGCTGCAGCACCATCATCCGATGATGGCCATCCAGCACTTCAAATCGATCTGCTTCTGTCGGATGCGGGCGAACAATCAGAGCGGGATACAGACCACTGCCGCTGATATGCCGCTCGAGTGCATCCAGATCGCGGGGTGACATGCGGTTGGCATTGCTGGGGTTGCTGCGCAGATATTCAATGGGAATCTCGATCGTGTGCGATTGCGTGAGCATGTGAGGAGTCTCCATTCTGTTGTGTGCAGGCAAGGTAATAGAGCGGCCGCGCCATCAATCGCTGCTGCACAGCCTTGAGCATGCGTTGTGTGTCCATGATCGGTTTCTGCGAACGTGACGAGCGCCTGTTGCCGCGAGTTCTGTACCAGGCAGAGAGTTCGTGCAGAAACCACGCGCGTTCGTGTGGTTGCAATGCATCAAGGCACGCGCAGCATTGCGATGGCAGTGCCGCCAGGTGACGCCAATCTCGATTGCAGCGAGTTGCAATCCATTCGAATGCAGCCTGCATGCGTTCATCGCGCGGATCAGGCGCAGGTTCGAACCGCATCATGCCAGCCCGCTCGAAGAATGGATGCACTCGCCCCATGACAGCCAGGGCCTCGGTACATGCTGTCTGTGCATGTTCCAATGCGTGACGCACGAGGCCGACTGCAATGCCCATTCCCCTGCAGCGGGGATCAACAATCACGCGACTGATGGTGCGAAAGTCGTGATTGATTGCATAAGCGCGGCTGCGATGTGACAAACCCTGATAGCGATCACCAATCGCAGCACTTCGCGCGCAGCAGCCGAGGTGTGGCAGCGAGACAATCAATACCCCTGCGACGACGTCGGCTGTCTCAGAATCCCTGCGGGCTCGGGCTGCAATCGTCGGCCTGCCTTCAAGGACAGCCCGGTAGATCGCGGTTGCAGTTGCAGGTCGGCCCGCGCGATAGTGCAGATGTGCCAGTGCGTGAAAATCCTGCCACGAGCCAGGCTCGATGCGGGCAATGTTGCTGTCCATTGTTGTTGTTGCTCCTGCCATTCCAACACGAAGCGTTCACTCCGTCGCCTTCCCATTTGGAGAGGAAGTGCAGCGTTGCCGTTCAATCACTTCGACCGTGCCGCCCGGCTCAGCCACAATCACGACATCCGGATCAAGGGGCTCAAGCACATCATCATGCGCAGTTGCTGCGATGAAGGCGCAGTTGGTGCGACTCACCCAGCCGCGCAATCCGCCACACAGCATGGCTGCGGTCAGACGATCCAGCGTGGCGGTGAACTCGTCCACTGCAATGATGCGAAGACGATCATCAGCATCTTCATCATCCCGCTGCGCGCGGGCAAGCATTTGTGCCACCTCAAAACGCGTGCGCTGCCCATCACTCAGTCGCGCAGGCGGGCGCAACAGCAGCGACGCTTCGGCCAATCCCGCCCGTGCCAGAAGATCGAGCGCTTGCTCGAACGGTGCATCAATGCAGTCAATCAATGGCAGCTGGTCATGTTCATCATGCTGTTGAGTTTGCGGCTTGAGCACCAACATGCGGCAGTCTGTCCGATGCTTCGCGTTCTCGACAAAGCTGCGAAGCAAGGTCGACTTGCCGCCACCGGATGGACCGGTGATGAGCAGAATCTGGCCGGGCCCGATCGAAACTGAACACGCAGGAACGATCGCCTGCCCGGACGCATCCTCTGGTTCAAGATCGATGCCAAAGAGCAGACCGACTTCAACAGCCCGGCTGGTGATTGCAATCGACGTTGGCATCAGTGCTTGCGAGATAAGCGTGCATGACCGTGGCGGCCCTGATTGCTGGATTGCTGTTTGCAGGATTGCTGATGACGCATTCATGCAGGGAGTCGTCCCATATCGCGAGCCTGATTGCAGAGTGTGCGGATTGCATCAAGCTCCTTGCGCACCTGCCAGAGCGAAAGGCCAGTCTGGCTGGCAGCTGCGCGCAGCGACTTGCGCTTGAAGATGACCTCTTTGGCAACAGCAGCGCGATTGCGTGGCCAGAGTTCAGTCTGACTGATCGCAAATCGGAACTCGCGCGACTGCAGATGTTTCAACACACGCGTCAGCCGATCGTTCAACCGTCGCCGCCGCACACCTGAGGCTCGCGCGAGCGCTGCAACAGTCATGCCTCGGCGATAGATGCTGTCGATGAGATCGCGATCAGCCGGGTCGAGATGTGATGCAAGTTCGACGATGCGCTCGGCCTGGGAACGGGCGCTGTGGGTGTGTTCCCGTGCCCGGGCGGCTGCGTGGGAACGACTCTCTTCGCTGTGAGTGCCGGAATGGGTGGATGCGGTTGCGTGGATCATGCGTGTGGTGCCTCGTGGTCAGATGAAAAAAATGCGCTGATTGATGGTTGTGTGTATGTGCGCAGGGATGGCGCGGAGGGATGATGTGGGCCTTTTTCGGAGGTCGATTTGTGCTGACTGTCTTGCTCAGGGATGTGTTGCCCGAATACCCGTACAATACACTAATAGACGCGCGAAGCAAGCGTAAGGTTCACATTTTTGTAAACTTTTTCGCCACTGCGAGAAATTGGAATCACGACGGGGCAAATCGCGTGCAAACCCTGCGAGCCGGCCAGTGCGTGGGGCCACGGATTACGCTCCCATTCGCGCGCTTGCAAACATTCCTCGCAAACGCGCGGACATCAGCGCACCACAACATTCACCAGGCATTCACTCCACACGTTCGTCGACAGTCAGATGCACTTCGCTGGCTGCGGGCGTTCCCGCAGGAAGCACCAGAACAAGCGTCACGCTACCCGTCGCGCCAGTCACTTGCACCTCGGGGTACCAGTCGATAAGCACATCTTCGCCGAGCAGACTCCCGCCCTGCGTGACCCGCAAGTCGATATCCAGCTGATCGGGCGAGAACGCACGGAAGGTATACACCTTGCCAGCCTCGAGTTGAAACTCCAGTTCCTTCACGGACTGATTTTCTGCCTCTACCACATAGCTGGAATCAAAGATGCGATCACCCGCAGGAGTCTGCATGAACTCAGGCATCTCTGCAATGTTGGCTGCTGCAATCATCGCTGCATTGATGCGGACAATCTCCAGCGTGATCGGCGTCGGCCCGAGCAGAGGTTCGTATGCAGTCACATCTGCGAACACTTCTTTGCGCTGATCGACTGCTTCGATCCACACCACGGGGAACTGATCCTGACTCTCATCGATGCCAAGTTGCACATTTGCGCTGTCGACCACAACCATATCGATATCTGTTGCATCATGGGCGACAGCGAGGAAGCCATATTGATAGCCAGGTTCGAGCACCACGCGGACGCGCTGCGTGGTTTCATCATTGGCAAGCGTGTCAGTGCGGGCGGTGACGCGCTGATAGGCGCTGGGATCGACGCTGAGCGCTGCAGCCCGGATTGCGATCAGCTCGCGCACCAGTGTTTCGGGCTTGACGAACAGGTCGTAGGCCTTCTGCTGCCAGGCCCGGTTGCGAGCGTGCTGCTTGGCATCAGCTGTGCCATCGACCAGCTCAAGCGCAAGATCGATCCGCTGGGCATAGGTAAATCCGAACGATGCACGCACATTTTCATTCACCTGAAGATGCTCAGCTGCTGAGAGTATGCCGATGATCTTGCCATCGGGTCCGAAGACCGGGCTGCCACTGGCGCCGCCGGTTGCGGGACCTGCAAAGTGAATGAGCTGGCAGTCGCCCCATGTGGCGCGCGTGAAGAAAAAGTCGGTCTTGGCAGTCACAGTGCCGCGCACTGCATGCAGTGTGGTAAAGCCCGAGAGATTCTCAGCCGGGTAGCCCACATACATGACGTCTGCTCCCAGCTTGGGGGCTGAGGCTTCATCCATCGCATCAGCACACAAGAGCGGCGTGCCTGCATCACCTGCAATCACATCGATCACTGCAACATCTGCAACCGCAATCACATTGAAGTTCTTGAGCTGAGCAGCTGCGCCCACAAGCATGCGGGCCAACCTCGGGTTCCACGTGTCGTAGGCTGGATGAATCACTGGATCGCTGAGGACGATTTCAGCCTGATCGAGCAGGCCGCGACGGGCAATCATGCGTCCCCCCTCGAGCGATTCGGCAATCAGTGCATACGCAACATGAGCATTGGTCGCCAGCCGATTGGGCGCAATGGTCCACGCTGTTCCGACCTCAACGAACGTCCCATCTTCATGCTCAACGCCAACCAGGAAGACCGAATCGAGGGCGCGCTCGGCTGCATCGGAAAGCGTGTTGTCCTGGGCAACTGCCACATGGGCAAAACCGGCCATCGTGACGGCTGCAATCAGCAACATCACGCAGACATTCACCAAACGATTGCGATCGCGGTTCCTCATTTCAGCGGCTCTCTCTCTTGATCAGTTGCAGGAAACTAAAAAACATGGATGAACGAGACAGTCGAGATTGTAACAGATCTTCATGCGATAGTCGGCCGGGAACGGGGACAGAGAAAAATCAGATGCGGCGTTATCGGTAACCGGTCACGCCGCCGCACAGTCAGGCCTGTGAAATGATCCACCACACGCTGGCGTTTCGCATCTCCGCCTTCCCCGTACGCCCCGTGCCTCTTCCCGCCAACGTGATACAGTGTGTGCCAATGCCCGATCACTTCGACAACGCCCCGTCCCACCACGCGCCCCAGCGCGATCTCGACCACCCGCCCCAGCAACGCAGCAAGGTGGGAGCAGTGGTCGCGTGGATCATCATCATTGCTGTGGTCCTCTTTGTTGGCATCCAGCAGAATCTCCCTGCTGAGCAGCCCGCGGAACCTGACCCGAATGTCCCAGCCGAAGATGTGCACGACGTGGTTGGCGTGAAGATGATGGAGTTTCAATCGCGGCTGCTTGTCGGGCAACATGCGACATTCCCGAAGCAGAGCGTCAAAGCTCAGGTCGAACTGTTGAATACCGGAACAGTCTCACAGCGCCTTCGCTACGTCGTTCTGGTTGGCGAGACCGAAGGGCCCCATGCAGCCAGCAACGCGCTCGACGACATTCTCGCGCGGGCTGCACGGAAGAACATCAAGCTTTCACCACAACAGGAGGCTGCTGCAGTGAGTCTGCGCGAGATGTATTCCAGGCGCACCCATGCGCCGGAGGATGCAGAGGCAGCCAGGTTGACGACGCAAGAGCGGGAGGCACTCGAACCGCTGGGCTGGTTCGGCAAACTTGCAGCGGCGCCTGAAGCGATCAAACATGTTGAACCAGAGGCACGCGCTGAAGCGATCAGGCCGGCGCAGCAGACGTTTCTCGTTATCATATCTGCAGCATTCACAGGTGTGGGCGCGGGCTTTCTTGGATTCATCGGACTGATCATTCTCATCGTCTTCATGTTGATGAGAAGAGTCGCAGCACGACTCAGTGATCGAGCGTCGCCCCTGCTGCACCACGGCATCTATGCAGAAACGTTCGCGCTGTGGCTGCTGCTTTTTCTCGGGCTGCAGATGGGGGCAGGGTTGATGGCGATTCCGCCTGACATATCGCTGCTCGTCTCGGGCTTTATGTTCTTTCTCAGTTTGATTGCGCTGCTCTGGCCAGCGCTGCGGGGCGTGCCTTTCACGCAGGTGCGGCGCGACATCGGCTGGTATCTCAACCCGCCCGGCGGCGTGCTTGATGCACTTTCGGGGATCGGCGGCTACATGATGGGACTGCCGGTTCTGGCGATCGGCGTCGGATTCACATTTCTCCTGATGAGAGTGCAGGGCATGCTTTCGGGCGTTGGTGATCCCATCGAATACTTCGGCGAAACCGGTGGGCCGGCCCATCCCATCATCGGAGAGTTTGCGGATCCTTCGCTGGGCCTGGTGCTGCAGATATTCTTCGTCGCATCCGTCGCAGCTCCCATCGTTGAAGAGACAATGTTTCGAGGCGTCCTCTATCGACACCTGCGCTCCGGCACACGCAGCATGGACACATGGCTCAGCGTGTTGCTGAGCGGGGTGATCAACTCGCTGATCTTCGCGGTGATTCATCCACAGGGATGGATTGCGATCCCCCTACTGGGCGCGATTGCGTTCGTCATGACCATCGCCCGCGAGCTGCGCGGCTCGCTCCTCTCATCAATCATCATCCACGGCCTCAGCAACGGGCTGGTCATGCTGATGCTGCTGCTGGCGCTGGGCTGAAATCAAATGGATGCGCGATCCCGGAATGCCTCTCACTCTGCGACTGCTCGCTTGAGGGTTTCGCTGTCGATCTTCACCATCGTCATCATCGCGTCCATCGCCTTCTTCACGATTTCAGCATCGGGATGTTTGAGCAGTTGCATGAGCAGCTTGGGGTTGATCTGCCATGACACGCCGAACTTGTCGGTCAGCCAGCCACATGCGACCTCTTCGCCACCTTCGGTAAGGCGGCTCCAATAGCGATCGACTTCTTCCTGCGTGTCGCATTGCACCGAGATCGAGAAGCCCTGGCTGAAGGAAAACTGCGGACCGCCATTGAGCGCAACAAACTCGCGACCATCGAGTTCGAACGACACGGTCATCACACTGCCAGCCGGCCCGGGTCCACCTTCGGGGTAGCGGGTGATGCTCGTAATCTTCGAGTTGGGAAAGATCGCAGTGTAAAACTCGGCTGCTTCTTCCGCCTGATTGTTGAATGTAAGAAACGTGGTGATGTCGGGCATGATCGTGTTCTCCATCGTAACTGTCAATCCCGATCTTAGTGTGGCGACCGCGAATAGTCGCACGAGGCCGTCCACCTCCTGGTTTCCCGCCTCCTGCGAGGGAATGACAATGAAGCGCGCGGAACTCGAAACCGAGAACCCTGAATCAAGCGAGCCACCTTACTGTGCTCATAGTTGAGTTATTGCTATAACTCAATCTATTGTCGCGGCTTTGAGATAGTCGCATCGATCATTTTTCCTGAATCTGCATTCCACTCCCCCCTCGGCGCCTCGGCGGTAAATCTCCTCCGTAATCCAAATACGGCTCAGCGCAATTGAAACCGCCGAGGCACAGAGACAGCAGATG
>JBPCKF010000015.1:0-15199 GCA_051004555.1 Phycisphaerales bacterium | reverse complement strand
GCGCATTCTCTTCCCATGAGCATTCTGCTGCTCAGCCACGATATGAGCCGTGGGGATGGGGATCGCCAGAACATCGCAAGTCCGCCAGCCGTAGAGATGATGCTGAACATGTGCCAATCGGGCATTTTGTGCCTGTGTCAGCCACGATGACAGCGTCATACAATATGTGAGTGCTGTTCGGCCGATGATAGAGAGAAGGATATTGCCATGCATAAAGACACGACCCCGCGAAGTGTGAACCCGTTTCTCCCGCTCGTCACAGCACTGGCTGCTGTTGTCCTTTCGACTCCTGCCGCGGCGCAGGACGCACTGGGTGGTGGAGATGCGCTTGATGCGAATCTCCGTGATGGTTCAGGCGGGCGCAACGCTCCGGTGGGGACCCCCGACTTCGGGGCCCAGAACCTGTTGATCACGGGGAACGTCGTCGGCGGCCGCGCATTCCGTGATACCGTTGGATACACCGCGGCCCGCGATTTTCGCGGCGAGACCGGAACGGATGACCTGTTTGAGTTTCGGGCCAGCTCTGCCTATTCGATCGGCGGCCTGGGACGCGATGCCAATCCGCTCCGCTTTGGACAGGATCTCGGAATGATCCGCGAGTTCTACTCCGACTCGGCTGGCGTCACCGGCAGTGTGCTGGATGAGCGCAGAGCTGACGAGCAACGCGACTACGCTTCCTATCTTGAAGCGCGAACACGTCTGGACATGATGGCGTTTCAGCAGTATTCCCAGGCGGGAATGCTGCAGGGTCCTGCAGCCCCCGATACGCTGGCACTGATGCGTACGCCCGATGGCGTCACCACACGCCTGACCGCATCATCACTGCGCGGCTTGCAGAATGTCAGGCCCGAGCTGGATGTGGGCGCGCAGGGGCTCTCGCTGTACGATCAGGCCCGCCTCATCGAAGATGCAATCAATGGTGTCAACGAGGGAGCGGGCGTTCGATTTGAAAGCGATTACAGCGGCTTCTCGATTGCTGAAGATGGCTTCGTAGCGCCGCGATTGCAGCAGGGTGTCGGCGTCTCGCCCGAGTATGACGCCATCACACAGAGTGTTGCTGAACGGTATGCAGCAAGTGGAGCCACGGTGACGCCGGATACCTTTGGTGAGGATGTCAATCGCCGGATGGCTGGGATGACCGACTGGATGGCAGGGAGCCCGAACGACCCGCTGCTCTCCAACCCCATTGCACTGCCACGAAATCCGGGCCCGGTTTTGCCCGAGGTCGTTGGCCTGCCCGATCGCAACATTCAGTCAGACCCGGAGGAGCCTCGCAGCATCGGCCACACAGATCGGCCAACGATCGTCCCCGATGGTGTCACACTTGACATGCTGCGTCACCGCCAGATGATCACCACGTTCGCGGCAGAAGGTGCCGATCGATATACAGAAGTGATGCGGAGTGGTGAAGCGGCACTGCGCCAGGGTGACTTTTTTGTGGCTGAGCGCGAGTTCATTCGTGCCCTGCGACTGCGTCCTGATCATCCGCTGGCGATGGGCGCACTTGCCAACACCCAACTGGGAGCGCAGGTGTATGCCTCAGCCTCTCTCACATTGCGAAACATGTTCACGCGGTATCCCGAATCGATCGACATCAGCTACGGTGATGGCCTGCTGCCGACGGTTGATCGCCTTCGCGAGGATGTCGCCACGCTCACCCAGCGCATGAATGAAGGCAGGCGATCCTCAGGCAGTGCGATGCTTATCGCGTACATCGGCAGGCAGATCAATGATGACGAACTCGTGCGCAAGGGCATTGCCATGATGGAAGACATCGATCCCAAAGATCCCCTCACCAAAGTGCTGCGCGGGGTCTGGCTGGGACAGGATGTCGACCTCGGCAATACACCCGAAGAGGAACCGACAGGCGAAGGCGGCTCTGAGCCTCAGAAGTAGGCTCCGAAGTTGCCCGGTGCGATGGCATTGTAGACGGTGGACAATCTGTCGGTTTGCACCGTTTTCACTACAGCCTGCAAGACTGCCGAGTATGGCATTTCGATCAGGCACACTTTCGTACGCTCGTTTCAAGGTTCAGCAACACGGCGGCAGCGCAGCCCCCCAACTGCGTGAGGTTACGCACGATCACCTCGAAACGCTCAGGCAGAACGTCCTCACGCCTGGCGAAATTGGTGAACCTCGGCCGGTCGAGTTCGGCTGGTGCGGCGGGCGGCACGTTTTCGACGAGCGATTTGCTCCCGACTCCAATGTGTTCGGTGAAACTCTGCTCGCCGGCCTGCGCTGCGACACAAACAAAGTTCCCGCAGAACTCAAGCGAGCGTACCGCGCCATGGCTGAGACAGCATTTGCTGAAGAAGCTGCAACAGGATTCCTGAGCCGCCGCGAGAAACTCGCCGCCAGGGAAGAAGCGGAAGAGCGTTGCCGCCGCGAACTTGTTGAGGGACGTCATCGCAGGAGCAAATGTCTGGATGTGGCATGGACATTGCCCACGGGAATCGTCCTCGCGCCAGCGTTCAGCGATGCACATTCGGCTGGCTTGCGCGATCTCTTTCAGACTTCATTTGAAGCTCGCCTCGTGCCGCTCTCATCGGGAACGCTTGCTTACGACATTCTCGCAGCTCGGGGCCGCTCGCGCGACTATGACGATCTGCGCCCGACTGCATTCACATCCCCGCCCGCAGGGTATGCAGCGGCTGATGATGTTGATGCGGTCCACGCACTTGCAGGTGCAGATGGCGGTCGGCCGCAGGCTTCCTGGGCATTTGTCACTCCCGAAGCCAGCGACTTTCTCGGCAACGAGTTTCTCATGTGGTTGTGGTGGCGCAGCGATGAAGATGATGCTGCGTTTGACACAAACCTCGGCCTCGCTGTGGTTGCGATTGATCGAGTGCTTGATATGGAATGTCCCTGGAGCGTGACCGGCAAGCAGATGCTCAAGGCTGATGCGCCCGCTCGATCGCCCGAAGCGCGACGTGGCCTGAAGAACGGCAAGTGGCCACGGAAGGCTGGTCTCATGATGTCACTTGGCAGCCAACAGCAGTTTGAATGTGTGTTTCAATCGGACCGCTTTCAGTTTACCGCGCTCAAGCTGCCGCCTGCGGATGATGATGTCACCTCGCTGCGCGAGATTATTGAGCATCGGCTCACCGCGCTGCAGGACTTTGATCGAGCAATGACTGCGATCTACACCCAGTTTCTCGATGTGCGGGCCTCGCACAGTTGGCCGGGCGTGCGCGACCGCATGGCAAGGTGGATCGCAGGTCGCAGAAGCGCCAGTCCAGCCGAGATCAGCGTGGAAGTGAAACAACCAGTCGCCGTTGGGTCGTGAGTTGCCGCGCGCATTACAGAACAACCGCGAGAATCACAAGTCCGATGAGCGCAAGCAGGATGAACACAGCCCGCCAGACTTTGCGCGCTCGTGCTGACGCTGGGGGATATGAGCTTGCAATCGTAAATGATTGTTCGCAACTGCTGCAGTAGTGTGCATCGTCCCACACCTCTGCACCGCAATGTGGGCAGTATGCAGTCTCGTGCCCGAATCGGGCCAGATCATCGCTTGATGGCTCTTCATCAGAATCAAAGGTGGAACGTTTGGCCATGGTTCGCAATCACTCCAACGCCAGAGAAAGTTCCGCAATGCGACTCTGCAATTGCGTCAGTGTGCAACTGGGGACGCGCTCGTGACGAAGCAGGTGCAGGTGCGCGTCCGTTTTCATCGACCGCAGGCAGCGAACCAGGACAATGTCAACCCCAGCTTCGTCCCACACGATTCGATTCAGCCTGCCGTACCGCGTGTTGAGCGTATCGATGACAAGATCATGCACGCTGCGCTCACTTTCAATCCGCTTGGCAATCGCGCTCACCTGCTCGTTGGTGTAAATCCGCATGTGCAGTCGCACCTCGCCATCAAACAATCCGCGTGCAGCTCGACCAGTGAGCATTGGCGAATCGTCGCGAAACAGAATCATGATCTCTTCTGCGAGTGACAAAACGCCGAGCGTGCGGGCTGCGTAACCAGATGCTCCCAAAGCAGAGAGGGCCAGGCCCTGAAGATGTCGTCGCACCGCGCCCTGCGTTGGGCGATCATGGATCTGACCCGCGTTCTGATGGCATGCCAGGTCGATCGCCTGCGCGACTGATTTCACTCGTCCCTGCGCGAAAATGCGGGCAGCCATCTGCGCGAGATCATCGCTCGGGCATCTCTTTCGTTCCGGTCCTTGCATTGCATCTGCTGTTGTATTCATGCTGAACGCTTCGGAATGAACATGCACTGTGCATAACGGACATTCCCTGGATCGCGATTCTATGGCCGAAGGGTATCAGCGCGTCAGGATGCGCCTCATCAATTGTCAACAACGCCGGGCCTCGTCGAAAGTGCGATGTTGAAGAGTTCCGATTATGCAGGCTGGGCGGCATGAACTGCCCCCGGTATCGAATGCGGAAGTGAAGCGGGCCTGGGTGCATGTCGATGACAAACGCGGCTCGCGCCCTGTTCCGGGGCGGAGCCAGGGCGGTTCGGTCCGCGCTGCACACTTCCAGAGGTGTTGAGCGTGTCCAGGAATGACAGAAGGGGTCTGGAGAGTATTTTCGTTGGGCGGGAGAAGGACGCCGTCCAGTCTATTAACAGGGATCACAACGAGCAACTGTCTCGCTGATCGGAACGCAGCGGGCCTAGTTCACGGAGGACACGATGACACAGATTAACACCAATGTTCCATCAATGATCGCGCAGCGCGTGCTCGGCTTTCAGAATCAAGCTCTTACGAAGAGTCTCGAGCGTCTGAGTACCGGCCTCCGCATTAACCGAGGTGCCGATGATCCGGCTGGCCTGATTGCCAGCGAAAATCTTCGGGCTGAGAAGACAGCGATCGGCGCAGCCATCAAGAACGCACAGCGTGCTGAGCAGGTGCTCAACGTTGCTGAAGGCGGCTTGCAGGAAATCAGCAATCTGCTGGTCGAACTGCAGGGCCTCGTTGGCGAAACAGCCAACGAAGCAGGCGTCTCGCAGGAAGAGAAGGAAGCAAATCAGCTTCAGATCGACTCCATCCTGCAGACCATCGACCGTATCGCCAACTCGACCAGCTTCCAAGGGACCAAGCTGCTCAACGGCAACTTCGACTACACCACATCGGGTGTGGCCTCGTCGCTCACTGACGTCAGTGTCAACTCCGCACGTCTCTCCGACGCGTCGGGTTCCAACATCCAGGTCACCATCGATGTGCTGACTTCAGCCCAGACCGCTGAGATCTACCTCTCGACAGGTGCAACGCTCACCAACGGTGGCGGCGGCTCGATCACACTCGAAGTCACCGGCAACCTCGGCGTGCAGCAGTTCACGTTTGCTTCAGGCACCACGCAGGCAAACATGATCGCAGCAATCAACTCCTTCTCCGAAGCACTCGGCGTCTCTGCCTCACAGGCCGCGACCGACACCGCTCGTATCGAACTCAACTCGACCGAGTTCGGCTCAGGCAAGTTTGTTCGCGTCAAAGAACTCGAAGGTGCCAGCACATCCGATGGTGGTGCAGGCGAGATCATCTTCTCGACCGAAACCTCAACCACCGCCACTGGCGAACTCAAGGATGTCGGCCGTGATGCCACCGTCCTGATCAATGGCAACCAGGCCACTACGAATGGTCTGTCAGCCCGCGTCGGCACCGATGGCTTTGACGTCTCGCTTCTTCTTGATGGTTCGAGTTCGCTCAACACCACCGGTGGAAGCACAACATTCTACATCACCGGCGGCGGTGCAGATTTCAACCTCTCACCCAAGGTGAACCTCGCGGGCAAGGTCTCGCTGGGTATGGACGCAGTCACGTCCGGCAACCTCGGCACCAACCAGAACGGCTTCCTGTCTTCACTGAAGTCAGGCGGCGGCAGCAACGTCGTCAACGGCGATCTGTCCAAGGCTCAGGCTGTTATCGAGGATTCCATCAAGCAGGTCTCAAGCCTTCGTGGTCGGCTGGGCGCATTCCAGAAGAACACCATCGGCTCGACCATCAACAGCCTCGGCATTGCACTCGAGAACACCGCTGCTGCGGAGTCCTCGATCCGGGATACCGACTTCGCAGCCGAGACCGCTGCGCTCACCCGCTCACAGATTCTGGTCCAGGCCGCGACCCAGGCTTTGGTGATCTCAAACGCCCAGCCTCAGTCAGTCCTCTCGCTGCTCGGCTAAGCGACCCAAAGAAGCGTTCCAACAACGCTTCACGATTGAAACCACAAGGCCCACGGACATCCGTCCGTGGGCCTTTTCAATTTGGGTAGGGATTCACTTGCGAACAATCGCGTTCAGCTGCGCAACTGTTCGAGCAGTAAGCGCATCGAGCTCGTCGTGCTGCAGCTGCATGGATGCATGAATCGCAGCACGATCATCTGCCTCTGCGTTGCGAAAGTCGATGTACTTATCGGCAAGCGCGCAACGCCTGCGCAGACGTTCTGGACCATATCGCGCGATGATTGCATCAGCAGCTTTCGCCAAAGCTGGATCAAGTTCCCTATCTCCTTCAAGCTGCTTCGCAATGAATGCGTCCACTGCGTCATCATCAAACAGCGAGGAAACACATCGGGAGTAGAAACGCGCACGGAAGCTCATGGCTGCATCGGTGCTGATACGTTCATCTGCAAAACGAATAATTTCAGCAGCAAACTGACGACGGAGCCGCCATATCTCCCGCGCCGCGCTGCGGACATCGTCACCAGCCCGGTCCATGCGCGGGTCGCTCTCCTCGAGCCCCTCAGCACGAAGCTTGTACACACGTTCGCAGGCTTCAAGCCAGCCTTGCCAGCGTGACTGGAACTGCAACTCGAACTGTATCAGAGCGAGGCTGATCGCGTCACTCTCCCCGTTCCGTGCTTCAGAGAGCGGAGCAATGAGAGTATCTGCGAGGTCCACCAGCTCCTGCTCTTCGGCACAGGCTTCTTCCAACAGCCCGAGCATATCGATTTCCCAACTGGGACGACCGCCCGCGCTTGGGGTTCCCTCATGTCGCGCGATCCACAACCTGCGCCTGCTTCGTTCCCAGTCTGCCCGCTGTTCAGGAGTAAGGATGGCTTCGATGCTATCGAAGAAATCCGCTTGTGCGGCTTTCGTTGCTGGATCAAGCAACTCGATGCGCAACTGCGCCAGTTTCGCGGAGCGCTTGGCTACGAAGGACTCATCGGGCGGATCAAGTCCAGCTGCGCGCGCCCCCATGGCACTTGCAACCCTCCTGCGCTCGTCCATAGTGAGTGTGGATCGGTCGTCGGGAATGATGCTGTTCCAATACTCCTCACGCCAGGCAGCCATGGCAGCTTCGAAATCATCATTTGCAGTCTGCTGCGCAACGACAAAGTCGCCGCTGAACGCAAGAATCAGTTCGTGCTGTTGCCGAGAGAGTGAGAGATCGCGGACAACGCGGTCGATCGTACGCTCAGGGACATTTCCGTCCGCCTTGACGGCCGGTAGTCGAATACTGAGAAGGAGCATGGCACATGTCAAAGCGGTCGTGCCAATCATGACGTGTTACTCCTCGGATACACGAAAATCGCCGCCAAGGCTGTCCCGATGGCGACGCAGAGAATGATGGCGTGTGTCCAGGGGTCGCGACTTGGGTTGGGCTCGGGCCCCAACGTCGCAGGCGAGACCTGGGACTGTAATGGCGCGTGCGGACGATCGACTATCTCGTGTAAAGTGCCCGAATCGTCGACTCGATACCACGTTCTTATTCTGTCGTCAAACACCTTCGCACCCGACGGCCACGCTACTTGCCTCAGCGACTTGGCACCTATGTTCGTCATCCCGTAGCTCTCCACATGGAGAGTTGTAATCCGGGTTGCTTGAGGCTTCTCACGATCGGTATCGGATCTCCGATAGCGTACCGCAACGAGCTTCCGCGGCAGAAGCAAGCCGTCGATGTTGACAAAGTCACTGCGGCAACTGCTCAAGCACAGATGCGGGTCCGTGGACATTGACAGCTATCGCAACACTGCTCTCACTCGGAACAGCCGCATCCACTCGACCGGGAAGAAATCGCACGACTCTCGAACGAGCAATTTGCCGTGGGCCTTTTCAATTTGATCACAAGAAGGTCCTTGTCATTGCTGCCCTTCGCTACGGTCAATCGTTGACGGTCGTACTCTCACTACACCGCCACATTTGGCATTTTCACGTGGAGAAATTGCAAGTTCGTGCCAGGAATCGCGTGATCCTGCTGAAGGAAGTTCAGGTTCGGACCAGATTCCAGGAACCCTCAGCACAGCCGTCACGCTTTTCGACGCGGGTCGGGCCGCACATGTATGATTGCAGGCGATGCAGGACCACCACGATGATGAGCAACATCTGTCGATCGACACAAGCAGTGTTATCGGGTTCCACAGCGTGCCGCCGGTTCGTTATCCCGATCAGTACATCTGGATGATCTTCTTCTCTGCAATGGATGTCATGTTGACGGGCCTTATCCTGCGCTACGGCGGCGAGTCTGGAGTGAGCGGCGGGGCAGCGATCAATCACGAACTTGAGATTAACCCCGTCGCCCGATTGGTGATTGCGCATTGGGGCATGTTGGGTGCATCGTTCTTCAAGTTTGCGATTGTCTCAGTTGTGATCGTCATCTGTGAAACAGTTGGCAGGCAACGCGACTCGACTGGCCTGCAACTGGCGTGGGTGGCTGTCCTCCTCAACGCATTCCCAGTTGCCTGGTCGTTGAGCCTGCTGTTTGTCAATCGCGCGACGTTCTTCAATGTGACATGAACGATCACGCGCGGTGCTGATTCACGCATTTGGGCGATAGACGAAGAAAGAGAGGTCCACCGTGAGAGAAGCGCGTCATCGCTCGCATGCACTGCTGTTCTAGTCATGCCTGGAGATGATCGCAGAACCAGTGGACGCTGGCGTCGACCATGAGTTCCCAGCTGATGGGATCGTTGAACAGGCGCGTGCATTCGGGAATGCGCAGGAGTCGATGGGGGCCGGGCAGCGCTTCATTCAGCACTTCATAATCTTCCAGCAGATTGCGTTCGAGTTCGCCGTGAATCATCAGCGTTGGCGTGTCGATGGCTTTGGCGTGTGGGAGGACGGTGTGATCAAGCGGGCCGCGCAGCACAACCGCTTTGAGGGCTCTATCATTTGCTGCTGCATCAATGGCTGCACACGCGCCGGTGCCTGCACCACAGATGCCGATGCGTTCCGGGTCAAAGCGATCATCAAAGCGCAGGTTTTCGATGACGCTGCCGAGATCGCTCACCATATTCTCGTGTGTGCAGGCCTCGCGGGTTCCTTCAGATCGGCCATGCCCTTGAAAGTCGATCCGAACGCCAGCAATTCCGCGTGCTGCAAGTCGCCTGCTGATGGGAGTCGAGCGTGGACTGTGGGCATCAGACTCAAAGCCATGTGCAAAGACGACGACGGGTGATGGTCCATTCTGGGCTGCAGGCAGGTCGACCTCTGCATAAATCATGCGTTCACCATCCGCGATGAATCGCATGATGCTTTGTTGCGGCGTGGGCGTTTGAATGTGGTGTTCGATCGCGAAGCCGCGCAACATTTCGAGCGCAGCTGCATCGGAGATGGGCGCGTAGGTCTTGTAGAATTTTTCGACGCCGCGAAACTTGGTCGGCTTATGAGGAATCACAACCTGATCAGCTGCTTCATGTAACTGCCAGATGGCCTGCTCTGCGCCCGCGGGTGCTGTTGCGACGATGTAATCGGCTCCGCGCTCGCGCACGGAACTGAGGGCTGCAAGCATCGCAGCACCTGTTGCAACACCTTCGGAAACAACGATCACCGTCTTGCCACGCGCATCAACTTCGGGCAGCACTGTGCGAATGGCGACGCGCCTGCGTTGCATTTCCTTGAAAGCCTCACGGGCGGGCGGGATCATTTTCTGCGTCGTCAGATTATGCCAGCGGGTGGATGCCTGAATGAGTGAAATGCGCCCGTGTTCATCAACAGCGCCAACGACCTGATCGGGCATGCGCGGCGCGTACAACCTTGAAAGCACCAGCACATCCATGGGCGCTTCAAGTTGCTGCGAGATCACGCGGGCAATGGGAATGCCTTCATTGGGAATGGCCAGAATCACCAACGGCCTCCCCTTGAGAAAGCTCAATGCGTTGGCAAGTTCCACGGCAGCTTCTTCGCGATTCTCAAACAGCCGCATGGCGTTCATCTCCTTCCAGGAGGCAGACCAATGGCGTGCGGTGAATGGTAGGCAAGACGCCCATCCCCGGAGTCGATTTCACAGATTGGTCGTGGCGGCTGGGACCCGGTGCGAATGCTACCGATTCCGAACCGCAGGAGCATTGTCGAGCGTGAACAGGATGATCTCTTCGCCCGTCGTTGTGCTGATATCGTGATGAAGACTGACCACGGCTGTTTCGCAGATGTCTTTAATCAGCGTCTCCAGCCGGAGGCGGGCTAGTTCGATTAACTGCGTGCGAACCTGTTTGAGCAGGTCACGACCTCGCTCGGCAGGCATCGTCTGAACCAGGCGCTCCTCAGCCGCGGTCAGAACGCTTTTCAGCCGGACAACCAGCAGATCATCAAGCAGGTATGTTCGAACGTCGCCAGGGCCACGTCCGAGATACTCCTGTTCGAATTGCACAATCCCCGCTGACACTGCAGCTTCGATCTGTCCATTTGTTTTCAATGTAATGGCCTCCGGAAACCCCTTTCATGCACTCTACGCAGCCCGTACGGGCTCGTCTCGCGAGTCCTCCCAAATTAAAAAGAGGTAATCGTTGTCTTTCGCAAAATGAAGTGGTAGAGTGGTGGCGACTGAACATCTTAGTACCGATGAGTCGGATGACTCGGTGAAGGGAAACCCGCGACGAAGCGGGAGTCCAGTTGATGAGTAAAGCCGACATGGATGAACACCACGTGTGTTTAACCATGTCGGCTTTTTGTTTTGCCCGTCGCTCGCGTTCAGATTGTTCGAAATGCGCATCTCTTGTGAAGGATCGTCTCGCGGTGTCCAGAACTGCCACACACCAAATGATGAAGCCAAGTCCCACCATGGCCCAGATGATCGCGGAAATGTCCGTGACACTGCAGGCCGAGCGGACCGGTCAAGCGCCGGGGTCGGTGACTGTTGTCTTCAGCGATGACACACTCGTCATCACACTGCACGAAGCGTTGACACCAGCCGAAAAGGAACTCGCGCGTACGAAGAAGGGCGCTGAGCAGGTGCAGGAGTTTCATCGCGCGCTTTTCGCAAGCACGTGCGATGCGATGCGCGAGAGGATCAAGAAGATCACTGGCATCGACGTACTCGAAGCTGCTTCCGAAATCGAAACAGCAAGTGGTGCAGTCATTCATGCCTTCACCACCGGCACCGTCGTTCAGGTGTTTCTGCTCAGCGAACCGGTTTCATACAAATACTGGCGCGAGGATGACTCACACGGCCCCGTCGTTGAGGAGGCCCCATGAGAACCAAATCTCTTTTTTCTCATCAGAGCGCGATGTCACGCGCTCTTCACCACCACCAGTTTGCCGAACCAATCGGCAAGGAGTTTATTGAACATGCCAAATCAACCCGACCCCAAGAAGCCCGTCAAATCTGATCACCAGAGCAAGAAGCCGGGCGAAAAGTCCGCTGCCCCCAAGATCGGCGAACAGCACAAGGACGACAAGAAGAAGACGGCCAAGTAACCACCACCCGTTCGGCTGTGCACGTCCTGCGCTTTGCGCAGGACTGCCGGCCGAATCATGATCGAACCAGATTGATCTCACGTTTCCGCATTCGAGAGAGAAAGAACTGCTATGAACGAGATTCTTAACGGCCGCAATCCGCGCGGCGACAGGCGCCTCATGGACGCCAGAGAGCGTGTCGATGACTACGAAGCCCTTCCGGAAAACGGCCAGCCTAGTTCTGATGGGCATGGAAAGACGACCCTGCACAATGTCGAAGAGGTGACCATCGCTCGCTGGCGCAAGATGCATTTGCAAGGCAAAGTGGCCCCGCAGAGGTGAAGGACCAAGATAACGACGAAGCCCGCAGGGAGTCGGGGGAGACTCCCTGCGGCCGAATCGTTCAGATGACGGAAAGATAACGATGGGACCGCGGGGAGTCGGAAAGGCTCCCTGCGCCCGGATCACTTTCTTTGCAAGCAGCGTCCGTCCCAAGATAGAAACACGATCCACCTCTGCCGCGAATGACGTTGCATGTCCCATCTTCTATGATGCAGCAACTGATGCATTTTCGCGCGATCATTCCGGCTGTTGCCCTCGTTTTCCTCGCCACACTTGCTGGCGGATGCGCTTCGCGTTCGTCAGGGACAGGCGATGATGTGGGCGGAGGCACAGGTGGAGGCGGCGGCTCATCGCCCTCAGCAATTGCAACGCTGAAAGATAACGGCCTCGAAGCACGGCTGTGGGTGGTGCCTGACTCTTCGTTGATCATTGGCCAGGCGCTCACCGAGTTGACGCGGCCTGTTGATCTTCCCGATGGGCGCGATGCAGCGCTGTTCGAGAACGGTTTTCGGCTGCATGAGTTTGATGTTGATCTTCTGCCTGATGTGCTGGCTGCCCTGGGTGGGTCTGTGAACTCGCAGGAGTGGTGGTATGGCCAGGTGTTTGACTGGCGCGAACTCTGGAAGCGGCAGTTGAACATGGACTCGCGCGGCATTGCGGTTGATGGACGAGTCCGCAGCTTTGCAGGTGGCGGATTCCTCTTGCTCATGCGCAGCTGGACGATTCGTACCGAACTCGGCCCGCGCGTGCAGTTTGAGCTTGCGCCATACTACGAAAATCGACCCGGCGCATATCGGCAGTCGCAGAATACCGTCGAGCGCGGCGTCCTGATTGCAGAAGGCCCGCCCGGCGAAGCGTTCCCAAGTGTCGCGTTTCAAATGCAACTCGAGCCGCGGCGTGCGTACATTCTCACAAGCGAATCACCTGCAATGCGCTGGGCGCCGAGTGGGGAAGGTCTCGACGATATAGCAGCACAGCCGCCAACTGCACCACGCGGATCTCGAGGACCCGATGTCGGGCCGCGCGGAGCAGCACCAACAACGCTGGGCGAGTACATGCTGGGTGCAGAAACCACAGGCACCACCGGGCGCATCGTGATCGTACTGATTCCGCATCTTCCAGCTGCACTCTTTCCGAATGAGCTTCTTGAAGTTTCGAGCGGCCAATGAACGCAGCAACAGAGCCTGACACGATGGCACATCATCATCACTCAACATTCACAACTCCACGTCGCTCGCCTCGGCAGGCATCGAAAGATGAGCGGTCGCATCGCATTGGAGCACCATCATGAACGCAACCCCGCCACGCACGCCACGGATCAGGCCGCGCGCTGCACGTCGGCTGCGCGTCTCACCCGGGCCGCGCTCGCAACACGCGCGTGAGCGAGGGCTCCACCCCACCAGCGTGCTGCCCACGCTCTTCACACTTGGCAATCTTGTTGCAGGCTTTGCAGCGATTCACTACGCAGCACGACCAACTGATCTGCGCATTGGAATCTGGGAATGGACCGGCCTTTCACTTGCAGGCATGCTCATCTTCGTAGGCATCTTTTTCGATGGCATTGATGGCACGATTGCGCGGCTCACGCGCAGCCATTCTGCTTTGGGTGCACAACTGGATTCATTGTGTGACATGGTCACCTTCGGCGTGGCACCAGCATTCATGGCGGTACGACTATTAATCACGCAGTTCGAGCAGATCGACGGCGCTGTGTGGGCCATCGGCCCGGAAGCCGACTGGGTCGCAGGACGGGTTGTGTGGGGCGCTGCTGCTGTATTTGTCTGTTGCGCTGCGCTGCGGCTGGCGCGATTCAATGTCGAATCGGGCTTGAGCAATGTGAATCGCAAGAAGATGTTTGCGGGTCTACCGACTCCCGGGGCTGCAGGAGCGGTTGCAAGTGTTGTGCTTCTGCATCAGCATTTGCTGGTGACGAAGTTTCCGCCACCCGATGTGCCGGTTGAGTTTGTTCGCTGGTCAGCCATGGTGCTGCCGGTCGTAATGCTCCTGTGCGCGGTGGGGATGGTGTCATCCATTCCTTACATTCACGTTGCCAATCGTTATCTCAGTGGAGCCACCAGTTTTCCAGTGATTACCCGCATTGTCGTGGTGCTGTTCCTTGCGATATGGTGGCTGCAGGAAACTTTGGCAGTGTTGCTGGTGGCGTATGCAGTCTCCGGCCCAGTCATGCTGCTGTGGCGGCGAAAGCAACCTGCGGAACACACCGAAGATGAAACGATACCGGATATTCAGCGTTGATCCACACCTGCAACTGAGCGGCCATGCTCGCGCAACCACGCCGCTATCGCAAACATAAGTTTGCGATCGCGCACTTCATCGCGGGCAGGTGCAGCGCTCCAGTCATACAGCCACACCGGCTTGGTGCGGAGTTCGCTTGGCTCATCATCGTATCGTGGGAATACATGTGCATGCAGCGCAGGTTCGAGATTGCCGAGCATTTCGTAGTTGATGCGAACAGCGTGGGTGACAGCAAGGACAGCATCGCCAACGTATGACATATCCAGAAGAAACTGTTGCCGCTGCGTCGCATCCATCACGTTCAGGTGGCTGACGACAGGGTCAGGCAGCAGCAGGCAGTAGCCGCGCACGACCTGCACATCGCCGAGAATCACCCAGCCGGACGCCATGCGACCGATCAATCCCGGATGCGTGCCGGCTCGGCAGGATTCAACAAAGCTGTGAATGCGTGTAGTCATGGCGGTCGCTGGACGCTCGACAATCGTATTGCCTCGCTCGACATCGGGGCATCGTCTGGAGGGCAGTGCCATGTTCACCTGCCTTTGGCACGGCTCTTGCAATAGGTAGGGTATGATGAACGTCACGCCGAATCGTCGTGCAACACTGCTTTCGCATCCTACACCCGCGCACCCTGCAGCCCGGCACTCGCAGGTTGCGACCGGAGGCCCACGCATGCCAGCTCCCAGTCCCTACTTCAATGCTGTTGTCGACCGCGAGGTTGTGATTGTCCGCTTCAACCGCAGCGATGTGGTGGATGGGTCGTACATCGAGCGGCTGGGTGATGATCTTGATGCTCACCTCCTCAGCCGCAAAGAGCCGCGAGTCGTCATTGATCTTGGCCAGGTTGACCAGCTTTCCTCAACTGCCCTGGGCATGATGGTGAAGCTCAACGTCTCACTCACCCGGGCGGACGGCGGCCTGCGCCTGGCCAACGTCAGCAAGGACCTGCGCAAGATCTTCAAACTCACGAATCTGCACAAGGTGCTGAGCATTCACGACTCAGTCGACAAGGCTGTGGACGATCTGCTCTGAGTG
>JBPCKF010000014.1:0-17743 GCA_051004555.1 Phycisphaerales bacterium | reverse complement strand
GGTTCGACCCGTTCTACAAGGGCGGCTGGCAGAGTCGATACGCCGAGATGATCGATCGCGCCTTCGGCCTTCGTGGGAAGAGCATGCTCGATGTGGGTTGCGCGGCAGGAGCACTTGCCAGCGCGTTTACGGATCGGGGAGCGGGCATCACGGGGGTTGACATCTGCCGATACTTCATTGAAGCGAGCCCATTCGAGAACGTGCGCGGTCAGTTACAGGTAACACCTGCGTGGAACCTCCCGTTTCCAGACAACGCCTTTGATCTGATCCACTGCTCGCAGGTGCTGGAGCATGTGCCGGAAGAGAAGCAGTGTGAGGTATTTGCCGAGCTTCGACGGGTCCTCCGGCCGGACGGTCTGCTCTTTGCCGCAATGCCGATGGGCGAGGATCACGAGGATGAATGGGATGATGTGACCCACACGTGCCTGCACGACTTTGGATTTTGGAAAGGACTTGCGGAGAACGCTGGCTTCGGGCATGTCACATCACGATGGGAACCGCTTCACGGACATCCCATGTACCGTGAGTACCAGTGGTCATATCTCGTTGCGACTCGTGTGCACGAACACCGCGTCAGCGGCGGGTCCCCCCACACTCAAGCCGGACATTGGATCATCGCACATTGGGGCGACAACAAAAGGCATGTGTTCGATCCGGTAGTTCGCGCACTCGAATCATCCGGGCATTCGTGCCGTTGGATTCAACGGGACGATACAAACGCGCGGCCAGAACTCATTGCTGCTATTCGCAGCGACGACTACGACGGGCTTCTAACATGGCAACGAATCTATCCGATGCAGCACGACCTCCTTGATGCGGTCGAGGAATCAACTCTCCGAACCGTGTTTATGGACTACGGTTTCCACCCTCACTATCACTCAGTGGTTTTTGATTCGTGCGGTGAGAACGCGACATCTTCGCTCGCGGCTAGTTGGGGCGATCAAGATCGATATCCGGCTTCCGACGCGGCTTTCTGCAAGGTAGAGGAAATGTTGCAAGCACACGCCCACCGCGCGGTGGAAGTTCGTGAGCATCCTCCCCACGATGTGACGCACATCGAGCGGCCGTTTGTCTTTGTTCCGCTCCAGCGACCGACCGATTCTGTGGTTCGTTTTGATTCTGAAGTTCACGATTTCGGCGTGCTTGGGCGGCGGGTACTCGCCCTGGCAGCCCATCGGTACTTTGTGGTGATCAAGCCACACCCGCTGGACAGGGATCTGGACCTGGGAGTCCCTGACTTCTCCGCCGGGCATCACCTCGTCTTGCGTAGGACGTTCCACGGCGACAACGAAGCAGTGAATGATTGGCTTCTCTCCCAAGCGGCGCTAGTCGTTGGGGTCAACAGCAACATGCTCTTCCGGGCTGCCCTGTACGGCACGCCCACCATCGCATGTGGCCGCGGCTGGTTTTCAGGAAGCGGTGCGATTGTCGAGTCATTGGCAGACCCAAACCTATGCTGCCTTCGCGTTCGCAGCGTGGAACCGTCACGGAGGCGGGAGTACCTTGCGGCATGTCTCGACCGCCAGCTGACGTTTGAAGAACTTTCTGATTCTTCGAAGGTCATCTCCGTACTGACCCGTATAGGCGTGCTTTCGGCTCCTACCACGAGTGAGGTGATTGGGTGACAGCACTTCAGCCACTCACCACTGCAACGGATACTGCTGCCGCTGTAGCCGAGGTTACCTCGCGTTTGGCACACATGATGACAACCGTGATAGAACCTGATCCGGTTGGATATCTTCAGCAGTACGAGGCCACGGCTGGCGATAGTGATGGCCGAGCGTTCGAATCGATTCACGAGCTGCACGATGGGGAGATCGTTCTTGGCTTCTACGCGTTGTCACATCTCGGCGACTGCCTCTGTACGTCAACTCTCCCAAGAAAGCTGGCTCACAGATATACCTGTAGGGTTCGCGTCGTGAGGCATCGCAGCACGATGCACGTCTTTCGGCACAATCCTGACGTGGCGGGGTTCCAGAATGACAAGCGTGTCGGCCTGAATGGCTGCCTCGCGGGATTCGGGCATGTCGTCCAGAAACTCGAGCGGTTTTTTCGTCTTCAAACGGACCCATACCCGAGGCCAGAGGTTCACCTCTCGGACGAGGAACTCGCGTGGGCATGGAAAATTCGGCGTTCCCTGCCGCGCAATCGACCAGTCGTTTTGATTTGTCGGGGTTCGATTACAGATGAGGCACACGAGAGTTTTTCGACGAAGCCTTGGCAGAAGTGGGTGCATGCGATCCGAGAGATTGCGACGCCAGTTCAATTGGCTCTTACATCTCCATCGGCCTACGAGGAAGTTGCGGTTCTGCGTTCCGAGCAGCAACGGCGATGGCTTCCGGATGCGATCCTTGACGATTGTGTGGTTCTTGAGAATCTCGATCCGAGGAGGTTTCTTGCCATTTTTTCAGTCGCCGACTTCTACCTTGGGACCAATGCTGGTGGATCGCATGCGGCTGCTGCGTTCGATGTTCCGTCGTTCGTCATCTTGAACGCGAAGACGTCGGCTGATCGCCTCACCTTCCCCAATCGGCATAAGAGCAGGCACAGCCTCGAATCGTTTCTGTACCCTCAGCATTGGTTCGGACTTGCATCTTTGAGCAAGTGAATGTTTTCTGCAGGAACCTTGTGGCCGACTCGGACGTGGAGCCACCTGCTCTCCCTCCGATTGGTTGAGTGGTCTACCCAATCAATGGGGGATCCCCCTCTTCACGGGCATCCGCCGAGCTTGACGTATGCCTATCAATACCCTAATATGTACGCATGTCAAACGATGCTCAGGTCGTCGCCAGCCCGCAATCCACCATCAAGCCCGCGCGACGCTCGGAGACGGTCGCTTCCGCAGCACACCGACTTGATTCCATCACGGTCGTCGGTGGTTTCCACGATGGTACCCGCATCCAGTGCGCTCGTGGATTGAACTGCCTGATCGGTGCGCGCGGGACCGGAAAGACGACGCTACTGGAACTTGTCCGGTTCGCGCTTGATGCGTTGCCCGATCAGCAAAGTGACTCCGCCGGGCGACGCCGCGTCGACTCGCTCATCGAGCAGAACCTGGGTGGCGGGCGCGTCGAACTCGACATCCAGACCAAGGATGGCCTTCGATATCGCATCACCCGATCGGTCGGCGAGCAGCCGATGGTGCTGAACATGGATGGCTCGCCCACCGACATTCGTCTGGGAACTGGCCGCCTCTTCCGCGCCGACATCTACAGCCAGAACGAAGTTGAGACGATCGCGGATGATCCTTCATCGCAGTTGGCTCTGATCGACAACTTCGAGCGCGATCAGTTGCAGGATGTGGCGAACGAGATCGCAGGCGTCGAACAGTCTCTGGCGACCAATGCCGGTCAACTTCTCCCGCTCCGCAAACAGATCGCAGCGTTGACGGAGGAACTCGGGGCATTGCCGGAGATCATCGAGAAACTGAAGGGCTACGCCAAGAGTGCGGGGGATGCGGACGAGCCGGTCAACAAGGCTCACGCCCTCAAAGCGCTTCGTGACCGTGAGAAGCGAGCGCTCGATGGCGTGCGCCAAGCGATCGCACAGGAACGACAGAGACTCGAAGACAGCGCGGGGCAGCTGGCAGCGCGCACGTCATCGCTCTTTCCAGCGGATGTTCAGGTGGGGCCGAACGGTGAGATCATGAATGGTCTCGCTACTGCGTTGCACGAGACATCGATCGAGATCGACACGTTGCTCGAGGAAGCGATCGGGCGCGTCGATCGGCTCGCGAAAACGGTCGAGCACCTCGGCGATGATCTCACTACGGCCCACAGTCAACAGGAACTCGCGTTCCAGTCGCTCATCGAGAAACATGAGGCGGCGCGAACTCACGCCGCCGAACGAAGCAGGCTGGAGCGCATCCGCAACGACCTTCTCGCCAAGGAGCGCCAGCGCGAAGAGTTGATGGAACGCCGCACCAATCTCATCGCGGAGCGAGAGCGATACGCCCAGCGGCTCTCCGAGCTTCGGGATCAGCGATTCGAGATTCGCCAGGCCATCGTCCGCCGCATCAACGATTCACTGGAACCCGCCATTCGCGTTTCGCTCACCCAATCGGGCAACCCCAGGCCGTACCTGGACACGCTCATCGAAGCGCTGCGGGGCGCACGATTGAAGCACAACATCGTGGCCCAAAAGTTGACCTACGCCTTCTGGCCTGCAGACCTGGTCTCGGTTATGCAGCATCGGAATCGGGATCGTCTGATCGATGATGCCGAACTCAACGCTGAACAGGCGGACCGCGTCATCGCAGCCCTGGCCGACTCGCCCGTTCTACTCGCGCTCGAATCGGTGGATCTGCTTGACCTGCCCCGGATTGAGCTCCGTGATGGTGATGAATACAAGGACTCAACGACGCTCTCGACCGGCCAGAAATGCACCACCATCCTGCCGATCCTACTCATGGACAGCGACAACCCGCTGCTGGTCGATCAGCCCGAGGACAACCTCGACAACCGGTTCATCTTCGAGTGTGTGGTCGACAGCATCCGCCAGACCAAGTCGCGGAGGCAACTGATCTTTGTGACCCACAATCCGAACATTCCGGTACTCGGCGATGCGGAGCGCATATTCGTGCTCCAATCCAACGGGGCGAGTGCGAGGGTCGCGACCGAGGGCGATGTGGATGCGTGCAAGGAGGAAATCGTCACACTCCTCGAAGGTGGCGAGAATGCATTTAAGGAGAGACGGCGACGATACGCCTTTTGAACAGATGATGCGGGTTGATGGACTCTCCGAACCACGGGCAACGCTGGATGCGCTGATGACGGACTCGTCATCAATGCCTTGGCCTGCGCGCCGTGAACTGGCGCGTTCACTCGCCGATCACCTGAGAAGTGAGTTGGTTCCGGGTTGGGTCGTGCCCGTCGTTGTTGTACTCGCCGACGATGCCAAGCCCGAGGTGCGGCAGGCCATAGCCTCGCTTCTTCATCTTGTTGATGATGCAACGTTTGCGCGGCTCGGGTCGGTTCTTCTTGAGGACAGCAACGCCTTCGTTCGTAGTGCCGCCGAACGCAGTCTGGCGCGGCGTCGGCGAAGCCAGAAGAAGAGCGAGCGGGAACAACAGCAAGTCGACCACATCCGAGCCGAGTATGCCGCCATCGAGCGGCTGCATGGAACCCTCGCCGCCGAGCGGGCTCAGACGATGGCGGAGCGGTTCGCCGATGTGGTGGTCGGAATGACGGCTCACAATCTTGGCGGCGTCATGACCTCGCTGAAGTTGAAAGCCGATGCGCTGCAGAACGCGCTCGGTACGCAAGAGCCAGATCAGGCGCGAGCAGTTGGCGCAGCCGATGCAATGGTCGAACGAATCCTCTTTCTGGAACGGCTCTTGCGCGACATGAGTGAGTATGCCCGACCACTATCCACCGATCGACGGCGCGAACGGTTGGCAACGCTCATCGCGGACGCGCATCGGTTGGCCAAGGATGCCGTGGAGGATTCTCTTGCCGCCGGGGTCGAGTACGAGTGTGATGTTCCTGAATCAACCACGGTCGTCGTTGTGCGCCACCAGATCGTGATGGCGTTCGCCAATGTTCTGAAAAATGCCTATGAAGCGATCGAGCCCGGTGACGGAATTCGCGGCACCGTCACGGTTTGTGCGAGCGTTGAACGAAATGCGGCCGTCGTCGTCGTCGCCGATTCCGGGCAGGGACTTGAACCCGAAGACCTTCGCCAGTTGCAGGAGTTCGTGCCGGGCCGAACCAGCAAGAAGAACCGCGGCACCGGATTCGGTCTGCCGATTGCGCGCCGCTCTCTGGCTGCGCATGGCGGATCGATCGAGATCGAGAGCGTACTGGGTCAGGGCACCACGATTACCGTCAGAATCCCGTTGGACATGGAGGAGACCGATCTTCCATGACGATTCGGGCGCTCATTGTGGAGGACGATGTGGCCATCCGCGAGTCGGTCGGCGACATCGTTGTGTCGATGGGGCACGAGTTTGACGTGGCGGGCAGCCAGACAGCCGCGCGGGCTCTCCTGAACCAATCCGAGTTCGACTACATCCTTCTCGATCTGGAGATACCGGTGCGCGATGAGGCGACGTTCGCGCGACCGGAGAACGGCGAGAATCTGCTCGCTGAGATGCGCCGTCAGCCCACGACGAAGGGATTGCCGGTGATCGTCATGACCGCGCATGGCAGCGACGGCCCGGACCTCGGCGTGAAACAGATGAAGCTCGGGGCGACTGATTTTGTCAACAAGCCTTTTGATGGAGGCTGCTTGGACAGGGCAATTCGTGAGGCACTCGAGCGAGATCCCGGATCGAACGCGCGCAGCAAGAACGGGTCGCACATCGAGATCAAACGCGCGGGTGCCGTGCGGCCGTTCACTGGTGGTCGACTGATGTTGTCGGCCGATGCAGCATCGCTCTGCTGCGTGATCATCGTCGAGCGAACGGAACGCGGCTATGCCTGGCCCATTCTGCAACTGCTCTGCGAAACGAATGCTGCGGGAACGCCGCGCCCCTACAGCGGCCAGCAGATCGCATCGACGTTGGGGCGTCGAATCACTCAGAACACCGTCTCACAGTGCATTCGTGGCCTTCGCAAGCGCATCACCAAGGCGCTGCGCGAGCAGGTGAATGTGGAGTGCGGCAATCGAGATGTGATCGTGAGCGGCGGGCCTGGGTACCGATTGAATGACTGGATTGAAGTTCGAGCCGAGGACGACGAATCTGCAGGGAGTTCTTCGGTTGCTGGCGATGCAGGGACCATCTCACTGCACGAGGCGGCTGACGAGCACGAGTGGAACGAGCGCCAACAGTGGATTCTCGAACGACTTCGCAGCTCATCTGAGGTTCGTCGGTGCGACATCGAGAAACACTTCCGCTGCTCACCTAAGACGGCGAAGCGCGATTTGGCTGATCTTCGTGAACGTGACTTGGTGGAGTTCGTCCGAACACCGTGGCCCGGACACTACCGGCTCGCCGATCCTTCACCCGAGCCATCATCGACGTGGTAAAGTCGCGTAGAATCGATAGCAATGCCACAGAAGGTCGATCTCAAAGACGCGCTTCTCAGTCTCCTCGATTCCTTGTATGAGGAATGGGGCGATGATCTACCTGTCGAACTTCGATTTCCTGTGAATCTAATCCGAAAGATCGCATCGCGAGCGGATGATGGGCAGATCAAAGACCTTCGCAAAGCCACGAAGGAAGACATCCAAGATGTTCTGCTGCAGAGCAAACTCGCGACGGAGTACGCGGCCAAAGCGGGAGTTGATATCGCCCAACTCGCCCAATGCACACATGATGTGCTCAACTCCATTGGAACGATCGAAGGCAAACTTGACGTTGTCTTGGATTCGCTGAGTGCAGAAACGGTCGATGCGGAGATTGACGCGGCGAAACAGCTGCTGAAGGAGTTCGAGATAGAGATCGTTCTGGATCGGCTCACTCGCCTGAAGTCCCGCATGTGGTGCCGTCTCCCGGATCGGCAGAAGTTTCGAGTACTGGCGAATTTTGGACATGCGCACAATACCGCCGGTGAATTCGAGAAGGCCGCCCCATTTTTCATCGAAGCACGAGACTACCAGCCCGACGAGCCGGAAGCGATTGCGCTCGCTGCGGCCGGCATGATCTGTGTGGGGTCGCGGCAAGAGGCCTTTGCACAAGTTACCGAGGCGCGGGCGAAACACCCCAACAATCCTGTGCTGATGGAAGTCTCGATTCGTGCGGCACCGCCGGATCAAGCGGCGGCTGATCTTGAGTTGGAAGTGTCTGCGCAGCTCATGCGGAACACGGCGGTGCTACACGCGCTCACGGGTCGTGCTTGTCATGACGGCGAGCTTGATCGCGCAATGGAATATGCACGTGCAGCGATCGAGATTGAGGCCTCAGTCGACACGCGGCTCTCGCTTGCCAACGTTCTGATTCAAACTGAGGCAAGGACCGGTCGACTTGTGCTTGCCGATGCATCATTTTCAGATCGGGCCGGTCGACTTGGAGAAGCCATAACTCTCCTGACCGCAGTCGTTGGTGAATTCGGCACACGACTCCCCTCGAAGCGAGCCACAGAAGTATTCTACAACCGCGCGGTCGCGTATATGTTCCTTGGACAGAATGAGCTTGCCTTCGCCGACCTGCAGCGATGCCTTGACCGGGACACTCAAGACGAACAAGTCCTGAAGGCGTATTCGAGATTGCTCGACCTACAGGGACGCCGAGATGAAGCAGTCGCCCTCCTGCGCGCCCGGTTCGATGCTTCGCCCACGGCGGGCCTAGCGATCGCCATCGGTGCGACGCTCGTTGATTTGCCGAAGAAGGACGACTGTCGCCGCCTGATCGAAATCCTTGAGAAGGTGCCAATCCCAGAAGTCGGTTCGCTCGATGACGAGCAAGTAGGTGTTCTCGAACGACTCGTTGTCACGCACTGCCAACTGGGCTCTCTGGACAATGCGCAAGAAGTTCTCGAAAGGCACGCCAATCAGATGCCGACGGCGTTGGCGCTTTCATTGAGAGCGCATATCGCCCGCATCGGTGATGAACCGTCCCGTGCCCGAGAGTTCCTCAATGAGGCAATGACGCATCTGTCAGAAGATGATCATGTCGCGACTAAGTACATGCTTGTCGAAGAGCTGAGGGCTGCGGGCGACACTGAAGGTGCCTTCGCAATTCTGCGCGACATCGCTCCGCCGACAATGCCAAGTCGGCTGCGATACCCGCTCATTCAGTGTGCAATGACGCTTAAGGAGTACGAGTTCATCCGGACGTTTGCGAAGGCGTATCGGGATAACGGCTACTTCGATCTCACGTTGTTCGATCTCGAACTTCAGGTCTTGGAGTACCTAAATGGCACAATCGAGGCGATCCACGAGATGCAGTCCATGTTGGACGACCCGCCGGAAGGTGCGCAGCCGGATCAGATTCGGCTTTGGCTATCAATGGCCGGAGCCCGACTCAATCGACCCGAACTCGTTACAGCGGACCCTGCATTGCTTCCATCTGTCGATGATGTAGATGTCGAAACCGGAAGAGCGGCCGTGTCGTTGTTGCAGCACTTTGGCGAGTCAGCTCAGGCGATCGACTATGCCTATCGACTGTTCCGTCGGTTCCCCAGTCATGAAGAAGCGCACGTCACGCTGATCATGACCGCCATGCTGGCGAAGGGGACACCGTTCACATCGCCAACAACCGTCGGCAACGATGTCGCGTTTTGCTATGTCGATGAAGAGGGCCGATCCGAGTGGCGAATCATCGAAACAGACGTACCGCCTGAGCCCGATCTCTTTCGTCAAGAGATAAGTGCCGAAGACTCGCTCGCGAAGTCCGGATCAGACGCACAGGTCGGCGATGACATCTTGATTGCTGGTGACCGAAAGCTCAGAGTCATCCAGATTCTCGACAAGCGGCTCTATCGCGCTCGAAGATGCCTTGAGGAGTTCGGTAGTCGATTCCCCACTTCTCAGGCGATTCGTGGCCAGCGGGTCATTGACCCGGAAACCGGCGAGTTCGACCCCGCACCGATTCTGGAGGAGCTGCGGGTTCATCGTGAGCACGTCGAGAATGCCGACCGCACCTATGCCACAACAGACTGCCTTCCAGTACATTTCTTCGTAAGGGTGTTTGAGCGGACGCTCCTGGAGTCGCTTCAGCACTTGGCCTCACAACGGATCCGCCGACGCACTTCAATCGGCACTGCCGTAGATCAGGCGAGGGCACAGCGGCTTCTCAGCCTCACACCGGCATTGGTCGTCGATGAGACGACACTCTGCACGCTCTATCTCATCAATGAGACGAGACTGCTTGAGCATTGCCCAAACGAACTTGTGATCTCTGAGGGCACGTTAGCCAATCTCGTCGGCACCCGGGATCGCCTCTTTGGACCGCACGGTTCCGCGGGAAGTACCATCGTCTACGACAGCGGGAAGATCGCGATCGTAGAACCATCGGAGGATGCGATTGCTGAGGCGAAGCAGCGATACGAAGCGATGCTTGCGCGAATTGAGAGTACCTGCCGTGTCGTATCGGGTTTTCCATTGGCCAAGCATCACCCTGATCTGCGCGAGGAGATGTCGCTGCTGTTCGGGAAGCCCGCGGCGGAGTCGCTGGCGATCGCTGAGTCGATGAATGGCGCGCTGTGGGCCGACGAACGGACGCTTGCTCAGTATGGAGACTTTCGGCGAATTGCTCCTGTGATCCCAACCGCCTACGTCGCAAACTTCCTTGCGAAACAAGGGGTTCTCAGCGAAGACAACTATGTGGAGATGGCACTAAACCAACTGGCCATGAAGCTTGAGTTTGTGCCCTTGGATGTGAAGATCGTTCGACATGCGATCGCCAAGTGCCGAGACGACGCGGGGGGAGATGAGATCACGCTTCTTCTTGACGAACTCGCACACGAGGGGATGTCCATCGAGTCTGTCTATGGAATCTCGAAGGTCTTCATGCTATCCGCATTCGAGCTGATGCAGCCACCGGTCGCTGACCGTGCAATCGTTCGAGCAGTTTCAGCCCTTCGTCGGCGGAGCGGGGGAGATGTTGTGCTCCGCCGAATCGAGAGCGAGTTGGATGAGATGTTCGGGTTGAATCCGATACCACCGATGCGGATTCGTGACACACTTGCAGCGAACACCCCCGCGGTGATCGTCCTCCCGTCTCCGGCTGACATCTTTCGATACGGCCGGCGATAGACGCTCGATCTCATACTCCGGCATACCCGATTTCGCCGTTCTTGTGACTACGATCACGAATGATCAGCGAGCGACAAGCGAGGGCATTGCTCGACGATTGCGAAGAACGCATGGGAATCCCGTTGGCTGAGCTCCGCCGGCGTCTGCAGCGCGACGATCCGTGCCCCGATCTGTGGGAACTGGTCGTTCTTGACGCTGTTCTGGCGGCCTTACCCTCGGTTGAGCATGAGCCGCACCCCGGCGCGCCGGACATCGTGATCGGCAGGCCGGGCGAGAGCCAAATGTTCATCGAGTGTGCTTGGATCACGCCTCCTCAAGGCGAGAATCAAGAGCGCTTGTACAGGTTCATCGATTGGGTCCGCCAGCAAACTATCGAACATCTTCCCGGCACTCATTTGAACCTCAGGCTGGAGGCGATCAATCGGGATGCAGCGGTGGTGCCGCCGTTGGAGCACGAATGGAAGAGTGTCACGCAGACGCCCGATTGGGAGGGCTTCATCGAGGCGGTTGGATCTGGAGATCGGCCGACATTGGCCCTCGACGGCGATCGAAACTTCAAGGTCATCGTCGAAGGGCGAGCACGTGGATCAATCGTCTCGACCTCTGGGCTGATCTTCAACACCCCGGAGCATCCCGAGGATCATCCGATCTATCGAGCGATCCGGACCAAGGCGAGGCAAGCCAACCAGCGACATCATCAAGGCGGCGCTTACGAACCCCTCGTGCTCGTGATTGGTGCTGACGAGGGGCTCGCGTACATCGACCCGATCGGGTGTGGCGCTGTGACGCTGAAGCAGGCGGTCTATTCAGCCCTCCTACATGACGATGCGCATCCTATCACGCGGTACAACAACGCTGGATCGTGGCCACCGCGCAAACCCCGGAAGCGCTCTGGGCCAGTTCACACGTTCAACATGTGCGGTCCTCGAGTTCGGGTCAATCGGTCGTACTTGATCAGCGCCGTTGCGGTCGCCCTGTTCCGAGACCAAATCAGTTATCCCGGCGCTCAGCATCGTCGTCTTGCAGATGTAACCGTGTTTCCAAACCCTGATCCGAGGGCATCGTTCACCGATGATCACGTTCATCGCCTTGAGCAATACCTCAAGCTCAACCGCGTCGAATATGTGTCGCGGCGTGAATGCTGGGAGTACGATCCGCAACCGAACGCCGCGCTCCCAGCGTCCCGCGCGAGACTGCGCGGTGGCCAGGTAGTCACCCGGGGGGGAGGCTTAACCATGCCCGATGAGATCGAGATTCCTGCAGTTCTCATGCACCGCATTCTCGCGGGGGACTTGGACACGAGCGATGCATGGAAGCACTATTCGACGAACGTCTCGGCGCAGTTCAAGCAAGCGCTGGACAACGGGCGAGAGATCGAGCACGTCGAGTACGTCGCAACCGAACCCCGGTCTCGCGAAGAACCCCGTGTGCGCATCCGGTTTGGCCCGCCGCAGCCGCCTCTCATCCGCGTTGACCGGTCGCATCGGGAGACGTGAGGCCAGTTGCGAATGGCATTCGAACCCGCAAACGAAGGGGGGTCATCATCGATGGTCGCGGTGCAAGAGACCGGGGACATTCTCCATGACCCCGGGGACAAAGACCGGGGACATCGGGGACATTCGTCATCGGGATCGCTTCACCGAACGAACTCCGTCGCGATCAAAATCGCTGTCCTCAGCAGAGCGCGTCTGGCATCGATCGTTGCTACCTCACGTCGACGCAAGTGAGTTGGCCGCAACCTTCGTCACGCCGACTTCCGCACGATATCCGCTAACTCACGCACGTAAGGCGGCATTGACGCCGTGAACGCGTCCACGTACCGTTCGACCATCGTGGCGATCGGTTCAAACGAGTGCCAGTCACCCCGACTTTTCCGCGACGCGGCAATGCGGCCACAGCGAAGCGAACGCATATCAAGGGTATTGACGGGCGACCAGATCGCCTGTTGGGTGACCTCGACGTCGTTCGACGGATTCAGACTGATCACTGGTAGCCCTTACAAAGGGTTCGCGACATGCCCATCTCGTTTGCTCAAGTCGAGCGCGGGCGATCCTACTCACGCCACCAACTGGCCGAGCTATGGGGCTATGCTGGCTGGGAAGCGCTCGCCCGCGGCGTCGTCACTCCTCGAGCGGATAATAAGATTATTCTTTTCGTGAACCAAAAGAAACACAGTTGATTGGCGATGTGTTGCATTGGGAAGGCCCAACGACCATTTCGCGGAAGATCGTATGGTGTCGGCGTCCCAAGCGGGAGACGAGATTCACCTGTTCTTCCGGCACGGTCTTAACTGTTAGACTTAGTCTAGAATCGCGGGCATGTTGATTGAAGTGTGTGAGCCTGGCAGCGAACGGATCGGCCGCGTGCAGGTCGCGGTGAGCGAGCGCCCGACGCGCGTGCAGACGCTGGACACCGGGCGCGACGTCTTTCTGAACTGGGATAGGGCTGTCGATGATGCAGGGCGACTGCGCAGCTGTATTGTGTGCAGTTGTCGGGAACTCTATCGACACCGTTCGTTTCCACAGTTGACAGCCTTTGTGGTGATGCTGGCATTCGCAGGTGCGATCGTCGGCATTACCGGCGTCGCCAATCGCCATCCGGTTCTATACATCGTGCTGGTCGCGGTGCTGATCCTCGATGTCGCGTCGCTGATTTTCAGGCGTGAGCGATTAATCTGTTATCAGTGTCGCTCGCGATTTTCCGAGCTTGAGATTTCGCAACAACATGCGTCATGGGATCGCGCAACAGCAGAGCGCCATCGGGCAGTACGTGCAGAAAATGCGAGCGCGCCGCAGTCTGCTGCTGTTTCTAATGCTGCTGATGCGCCGCGGCACACGCCTGTCCCTTCGTCGTTCACCCGCGAGGACATGCGCAATGCCAGTTGATCGCAGTGGCGTCATTCTGCTGGGCGGCGGCGGACATGCTGCGGTCGTGGCTGAATCCGCGATCAGTTGCGGCCTGGCACTTGCAGGGTTCTTTGATGACGACACCAAGCTCAGCAGTGGTTCCCGATTGAGCGACCTGTACAACTGTCCGTACCTGGGTGCCATTTCTGATGCTGCAGAGTTGCTGAAGCAACAGCCATCGCTCAAAGTGCACGCAGCAGTGGGATGTAACCGTTTGCGAGCAGCCTGGTTGACCGCGTTTGACGATGCGTCGCGCTGGCAGCGTGTGGTTGATCGCTCAGCGCTGGTGTCAGGCTCAGCCGCTATTGGCCAAGGCACCTGCGTTCTGCCACGCGCAGTTGTCAATGCTGGTGCGCGCGTCGGAAATGGCTGCATCATCAACACGGCTGCGGTGATTGAACATGATTGCAACATCGGCCACTCGAGCCATATCGCTCCGGGCGCCATCATTGGTGGTGGTGTTCACATCGGAAGTCACACACTGATAGGCCTGGGGGCGGTGGTTCTGCCGGAAATCCGTATCGGCGAAACCGCAGTGGTCGGGGCAGGTGCGATTGTGATTCGCGATGTCGAATCAGGCGCGACCGTTGTGGGCAACCCTTCTGTGAGGCTGAAGCATGGCTGAGGTGAGCCTTCAGCGTTGTGCCTGATCGCATGAAAGGGCGGCATCTTCAGAAATCAGATGCAGCTTGAACGATGTCGCGTGGGGGGATTGCCGCTATGCAATCATGAAGGGATCGCTTGTGCATCAGGCAGATCATCACACCTATTGTGACAACTCATGATGCACGTGTTCATCATCGTGATCGTCGGCATGGCCCACGCGGCTGATCGTGGCTATCAGCTCGACTTGGTCAACATCGACGGGCTGGTCGGATGGCGGACGACGTTCATCTATCTGGGCGCGCTTCTCTGTGTGCTGGGTGCCCAACTGCTTTTGACGATGCAGGCGCTGCGAGCATTGGGCACGGGTGGGTCTGATGCGGTTCGCGCGATTGCCCGGGCTGAACGCGCGCTTCCGGGTGCGCATCTCTCGATCGTCGTCGTGCATGCAGCATTCACACTGTGTCTCGGTTGGCCGCAAACGGTGGCAATGCTGTTCGGCGCGAGGCATGTTGTTTTTCTTGAGTTTGCGATCATGGTGGTCCCCGCGCTGGCTGCAATTGTCGTGACGTGGGTGATTCACGAGCCGCTGCTGCGGCGCTTGCGTGGAAGTGCGATGCTGGCTGACCTTGATGCAGGAGAACTCATTCAGCCACCCATGCCCAGTCGCGGTGCCTCGATCATGAATCAGGTGCGCGTGCAGATGCTTTTCATTCTGCTGCCGGTGCTGCTGATCATTCTCATCAGTGATCTTGTCAACCTGTGGCTGGGAGACACGTCGTTGCTCGCAGGCGTGTTGACGCTGGTGGGAGCTGCCTCGGTGTTTTTCTTTGCGCCGCTGCTTGCGCGATTCACACTCACACTCGAACCTGTGCCAGCCGGACCGCTGCGCGATCGACTGGTGCAGGTATGCACGCAGCATGGTGTGGGCGTGCGCGAACTGTTGTTGTGGAAGACGGGCGGAGCCATGATGAATGCTGCGGTCATGGGTCTGGTGGCGCGCTTTCGTTATGTCCTGCTCACCGATGCGCTGGTGAACATGCTCGAAACCGATGAAGTTGAAGCGGTGATGGCCCATGAGATCGGCCACGCAAGGCGTCGCCACATTCCCTGGCTGGTGGCAGCCATGCTGGCGATCATCACCATTCCCAGTGTTGCGTTTGATCTTACATTTCGCGCAGTCGATTCGCGCTGGCAGATTGATCAGGCGATGTATCAGTGGATCGAAGTTGTCGCAATGGTCGCGATTGCTGTCACCGCGTTTGTGCTGTTCGGATGGGTCAGCCGCAGGTTCGAACGCCAGGCTGATACATTTGCGGTCCAGCATCTGAGCGGCATGCACCGGGAACAGCCGAAGAATGGTGAAGGGGCCGCCCTCGTGACTGATGTTGCTGCACGCACCGTCATACACGCACTGGGATCGATCGGCAGCAGCAGTGGCATCCGGCGCAAGCAGCGCAGTTGGCGGCACGGCTCGATCAAGTCGCGGCAGGAGTACCTTGCCGGCCTTGTGGGTCAACCGCTGCACCGGCTTGCGATCGATCGGGTTGTTGGTCGCATCAAACTCGTCTCGGCGATTCTTCTCTTGGCGATGACAGCGTTCGCCATCTACGATTCGCGGGCCATGCAGCAGCAGCCGGCGCAGGATGCGCAAGCGCCTTTCAGTCTCCATTCACAATCAGCTGCGCGACAGTAATGATGATGACAACGACGATCCCATTCATCAAAATGCACGGCATCGGCAACGATTACGTTTATCTGGATGCGATTGCGCACCCACAACTGGCGCAGCGCCAGGATCTGCCTGAGCTGGCGCGACGTATGAGCGATCGACATGCCGGCATCGGCAGTGATGGCCTGATTGTTGTGCAGCAGCCTCGCCCCGCCCCCGCCCCCGGCGTCAATGCACATGTGCAGATGCGCATGTTCAATGCTGATGGGAGCGAATCGGAAATGTGCGGCAACGGCATCCGATGTGTCGCAAAGCTCGTGCACGATCGAGGCTACTGCACTTCACAGCCGATGTACATCGCAACCGGCGCGGGTGTTCTGGCAATCGAGTTTCAGTGCGACGATGCAAACCGACTCGAACAGGCGACCGTCAATATGGGAATGCCGAGGCTCGAGGCCAACGCTGTCCCTGTGCAGTTGCCTGGCTGGTCGATGAATGAGCCTGTCATCAGCCAGAATGCAGAGATGATGCTGAGCGAACGCCTGGCGGGGTTGCCTGCAGATTGGATCGAACGGGCAGGCGTTGAGATGGGGATGACCTGCGTCTCAATGGGCAATCCGCACGTGGTGTTGTATTGCAGCGATGTCGCAGCAGTGCCGCTGCATGTCATCGGGCCGTGGATCGAGACGTACGCAATCTTTCCGCGGCGAGTGAATGTGCACTTTGTGCAGATCGTCCGCAGCAATGAAGTGCACATGCGCACCTGGGAGCGCGGGGCTGGAATGACACAGGCGTGTGGCACCGGAGCATCGGCTGTGTGCGTGGCAGGCGTCCTCACAGGCAAGACCGATCGGCGCATTCTTGCACATCTGCCGGGCGGCGACCTGACGCTGGAATGGCGCGCTGGTGCTGCGGACTCAGCGAGCAGTGGATGCGTCTTCATGACCGGACCAGCCACGGAAGTCTTCACCGGCGATTGGCAGGGGTAGAGACTGCGGTGAAATTGGGCACACTTGACGTCACCGGTTATGGACAAGCGCTACCAAATCTTCGTCAGTTCCACTTTCCGCGATCTCGCGGAAGAGCGGCAAGCGGTCATTCAAGCCCTGCTTGAGATGGACGCAATACCAGCCGGAATGGAGTTGTTCCCGGCAGCGACGACGATGCGTGGACGTTGATCGAGCGGGTGATCGAGCAATCCGACTACTACGTGCTGGTGATTGGCGAAAAGTACGGCTCCACCGATGCAGACGGCATCAGTTACACCGAGAGAGAGTACGACCTTGCAGTTCGGCTGGAGGTTCCGGTGCTCGCATTCCTGCACGAAAAGCCGGAGAACATCCCCGCGGGGAAGTCGGAGATTGATGCAGCCGCACGGGAGCGCCTTGCAGCATTCCGGAAGAAGGTCGAGGATGCGCATCATTGCAAGTACTGGAACCATCCTGAACAGCTGGGCAGCCGTGTCATAGCGCGCTGCTGCTGGCGATAAAGAAGAGTCAACGAGTGGGTTGGGTTCGCGCCAACGAGGCGGGGGGCCCTGAGGCGCTTGCTGAATTGAATCGCCTGCGACTGAAGATCGATCACCTCAACGAGGAACTTCGGCGCAGCAGGGTCGAGGCACCAAAGGGGGCTGAGCAGTTACTCCAAGGCTCCGAGATGATACCTGTGATAGTCGGTTTCGATGCCTGTGACGACGTAAACCTTGCGCACTCGAAAAGCACGGATATGCCAGAGAACGTTCGTATTCTGCCGACCTCCCAATGACTTGGGACGAGGCGTTTGCAACCGTCGCGCCCCTAGCAGGCCGCTAAGCAACACACTGTCGCGACGGATTTATGATAGGATGGTGCCATCAGGCAAGGAGCGTGGAAACGTTGATCAACAGCAGCCGATGTTCATCGCCTTCAACCTTGAAGAGCGCATT
>JBPCKF010000013.1:0-7711 GCA_051004555.1 Phycisphaerales bacterium | reverse complement strand
CTGCCTCGTTGTTGAGCACAACAAACTTCACTTCATCAGCTGCTTCGAGTTCGCTTTCACGGCGAAGCGTTTCGAGATGATTGCTCTTTTCGAGCGCGGGATCGAAATCGGTCGGGAAGCGCTGCCGATACTTGCTCAGCTTCATGCCCTGACGGCTGAACGCCTTGAGAATGGCGCGGCAGGCGTAGGTGGAAAACTTGAAGCCGCGGCCGCAGTCGAACTTGTCAACCGAGCGCAGGAGAGCCATGTTGCCTTCCGAGACCAGGTCTGCGAAATCAACTTCACTCATGCGGGTGCGCTTGGCCATCGCCAGCACCAGAGCGAGGTTGGTTTCCGCGATCTGTTCGCGATAGCGCACAGCGATGCGGTTCCAGCGCAGGACTTCGGTGGCCTGATCGTGGGTGGGTTCGCCAGTGCCGATCTCGATCTGCATTTCGCGCACGCGATGACGCGCGTAGTTGTACTGCAGGAAGAGCACGCGCTCTTCAGCGCCAGTGAGCAACACGTTGCCAGTATTCTTGAGCGATCGCGAACTGGTGGGAACCAGATCATCCATGAGCGGGCGATACCACGAGACATCCGGCCGCTGTACGGGTGGCGCATCATCATAGATGGTCTTCTCAGCCCCGTCCTTGTAGAACTCGGGCGAGTCGATGTAGTCCATCTCCTTGGCAAGAATCTTGCGGAGCAATCGCTCATCGCGGGCCGAGAGTCCAGCCTTGCGGCCAGCCTTCTTGCGGACACCCGCGCGCGGAGATTCCTCGCGAAGCGAGACCTGCTTCCGTTGCCGCATGCGCTGAAGTGGAGAGTCCTTGGCTATCATTGTAGGCATCACATCTGCTCGAACGTCATTGAGAACATTACATTGGGAACCGATCGCCGCGCGTTCCGACGGCTGAGCGGCAACCACAATACCAGAATACGACTGGGAAGTGAGGGAAGTTCTTCCACAAAATCTGCTTGTTCGGAAAAGTTTCTGCCCCACCGTTGAATCAGAGGCAAAACAACCTTCGGAAAGGCCAGTATACAGGCAACTGAGACGCGTTGCATCTCATATTTCGGCAAAAACGGTGGATTTCCGTCACAAGACTCACCGTTCGCTTGGCTACGTCTTAATACCGGACACCGAGTCTGTGGCTGCATCCTATTCCGGTTGACCGCCCGAGAGGTCGTACACCCAGCCCTCGATCGCCCGATCAGCCATGATGACCTCGCCCTCCGAGAAGAAGAGATCGAGTTCCTTGGCAGCTGCATCTGTTGAATCGGAGCCGTGGATGAGGTTGAAGGAGTTGGACACCCCAAAGTCGCCCCGAATGGTGCCCGGCTCCGCGTTCGAGCCGAATGTGGCCCCCATCATCTTGCGGCAGATGCCGATCGCTCCCCGCCCATGCACAGCCAGAACCAGAACCGGCGCGATGGTCATGAACCGCACCAGGCCGTCGTAGAATGGCTTGGACTGGTGGGCGTGATAATGCTGGGCGGCCAGTTCCTGCGAAATCATCATCAGCTTGCAGCCGACGATCTGCAGACCCTTTTCCTCGAAGCGGGTGACGATTCGGCCCATAAGGCCACGCTGCACCGCATCGGGTTTGAGAATGATCAAGGTGGTTTCCATCATGGTGCGGCAGGATAGCGTGAGGCACGCAGGGTTTCCAACCAGCCGCACAGGAATGTGTCTCTTCGATCAACTTGTTGCAAACGCCGGTGCCGAGCCGGTGTGCCGCGAAGCCGAGCGCATACAGCCCTACGATTTCGCACACTGCCCCGGTAGCTCAGTGGATAGAGCAGCGGTCTTCTAAACCGCAGGTCAGAGGTTCGAATCCTCTCCGGGGTGTTGTTGTTCCATCAACCGGTCAATCCAGCGCATGCACCAGCAGGCCGCTGCGCAGTTTCGGCTCGAACCAGGTTGATTTGGGCGGCATGATCAGCCCTGCATCCGCAACACTCAGAAGTTGTTCGATCGTGGTCGCGTGCATGGAGATGGCCAGGGCTGCTTTGCCGTTGGCGACAAGGCGTTCGAGGTGATCGACGCCGCGCATCCCGCCCACGAAGTCGACGCGGTCATCGGTACGCTCATCTCCAATTGCAAGGATGGGTTCAAGGATGCGATCGTGCAGCAAAGCGACATCAAGCGACGCAATCGGATCAGCGTGATCGATGGACTCTGGATCAATGCTACAGGTCAGCCACTTTCCATCAAGATGTAGACAGAAGCTGCCCGGCTGTTGTGGTTCGCGTCCACCATCGCTCACCGTTGCGACAGTGCGCAGTTGATCGAGGAACGCCTCCGCGTCCAGACCATTGAGGTCGCGGACGATGCGGTTGTATGGTAGGATGGTCAGCTGACTTGCAGGGAAGAGCGCGGTGAGAAACCAGTTGTATTCTTCGTTGCCGGTGTGATCGAGATTCTCGCTCTTGCGTTGCGCAGCGGCGCGGGCAGCACTGGCAGCCCTGTGATGACCATCCGCAACATAAGAACAGGGCAACTGCGCGAACGCGCGCTGATATGCCTGTGCGTCGTGTGCTTTCCAGATCGTGTGTGTCACGCCATCATCTGCGACGAAGTGATAGAGCGGCCGCGCGTTGATATCGCCCCCCACCATGTGATTGATCGTGGGATCATCGCGGTAGGCAAGAAACACTGGCCCTGCATTGGCATTGATCGCAAGCACATGACGAGTGCGATCATCTTCCTTGGCTGGCCGGGTTTTTTCGTGTCGCTTGATGAGGCCGTTCTCGTAGTCGCCGACGTGCGAACAGCAGACGACGCCGATCTGGCTGTGGTGGCGCCAGACCTGTCGATAGAGGTAGATGGCTGATTCCTCATCGCGGAAGAGGATGCCATCTGCGATGAGGCGCTGAAAGTTCTCACGGGCCTTTGCATACACACGTGGCGAATAGGGGTCGGCCCCTTCTTCCAGATCGATCTCTGATCGAACGACATGAAGAAAGCTATCGGGCTTTCCTTCAGCCAGTCGCCTGGCTTCATCGGTGTCGACGACGTCATATGGGACGGAAGCGACGCGGGCTTCGAGGGATGGTCGTGGTCGGATGGCTTGAAATCGTTGGATGCGCAGCACGGATGGTTCCCTTTTTGGCGTCATCCTAGCCCGCTGATACAAGCCGCGCATCGTCGCTGAACGACGCGAGGCAGCGACGACTCCCATAAAATCGAACACCATCCTGCCTCAAGCGACGGTGATATTCAGCCGACCAGAGCAGAGACGGCGTCCCATCGGGCGCTGCGCCTGATATAGGAATCAAGACTATGGAAGCGACACTGACTCCGGACCTGCGCGATGTGGATATGGATGATTTCGTGGAGGGTCCATTTGCGTTTGACCGCAGACGTGAAGATCGCGTGGATGCTTTTGGTGATGCGACAGCATTTGTTGTTGGCGGCAACGACTTCGGCCGCATCATCCCGATGCATATGGCGGATGCCAGCAGTGACAGTGTCGGTGTGACATGCGATGCTGCGTTGATGCCGGGGACGATCGTGACGATCGGCTTCGAGGATTCAGCGCGTGTTGCCAGGCGGGCTGTGGTTGTCCGATGTCAGCCGATCGGCGCCGGTTATCGGTTGGGTCTGCTGTTCGAGCGGCGCCTGGCGGCATGATTGTGACGTACTGCCTGCGTGGAGTGCGGCAACTTTGTCGACTGCGCCGGTGCGTTGAGCGAGTGAATTGCTCGAATGGTTCATCAAGGCTTGCAGATCGTCGATATGAATCGTGAGTTGATGATGTCGTCGCAAGACGATGCCGACCAGATGCCACCGGAGGGGGCGGCGTCTGGGAGGGAGTCAGTCGCCCTGGTCGAAAGGCTGGTGCGACCTTTGGAGGGGACGATGCCTCGGTGGCTCGTCCAGTTCCGTTCGTTCACGCTGGACAGTAGTTTCTAAGGAGTATGCCACATGCAAGCACGTATCCGTCGGGGCGCCAAACGCGCCTTCACCCTCGTTGAAATCCTCATCGTCGTGGTCATTCTCGGCATTCTTGCCGCGATCGTGATCCCGCAGTTCACCGACGCCTCGCAGGAAGCCACTGCGTCCAGTCTCGAGTCGATGCTGCAGACCATTCGAAGCCAGACCGAACTCTACCGTGTGAAGAATCAGGGCGCGCTTCCTGACTACGTCAACACGGGCTGGGATGACCTTGTCAACGGTGACTATCTGCAGGCAGCCCCAGTGAATCCCTACACCGGCTCATCCACCATCGCCGCCGCAGAAGCTGAAGACGTCGGCTGGGTGTGGGACGGCGACGATATGTTTGCATCGGGTTACGACGAGCTCACCGGCACCTTCACTCAGTGGTAAGCATTCGTCCCAACAGTGCGACGACGAACGCGTCGTCTGCCCAATCGATTTGCTCGAGACGCCGAGGTGGAAACACCTTGGCGTCTTCTTTTCGGAATCACACATGTCCACCTGCCACCCTCCAGCTCGACGACACCTGCCTCGACGACACCTGCGTGGTGCAATCCACACCGGTCTTCTCGTCACGATCAGCCTGATCGTTTCAATCGCAGGCGTGGCCACGATCACGCTGCCACGCATCAGCGCTGCCAGCAACGATCACGACAAGCAGCGCGCACTCAGCCGCAAAGAGATCCACGCCCAGGCGACCATCCAGCGCATTGTGTCTGAATCGCATCGCGTCATGCACATTGTGCCGCGCGGCGACACGCCCTACGCAGAAGTTGTCCTCTGGACGAATGACACTCATCATCCAGGCAGGATGGATGCTGACGAGGTCGTAGTGCTCAGCCACAGTCAGGTTTTGCAGACTGTTTCTGTGTATCGATTGAAAGCGGACAGCCGTCCCCAGTCATCACATGTTCCGATATCATCATTATCATCACCATCTCCAGCCTCGGGTTTGGAAGCGGGGCTGAGCAGCAGCGCATTCTGCGACCGCTGGCGTGCTCGCCCGGATGTGCAGGTTCAGACCCTGGCCCATGGTGTGCACGACATGCAGTTCAAAAGTGAATCTGCGCAATCTGACCTGCAGATTGAACTGATTTGGGCTGCCGATTTCGCCGATGACCGAGCGGGCCGATCAGGTTCGTTCGATCCCATTCTCCCGGGCAGCATCCCGGGAAGGAGTTCACAATGAAGCAGATGCGATATCTCAACGTCATACTTACGATTAACGCTGTGTTGCTTGCATGCGTGCTGTACACACAGTTGATTGATCGTCCCATCCTTGCAACTCAGGCGCATGCGCAGTCACAGGCTGTTCCGCCCGGCGGCATCCCCAATGCTGGCAAACAGCGCGAGCAGATCGTTGTGGCTGTGCAGGAACTTGCCCGCGAGGTCCAGAAGACCAACCGCATGCTTGAAGGCAACCTCAAGGTGACTGTCACCAACGCCAAGGAAATGCGGGCCGATGGTGGCAACGGCCGCTGATCTCATTCTGCGCCTCGGGACACCAGGAGCAAGCGATGCTCACGTCGACACACGCACGTCACCAACAGCGAACCGGATACACGCTGATCGAGCTGTTGCTCGTCGTCGCTGTACTCGGACTCGCCAGCGCGATTCTCATCCCCTCACTCAGTGCAGGCGATTCGCTGGCAACCCAGGGGGCTGTGCGCCGCATTATTGGCGATCTGCATTTCGCTCAGTCTGATGCGTTGGCCCATCAGGAAACCAGGCGCGTGCAGTTTTTCGATGATGGACGTGGTTACGTCATCACTCGCTCGCCGTACGATCCGGATGTCGACTACATCAGCGATCCATTGGCCCGCGCAGGAACCGACAAGGCATATGTCGTCGACTTCAATGAAGATGATCGCTTTGCAGGTGTCACGATCTCAGCCGTCGATATCGACGGCGGTGCTCGTTTCATCACATTTGACGAACTGGGTGGCAGCATCACCGGTGGCAACAATCCCGGCATCGGCGGTTCGATCACCGTCACATCCAACAACGCCAGTTACCGCATCGACATCGACCCCTTCACAGGCAAGCTGACGGTTGTCAATGTTGGCGGCGACGACGACTGAGCTGCGTCTCACGATTGCCCGCGGAGAAGAGAGAGACACGAACATGCGCATGACCTCACGCATCTTTGCATCCATCGGCGCCATCGGCGTTGACTTCAGCAGTTCGGGCATCAGGATGCTGCAACTGACCCAACGCCGTGGACGCTTGCGCGTGGTCGGCGCTGCATTCGTCGACATGACTGATCTGAGTGACGATGAGCGATCAACCAAAACTCTGGTCGATCGCCTGCGTTCCACTCTGTCCACCTCGGGCGTCGCCGGCCGCCGATGCATCGTTGCTCCCAGACGAAGCGATATGCTGATCCAATCGGTACGCATGCCGCAGCTTCCCGACAATGAACTGGGGCAAGCCGTCACCTGGGAAGCAGCTGAGCGATTCCGCGTTGCCCGCGAACAACTGGGAGTTGATTGCATTCGCATGGGCGAGATTCAGCGTGGCATTGAATCGCGTGACGAAGTACTTATCGTTGCCTGCCCCCGGGAAACGCTCATCAGCATTCTCGAGCCGCTCAAGAGCGCCGGATTGCGGCCGATCGCAGTGGATACAGGATTCACCGCCCTGGTGCGCTGCCACAGTATGACCTGCCGGCGCGAGTCGGATCGATCGGAAGTCAGGGCCCTGCTTGAGGTCGGCAGCAGCGGATCGATTTTTATGGTGATGCATGGCGATCAGATTGCCCTGTGTAAGCCCATTCAAGTGGGCGGGCGCGACTTCGATATTGCGGTTGCCCAACACCTTGCCATCGACCTGGATGTCGCGCGTGATCTTCGGTCTCGTCGCATCATGCATCGCATTCACCCCAATGATCGCATTGAAGATGATCCTGAAGCAGTCGGCACCGAGCGCGCCATCTACGAAGCTGTTCGCGCCCTCATGGATCAGATCGTCAAAGAAGTTGCACTCTGTCTGCGCTACTACGGTGTGACGTTCCGTGGCAAACCGCCTGCCCGCATTGTTCTGGCTGGTGGCGATGCACTTGAGCCGCGCTTTGATGAGATGCTGGCGCAAGCGTGCAAAGTGAGCGCAGTGCTGGATGATCCACTTTCGCCGGTTGAAGATCTCTTTGCTGAGATCGCAGCTGCTGTCGGACCCACATCAGGACCACCCCAGTCGTGGGCCACGGTGGCTGGTCTGAGCCTGCGCGGGATGAACCTCAAAGCTGTGCGTGGCAATGTCGCACCCGCGCGAAAGGCTGCAGCATAATGACACAGCATCAGATTGATCTTCTCCCAGCTGATATGCGGGCCGAGTCGCAGGCGCGAGCCGTGGCCAGCCGCAATCTTGCAATGGCCGCTCTGGCGACGGGACTCCTCATTCTCATGATCACGCATGCACGCATCACTCGCGATTCCGCAGAAGGACGCCTGCTGAAACTCAGAGCACAGGCTCGCCATGTCGAAGAGAACGAACGACAGGCGCAGAAGCTGACCGAGCAGCTCAATAAGTATGAAAACTTCATCAATCGATACAACAATCTGGTCACGCCCATCGACATCAGTCGCATTGTCGCGGCTGCTGTTGCTGAGATGCCTGAGTCGATGACGCTTGATCGCTTTGATATACAGGCCGATCAGATTCGTCGTGCACGCCGCACTCGACGCGTTGGCGATGAAGAAGCCGAACCACGTGTTCTGGTTGGTGAAATGGCAGGGTTTGCCCGCGACGACCTTGACATTGCAGAGTTCATCACGCAGCTTCAGGAGA
>JBPCKF010000012.1:0-10100 GCA_051004555.1 Phycisphaerales bacterium | reverse complement strand
GTTGCAGGTGTCATCGTGACCTGGCGCGACGCTTCGTGGCGCAGCCAAGCCCGCTCAAGGTCTTCGATCGGGCCGAACGCCTGTTCAAAGAGCGCGCATTGTGTATCGCCATTAATCCAGCCCGGCTGCTGCTGTTGCATCAGCGCAAGATACGCAGCCAGATCTTCGGGCCGAAAACGCATCATCCACATCAGCAGCGCGTAACTCTGGTGATACACCGCCTGGCCCACTTGCTCTTCATCGCTGCTGAGCATGTTGAGCGAGACAAGCGAACGGACCGGAATGCGAGCGCCCTTTGTCAGCAGTTCATCAGAACCCTCACGCCGAACTGCATACTCATAATCGGGCCCGAACGCATGGTCGGGGCGATCGGTTTCAAAGCAGGTTGCCAGCCCTTCGCTGATCCACATCGGATAGGTCACATCACGATCCTGAATCCCCGTGTGAAAGAGCAGCAAATGCGTTGCTTCATGCAGCGTCGTCGCAACGGAAGTCTGATGAACAAATCTTTCCACGCGCTCGAGTTCACCCTGATAGTGTTCGCGGTGCACTTTCAATACCGATTTCACGCGGGCTGCCTCGTTGCGGCTGCCTCGTGCTGATTCGCGCTCTGCTGTTCGTGCAAGTCCATCCACCTCGCGCTTCATCTCTGCCAACTGCTCGCGCGCCTGCACAATGCTGGGGTTGGATTCAGGGTGATAGAACACCACCCAGTCGTGTTTGGGCGAGTAGTAGCCGCCAATGCGCATGTGCACATTGTCGTGCTCAGCTGCGAATGCGCGGTACCTGTCGCGATCGTGAAAGAGAATGCACACCAAGCGATGTTGAAGCGCATCAGGTTGCAGACTCAATCGCTCACAGAACCGTTGAAACTGCAGATGCGTTCGCTCGAGATTGCCTGCCTGCGCCTGCGTCCAGGCTGCATCGGCATCTGAGAAGATCACAAATCGGGGTGTCTGCGTGACGATGAAACCAGCGGGCAACAGCGACCGCGCGAGATCGAACGATGGTGAACGCTGTTCGAGTTGATCCTCGACGTTGTGGTCGACGAGCAACTCGCCGGTCCTCGGCGAAGTCACGCGAATGTAGCCACCCTGCTCATCTTCCGACATTTCAGTCAACTTTGCGGGCGGATCGTCCGATACCCATGCGAGGGCAGGTAACGCGGTCGTTACTGTAAACGCGCCTGCCAGCAACATGCCATGGGCATGCTTCCACATGTGGAGTTGATATCGATGGCACATCCGAGACTTCACGCTCATCTCTCAGCCATCGTCGCGAGTGCGCTGCTGATTCATTCGGGTGATGTCCTGAGCGAACCGTTGATTCACTCTTGCACACATGGCGAACCCCGCGCTATGCCGATAACAGTTTCGCAACCACCTGCGCAGGACCAAAGCGACCTGCCACTCTTTCTTGGCCGGTGGAATGCGGAAGAACTTGATTCACCCCCGCTGCCGGTTTTCGATGCCACCGTCACCTACGTCGCGGGAAACATTGTTGTCATGGGCGGCTTCACGCATGATCTGCAAGCCACGCCTGCGGTTCAGATTCATCATCCAACACGCGGGTGGGCACCGATCGGATCGCAACTCAGCCAAGCCCGGGCACGGCACACGCTGACACCACTCGCAGATGGACGCGTGCTGATTGTGGGTGGCGTCACGACAACTTCCAACGATGGGTCAATCGAACTCGTTCCGCTTGCGTCCTGTGAAGTACTCAATCCACTGGTCGCAGGCAGCAGCCTCGTCGAATCGCTCGATGAACCGCTGACCGGTCACACCACCCACCTCCTGAATGACAACAGCGTCGCAGTTGTGGGCGGCAAGTGGGTTCATATCTTCGATCCTGAATCAAGGACGTGGGTCGAACACATTGAACTCGCGCATGAACGCTGCGACCATGCTTCGATACTTCTGCGTGATGGACGTCTGCTCATCATCGGCGGCCAGGGCTGCGCTGCAATCGAAGTGGTCGATCTCGACGGTGAACTGCATCGAGGAACGCGCGTGTCAACGCTCTGGAAAGAGCAACTGCCGGTCCCCCTTTCCGGCTGCAGCGCGATTGAGCTGCGCGATGGACGGGTGCTGATCGCAGGCGGGTTCAATGAACAGCGCCAACGCACGATTGATTCAATGCTGTTCGTGAATGTGAAGAAGAGAATCGTCGAACAAGGACCCCGCCTCGCGCTGCAGCATGGCATCTGCAGCGCTCAGTTGGATCTTGATCCTGATGGACGGGCCGTGATTCTCGGCGGCGAATGGCGAACAGCAACAGCGCGCGGACCTGCCAACGCAGTTCGTCTGTACGATCCCATCCGCAATCAACTGTGGCGTCTGCCGCCGCTTCCGAATGATTGTTCACGGCGTGCGTGGTTTCGTAATGAAGCGAGTGTCCTGCACGCATGGGGTGGCTATCGCTTTCTCAATGAAAATGATGCAGCAATAACCAGCGAATCGCCCGGCATTCATCTCAACAGCCAACACCTGACACTTATCATGCAGCCACTCCCCCGCCTTATCGATTGATCGCTCTGAACCGATCCGTCCTGCGCATACGATACGCAAACCTCACGCACCACGCACGGACCACGCCCGAAGGAGATTCCTCATCATGCTGCCCAAAGATTCGCTTGAAGAACCGGCTGGTCAGAATGATGCTGGGCTGCCCCAGTTCGTACGCACGCAGCTGAAAAAAGATGGAGTCCTCATCGTCATGCCGGTCGGCCCCACCGTCGGCCAGCGCGAGGCACCCATCATCACCGACGATGTGAAGAAACAACTCGATGCAGCGGGCGACGCTGTGAAGACGATGGTGCTTGATCTCACTGATGTTTCGATGATGAGCAGCATGGGCCTGGGAATGTGCATCGACCTCCGCAACATCTTGGTCCGCAACAAAGCAACGGTGATTCTCACAGGAATGAAGCCCGAGATTGCAGGCCTCTTCCGCATGATGAAGATTGAACGACTCTTCACAGTCGCATCAACGCGCGAACAACTCCGCAAATTGCTCGCATGACGCGACAGAGCCGAAGCGCTACTGGAAGCAGGCTCCCGGACTATCGTGCCGATTGAACCCAGCGGACTAACATCACCTCGTGGACCATCGCGGCCAAATGCAGACGCCCGCGCCTTCCACCTCACTGGCCAGGTTCAGAGAATTCTGGATCGCGCGGCATATGGTCGTCATCGCGGGCATGGCGTTGGCAGGAATCGCCGCCCACCTCATTCTCCGATATGCCGTGCATGCCGAGGTACGGACCTATCAGATGCCGCTGTGGATCGTCCTCGCCCTTGGGGGCATGCCACTTGTATTCGGCTTGCTGAAGAAGCTCGTGAAGCTTGAGTTCGGCTCCGACCTTCTGGCGGGCCTCTCCATCGTGACCGCTGTGCTGCTCGGCGAATATCTGGCGGGCGCGTTGGTTGTTCTCATGCTCTCGGGTGGCGAGGCCCTTGAGAGCTACGCGGTGCACAGCGCATCATCAGTTCTTCGCGCTCTCGCGAATCGAATGCCATCAGTTGCCCATCGCCGTCAGGACGGACAGATCGTCGATGTCCCCCTCAGCGAAGTTGCCATCGGCGACACGCTGGTGATGTTCCCGCACGACACCTGCCCGGTTGATGGCGTTGTCACCGAGGGCGATGGTGTGATGGATGAGTCGTTTCTGACTGGCGAGCCATTTCAGATGTCTAAGACACCCGGCTCAGAGGTGATCTCCGGCGCGATCAATGGCGAGTCGGCCTTGACGATCCGAACGACCCGCCCGGCTGCCGATTCGCGCTATGCGCGGATCATGCAGGTGATGCGGACGGCTGAGCAGAACCGCCCACAGATGCGCCGCCTGGGCGACACACTCGGCGCCTACTACACTCCGCTGGCGGTTCTGATCGCGCTCGCAGCCTGGATATTCTCAGCGGAGAGTCAATCCGTTTTCTGGCTGTTCTCGTGGTGGCAACGCCTTGCCCCCTGTTGATCGGAATTCCAGTTGCCATTATCGGCGCGATCTCCCTGTGTGCCCGGCGTGGCATCATTGTCAAGAACCCCGCAGCGCTCGAAAATATCGCAACATGCCGAACGGCCATCTTCGACAAAACCGGCACGCTCACCTACGGCCGGCCGCGCCTCACCGATCAGGTCATCGCGCCCGGCTTTGACGCCAACGAAGTGCTGGGTCTGGTGGCCAGCATGGAACGATATTCGAAGCATCCGCTCGCGCAGGCGATTCTCGATTCGGCGACAGCTGGCGGCGTTCCCCTCCAGCAAGTCAGCGAGATCAGCGAACCGCCCGGGCAGGGCATGCAGGGCACGGTCGGAGGTCATTCGGTACGCATCACCAGCCGCGGCGCCCTGGCCAAGGCTGCGGTTTCGGGATCCGAGCACATCCCGCCACATGCAGGGGGCCTTGAGTGTTTCGTGGTGATTGATGAGAAGTATGCGGCTGCATACCGCTTTCGTGATGAGCCACGGGCTGAGGGTGCCTCGTTTGTCAAGCACCTGCTTCCAAGGCACAAGTTCAATCGTCTGCTCATTGTCTCGGGTGATCGCGAGTCCGAAGTGCGATACCTGGCAGACCAGATCGGGATCAGCGAGGTCCATGCCCAGCAGACGCCCGAGCAGAAGGTGACCATCGTCCGCGAAGAGACGAGGAAGGCGCGCACGCTCTACGTTGGCGATGGCATCAATGATGCTCCCGCGCTCATGTCCGCGACAGTCGGCATCGCCATCGGCCAGAACAGCGACATTACAACCGAATCCGCTGGCGTCGTCATCATGGACCGCTCGCTGGAGAAGGTCGATGAGTTCATGCACATCAGTGCCCGCATGCGAAGGATCGCTCTGCAGAGTGCGCTTGGCGGCATGGCTCTGAGCATGGTCGGCATGGGGTTCGCGAGCATCGGTCTTCTTGCCCCGGTGGCAGGCGCTGTCTGCCAGGAGATCATCGACGTCCTGGCGATCTTTAACGCGTTGCGCGCAGCGTTCCGGCCGAAGACGCTCAGTGATTTCCAGCCTGTGGAGCGCGCAGCCCCCACGACCTCAGCCGCAGAGCGTTAAAAGAGTCTTATGGCGTTGATCGGGGCGGTTTTCTTGTCTACTTTCTTCACTCAGCACCCCTAAGATCACTGCGCAAACAAGAACTCCCGGTGGAAGATCTGACATGACGATAGCAACCATTTACACGACCGACGCAACACCCGCGAGTCCGCGAGTCGGCAAAGAGCTCATGAACGCGACGCGCCAATTCTCCGTCGAGGTGCCGTGGCGAAGCTGGTGGTCTGTCACCTCCACGCTCATTATTCTCACCTGCACACTCGGCATCGCTGCCATCGCGCCGTGGTGGCCTCTCCGCCTTGCTGCTTCAGTGTTGGGCGGGCTGGTGCTGGTACGTTCATTCATCCTTTACCACGACTACATGCACCGCTCGCTGCTGCGCGATTCGCGACTTGCAAAGCCAATCTTCCACTTGCTTGGGTACCTCCTGCTCACGCCGCCTCGCTATTGGCGACACACGCACAACTACCACCACGGCAACACCGGCAAGCCGCTGAATCCGGATGATGAGAACGAACTGCTTTATACCTCAGATGTCGGCTCGTTTCCGCTCATGACCACCGAACGCTGGCGGGCAGCATCACGGGCTGAGCGACTGCAGTATCGCATCTATCGCCATCCGATCACCATGCTGCTGGCGTACATCACGGTGTTTTTCTTCAGTGCCACGCTGCTCCCCTTTCTCAAGGATCCGCGAAAACACTGGGACGGAGCGCTCGCCATCGTCCTTCATGGCGCTGTGATCTTCTGCATCTGGTTTTTCGCAGGCTTCGATGTGCTGTTCTTTGCGTTCCTTCTGCCGTTTGCAATCTCAGCCGCAACCGGTTCCTACCTGTTCTTCGCGCAGCACAACTACGAAGGCATGCACATACTGGAGCCGGAAGAATGGACCTACTACCGCGGCGCGCTGGAGTCGTCCAGCTTTCTCAGGCTCAACCGCCTGATGAACTGGTTCACCGGCAACATCGGATACCACCATATCCACCATCTGAACCCGCTGATCCCGTTCTACCGCCTGCCCGAAGCCATGGCTGCCATCCCTGAACTGCGACATCCGGTGACCACGTCGCTCAAGCCGCGCGACATCTACGGCTGCCTGCGCCTGAACCTGTGGGACCGCGAGAAAGATGAACTCGTGACCTATCGCGCCGGCCGTCTTGGAACTTAGAATCGAACAAACACCCGTCGCGGTAATTGTCACCAGCAACGCACAAGCGCCCCCGAACAACGGGACCCCGTGCACGCCGTCACCGAGCAGGTTTTCTGGCGTCAAGATACAGTTGCAGCGAGCGTGTCCGCTACACAGCCCTGCGACCCTGAAGCACCTGGATTATGATGACGATCAATGCGACCACCAGGAGGATGTGGAGCAGACCCCCGAAGGTGTTGGCGGTGATCATTCCAACGAGCCAAAGAATGGCCACGATAACTGCGATTGTCCAAAGCATTGTAAGTATCCTTATCTGTTGTTGATCTTGAGCAAGTCGTTTGGACTGTGGCAACGAACGCGAGGTTCGCTATACAGCACTGCCGGCGGCCTGAGGAGGCAAACAAAAAGCCGACATGGTCAAACACGCGGGGTGTTCATCCATGTCGGCTTTACTCATTAACTGGACTCCCGCCTTGCGGGGTTCCCTTCACCAAGTCATCCGACCATTGGCAGTGAGATGTCGATTCATCACTATTATACGACGGCACCTGACCGAAAGCAAACAGAATATTTGAGGACGGAGGACAACTGCGTGTGTGCGGAGTGAATTCGAAGCTTCCGCGGCTCGACGCAAATGAGCCAGCCGCACGATTCATCCCTCTATGGAAAACAGCGGCTGGCTGGCATATGGTTGCATGACTGGTCCTGCTGCGGTAGCAGGCCGGATCTGCTGGAGTTATTCACATGGTTCGTCTCTTCTCCAATCAAGCCTGATCTCGATGCATGCTTACCTCATGCATCCTGAAGGTCGCCCTGTGGCAAACTGTTCCACGATGGTGGTTCGGTTGTGCAGGAAGGAGCTGCTGATGACCTGACGCTCATGCGACAGGTTGGTCGGCGGGCCGGCGAGACGGTTCCGCACTCTGGCGGATCACGAGCGCTCTCACACGAGGCGGTCGTGATTGTCGTTTTGGCTTCATCTCACCTCTCACCTCCCACATCTCAACATCCTGGCATTTCTACAACGAAGAAAGACATCCCGACATGAACAGCGAACTGCTTCGCATTCTTGATTCAATCGCGCGCGAGCGCAACATCGACCGCGAACTGCTCATCGAAGACCTCGAGCAGGCGCTGGTCAGTGCAGCACGCAAGCATTTCAACTCGCTCGACTCCGAAGAGTTCGGCTGCCGCATCGATCGCCTTGATGGAACGTTCTCAATCTGGCGCAACGAAGCCGAAGAAGATGGCACGGTCACGCAGCAGGCGATTCCAATTGAATCGCTCGGGCGCATTCCCGCACAGACAGCCAAGCAGGTCATGATTCAGAAGTTTCGCGAAGATGAACGCAGCAGTCTACTGGAAGAGTTTTCCAGACGTCAGGGTGAAGTTGTCAATGGTGTTGCGCAGCGGTATGAAGGCGGCGCGCTGGTGGTGCAGATCGATCGCGCGGAAGGCTTTATGCCACGCAGCGAACAGATTCCCGGCGAACAGTTTCAGGCGGGCGAGCGGGTTCGCTGTCTGATTCTTGATGTCCGCGATGCAGGCAGTCAGGTGAAGATCGTGCTGTCGCGCTCGCATCCCGACTTCATCCGCAGATTGTTCGAAGCTGAAGTTCCGGAAGTGGCAGAGCGCATCATCGAGATCAAGGCCATGGCTCGCGAGCCTGGCTTCCGAACCAAACTCGCAGTGAGTTCAGTCGATTCCAAGGTCGACCCTGTGGGCGCATGTGTGGGTGTGCGAGGCAGCCGTATCCGCAACATTGTCGATGAACTGGGTGGCGAGAAGATCGACATTGTTCGCTGGAATGAGTCGAGTCAGATTCTGCTTGCCAATGCTCTGAAGCCCGCGGAAGTCGAGGAAGTCTCACTCTGCTTTGAGCTGGGTCGGGCGACGATTATCGTGCGGGATGACCAACTCTCGCTGGCGATCGGCAAGCGCGGACAGAATGTGCGGCTGGCAGCCCGTCTGACTGGATGGGATGTCGACATTCTGACGCCGCCAGAGTTTCAGAAGGGTCTGGAGATTCTTGCCAAGACCGTCCTGCCGATCGAGGGCATCGAAGAAAGCCTTCTCGATCGAATGGGCGCGCTGGGCATGATCAGCGTGTTTGATATCGAAGAGATCGGTCATGCTGTATTGACACAGGAACTCGATCTTGATCCGGAAACGACGGATCGCCTGATCGAAGCATGTGCCGCGCGAGCTCGTGAAGTTGCAGAACAGCAGCAGCGCGAGAAGCAAGAGGCTGAGAAGCGCAGAGCAGAAGAAGAAGCTGCAGCAGCTGCGCTGCTCGATGGCGAGGTTGATCCAGATGCAGATGCCCGGGCTGATTCCATCCTGGGCGGCAGCAGCGACACCGATGATTCCAGCAACGACGACGCAGGCAGCGAAGAAGCAGTGATCGAAGCAGAAAGCGGCAGCTGAATCATCAACTGCCCAGGAGTAGATTGTGGCGAAGCAGAAGAATCCCCGTGTATTTGAACTCGCGAAAGAACTGGGCGTGACGGCCAAGGACATTCTCGAGAAGTGCAAAGCTGAAGACATTGACGTAAAGGGTCACATGTCCAGCGTCACCCTCGGCCTGGCAACCACCATTCGCGAGTGGTTCAGCGATGGCGGAGTGGCAACCGCAGTCGAGACTGCTGCGCCTGTGGATGTCGCGCGCGTTCGCAAGAAAGCCGTCCGCAAGCCAGCACGCAAGAAAGCAGCTGCGCGCAGCAAAGATGCTGAAGATGTCACACCCGTTGCAGACAGCGACACGGCTGTTGCCACAGCCGCAAAGGCACCTGCTGATAAGCCCGCCCACAGCCCTGCTGAAGCTATGCCTGTCGATGCACAAACATCAGGCAAGACATCGGAAGCCAAAGCCCCAGACTCCTCTGCTGTCGTTGTCGATTCAGATTCAGAAGCAACGGTAGCCCCGGCTGCGAAGGCTGGGACAGTCAGCACCGACGCCCCAACTCCTGCCAACAAAGAAAAACAGACAGGCGCTGCCTCACCAGCCCGCAAGGCTCATCGCGATGCGGATACAGACCAGGATGATGATGCGGACTCGACCGCCCCGCCGCGCAAGGGCAGAGATTCCACTACGCCCGCGTCCACACGGCCGAAGTTTGTGATGAACGTGCCCGATCGTCCCAAGATCGTCAAGCCGGTCGGGCCAATGTTAGCAACTCCCACCAAGACGAAACTCGCAGGTCCGAAGGTCATTCGCGTGGAAGCCCCGGATGTGCTGCCAGCCCCCAGGTCGCGGCGCGATGCAGGCGACGATGCGCGGGGCGGAGCGCGAGGCGGGCGCGGCTCGACCGGATATGGCGCTGGAACAAGCAGTGATGATGCCAGCCGTGGCACCACATCACGGCGCAACAAGCGCCGCACTGGTGGGCAGGGCGCTGGCACCGAGCCACCAGCCAAGCGCACCACGCGCGGCGAAGGCGATCAGAACTTTAACTGGCGCGAGCAGGATCTTCTCGAACGCGAGGAACGCCTCAATCGTTCCGGCGGATTCTTCCGCATCCACAGACGCGACATTCAGAAGCGCTCCGATCGGCCGATGAATCGGCAACAGTCCGCAGCTGAAACCGGCGGCGCGGTTGCGATTTCAGAACCCATCACCGTCAAGTCGCTTTCTTCCACAACCGGCGTGAAAGCAGCTGACATCGTGCGCAGAATGTTCCTGGCTGGAAAGCCCACCAATATCAATGCAGTGATCACTTCCGAAGATGCGATCGAAGTCATGCTCGAGTTCGGGATCGAGCTTGATGTCACTGAACAGAAGACCGCTCGTGAGCAGATCAGGGAAACCTTTGCTGATCGCGTCGCTCAGGACGAACGACTGCGACCACCTGTGGTCACGATCCTCGGCCACGTCGATCACGGCAAGACCTCGCTG
>JBPCKF010000011.1:0-48041 GCA_051004555.1 Phycisphaerales bacterium | reverse complement strand
CCGGGGGAGCCAGGGGGGGGTTTGGGGGGAAAAGGAAAGAAAAGGGGAGGCCGCAAGAAAGGGAGGGGAAGGTGTGTTCCCCCCCCCCCCCCCCCCCCCTCTCTCTCTGCGCCTCGGCGGTCAATCTCTTCCGCAATCAGCACCTGGTTCCGCGCGAGTTCAACCGCCGAGACATCAGATGAATTGATGGGGTTCGCACCAGACTGGGTCCCCGCCTGCTGCGCGGGAATGACGATAGTCCGCATTCATCTCCCCTCTGATTCGTTCGATATGATGAGTACTCATGGTGTCCAGTGACTCACGAAATCCCGCTGCTGCGAACCAGCGCGCCGTTGAGCGCACGCTCACGCGGCATCCGCGCCCGCTGGGGGGCGATACCGCCCGGGCAGCCAGTGGCGAGTCACGCTATTCCCTGACCGGAATGGTCCTCAACAACAACGCAGCAGCCACCGATCAGGCTCGCATTCTCCGCAAGCCGCCCTGGCTGCGGGCACGCGTTCCCGGCGGCGAAGGCTATGAACGGCTGCGCAGCATCGTTGCAGAGCACGGCCTGCACACCGTCTGTCAGGAAGCATCCTGTCCCAACCTGGGCGAATGCTGGAGTCGCGGCACCGCAACCATCATGATTCTCGGCGACACCTGCACACGCTCGTGCGGATTCTGCAATGTAAAGACCGGTCGCCCACAGCCGGTTGACTTCGATGAGCCGCGTCGAGTGGCTGAGTCACTCGCGTTGATGAAACTCAAGCACGTTGTCATTACCTGTGTCGATCGCGATGATCTTCCCGATGGTGGCGCAGCCATCTGGGCCGAAACCATCGAGCGCGTGCATGCAGCCTGTCCGCAAATGTCGGTCGAGGTGCTCACGGGCGACTTCAAAGGAAATGCTGCGGACATCGCGACAGTTGCAAAGGCCCGGCCGGAGATCTTTGCACACAACATGGAAACCGTGAAGCGCATGCACCCGGCTGTACGCCCGCAGGCCCGCTACGACCGCTCACTTGAAGTCCTGCAGCAGATTAAAGCCCACGGGCTGGTTTCGAAGACAAGCATCATGGTGGGGATTGGCGAACACGATCACGAGGTGCTGGAACTGATGCGTGACATCCGCTCGCGCGCAGATACGGATATTTTCACCATCGGGCAGTATCTGCAGCCGACTCGCAACCATCTGCCCATCTCGCGGTGGGTGGCGCCGGAGGAGTTTGCGTCGCTGAAGCTCGAAGGGTTGAAGCTGGGTTTTCGCGTGGTCGAAAGTGGCCCTTTGGTGCGAAGTTCGTATCACGCAGAAGAGCAGGCCGAACGACTCAGTCCCGAGCGGCGCGAGACTGTCGAGATGATGGAGCGCATCCTCAACGAGGCGCAATCCCGAGAATGAATGAAAACTTTTTCGTCCCGCTCCCCCCGCGATCGGCCTCACAGTTTCGGGCCCCCCGGCCCGGCCTCACGCCCCGCGGGATACCTACATCCCGTAAACACATTTTCCAAGTGCGGAAACCGTTTGCTGCAAAACGTCGTACAATATAGGGGCAGCGGCTGTTCACCTACGGTTATCGGTACGTTTGGAGCTGTCGCTGACCATCGTTCAGAGTAATCTGGCGGCAGTTCTGCCCGTTCCGAGATATATTTTGCCTCGGTTTTTCCTTTTCGCCAGACACGTTCCCGACCTGCCGTGCATAGTAGAGATTGATGTCAAAGACACGTCCGCCATCCCGTCCCTCGAAGACTCCCGCTCGCGAGGCTGGTGGGAGCACTGCAAAGCAGCAGGGATCGCTTGAGCTTGCGGACTCTTCGCAAATGGGCCAGCGTGCAGGCAGTGGCGACTCGGGTCCGCTGCCGATGCCAACTGATCACACCGCATCATCCGGCTCCAGCCTCGCGGGCGCTTCGTCTGGCGCCACCGGGACCGGGGGCGACGATCGACGCGGAAAATCTACCGGCTACGAGACGCTGCTGGGAAAGCTCTTTGTCGAACGCGGCTTCATCACGCCCGAAGAACTCGAAGTCACACGCTCGCTGCAAAAGCACAGCATCGACGAAGATGCGCCAGCTGAACTTGGTGATCTGCTCGTCTCCAAAAGTCTTGTCACCCGCAATCAACTTGAGCGCATTCGCGGCGAAGTTGATGCAGAGAAAAGCACACAGCAGATTCCCGGGTACAAGATCAAGAAGAAGCTCGGCCACGGCGCGATGGCGACAGTGTTTCTTGCCAAGCAACTCAGTCTCGATCGACTGGTTGCGATCAAGGTTCTGCCTTCGAAGTTTTCCAATAACGACAAGTTCATCGAACGTTTCTACAAGGAAGGCCGCGCAGCCGCGCAGCTGAATCATCCACACATTGTCGCAGCCTACGACGTCGGCAAGGCTGGCGATCATCATTACTTCGTCATGGAATATGTGGATGGCGATACCGTCCATGATCGCATCGCCCGCAGCAAGCGTTTCCCCGAAGCGGATGCCATCGAGATCGTGCGGCAGGTCGCTGAAGCCCTCAAGCACGCACATGACAAGGGCTTTATCCATCGCGATATCAAGCCCAAGAACATCATGCTCTCGCAGGCGAAGGTCGCCAAGCTGGCTGACCTCGGCCTGGCCAGGGCAGTGAGCGACAAGGAAGCAGCCGAAGCCGAAGCCGGCCGCGCCTACGGCACTCCCTATTACATCAGCCCTGAGCAGATTCGCGGCGAAGTCGACATCGGACCGCCTGCTGATATCTACGGCCTGGGCGCAACGTTCTATCACATGGTGACAGGCAAGGTGCCTTTCGAAGGGCGCAATCCCTCATCAGTGATGCACAAGCATCTCAAGCAGGAACTGATCCCGCCTGACCATGTGTACACCAAGGTCTCGGCCGGCGCGGCTCAGGTCATCGAAATGATGATGCAGAAGAGCCGCTCGCGTCGCTACCAGAGCGCTGATGATCTGCTTGTTGATCTGAATCTGATTGCCAAGGGCGAGCCCCCGCATTTCGCCAAGGCTGGGCACGATATCAGCCGGGTTGCCTCCCGCATTGAAGAAGGTGCAGTTGCAGGCCCGCTGGCTGTTCAGGATGTGCCGCGCAAGCAGGGCGGCCTGCCATTGAGTGATCCAATGTTCCTTCTGGCTGCAGGGACGGCCATCGTCAGCGTGCTTGTCAACATCGTGCTGATCGTCATGCTCGCGTCTGGCAGCAGCAGCAGTCCTTCGCCAACAGCATCAAATGGGAACGAAGATACCGGGGCCGCTGATCGCCGCGCAGTTGTCATTGGTAATGCGCCCACGCTGGTCGGCAAATGGACCTCCACCAGCGTCCAGAATCTGCCCGGCACCGAGAGCGCCATTCTTGAATTCGATGCCAGTGGAAACGTGGCATGGACCGCCATTGGCAACGGCAAGCAGAACACTGCAAACCTGCGCTATGTCGCCGATGCTGACACCATCACATTCAAGGGAAGTCAGCGCGACTACGTGTGGTCATATCTCATCGACGGCTTCACCATGGTGATGCGCGATCCCGATGGCAAACAGATGACACTGCGGCAAGGGAACTGATTCTGATTCGAGCGGCCTCGGTCCACGCGCAGCGACTGCACGGCAAATCTTTTCCGATTAACAATCACCCGACGTCAAACGATGCGTGATGTCTTCGATCGCAGCATTGTCACTCGCCCTCACGCTCGCATCGAACCCGACACGCACAACATCAAACGGTCCGCGCACATCCAGGCCGCGTGGATCGACACCCACCAGCGTCGGCTCTTCAATCGCAATGTCATGCTGCGCGTGAATGCATGCAGCAAGCTGGCTTCGCAACTGATCGCTTTGGTTGATTCTGTTGCAGAGTTCCGCTTCGATTCCTGCCAGCGGATTGGTCTGTTCGAGCGCCTGTCCGTCAATGATGCTGCCCTGAAATCTCGCAGCATCGATGCGCAGGAGTGCCCAGCGCACATCGTCCGGTTCGCCATGATAAATGTGCCAGCGGTCGCAACGACTACCGTTCTCGCCCTGCTCTTCGAAGGGATCGAGCGTGATCAGCAGTTGCATGGCGTCGTCATCTGCATGGGGAACAAAGAGCACCGTTTCGGTGGCATGAATCATTGCCACCATGACAGGGGCAACCAGCATGCCATCGCTGCAGCGGACGAACTTCAGTGGCCGCAGATGTTCATCGAACTGCAACTCACCGCGGGTATGAGCTGCAAGTGTTTGTTGCGCGTGTTCCAGCGTTTGTTCAGGAGTCATGCGTCGATCTCACTCACTTTGCAAGCGCATCAGGGTTGAGGGCTTTGAGGTCGTTTGTGACAAATATACCATCGCGGCGAACGACTTCATCATCAAACGCAATCGTGCCGCCGCCGTAGTCCTCGCGTTGAATCAGCACGAGGTCCCAGTGAATCTCCGAATCGTTGCCATTGCTTGCGTCTTCATAACAGCGGCCGGGCGTGAAGTGCAGCGACCCCGCGATCTTCTCATCAAAGAGAATGTCCTTCATGGGTTCGCGAATGTGCGGGTGAAAGCCGATGGCAAACTCGCCGACGTACCGGGCTCCCTCATCAGTATCGAAGATCGCTGCGAGTTTGTCTGCGTTCAGCGACGCGTCTGCATTGATGATGCGGCCATCACGAAACTCCAGCCGAATGTTTTCGAAGGAAATACCATTGTACATTGTTGGCGTATTAAAATGAATCACGCCATTGACGCTGTTGCGCACGGGCGCTGTAAAACATTCACCATCGGGAATGTTGTGCGACCCTGTACAGGGCACGATGGGAATATTTTTGATGGAAAATGTAAGGTCCGTATCGCCGGGCCCGTGAATGTGGACTTTATCAGTCGCGCTCATGCGGGCCTTGAGTGACTCGGCTGCGGTATGCATGCGTTGATAGTCCATGCAGCAGACGCGAAAGTAGAAGTCTTCGAACGCTTCGGTACTCATTTGCGCCAGCTGAGCCATGGAAGGCGTGGGCCAGCGCAGGACGCACCAGCGTGTGTGGTTGACGCGCTGTTCAAAGTGAACAGGCTTGGAATACAGTCGCGCGAAGCACTGCATCTGAGCCTGGTCGACGCCCGCCATTTCGCTGACGTTGCAACTGCCGCGCACGCCGATGTACGCGTCCATGCCGCTCATGCGATGAAGGTCATAATCCGCCCAGCGCTCGATGTTGGCGTCCGCTGCATCTTCGACAAGGGCCCGCCAGATGCGATTGTCACGCACTGCAACATGCGGATGGGCGCCGGCACGTCGCGCAGCCCGTACAAGTTCGATCGCAATGTCAGCGGGGGCATCGAAGGTCTCGATGAACACATGTTCACCGGCAGCGACGTTGCAGGAGTAGGTGACAAGGAGTTCAGCGAGTTGTGTGATGCGTGGATCGGGCATTGTGGGTGTCCTTCGCGAACGGGATGAACGAATCTTCAAAGTGATGCGATCGTATGCACGTTGCGCGCTGGTGAAGATTGCGTGTGCTCGTTGCAAAGACGCAAGGCGAGTGATTGTGAAGCGAAGAACGAAGCTGTTTGTTATTTGTGCTCAAATAATGAATTGGATTTCACTGTTCAAACACAACCTGCTGTCGTACTGTCACATCATGACGACACGGATTCATCAAGGTGATGAGTCGCTGAAAATACAAAGTCGTCTCGCAGTTGGCATCAAAGCGCACAAACATCAAAGTGAGTTTTGTGCGCTCTTCTGCGACAGGTTCTAGTTTCACAAACGAAAGGATGTCAAACAAATGACATTGACACGCCAACACCGTAAATTCCACACAGGCTCTGTACTGCTCGGATGCGCAGTCGGATCGCTGTTCATTCTCACCGCTGCGACCCAGGATGGCACAACAGCTCAACAAGACCGCCTGCGCCAAGGTGAACATCAGCTTGGTCAGGGTCAGGCAAGCAAGGCCGAAGAAGCGTTTCGCATGCTCGAGGGTTCGTGGAAAGTTGAAATGCGCAAGGTCGACAGCAGCACCACGCCCGGATCACGTCCGACCATCGGCAACACCGGCCAGACCGGCGGCAATACTGGCGGCAATACCGGCGATACCGGCAGCCCCGATTTTCCAACCAACCCCAATCAGGATCCCAATCGCGATCGCACTCAGGATCCCACGACTCGGGATAGCAACCAGCCAGCCACCACAGCTTCATCAACACAAGATGTGTCAATGACTGGTACCGCCACCCGCGTCTGGACGCTGAACAACACTGCCCTGCTCGAAACCGTTCGCGGCAGCAACAACTCCGCAATGGATTCGAACCAGCGCACCACAGCGAATGCTGCCAATGCGACCTTCGAAGCCATCAGCATCTTCAGTTGCGACAAGCAGACTGGCAAGATCTATCACGTTGCGTTTGATACCGAAGGCGGAGCGCCACTCGTGTGCGAAGGCACTTACGATGAAGCCACTCGTACCTTCCGTCTGCAGTCGGCCAGCAATGCACTGGGATACTCAACCAACACCAACCAGGGCAGCGGCTCGTCGACATATGATCAGGATCGCCTGAATCAGGATCGCAACAATCAGAATCGTCCGAATCAGGATCGCCTGAATCAGGACCGCGACAACGATCGCCTGAGTCAGGATCGTCCGAATCAGAACCGTCCGAATCAGGATCGCCTGAGTCAGGACCGCATGAGTCAGGATTACACCGGCGAACTGCGCATCCTCAGCAACGACAAGCACGTCCTCACGCTGAACAAGCCCGGCAAGAGTGGTCAGATGGAGCGTTGCGAAATCACCTACACCCGTTCCGGCAGTGTCGGACGCACAGGTGGCAACGACCGTGGAACAACCACAACTCCGCCAGCAGCCCGCGACACCAACAACCAGTCGCAGACTGAGAAGACCGCAGCCGTCCAGAAGACCCTGGCTGAGGCCTTCATCGCCAACGGTGGCAACGCTGAAGATTCACGTGAAGCAGCTGAGAAGTGCGCAGCCACTATCACCACTGAATACGCACAGAGTGATCTGGAAAATCTCGATAAGGCACTTCGCGAAGCGTTCGAAGAAGCTGGCGTGGATGAAGGTCGAGCCAACGCAATGCTTCCCACACTCACCCGCAAGGTTCGCGAGATTCTTGATCGCTAAGCGGAGCATCGCAACAACAACGCAAATCGTCACCCCGGGGTGAATCACGATTTGCTTGAAATAGCGCCAGCTGCGGGGTTTCCACCCCTCAGTTGGCGCTTGTTTTTTTGTCGTTTGCCAGCGGCTGTTCTTCGAACAACGATTGTCCGCTCATCGCCTGCGGTTGCTGCAATCCCAGAAGCGTCAGGATCGTGGGCGCGATGTCTGCAAGGCGGCCACCGGCGCGCAATCGGCGGGATTCGCCATTGCCATCGATCAGAATCAGTGGAACATCGTTGGTTGTATGAGACGTGTGCGGACAGTTATTCACCGTGTCAAACATCTGCTCCGCGTTGCCATGATCTGCTGTGATGATCACTGATGCCTTGCGCTTCTGGGCAGCATTCACGATCGAGCCGACACACGCATCAACAGTTTCGACCGCGACAATCGCAGCAGCAAGCGATCCGGTATGCCCGACCATATCCGGATTGGCAAAGTTCACCACCAGCAGGGCCTCACAATCCGGCGCACCCAATCGCGCAAGAACGCCATCCCGTACCGCAGCGGCGCTCATCTGCGGGCGCATGTCGTAGGTCGCAACATCCTTCGGACTCGGGCACAGCAATCGATGCTCACCCTTGAACGGCTCTTCGCGGTAATCGTTGAAGAAGAACGTGACATGAGCAAACTTTTCAGTTTCAGCGCAACGGAACTGCGTCTTTCCAGCAGCTGCCAGCATCTCGCCAAGAATGTTCGGCATAGGAGGCGGCTTCTCGAAAATCACCGCGTTCATGGGCAGGCCACGTTCGTAGCCGGTCATGCCGACAAAGAAGAGGTCATCAATGCGTCTGCCACGATCGAACCCGCCCTGTGGCACATCGTTCCAGGCTGAATCATCAAGCGTGAATGCCCGCACAAGTTGTCGGGGCCGATCGCCGCGAAAGTTGAAGAAGAGGACTGCATCACCATCATCAATGCGCGGAAGCGGAATGCTCGCATCATCAAAAAGCACAGCTGGCGGGATGAACTCATCGCCCTGGCGCGAAGGGTCAGCGGGCGATGCATAGGCGCGTTCGACTGCTTCAGCAGCACTGTGTGCGTGAGCACTCAACTGCGGCTGTCCGCGACCGGTCAGGGCTGAATACGCAGCCTGCGTGCGCTCCCAGCGATGATCGCGGTCCATTGCGAAGTAGCGGCCGACGACAGTCGCGATGCGCCCGCCCGTCTCTTGCAGCATCAGTTCCAACTGATCAATGAACGCTTTGCCGGTGTAGGGGCCGGTATCGCGCCCGTCAGTGAACGCGTGCACGAAAACACGCTCGTGCGGAAACCCGCGCTGCTGCAGCATCTGCAACAATGCGCGAACATGCTCGATATCTGAATGCACCTGCCCATCGGAAAGCAGGCCCATGATGTGCACATTGCTGTTGCGCGAGTGAGCGTGCTCAATCGCTGCCAGGATGCTGGCGTTCTCGAAGAACACTCCATCACGAATGGCGCGGGTGATGCGCATGAGTTCCTGATCGACGATGCGGCCTGCGCCAATATTCTGATGTCCGACCTCCGAGTTGCCCATGGTGCCAGCTGGCAGCCCGACCGCTTCGCCACTGGTCGCGATGAGCGTGTGTGGCCAGCGCTCGCGCAGGGCATCATCAACGGGCGTCTTTGCAAGCTTGACAGCATTGAACGCGTCGTGATTGGGGTCGGGGTTGAACCCCCATCCGTCACGAATGATGAGAACAACCACCGCCTGTTGTTGAGGACTGCCTGGCGCGCTGCTGCTCATGCGAAAGCCTATGCGAAGCGGCATCGAGAGACATCCCGCTCGAATGCGCGGAGCGTGGCAGCCGGCAGCGCGAGGCCGACAGGGGCTTCAGCCGCGCCTGCCAGTGATCTGCAACCTATGATCGGGTTCGACTGTCCCCACGCACTTCCAGCAGATTTCAATGAAGGTTTCGTCTCTATGACTACAGCAGCAGCAGCCCCGGTTCGCACCGAAAGAATGAAGGACTTCGGCCTGGTCAACACCATCGCCGCGGAGACAAAAATGTCGTTCATCGATGGCGAGAAGGGCATTCTCGAATACGTCGGCGTCGACATCGACAGCCTTGCCCGCAACTCCACGTTTGAGGAATCTGTCTGGCTGTTGTGGAATGGCCGCCTTCCCAAGAAGGCTGAACTCGAAACTTTCACAAAATCCGTCCGGGCTGAATACGAAGTTCCCAGCGCTGTCTACGACCTGCTGAAGACAGTGCCGAAAAACGCGACGCCCATGCATGCGCTCAGAACGCTGGTCTCAGCACTCTCGCTTTCTGATTCGGAAGCGGAAGATCCATCTGCAGAGGCCAATCAGCGCAAGGCAGTTCGCCTGCTTGCCAAAACGCCCGCGCTCATCGCTGCATTTGATCGACATCGCAAGGGCCTTGAGATCATCAAACCGGATGCATCCATGTCAATCGCAGGCAGTTTCCTGTGGATGCTGCGGGGCGAGAAAGCCACCGAAACCATGGAACGCGCGCTGGATGTCTGCCTCATCCTGCACGCAGATCATGGCTTCAACGCCTCAACATTCGCAGCAATGGTCACCATCTCGACGCTCAGCGACATGTACTCGGCTGTCACCACAGCCATTGGCACGCTCAAGGGTCCGTTGCATGGCGGCGCCAATGAAGGCGTCATGCACATGCTCGATGAAATCGGCACGCTCGACAAGGTCGATGCCTACGTCAAAGGGCGGTTGGAGCGTAAGGAAAAGATCATGGGCTTCGGCCACCGCGTGTACAAAGCCTACGACCCGCGCGCGACCTATCTCAAAACCTTCGCCAAAGACCTCGCAACCGACACCGGCAATCAGAAACTCTACGAAATGTCCAGCCGTATCGAAGAGATCATGGACAAGGCCGTCGCTGCCAAGGGCATCTTCCCCAACGTCGATTTCTACTCCGCGACAACCTATTACTCGCTGGGACTCGATATCGATCTGTTCACGCCATTGTTTGCAATGAGCCGCGTGAGCGGATGGTGTGGCCACTGCATCGAGTATCTCAACGACAACAAACTCATCCGTCCCCGCGCCGACTACGTCGGCCCGCATGGCGTGGCGTATGTGGGCATCGAAGAGCGCTAGTCTCGTGACTTCGAGATAGTCGCGCCGATCGCTCTTTTCGTCGTCCCCGCGCAGGCGGAGATCCGGACGAACGTTGCTGCGGTTACTGCAGCCGAATGCGACGGCTTCGCCCGGAGGGCAAGCCGTGCGAATGGAAGCGGATCGCGAAAGCCGGTTCGCACGTCGATCGCGCGGCGGAATCTGATCTCTCTGCGCCTCGGCGGTTTCACTCGCGCGGAACCAGGTGCTGATTGCGCAAGAGGTTGACCGCCGAGGGGCTGAGACGCCGAGAGGCTGAGGCGCCGAGAGGGAAAGAGTGGAATGCAAAAATGATCAGCGCGACTATCTCGAAGCCACGACAGCAGATTGCGTTATAGCTATAAGTCAATCTATGAACACATGAGCTGGCTCGATTCGATGCAGTTGCTCTCGATTTCGAGTTGCGCGCGCTGTATTTGTCATTCCCGCGCGGGCGGGAATCCAGTGGGCCGCGTGCGTGCGGGAATGCCCTGTTGCTTCCGTTGCCGCATGAACGTCCGTCTGGGTCCCCGCCTGCGAGGGGACGACGAAAAAGAGTGATTGGCGCGACTATCTCGAAGCCAAGACAGCAGATTGAATTATAGTCGGTCTCATCCTCGAGTATTGTGTTGCTGGAACGACGGAGCTTGATTCATCACGGCGAGTTGAACGATTGTTCTCGCGGCGACTGATGCATAACGCGGGTTGGCTGCAGAAAACGCGGGAGGCAACCGCCGAGGCAGCCGAGACGCGGAGGTGCGGGGATAACCAGTTCGTATTAAGGCGTAAAAATAGGCCATACGGCACTGCGATGCCCTGACGGAGATGCCTGGGCTGGCGCGGCTTCGAGTTGCACTGCCCAGGCCGAGTGACTGGTGTATGTATAAACGCTGTAAATAAGAGGAATAATTGCCGCGATGCTGTGCAGAGGTGCCCGGGCAAGGTGCCGCGTGCGGCAGGAGCGATTCGTGCGCAGGCGGATGCAGTTGCTCTGGGCCTCGGCGGTTCAACCCGGGCCTGCCACCTTGTGCGACGACGCATATTTATATTTAAAGGCCTCAATAGATAATAAGAGCGACGCAGTGCCTCGCAGAGGTGGCTGGCCAATGCAATCTGCCTGCGGCGCGAGGAAACCAGACTTTTTCGCGATTTGGGCTGCTTTGCATGATTTTCGCAGGATTTGTCGGGTTTCGCGTGAAACCGAAGATCGTGGTATGATGGCTGTGACCTCCCCGCTACCCGGGCGGGTGCGCATGGATGGGTGCAGCGCAATCCAGTTGGTGCATCAAAATCTCGATTGATCGAAAGGAGTCGAAAAGCAACATGGCAAAGACAAAAGATAAACGACGAAGACTTGGGCGAGGGCTTGGCAGCTTGATTTCCAGCCCTGTCGCGGTTGATATTGACACGTCGTCATCATCAACTCCTGCCAAACATGGCACTACCGCCCAAGTCGTGGCTGATGATGGTGGTGGCCATCCAGTCAGCGCCGACGCAGGCAGTGAATTGTCGGCACCTGCCCCATCAGAGGCGCGATCGCAGGATGATGATGCGATCCGGTCTCCAGGTGGGATGGTTGTTCAAATCCCGGTCGAGAAGATTGTGCCCAGTCCGAATCAGCCGCGGCAGGTGTTTGATGATGCGTCGCTGGATTCGCTGGCTTCGTCGATCCGATCGGCTGGTGTCATTCAACCCATCGTGGTTCGACCGATGGATCCGTCATCCGGGCAGTACGAACTGGTGGCTGGCGAGCGGCGGTTGCGGGCGGCCCGGCGGGTCCCGCTGGCGACGATCCCTTCGATTGTCCAGGATGTCGATGAGGCGACTGCAGCTGAATGGGCCCTTATCGAGAATCTGCAGCGTGAGGATCTGAACCCAATCGAGCGGGCAGAGGCGTTTGCAAGCCTGATCGAGAAGCGGCAGTGGACCCACGGCGAGTTGGCAGACTGCGTGGGACTGGAGCGGTCCTCGGTCTCGAACATCATACGGTTGAATGAGCTGGACGCGGTGTGCAAAGATGCGGTTTCCTGTGGAACCCTCACCAACGGCCACGCCCGCGCATTGCTGGCGGTTGCAGATCTGAATCAGCGTCATGAACTGCTTGCCAGGATCGAAAAGGAGGGCCTGACGGTCCGCACGGTCGAGCAGATCGCAGCTGGGTTACAGGCTGAGCCTGGCCAGGCACGGCCGTCCCTGCCCAGCGCCACGGCCCCTCGCAGCGCTCATTTGGATGACCTGGAGCGCAAGCTCAGCGATCACCTGGGCACGCGCGTGCATATCCGAACAGGCAGAAAAAAGGGGACCGGCAAGCTGATTATCGAGTTCTTCAGCCTTGATGAGTTTGATGGGCTGCTGGATCGCGTGGGCTACAGGAGTGGATGAGGCAGCGGATGACCCCGATTTATTGGTCGTCGGGGAGGCGTTCGAGGACAGTGTCCACCAGCCCGTAGTCGACCATTTCCTTGGAGCTCAGCCACTTGTTCCGGTCGCAATCCTCTGCGATCTTCTCGACGGTTTGCCCGGTCTGATCCGAGTAGATCTTGTAGACCAGGTCGCGGACGCGCAGCATTTCACGTGCTTCGATTTCGATATCAGTGGCTTGGCCTTCCATCACGCCCGAGAGCAGCGGCTGGTGCATGAGGTTGCGAGCGTTGGGCAGGCAGTAGCGCTTGCCAGATGTGCCGGCAGTCGCAATGACCGATCCCATTGAGGCAGCTTGGCCGATGATGTAGGTTGAGACATCGCACGGGATGTATCGCATGGTGTCGATGATGCCCAATCCGGCTGTGATGCTTCCACCTGGGGAGTTGACATAAATGTGAACATCAGACTTCGAGTCTTCATTTGCGAGGAAAAGTAACTGTGCGATGACAACGTTGGCAAGGTCATCCATGATCCCGCCACCCACGAAGATGATGCGATCGTTGAGCAGGCGTGAAAAGATGTCGTATGCCCGTTCGCTGCGGCCGCTCTTTTCGATGACAATGGGAATGAGTGTCATTTTCGTTTCGATTCCTTTCAGGGTGCGATCGTTCAGACCGCTTCGTTGCTTGATTCATTCCAACGTCGTAAGCGTTCCGCCCCGGCGAGGTGTGGGGAGGCTGACGCGTGTGGTTTACGCCTTTTTCTTCTTGTCCTCATCCTCATCAAGGCCGACAACTTCGTCGACCATTCCGTAGGCTTTGGCCTCGATAGCGGTAAAGAACTTGTCGCGTTCTTTGTCCTTCGCAACCTGTGCGACAGGCTGGCCGGTATGGCGGGCGATGATCTCCGTGAGCGTGCGTTTGTCTTTGAGAATCTGATCAGCCTGAATCTGGATATCAGCTGCCTGGCCGGTAATGCCGCCATAGGGCTGATGGATCATGACCTTGGCATTGGGCAGGATGGTGCGTTTTCCTTTAGTGCCGGCACACAGCAAGACGGCGCCGCCGGAATAGGCACGGCCGATGCAAACTGTCGAAACATCCGAGGAGATGAACCGCATGGTGTCGTAGATGGCAAGGGTGTCATCCACAGCCCCGCCGGGCGAGTTGATGTAGAGATTGATGTCCTGGCCTTTTTTCTGATTCTCGAGATAGAGCATCTGCATGATGACTCTGGCAGCGGAGGCCTGGTTGATTTCGCCAACCATGAAGACCACGCGGTTTTCCAGCAGAAGCTCTTCGAGCGTCATCTCGCGCGTCCGCTGGTATTGCGTGGCTGCGAGATGCTCGGGAGGCAGGCGGTCGGCTGCGGCCAGATGTTCGGGCAATTGGTGTATTGACATTGTCGAATCAGCCTCCATGCGTGGTCAAGTGTCTGGCTCTGTCACGTTCGGCAAACTTTGCTCCAGAGCATCCATAATAGCCCCGCTGCTGGATGTGTCATCGGCCGTGGAGCCTTCAGGCATGAGGCGCTTGTTGCATCAACTGCAGCACATCCTGCCTGCTGGGCAGAGCACTCACGCGCGCTCCGGGAACGAATGTCGATCGCGCCGCTGACGTTTCTGGCGTACGCCGCCGCCGCCTGCAAAGCATGCGCTATCATGAAATATCATGGATGTTGAAAAAAGTGCTCCCATGCCCGCATCGGTTCCGCCACTTGACCTGGCTGATTTTGAAAGTCTGCTCAAGGTGCGAAACCTTGTTGCGGATGACTTTGATCAGCTCATAACCCTGCAGCAGCGAAGCTTTCCGGGCATGGACACGTGGACGGCTGATCAGATCATGAGTCAGATTGAGGTCTTTCCTGAAGGACAGTTCTGCGTCGAATATGACGGCCAGATTGTCGGGTCCGCGAGCAGCCTCATCGTTGATTTCGAGCAGCATGAAAACTGGCACGACTGGAAAGCCATATCAGATTCCGGATATATTCGCAATCATGATCCCGAGGGCGACACGCTCTATGGTATTGAGATCATGGTCGATCCTGAGTTTCGCGGTCACAAACTTGCAAGGCGGCTGTACGAGGCCCGCAAGGAACTTGTGCGACAGCGCAATCTTCGCAGAATTATTATTGCAGGGCGAATCCCCGGATACGGCGAGCATGCAGAGTCGCTCTCGGCATCACGATATGTCGACGCGGTTGTTGCCAAGCGACTGTACGATCCGGTGTTAACGATGCAACTCTCCAATGGATTTGCATTGCGCGGGCTTATTCCCGACTATTTCCCAACTGATGTTGCTTCGCTCGGCTACGCAACATTCCTGGAGTGGGTAAATCTCGATCATCATAAAGACCCCAATCAGCGGCTGCAGTCAGTCACGCGGGTGCGTCTGTGTCTGGTGCAATATATGATGCGGCGGGTCGCGAGCTTCGAAGAATTTGCTAAGCAGTGTGAGTTCATTGTCGATGTGAGTTCGGACTATAAGAGCGATTTTGTCGTCTTTCCCGAACTGTTTACCACACAGCTGCTCAGCCTGGTTGAGAGTGGTCACCCATCGGAAGCCGCCCGCAAGCTAGCCGAATACACGCCGGAATATCTCGATCTTTTTTCGGGGATGGCCATTCGGTACAATGTCAATATTATCGGCGGATCGCAGTTTGCTGTTGAGGGGAATGAGCTTTTCAATATTTCCTACCTGTTCCGGCGCGATGGCACCATCGGCAAGCAATATAAGATTCATATTACTCCCAACGAACGCCGCTGGTGGGGCGTCTCGCCGGGCAACCGTGTCGAAGTATTTGATACTGATCGTGGCAAGATCGCAGTGCTGATCTGTTATGACTGCGAGTTTCCCGAACTTTGCCGCATCGCAGCTGCAAAGGGTGCCCGCATTCTTTTTGTGCCATTTAATACTGATGAGCGCTACGGATATCTTCGTGTACGGCACTGCTCGCAGGCACGCGCGATCGAAAATCAGATGTATGTTGCGATCGCTGGATGTGCTGGCATGATGCCCTTCGTTGATAATGCTGATATGCATTATGCTCAATGCGCTGTGCTGACACCCTCTGATTTTCCTTTTGCGCGTGATGCGATTGCCAGCGAGAGCATGCCGAATATCGAGACGATTGTTGTGCACGATGTTGATCTGGAGCTTCTTCGTCGCAACCGCGCAACGGGCACGGTGCGGCCATGGACTGATCGCCGCCGTGATCTTTACAGTGTGAGATATCTCGACCCTGACCTTGGCATGCAGGAAATCTGACCGCGATGGGAAAGTCGGTTTCACACGAATCGCGCTGGAAGCGCAACTTCCTTTTTGCAGCGTTGTATTTCAGTGAAGGTGCGCCGATTGGATATATCTGGTGGGCCATGCCGACGCGTTTGCGGGCTGCGGGAATGCCTGTCGAAGATGTTGCGGCGCTTGTCGCAATGCTCACACTGCCCTGGGCGTTCAAGTTTCTGTGGGCGCCTGCGGTTGATGCCCTTCGTACACGACGATGGGGCTATCGCTGCTGGGTGACAGCAGCGCAGATTCTGATGGGTCTCACACTGTTGCCGCTTGCGTTGATGCCGCTTGGTGATGTGGTTGAAATCGCAGCCTGGCTGCTCCTTGCCCATGCGTTTTGCGCTGCCACGCAGGATGTTGCGATTGATGCACTGGCTGTGTCATCGGTGGCAGAGCATGACTTTGGCAAAGTAACCGGATGGATGCAGGCGGGCATGCTCATCGGGCGGGCGATTTTCGGCGGACTGGCGCTGGCGGCCGAGTCGTGGATTGGCGGACAGGCCGTCGTACTCATTCTGGTGTTGTGCATCTGGTTTTCGATTTTCTTCGTGTGGAGGATGCCCGCGATCACAGCTGATCGAGATGGTGGCGAGAATGCAGCGCAGCGATTTGTCCAATCACTGCTGAGGGCGTTGATGAGGCGGTCGACATGGATCGGCGTCGCCATCGCCCTCACCGTGGGAGCAGGATTCGAAGCGGTGGGGGGTCTCATGGGACCGTGGCTGATCGATCAGGATGCAACACAGGAAGCGATCGGATTTTTCCTGGCCGTGCCGGTTGTGGGATGCATGATTGTGGGCGCGCTTGCGGGGGGATGGCTGGCAGATCGGCTGGGGCACCGCACCCTCATTCGCTGGTCTGTCATGGCGATCGCAGCGGGCGTTGTTGTGCTGCTCCTCACGAGCATGGCTGGAGGGCCGACATGGGCTGTCATGTTGGCTGCGCTGCCGGTTTACCTCTGTACCGGCGCGCTCACAGCATCGTCGTATGCACTGTTTATGGACCTGACAGATCCTGCGATCGGCGGAACGCAGTTCAGCGCGTTCATGGGAGCGATGAATCTGTGCGAAGTATGGGCTGTGGCAGCAGCGGGGCGGCTGGCGGGCATGTACGACTACACCATGGCGTTTGCAGTGATCGCTGCAGCCTCGCTGATCGCGCTGGTGTTTCTTCCCATGTTGAAGGAGGCGCGTGATCCATCCGACGCCCAGGCCGCACCAAGTGATTCTGTCGCTGCATGACCTATACTGAACGCCCATGCCGTACACACTGAAACGAGATCAGGCTTACGACATTGATGTCGAGTCGACCGAATATCTGGATGATCGTCCTGTTGCGCAGGACCGCTGGGTATTGAACTTCGGTCCGCAGCACCCTGCAACCCACACAACGTTGCGACTGGTGCTGGAGCTCGATGGCGAGCGGATCGCGCGGGCCACGCCACACATTGGCTATCTGCATTCGGGCTTCGAGAAGCTCGGCGAGCATCACGACTATAACCAGTACGTCTGTACCATCAGCCGCATGGATTACATCAGTCCGATTGCCAACGACATTGCCTGGCACACGGCGGTCGAGTCGCTGTTCGGCATTCAGATTACGCCGCGCTGCAGCGTTTTACGCACCATCATGGCTGAGCTGGGTCGAATCCAGAATCACCTCTTGTGCGTCGGCGCCGCAGCGCTTGATCTGGGCGCGTTCACCGGCTTTCTGTATGGTTTCAACGAACGCGAGTTCATCTACGATATCTGCGACTTCATTTCCGGGCAGAGGTTTCATCCGGACTGGACGCGTGTGGGCGGATTGATGCGCGATCTTCCGGACGAGGATACTTTCCGAACGATGGTGCGAACGCTGATTGATGAGCGACTGCCCAAAGCAGTGGGCGATGTGGAAACGCTGCTGAATCGCAATCGTATATTTATCGATCGCACTGCGGGTGTGGGCGCGATTTCTCGTGACGATGCAATCGCCTGGTCGCTCAGCGGCCCCATCGCGCGGGCGTCGGGTGTGCGGCGTGACTTGCGGAAAGACGAACCCTATCTGTGTTATAAGGACAACTGGGACGGCAGGGGCGCAGAGGCTGTGAAGTTCAGCGTCCCGGTCGCGAGTGATGGTGATTCGCTCAGCCGCTATCTTGTACGTGTGGAGGAGTTGAAACAATCGATGAAGATCATCGACCAGCTGCTTGACAATATTCCCGGCGGTTCGGTGAATGTGTTTGACGATGCAAAGGTGAATCTGCCCAGGAAAGGCGACGTGTACGGCTCGATCGAATCAATGATTCAGCATTTCGAGCTGGTCATGACCAATCGCGGCTGGGAAACCCCTGTTGCTGAAATGTACAACGCCAGTGAAACTGCCAATGGCGAACTTGGATATTACATTGTTGCAAACGGTGGCAAGACGCCCTGGCGCGTGGCAGTCCGGCCGCCCAGCTTTATTAATTATCAGGTCTTCCCTAAGCTGATCGAAGGCCATCAACTCGCAGACGTTGTGGCTGTGCTGGGTAGCCTGAATGTTATTGCGGCTGAACTTGATCGCTGATTAATACGGGATTCTTTTCCAATGGCATGGATCACCAAACCAAGTGCAACCACGAAGATTCCCACACGGGATGAGCCCTATTGCACTGACGAAATGAAGAAGCGATGGACAGATGTCATTCGTCCACGTTACGAAACCAACCTGGGCGCGCTCATGCCCGTGCTGCACGATATTCAGCATGAATATGGCTACGTCCCGTATCAGGCCATGCAGGAGATCGCAGCATTTCTTGATATTAACGACGCTGATGTGCTCGACTGCGTAAGTTTCTACGAAGAGTTTCACACCGAGCCGACCGGCAAGTACATCATTGGCATTTGTCAGTCGATCGCATGTGAGATATGCGGGCACAAGGAGATTCTCGATCACGTCCGCGCGAAACTCGGCATCGAGCCTCACGAAACAACTGAGGACGGATGCTTCACGCTGCTTGCGATGGAATGTCTGGGATCGTGCGATACCGCCCCCGTCGCGCTTGTGAATGAAACGCTGCATGAGAACCTGACAATCGAGAAGTTCGATCAGATTCTGAATGAGGTCGATTAGCCCGCGACGGCTAGGGCCATTTCCGAAGGTAATACGAATTCCATTGTCGGGATCAGCCGGGCGGTCACTCGATCGTACTCCCGCCCTGTGCTGCATACCACGCAAACCAGAACGCACTAACACTCGGCATCAGTTCGCCATCTGCCGTTGTGGCCCACGCACACAGGGGTCGCTCGCGCACGTGAATATCAACTCGCTGCTGCTGGTATTGGAATGATGGCGACCATGTTGCTGCGGGGCTCGCGCGCTTCATGAGTTCATCGACTGCGAAGACATGCCAAATCCCTGCATCGTCCGGCACTGCAATAATATTCGTCTTCAGCCGGCGCTTTGGCGTTTTATCGGGCGGCAGGGGATTTACCGGAAAATGTAATACCTCTGAATCGAAATATTGGCCATACGTTCGCCGCTTATATTGCCGCGTGCGAGCCGGGTCGGGATTGGGCGCGAGGACCAGCGTATCAGGATGTTGGGCCAGCCAGTCAGACCATGGCATGACGGCTGCGGCGACTACTTCCAGCGTGCGGCCATCCTGGGCTGCTGGTCCTGCAATCGCCCGCATTTCCAACTGTGACCAGAGGCTCGGCTTATAAGAAGTTGCATTGGAAACGCTGGCCTGCGGGTCATCAGCAGGCCGATCAATCAAAAGAAGATTCGAGTTTCGCACCTTGCCGCTGGCTGCAAACAGCAGGGTGTCGCCATTTTCATCGACTGGCCGCGCGAAAACAACGGCGCTGTCACACAGCCCGTTGTAAGTCACGACGATGTCCTGTTCCGCAATGCGTTCATTCACAACTTCATGCCAATCCAGCATGCGTATGGGATAGGCACGCGCCTCGCCGTTGATCACCACTCCGATCACGCGATCATCGGACACAAGATATTTGCCACGCTGTTCTTCGTTCACCTGTTGAACATCGCTTCCCTCGATCAGGGCAGGAAAATCCAGCGGCCGCAGAACATTCGGGTCGCTGGCATCAATAATCGTTTCAGCTGGAACAATTGCGGTTACCAGGTCGACGCTGTTCATGATCATCGGATGCCGTTGCTGCCCGGAGCGCGCCTGCAGCACAATGAGCAATGCAATAGCGACTGTGACAAATGCAGCAACAAGCAGAATCCATCCGCCCCCCCGGAAGGTCAGCATTTTGCGATCTGAACGCGAACGATCAATGCTCGACTGGCTGGTCATTCGTCGGTTCCATTCTCAACTGGCCTCGTCACGGTCGTCTGGGATTCCGTGTTGGAGTCTTTACTCATCTGATCGCGCGCCCGCTGCAGATCACGCGCCACAACCTGAGCTGCGACCGGCAGGCGCATCTGATCCACAACCATCACAGTCAGTAACAGGGGCAGGTAGATGATCGACGCAAAGAACACCTTGCGGGCGGACTCGCGGCTGGGATGTTTGAGCATGAGCAGGGTCGCGGCCACAAATCCGCAGCCAAGAATGAATGATGTGCCCGCATAGGTCCAGCCAGCCACGCGGGCCAGCGTTAACATAAGACCAAGTGGAATTAATAACAGGCACGAAAGCAGAATCGCCCGAGCGGTCCGCTGACCGGTGGGATCTGCATCCGGCAGCATTCGAAACCCGCCGCGGGAATAATCGTCGCGATACATCCACGCTAACGCAAGAAAATGCGGCAGCTGCCAGGCAAACAATATTCCACCCAGCACCCACGCACCAAGATGCAGCCCTTCAGCTGCGGCAGACCACCCGACCATGGGCGGCAACGCACCAACCAGGGCGCCCACGAGCGTATTCATTGGCGTGCGCGGCTTGAGCGGCGTGTAACACAGCAGATACAGCATGCCGGTCAACAGTGTTAACGATCCGGCCAGTGGATTCGTCAGAAAAAATACAAGGCCGCAGCCGAGCAGAAACATCAGGGAGCCAGCTGCAAATGCTTCATTGCGGCCAATCGTTTGGGCTGGCAATGGACGCTGGCTTGTTCTGTGCATCGCAGCGTCGCGCGGCGTTTCCATCCATTGATTGAGCGCGTTGACGCCCATGGCTGCCAGCGAAACGCCTGCAATCAATACGACAAGCTCCTGCCAGTTGATCGTGCCCAGGCCAAACTGCACGTACGACCAGGCTGTCGCAAACTCTCCAGCAAAGACGCGGCCGATTGACCTCGTCACAACTTCAATCCAGTTCACGCCCCGGGGCAATCCCAGCAGATAGCCGACTGCTGCGGACATCACCACCAGCGCGCTTAACCGGGCTTTGGTCAGATCTGCGTACAGGCGCACCCGACCTTCGCGCTCGCCCGAGTCGAGGGTGGGGGCTTCAGTTTCTTTCGTGGTTGGCGCGGTTGATTCGTGCATGATGCATCTGGTTCGTGGATGTCATCCTAAGCGCTCCGGACCCGAAGCGCTCTTGTCCGACGTTGCTGCGCAGGTTACTGTGTGCCGGTTCGCGCTTTTTCCTCGATTGCACTTCGCTGTGACACAATCTGACAACACCACACTGCGGCCGATTGTTGAGCTTTACACGGATGGTGCCTGTTCGGGCAATCCCGGGCCGGGCGGCTGGGCGTGTCTGCTGCGGCATCGTGAAACCGGACGCGAGCGCGAACTGGCGGGCTATGCAACTGAAACAACGAACAATCGCATGGAACTCACAGCCGTCATCGAAGGCCTGAGCGCCTTGAAACAGGCGAGTTGTGTGCATCTTCACTCTGACAGTCAATATGTGCTGAAGGGGCTGAGCGAATGGATGGACGGATGGAAGAAGAAGAACTGGATGCGGAGCAAAAGCGCGCCTGTGATGAATGTCGATCTGTGGAAACGGTTGGATGCGCTGGGGGACGTGCACACGATTCATTGTCACTGGGTGCGCGGCCATCGCGGCCATCCTGAGAATGAACACGTCGACCGTCTTGCAGTTGCGCAGATCGAAATGAATCGCGGGTGACGCGCGGTTCAACTCGCCGCTTCGTTAGCTCACGATCGATCCAGCTGGCACGAATTTCTCGACCGTCAAAACCACCACATCGCGCGGACCAGCCGCATCATCTCCGCCGTCTTTGGGTGCTGTTGAAGCAGCCAGGATCATGCCTTCACTCAGCTCGCCTCGGATCTTGCGTGGCTCGAGGTTGGCGACGATAATCACCTGCCTGCCGACGAGGGCAGCGGGGTCATACCAGGCCTTGATGCCCGCGCACACCTGCCGCCCGCCCTCGCTGCCATCATCGAGCTGAATCTTCAGCAGCCGATCAGCATCTGGGTGCGGCTCGGCTTTGGTAATGGTCGCAACGCGCAGGTCGATCTTCGCGAAGAGGTCATAGGGAATGGCGGGCTTGCCGGGTGATTGGGTTTCGTTTGGGGATGCCTCAGTCATGCACAACTATACGCGTGTGGCGGCAGCGCGCGGTGTACCCATCCTCACCGCTCTATACTTATCGTCGCGCCCTGGTTCCTAATCTGCGAGAGTGGCATTGCATGGCAACATCAAATCGAGAGTGGAAAATGTGTTGGGTGTCGTGCCTGGCTCGCGCGGTGATGACTGCAATCCTGTTGGTCGTCGGTCTGGTGACGCCTCCCCATGCAATGGCCCAAGCCGCTCAGGACCAGAATCAGGAGCGAAAGGATCAGCGAAACAGCGAGCCGCTCGACCGCCCGCACCCTTCGCGGGCCCAGTTTGATGCACATGTGCTCGGACTTTTCGCTGAAGCAAAATATGCTCAGGCAGCCGAGCTGCTGGATGAAGCGCTCGAACAACAACCCTCAGACATTATTCTTCTCTACAACGCAGCCTGCGCCTACAGCCGTCTGGGCGAACTCGATCAGGCAGCTGACCTTCTCTTCCGGGCTGTTGAACATGGATTTCTTGATTTCGATCATATTGAACGCGATGCAGATCTTGAGGGACTGCGCGAACATAAGACTTACATCGAGATTCTCGGGATCCGCGATGAGGCTTATGACAAGATTGCACAGCGGCATCTTGATGCAGCCCGCAAGCAGTTTGGCGAAGAACACTATCGGTACGAAGCAGATCTCGATCGGCGCATATGTTATATTACTGCTCTGGATGAAACCGCACACGCGGAAATGCGCGCCATGCTTGAGCGGCAAGCGGATTTTCTTTCGCGAAAACTCTTTGGTGCCTCACCTCATTATTTTACGACAATTATCGTCCCGACGCCGGATGATGCCCGCCGTATCATCAGCAATCCGGTGATGGGAGGCTTGTATGAGCATATCCATCGTCGCATTATTGCGATTGATATCGGCCTGATGCTCCGGCATGAGTTTGTGCACCTCATGCACTACGGACACATGGAGCGTTTGGCACAGCCGCATGCGTTGTGGGTGCAGGAGGGGCTGGCAGCGCTGTATGAGAGTTATATTGAGACAGCCAATGGCGGCGTCCGCGTCGTCGCCAACCAGAGACACAACCTTGTGCTCCAATTGATTCGTGACCGGGCAGTGCCACGCTGGCGTGATATGTTTTCATGGGATCAGGACCGGTTCATGAATGAGGCCCGCGCGACATATCCAATCGTGCGATCTATTTTCCGGTATCTGGATGCACTCAATAAACTCGATGTGTGGTACCAGCATTATATTGATACGTTTGATGAAGATGCAACGGGCGTTCTTGCATTCGAACGGACGTTCGATGCGACACTCGAAGAGGTCGAGTCGCATTGGCGACGCTGGGCCCGCAATCAACCACCTGTGGATGATATTGTGGGGCGGGGCGATGCATCGCTGGGCGTGCAATATGTCGAAAAGGGCAGCAACGATGGTGTATTAATTGAAGCAGTTCTGCACAACTCCGCAGCGGCCCTCGCTGGCATTCGGCCGGGCGATGTGATTGTTTCGGTTGATGGTCAGACAACCAGATCGCATTTTGAGTTGCTGACGATCATCGGCCAGAAGCGCGTTGGTGAGATCGTGAAGGTGCGGTTGCGTCGCGGCATTGAGTATAACACATTCGATGTGCGCCTCAAGGCGCTGGGAAGCCGCTGAATGCTGGACGCATCGGCGGAGGCGTGCGCGTCAGAATCGCGACCACTGGTCGCGGCTTTGTGAAACTCGACCGCAGGGACCCACGCGCTGGTTTCCGCCTGTACGGGAATGACGGCCGCTACAATCATCTCATGACGACTTCACTCACGCGCAGCGCGGCTCAGATTCGCAAGGAGTTTCTCGACTACTTTGCCAGGCAGCATGGCCACACGGCTGTGCCATCCGCGCCGGTCGTGCCGCTGCACGATCCAACGCTTCTCTTTACAAATGCAGGGATGAATCAGTTCAAGGATGTCTTCCTTGGCACGGGCAATCGTGAGTACAGCCGGGCAGTTGATACGCAGAAGTGTATTCGCGCGGGCGGCAAGCACAACGACCTTGAAGATGTCGGGCGTGATACCTACCACCACACGTTCTTTGAGATGCTGGGCAACTGGTCATTCGGTGATTACTTCAAGGAAGAAGCGATTGCGTGGGCATGGGAACTGTTGACGGACGTCTGGGGGCTTGACCCGGAACGGCTGCACGTCACCGTGTTCGCAGGTGATGTTGCAGATGGGACCCAGCCTGATCTTGAAGCTGAAACCATCTGGCAGAGATATGTGCCGCGCGAGCGAGTGCAGCGATTTGGAAAGAAGGACAACTTCTGGGAGATGGGCGAAACCGGGCCTTGCGGCCCGTGCAGCGAGATTCATTATGATGCAACGCCAGATAAGTCCGGCGCGAAGCTGGTCAACTGCGATGACCCGCGCGTGATTGAGATCTGGAATCTCGTGTTTATTCAATTCAACCGCGGCCAGAACGGCAAACTTGCGACACTTCCTGCTAAGCACGTCGACACCGGCATGGGATTCGAGCGGATTGTGCGTGTCCTGCAGCGCAAGGAAAGTAATTACGATACCGACGTCTTTCAGCCGATCTTTGCAGCGATCGCCAATGCAACCGGCGCACGGAAATATGCAGGCAGCATGGACGATGCTGCGGATATTGCCTACCGCATTATTGCTGATCACATCCGTTGCCTTAGCATTGCCATCGCAGACGGAGCAACACCTTCTAATGAAGGTCGCGGCTATGTGCTTCGGCGGATTCTGCGGCGAGCGTCGCGTCATGCCCATCAGACACTCGATTGCAAGCAGCCTGCACTTTATAAGGTGACGCCCGCAGTTGTAGCATCGCTTGGCGATGTGTTTCCGGAACTGAAGAAGCAGGAGCAACACATTGAGAACACGATCCGGGCGGAGGAAGAATCATTTCTCCGAACGATTGAGCGCGGCATGGAATTGTTCGACAGCGCTGCGCGGCCGAGGGAAGGGCAGCCGATCATCTCCGCAGAAGATGCCTTCAAACTTCACGACACCTACGGCTTCCCCATCGACCTCACCCGCATCATGGCGGAGGAACGCGGCTTGCGTGTCGATGAAACAGGCTTCGAGACGCTGATGAATGACGCCCGCGAACGCAGTCGCCAGAAAGATGATGATGAAATCTCATTGCAGCTGCCGCCCGATGCCATGGCTAGATTGAAAAAACTCGGCACAGGTCCGACTATTGATGAAGCAAAGTTTTCTTCCAAGCCGGTTTCCACCGAGGTCTGCGCCATCTGGAATGGGACTGATTTTGACAACGCAGCCCACATCGGCAAGCGCGTGGGCGTGATTCTTGCCCGCACCAGTTTCTATGCAGAGCAGGGCGGACAGGTGGGTGATCGAGGCTTCATTCGGTCGACAGGTTCGCCCGGGCAGGTGGGGGGATGGGGACATGAAACCAAAACCGGTAGCGCAGCAGCCCGCTTCCGCGTGGATGATGCCATTCGATGCGGCGACTACATCGTCCATGTCGGCGCAGTTGTCGATGGCACGCTGCGCGTGGGCGATCGGGTGATGGCAGATGTTGATGATGAAGCCCGCATCCCCACCATGGCCAATCACACCGGCACGCATCTTCTCAATCATGCATTGAGGCAGGTGCTGGGCGATGGCATCGAACAGAAAGGATCGCTGGTCGCGGGCGATCGCCTGCGTTTTGATTTCAGTTTCAATCGCGGACTCACGAGTGAGGAAGTGAACGCTGTCGAACGATTGGTGAACGCGGGCATTCATCAGAACATGCCTGTGCATGCTGAGGACGTTCCGCTGAATCAGGCACTTGCCATCAACGGCGTGCGCGCTGTCTTTGGAGAGAAGTATCCCGACCCGGTACGCGTGGTGTCGATCGGCCCGTCGGTCGACCGCCTGCTCGTAAACCCCGAGTGGCCACGCTGGCGTGAGTGTTCCATCGAGTTCTGTGGCGGGACGCATCTTGCCAAGACCGGAGCAGCGCGGCGGCTGGTGATCGTTTCTGAGCAGGCGCTGGCAGCAGGTGTTCGCAGGATTGTGGCTGTCACCGGTCCGGCTGCGCTGGCAGCAGATGCTGCAGGCAAGGAGCTCGAGGCTCGCTGCTTCCGGGCCCGATCACTGCGCGATGATGCTCTTGTCAATGAAGTGAACGACATCAGTCACTTGAGTGCTGAACTCACAATCGGAGAGGTGGCGCGGCAGCGGATTGATGCAGCCCTGGAAACGCTGCGCAGTAGCGCTCGGGCTGCGATGAAGGCATCAGAAGCAGGAGCACGCGATGTGGTTGTCGATCAGGCCCGCGTCATCGCAGAAAACATCCAGGGGCAGATCCTCATCGAGGAAATCATGGGCGGCAGCGCCGAATCGCTCCGGGCTGCAATCGATGTGCTGCGGGCCCGGCGGCCGGAAGCAGCAGTCATGCTCTTCAGTGGCAATCATGAAGAGGGCAAGGTGACGATTGTGGCGCGCGTGCCTGAGGAGCTTATCAAGAAGGGCCTCAAGGCAGGTGACTGGGTTCGCGAGGCAGCCAGACATGTTGATGGTTCGGGCGGCGGCAAACCCGACCTGGCTCAGGCTGGTGGCAAGAATCCCGACGCAATCGATACTGCCATCGAACACGCCAAGGCGTTCGCCGAAGGAGTGCTGGGATGATTGCACCGCTTCATAACAGCGCGTGAGCCAATCTCAGATGCGTTCGATGTGTGAATACTGATCGAGGTTCAGCGTGGTGAGTTCGCCATCGTCCAGCCGGATTTCCAGCCGATCCAGCCAGAGGCGATCGTCCTTGCTGTGTGCGAACCACGAGCCGGTCTTAGCCTGACGACAGCGCATCACCACTCCCTCGATGGTGTTGGTCCAGACCTCATCGCGGTGGGGCACCTGCTGGGTGACACGAACGCGCGTGCCTGGCTGATAGTGTTCGCTCTCGATAGGCATGGGAAGAGCGGAGTGTATGCTGCTGCTCAGCCTGCTGCTTCGAGAACGCCAACGGTGAAGATTGACTGTGTGCGGAGGATCAGTTTGCAGTCGCTGCGGAGGTGATATCCCTGCACGTGGATTTCGTCGCGGTAGCGCTGCACATCCAGCAGCGAGAGGTTGGCGCCTTGGTCGTCCCAGACTGCGTGCATGCATTCGGGACGGCTGCTGTGCTCGAGCATTTCGCGATACTGCGAAAGGTAGAGCGACTCTGTAAGCGATTCTGTCTGGACGCTGGCGCAGTAGGAAACTGCGTCGTTGAGGGTTTCCTCGTGGTCGCGTTCACCAGCGCAGGGGACACAAAGCAGTTGGCCAGCCTCGCTGAAGACTTCGGGGCCTTCGGTGATGATCTCGGTGATCGTGTGGCCACCGGTCTCGAACTGCAGGGCGTGGCCGCCCCGTGTCAGAAACTGGCGAAAGGTGTATTTGCCGTAGACAATCTCGCTTTCAGCCACAACCAGCAACGGGCTGAACTCGACGGGTTTGCGATAGATGAGCATGTGATACAATTGAACGCTGGCTTCCTTCACGAATTCGGTTGGCATTGTCATTGTCCACCCTCGACGATAAGAGGTTCCCTGGCTACCCAACGACTGACGGTTGGGCGTTGTGGCGGGCATTGTCGCGAAGATGGCCTGCCAACACAACCCAATTTTCACCATTTTCTTCGGTGATTTCACCAGCCGGTCCGATCCTACTCAATCGGAAGGCGCAGCCTACTGCCTGTCCGGAGTGGCAGGGCGCAATCGTCAGGCTATGCACCGAAGAGTCAGGAATCGCGTTCAGACCATGTCGACGATCCAAAACAGACTGGTTCTGCTCGATGGGTGTCCCCCCGGGGAAGTGGCAGCTGTGCTGGCACCGACATTGCCGTATCTGCAACCAGAGGAGCGCGAACCCGTCGCCAGTTATCTGCTTGCGACTGGCGGAATCGCCGCGCAACTGGCTGTGCTGAATCATCTTGCAGTGCTTGGCGAGGCTGGCAAAGCAGCCCTGCGCTTGACCACAGCGTCGCTGCGGCCGGTGTTGACACATCTGATCGAGCGCCAGCCATTTGGTGAAGAATCGCAACGCATCGCGCTTGAAGCGATCGCTGCTGCTGGGCATGTCGAACTCATGGAGCAGCTGGCATTGTTGATGATCGACCGTTTCGATCGCAGGCGTGCTGCATCAGTCGCAGCCATGCAACAGGCAGCTGCAACGTTGCGCGAAATGATCGAGCGCATGTTCGGTCTCCAGGACAATTCTCGCGAACATGTCCCGAACGCGCGCGATCTGCACATTGCTGATATCACTGTGGCCCGCTGCGCCCGCGCGTGGCCGGAGCATCGGGCTGATGATGTATTGATTGCTGCAGCGTTTTTGCTCGGCCGCGGGGTGAAAGGGACCAGCAGTGCGGTTGAGAAGTGGGCCCGCGAGCGCGATCACGCTGCTGCTTTCGCGCTGCGGCGAGTAGTCGCGAGTGCGCAGCACCCTGCCATTCAGCAGAATCTCATTCGCTGGCTGAGCGTGCCCTATCTTCGTTCAGCTGCGCTGCGCGGCATTGCAGCAATGTTGCGTTCACCTTCGGCTGATGTCATGCTTCGACAAGGCCATCTTCTGCGAACGCAGGGCCGTCGCGTTGCCTTGCGCCAGGTTGCCCAGACGGGCCGCACAGCCCCAGATGCACGTGTGATCGCACCGCTCTCACGCCAGGCTCAGCGAGCGCTGCCAGACATCCTTGAACATCTCGATCTGGCGACTCGCGCGCGGGTTGATCGTTTGAGTGATTGCATTCTCCTCAGCGATGCTGCTGCTCGCAGCCGTGCACTGGCCGCACTGGAGTCTGCCCGCAGTGAACGGGCCAGCGAGGCAACTGCGTCGTTTGCGTTCGATCCGGATGCTGGCGTGGCTGTCGCAGCATATCTGCGACTCTGCAACGAGGCGCAGCCTGATCAGAATGTGATCGAAGCGCTCACGCGTTCGCCCCTCGAAATCATCCGAGCGCTCGCGACGCAACGGGCCGCATCAGCTGATGTTGATGCATTCATGCGTCTCTGGGCACAGATTCCTCAGCCGCAGCGGTGTGCAGCTGCGCGGTGTGTGCTGGCCCGCGACCGGGCTGGACTGACGCAGCAACTCAAAGCGGTCATTGCAGCTACTTTGCCAGCACAGCGTGTGGAACTGATCTCCCTGATTCGGCGCATTGGCCTTGCTCCAGATCTTGAGCCGGAGCTTCGCTTGCAGAGTGCATCGAGCCACCCACGGGTTGCGTCGGCGGCTGTTGCAGCACTGGCTGAATGCGCCAGCGCTACCGCTGCCAGCGCTCTGCGGACTGCGCTGCGGCATAGCGATCAGCGCGTGCAGGCCAACGCGGTTGAGGCGATCGCCAGCACTCGCAGGAGCAGCACCCTGCAGAACGACCTTCCACTGATCGAGCCGTTTCTGCACGCCCGCGGCGCCCGCGCTCGCGCCAATGCCATCGTTGCGTTACTGCGCGAAGGTGACCATGTTCCTCCCGGCCATTCTCCCTCGCCCGGGTCGAAGCATGACCCGATCGAATCGCTGCGGTCGATGATCATGCATCGCGATCCTGAGCAGCAGATCAGTGGGTTGTGGGCCGCTCAGCGCTCGCGATGCAATGCTGTTGCCCGTGAAGTGTCGCTGCTTGCAGAAAGGCACACAACTGCCAGCGTGCGCGAGAAAGCAACGGCTGCGGAAATGTGCCTGAACGGCGATGTCACTTCGGGAGGGCGCGCTCTCAGCATTGGTCCCGATCGCGGCCCACGCGTCACTCTCGTGAACATTTAGACTCGGCAGGAGAATCTGACTTATGGTGCAGGTCAACTCAGGTTGTGAAGGAGTACCAGACAATGGATGTGCTTGATCCGCGCTGGTTTGCAGCGATGCTGATGTTGGGGGCAGCGCTGATCATTGCAGTCGCGCTGCGCTCGCTGCTGCGGCAACGGCAGGCAGGTGCGACACTTCGCCGCGCTCTTGCACGCATCAGGCTTGCGCCACAGCCGCGACGAGAGTTCAACGCGATAACGGCATCGCGCAAGCTGAAGCAACATGAACAACTGGCCATGCTCATCAGCACAGGCTACTTCGATCATGTCACGCAAAAGACAGGTGTCGATGCCACGCGTCTTCGCACAGCTCTGTTTGGCGCAGGCGCAACTCAGCAATCAGACTGCGGATGAAGTGATGTGACGTGTTGCGCTGATCTATTGTCCAGCGCCGCTGCCCATGCGCTGCGCGATTCGCATTGCCATCTCGAGCGATTGTTCATAGTTCAGCCGCGGATCGACCTGTGACTCATAATCGCGCTCCAGATCACTGTCGCTCAGCCCGCGTGCGCCGCCGGTGCATTCGGTGACGTTCTCGCCCGTGAGTTCGATATGCACGCCGCCCAGGTATGTGCCGGCTTTATGGTGGATGTCGAACGCCGCTTCCAGTTCCGCAACGACATGGCCAAACTTGCGCGTCTTGCGGCCGGAGGGAGCAGTTTCCGTGTTGCCATGCATGGGATCGCACACCCACAGTACAGGCCGCTTGGCCCGATGCACCGCCTCGATAATCGGAGGCAGCGCTGTTGCAATATTGCCTGCTCCCATGCGATGAATGAGTGTCAACCGTCCCGGTGTGCGGCCGGGATCAAGCGTATCGGCCAGTGTGATGACATCATCCGCGGTAGCAGTGGGGCCGAGTTTGATGGCGATGGGGTTTTCGATGCCGCGCAGATATTCGACGTGGGCACCGTCGATGGTGCGTGTGCGATTCCCCAGCCAGGGCATGTGGGTGCTGAGGTTGTACCATCCACTGCGCCGGGGCACCTGTCGTGTCGACGCCTGTTCAGCAGGCAGATGCAGCGCCTCGTGACTGGTGAAGAAGTCGACGCGGCTGAGTTGTCCGACCTCAACGCCGCTGAGGGTTTCCATGAAGCGCAGCGATTCGCCGATCTGTTCAACCATGCGTTGATATTCAGCAGCCTGAGGGGAATGGCGAACGAAGTCGAGATCCCAGTATTCAGGATGATGCAGATCTGCAAAGCCGCCATCAATCAACGCGCGAATGAAGTTGAGCGTGAGGGCTGAACGCTCGTACCCTCGAAGCAGTCGCTCGGGGCTTGGCGTGCGCGATGCCGTTGTGAATGCAGCCCCGTTGATGGTGTCGCCTCGGTAACTTGGCAGCGAAACTCCATCGCGGGTTTCCATATCTTCTGAGCGCGGCTTGGCGTATTGACCAGCAAAGCGGCCGACACGAATCACGCGCTTCTTCCCGCCATGCACCAGCACCAGCGACATCTGCAGAAGAATCTTCAGCTTGGATGCAATGCGGGCCGAGGTGCACGCATCGAAGCTCTCCGCGCAGTCGCCACCCTGCAGCAAAAACCGCTTGCCTTCCTGGGCTTCAGCGAGTTGCGTGCGGAGTGACTCGATCTCCCATGACGTCACCAGAGGCGGCAGCTGCGCCAGCTGCGCAACCACAGCATCAAGCGCAGCCGCGTCGGGGTAGTTCGGCTGCTGCATGGCTGGTCGTGATCGCCACGAATCGGGCTGCCAGGTTGAGGGATGAGGGCTGGTGTGTTGCATGAGCGTGCGAAAAGCCTACGCAGTTGAGCGCGCTCGCGCTCGGAAGGGGGTGATGTGCCGAGGAGTTGCGGGGTGAGCCGCGTGGCACATGGTTCAGCCCGCTACGGATGACTTTCGGCTGAGTGCGGGGTATGCTTTTGAAGGAATCTCATTCGGGCTTGTAGCTCAGTTGGCTAGAGCGCACCGCTGATAACGGTGAGGTCGATGGTTCGAGTCCATTCAGGCCCATTCCTCCATTCCGCACGCCTTCGCGCCCGTTCGCGTTGCGCCCCATTGCTGCGGTGCGTTTTGCGGCGATCTTTGATTGCTTTGGGCGTTCCCAGTTATGGCGTAACTTTGATGGCGTCGATGCAAGAGACCCGCTCAAGGGTGTTTGTCTGTACCATCTTCGCGCCGCCTCGACTGTAGCTGCAGCCATCCACTGATTTTGGGGCATGGACGTCCGTTGTGTCGACCTCTCCAGTAGATGCCCTTTCTGCACGAAATCAGCCCGATAATGCTTCCGAATCACGCTGCGTGAGCCGATTGTGTGTTTGCTAGCGAGCCCGGATGTGATATGATTCACTGGTTGCAGGCAGCAAACACAGCGGAACGGTTCGATATGAAACAGGGTGTTTTAGCTGTCTGAAATCGGCGGAACCCATGAGTACAGAAGAGGACATTACAAAGCAACCTGTTCGGATCGAAGCGATGGCGGACGGCGATCGTCCGTTCGTCATTCATCCTGATAACGATGACCTGTTCATGCGGACAGGGCGGCAGGTTATCCAGGCGTGTCAGCTGGGCATCAGCATTGAAGTCTGGCTGGATGAGTTGCATTCGCTGCTCGAAGCAGTTGGCGATTGGGTAACTGCAAATCAGGAACACATTTGCGAGTGCTACGCCGCACCCCGCGGTGCGAGCATAGGGCTGTATTTCATACCGAAATCTCCTTCGTATGATTTTGACCTGGCGGATAAGCTCGCGCCGAAGAATCGCGAGTGGCTCAAGCAGTTCAACGTTGGCATGATTGAAGTCCACCAGATTCCGGAAGGCCAGATCGATCGCTTCATCCTGCCGAACACCAAGAGAGTTATCCCGACGAATGACCGAAGCCCACATCAGGCAATGGAAGCATAACCGTAGCTTTCTTGAGACCATTGGGCCTGAGTACCCCGACTGGGCCGTTTCAACTGTCTTCTATGCGGCCCTCCATGCTATCGATGCGCTGCTGACTTCCGACAGGGTTGAAGGTATTGTTTCGCACGAAACTCGCAACCGCGCCCTGATGAAGACGAATCGCTACGCGAAACTGTGGGACCTGTATCAGCCGCTGCATGACTTGTCACGGACGATCCGATACCTCGCGGACCCGCAACTGTGGGTCGCCTGGGATGCGATCGACAAGGAAGTGGTTCGGCGCTACCTCTATCCGATTGAGAAGTCGGTGCTGAAACTAATGAAGAAGGATCTGGATCTGCCGAAGATTCAACTCGCGCCGCCGGTTTCCGATGATTCATCGACCGTACCCCAGCGCGGCGCGGTAGAGTAGAATGTAGCTCAAAGGCCAATCGGGGCGATTGGACGCACGAGAAAGACTAGCGACCCTCAGACGCGACCGCCAATGCCCATGATTTTGCCGGCGTACCCGGCCATGGGCCCGGGTGAGGGCCAGCTTCCCCACTGCGTGACCGCCCCACGCCCACTCAGCCTGGCCGCGTGAGAAAAACCTTGCGTTTTTGGGAACACGCGGTATAACTTCATCGGTTTAACACAGATGAGCCTGCCTTCGGTGCGCCCGGAGCGCAAAGCGGCTCATTGCGTTTCAGTCGATATGATTCATGTCAGCCTTCAACGGCTGCAAATAAGACCCACAGATGGCTCCCTCCAAAGAGCCCACCCTACAAGGCCACCGAAAAGGCCCACCCTAAAGGCGAGTGTTCCAATGACGATGACCCGCGCATGTGCAACGATGTTTGTCGCTGCTGCCCTGGCGACAACTGCATCAGCAGGGGCCGGAATCGAACTTCGCCTTCCAACCGGACCGGTCGCCAGGTTCACCGACATTCGAATCATCGCGGGCGAACACACTGTTGAGAGCTTCGAAACCCAAGGGACGTCGGTGACCGTCGTCAACGATGACTTTGAGATTCACTCTGCATCTGACATCATCATCAACGGCAACATGCTCGCGCAGGCGCGGGCGTTCGAGAGTCCTGATCGCTCGGGCGTCACCATTCATCTTCGATCCGAGACGCGCATTGTCATCAACGCACTAGTCCTCCCCAGCCGTGGCCTTGACGGTCGCCACCCCGGGGAAACCGGCGGCGCAGGTGGTGTCCTGATTCTTGAAGCACCCCAAGTCATTTTGCCAGACGCGTGGGTCGTCACCGGAGTTGACGGCGGCCAAGGAGGGATCGGGGCGGAAGGTGGGCCCGGAGGCGATGTCATTGTTCGCGGCTTCCTTCGAGGACCCGAGCCGGGTTCGAATGTCATGATCGTTGGCGGGAATGGTGGGACGGGAGGAAAGGGCCGCCACGGCGATGCATCCAACACCAATGGCAGGGCCGGCGAGCGGGGTGGACGTGGGGGTAACGCGAAGGTCGAGCCATTCCTTCACACACAGCGTGGTGCTGATCCGGGTGGAGGAGGCTCGACCGGCGCAGCTGGGGACTCTTTCACCGCTGACGACGCTGGCCAGGGGGCAGCTGGAGCGACATGCAGCGATGGGGGCAGTGGGTTCAACGGAGCCAGCGCCACCGGCGGCGATGGCGGGCAGGGTGGCCCGGGTGGCGACGGAACAGCCCCCTCTGGGCGTGGCGGTACCGGTGGTCTCGGCGGCATGGGTGGCAATGGAACCGGAGGCAAGGGCGGTCGAGGCGGCGTCGGCGGGGCATGCTGCGATCCGCCAGCCCAAGGTGGGAGTGGCGGAAGTGGCGGGAGTGGTGGCAGCGGTAACGGGGGTCGTGGCGGCAAGGGCGGCACTGGCGGTGCTGGATTTCAAGACGACGGCGGTGATGGCGGGACTGGCGGCAACGGGGGTGGCGGAACCGGCCGCGCGAGTGGGCAAGGCGGCGATGGTGGCAACGGCACGCCGCCTGGATCTGGCGGTGGCCCGGGGGCGCTCGGCACCGGATCCAAGGGCCACGGTGGCGAGGGCGGACCAGGCGGCGGGCTCGGCTTTTCCAATGGAGCCAAAGGAACCAGCGGCTCTCAGGGTGGACATGCAGATGGGCCATATGGCGGCCACGGCAATAACGGCGGGAACTGCCCCACGCCCGGCGGTGGAGGGACCGACACCCCCGACCAGTCCATCGTCTCCGCGAATGCGGGGGACCCAGCGAACGGGAGCAACCGTACCTCGGACTCGATCTCCGGCCCCACGCCCGCGCAGCGCTGGCCGCTTTGAAAAAACCTTGCGTTTTAGGGAACACGCGGTATACTTCATCGGTTTAACACAGATGAGCCTGCCTCCGGTGCGCCCGGAGTGCAAAGCGGCTCATTGAGTTTCAGTCGATAGATTCATGAGCCTTCAACGGCTCCAAGAGACCCACAGAGGCTCCCTCCAAAGAGCCACCCCCCCTAAAAGGAGAGTGTTCCAATGACGATGACCCGCGCATGTGCAACGATGTTTGTCGCTGCTGCCTTGGCGACAACTGCATCAGCCCAATATGGCAATCAGGAAAAGCTGGCAGTCGGCAGCGACGCTCCCGAACTCAGCATTCAGGAATGGGTGAAGGGTGACGCAATCGAGAAACTCGAAGAGGGACAGGTGTACGTCGTCGAGTTCTGGGCAACCTGGTGTGGCCCCTGTATCGCCAACATTCCTCACCTCAGCGATCTGCAGAAGCAGTATGGCGACGAGGTCATCTTTATCGGCGTGAGCAATGAAGAAGTCTCGACCGTCAAGCCCTTCGTCCAGAAGCAGGGCGACCGCATGGCCTATACCGTGGCTGTCGACCGCAATCAGCAGACCAATCGCGCCTGGATGACAGCAGCTGGCCAGAACGGCATTCCTTGGGCGTTCATCGTCAATGCTGAGAAGAAGATCGCCTTCATTGGCCACCCCGCCTCTCCAGAGTTCGAACAGGCGTTGGCAGGCGTTGCTGACGGCCGCTACGACCCCAAGCTTGAAGAAATCGCCAAGCCCATGTTCGAGCAGGTCGAGTACTCCCGCAAGATGCGCGACTGGCCGGTGTGCGAGCGCTATCTCGACCAGATCATCGAGCTCAAGCCCTACGTCTTCAATAAGACCGCACTCAAGAAGTTCCGTATTCTCCTGCTCGACAAGGGCAGCGTTGATGATGCCATTGCCTACGCCAAGGGCGACTTCCTCGCCACCTACGGAGACGACATCGAAACCCTGGGCATGCTCTCGGAGATGATTCTCACCGACGCCCATGTGCAGCGGGTTGCCCCTGAGAAACTCAAGCCACTGGCTCTTGAAATCGCAATGGCCGGAACCGATGAGTCTGACCCCGAGTCACTGCGCGTCCTTGCCATGGCCCTCTATCACAATGGTCAACAGCAGGAGGCCATCGACGCCCAGAAGCGCGCCTACTTCATCGCTGACCCTGACAACAAGGCAGAGTACAAGCGCGTGCTCGACTCCTACAACGCAGCCATCCGCAATCAGGCTGGTCGCAGGATTCGCTGAACTGCACCCTGTGATGAACACCGACTGAGGAGTCGAATGTGTGACTGACAATCTCAAAGGCCCGCAACACCAACCACGTTGCGGGCCTTTTTCTTTCATGCATGCGCGACGCACTCAGTCTGGTGAAGCGCTGCGACTGCGACGAAAGGTCGACCCCACCCCGTCACTACACAAACGCGCTGACTGACAGCGACAGCCAGATGATGACTGCGATCCCCATCTTCACCATCGTCGACAGCACTCGGGCCAGGGTCGCCCCGGTTGCGGGCTTGATCGAGCCACGCACGGTGCCCTCGACAGCGGTGCTTTCGCCTATGAGGGCGCCGATAAATGTGCCTGCGAGCGCGCCGATGAGCGATCCGATCACGGGAACGGGAATGATCGGCGTGAGGATGATGGCCCCGAGAATGCCGCCGATGAGTGCTCCCCACATGCCTCGCTTTGTTCCGCCACCCTTCTTTACGCCAATGACGCCAGCTGCAAACTCGAGAATCTCGCCAAGCACCGCCAGACCGAACACGACCGCAAGCAGCCACCAGGAAAATGTCTGCGTTGCGCCGTCGGGCAGGTAGAGGCTGTCAGCCAGTTCGATGGCAACCGCAGTTGCGAGCATCACCCATATGCCCGGCAGGCCGAACACAATGAGCACAAGCGAGGCAGCACCAATCAGTACAAACAGCACGCCCACAGGAATGGATACCCACTCGGCTGCGAGTGTCGAAGAAGCATGTGGCATGACGGTCATGATCATCATCGCTGTTTGTATTATTGGGAGGAGCGAAGGCCAACTTTATGCGGCTGTTTCTCACGTGGTGCGGGCTGCCCACTGTTTCTGCAATCCCTCCGCGAAGGCGACGGTCTCCATCAGCCCCAGTTCAGCCCGGGCACGGGTGACATCTGCAAACGTTCGTTCGACATCGCCCGGCTGTTGCGGCAGTTGTTCGACGCGGGCTTTGTGGCCAACCACATGCTCAACAGCTGCGATCATTTGTTTCAGCGAGATGGGTGACGATCCGCCCAGGTTCCAGATGCGGAAGCCTTCCAACGCCGGATCTTCAATGCGGTCGTGTGCTGCCAGAACGCCGCGGAGAATGTCGTCGATGTATGTGTAATCGCGGCTGGAAGATCCGTCGCCGAACATGTGAATCGGTTGTTCATTTGCAATAGCGTGCATGAACCGCGCGATGGCAAGGTCCGGCCGCTGACGCGGACCATACACAGTAAAGAATCGCAGACAGGCAATCTGCATCTCAAAGAGATGTGCATACGTGTAACACAGAAGTTCGCCAGCGCGTTTGGTAGCCGCGTAGGGACTTATAGGATGGTCGACTGCATCGTCTTCTGCGAACGGCACTTTGCGGTTGTTGCCATACACACTGGAACTCGAAGCGAAGATGATCTTGCGGCAGGCGACAGCCCGGGCAGCGTCGAGCAGTGCAACCAGGCCGTTGATGTTGACATCTGCAAATCGTTGGGGCGCTTCCACGCTGGGACGGACGCCTGCAAGGGCTGCGAGGTGGAAGACAGCGCGGGGCTGATGGACTGCGAAGCTTTCCGATAGTGCTGCCTGATCGCGAATGTCAGCTTCGATGAGGGTGAAACGATCGCAGCTGAGAGCGGGCTGGATGTTTTTGAGTTTGATGGCGCGCGGGTAAAACGCATCAAAGTTGTCCAGGCCGACCACCCGCTCGCCCCGCGCGAGGAGCGCATCAACCACATGCGAACCGATGAAGCCAGCTGCACCTGTGACCAGAAGCGGTTGATGGGGAGGCATGCCCATGTAGATCGGCGATCCAGTGGATGAACAAAGAAAGAGAGCCCGTGCATTGAAAACGGGGTTTCCATGCACGGGCTCATTTGCGCCTCTCTCAGGACGCATTCGTCGGGTAAGAAACTTACTCGCGCCGGAACGCAGCAATGTGCGTGGCAACGATGCGGATGCCATCGCGAGTGCGGCAGATGAGGACGCGAACGCGTGCGTGATCGCCATGCTGCAGGTCGCCCAGATGAGCCTCTTCGCCGTTGAGCTTGATGCGTGTGCGATCAACAACAGCAATGCGGACGCGATGCCGTTCATCGCCACGCTGCACGATAAGCACGATGCTGTCATGGCCGACCTCAGCAATGACACCGCTGAGAATTGCACGACGGCAATGATGGTCGGTGCCTGCGTATGCCTGGGGCACGAGCATGACAGCCATCAGAACTGCGATCATTGACCAGAGAACAGTCTTCTTCATGATGTGGATCCTCCTCAAAAAGGAACGAACTGCGTTGCTGGTCTCACACTGCCTGACGACATGTCAGTTCTGCCAGCGAGAGTGCAACGACCGGGTTGCAACGATTATTGCTGGATTCGGAAAAAAATGGCAACTCGCTGGCAGGGGTGCGGTGTCGTCAAAAATGCCCTTAGGCATCATCCAGCAGCTCGACACTGCGAAAACGCTTGCCTTCCAGAAGTTCGAGGCTGGCACCGCCGCCGGTTGAAACGTGTGAGAACTGGTCATCCATTCCAAAGGCGTGCACAGCTGCTGCTGAATCGCCGCCGCCCACAATGGTGGTTGCCCCAGCCTTGGTCGCCTTGGCAATGGCATCTGCGATCTGACGCGTGCCGAGATCGAAGGGCTGAATCTCCGCCACACCCATGGGACCGTTCCAGATGATGGTTTTCGCGCGGCCGAGCAAGGCTGCGTACTCGCCGGCAGTCTTGGGGCCAATGTCCAGCCCCATCCAGCCATCAGGAATGTTGTCGTCGTACACCTCGACTGGCGAATGCCGCGTCATTTCCTTGCCGCACACGTGATCGCTGGGAAGCAGAAGATCGGTCGCACTGGCCGCAGCAGCATCGAGTGTCTTGCGTGCATCATTGATCATGCCAAGTTGGGCCTTGCTCTTGCCGATGGTCTTGCCCATTGCAGCCAGGAAGGTGTAGGCCATCGCCCCGCCGACAAGAATGCTGTCGACCTTGCCCATGAGTTTGTGAATCACGCCGAGTTTTTCAGAGACTTTGGCTCCACCAAGAACCGCGACGAATGGGTGTGCTGGATCGGCAATCACGCCCTGCAGATACTGAAGCTCGCGCTCGAGCAGCAATCCTGCCACCCGCGGCTTGCTCTGCATCGCTTCGGGGACGCCCACCATTGATGCATGATCACGATGGGCTGCGCCAAACGCATCATCGCAGTAGATGTCGCCATACGCAGCCAACTGCTTTGCAAACCCCTTGTCGTTCTCGATTTCAGCTTTGTGAAATCGCAGATTCTCGAGCAGGATCACGTCGCCATCACTCATTGCGCTGACCGCAGCGGCTGTCTTGGGGCTGACGCAGTCGGTATCGGGAAACGCAACCGGAACGCCCAGAAGCTCAGCCAGGCGGGTTGCGACGGGCTTGAGACTGAACTCTGCCTCGTATCCGGTTCCGTCGGGCCTGCCCAGATGGCTCATGAGCACAAGTCTGCCGCCGCGATCAAGGACGCTCTTCAGCGTGGGCAGAGCAGCCTGAATACGGCGATCATCGGTGATCGTGGCATCATCTTCATGAAGGGGAACATTGAAGTCGACACGCATGAGCACGGTCTTGCCGTGTACATCAATCTGATCGATTGTCTTCTTGTTGATATTGGTCATGGGGTGTCAGGATAGCCGCGAAAGTGGCTGACGATCCACGACCTGCTTCATCTCGGTAATGCGCCCGCGTTGCGACTACGCTGTGCATGCGTAGCCTCGCTATGACAGACACTCCGCGCCCCATCCTGACCATCGTTGGCCCGACCGCAGGGGGAAAGACCAGCCTGGCACTCGCGCTGGCAACTCAACTCCCGGGCGGCGGCGAGTGCATCTGTGCGGACTCCATGCAGGTCTATCGCAGCATGGATATCGGCACTGCCAAACCCACAGCAGCCGAGCGCGCGACAGTTCGCCATCATGTGCTTGATGTGGTCGAACCCGACGATGAATCCTTCAGCGTGGCACAGTGGCTGAAGCTTGCTCATGACGCAACTCGGGACGTTCGCTCACGCAATCAGTGGCCAATCGTGGTGGGCGGGACCAACCTCTATGTGAAAGCGCTGCTCGAAGGCCTGTTCGACGGTCCGCCCGCTGATGAAGCGCTGCGGCTGCAGTTGCAACCGCTCCCACTTGCGGAGCTGCGGGCCCGCCTGCTTGCGGTCGATCCTGAAGCTGCTGCAATGATTCATGCAAACGATCGCCGCAGAACGATCCGCGCGCTGGAAGTCCACGCACAAACCGGCACACCCATCAGCGAACTGCAGCAGGAGTGGCGGAGCGCTCAGCCGCGCCGCGACGCAATCGTCATCGGACTTGAATATCCTGCAACTGACATCAATCGCCGTATCAACGCCCGCGTCAAGCAAATGATGGAAGACGGTTTGCTCGAGGAAGTTCATCAGTTGTACACAGCTGAACGCCTCGGCGTCACCGCACGAGCAGCCCTGGGCTATGCCCAGTTGATCGAACATCTCGAGGGGAAGATCAGCCTCGACGACGCGGTTGAAGCGATCAAGATTCGCACCCGTCGTTATGCCAAGCAGCAGCGAACATGGCTGCGGCGATTTCGCGTGTATCCCGGCTCGATGTGGTTCGATGCAGCGGCACACGATATTGAGAGCATCGCAGGCCAAGTGTGTGACGCACTGCGGCAGCGCTCTGGCGTGCCTGGGGCAGGCGCGGATACTGATCGCGGGGAATAAATCGTCATCCAGGCGTGTCTCACAATTGTGGGAATGGGAGAAATGCGCAGATTTTCTGCGTGCATCCCCCCGGTTCCTGAGATACGATTAGTTGCCCGGACTGCGCGCGTGGATCGCGGATGAATATGCATTCACGCACAATGAAAATATGAGGATTCCGACCATGCTGAAGATGAACATGATGTTGCCAGGGCTGATGCGGCTGGCTGCTGTCGCGTTGCTGACCGCGTTGACACTGCCCGTTGTGGGAGTTGCCAGCGCTTCGCCGCGAGTGGACGCTTCGTCCGCGACATCATTCATCGAGGCGGGCACGGTTGGGATGCTGCAGGATGGCAGTGACGCAGCTGAGGCAGAGGCCAAGAAGCAGCGACAGGCTGAGCGGGCTCGCCGACGCGCCGAGCGCGAACGTCAGGAAGCGCAGGCCAGGGCGCAGGCTGAGAAGCAGCAGCGCAAAGCTGAGGAGCGGGCTCGACAGCAACGCGATCTTGAACATATGCGCCAGCAGTTCAACTACACGCGCCAGGCTGAGAGCGAGCGTGCACGCCAGCAACAACAACAGCGCGAAGCGGCCGAGCGTGCTCAACGCGAACAGCAGGATCGCGCCCGCGAGCAACATCGCGCCCGCGAGCAACAACAAAAACAGCAACAGGAACAGCAGCGACAGGCTCGGCAACCGCAGGAATCACAACAGCAACAGCAGCGGGCCCGCGAGCAGCAGGCTCCGCAGCGTTCGCAGCAGCAATCCGACCTCGACCACATTCGCAGGCAGTTCAACTACACCCGCGACAATCGCGACAACGAAAGTTCCGCCCGGGAAGCCCAGCGACAACAGCAGCAACAGCAGCGAATCAACAACCAAGAACGCAACAGTCGCGATGTTGGCCTTAACGATCAGGCGGAGCGCTCTCGCAGTCGTGTCCTGAGTTCCGATGATGTACGCGAACGCCAATTGCGTGATCTGGAAGCAATGCGGCAGCAGTTTAACTACACCCGCAACAACAACAACAACAGCAATAGTAGCAACAGTCGCTCTCGCGAAGCCCTCACGCCCCAGCGCGGTGACCTCTACGAGGTCAATGCGCAAACGCAGCCTCGTGGGCAACAGCAACAGGCCCAGACAGACGTCGCGTCCAGTCGCAATCGGTCATCAGCCGACATCCGCCAGCAGCAGCAAACGCAGCAGCAACAGCAACAACTGAATGATCTCGAACACATTCGCAGCCAGTTCGACTACACCCGGCAGGGGCAGAATGACCGCGACTCCCGCCGCCCAGGTGAGATTCGCATCACCCCCTCAAAGGAACGCGCAGAATCCGTCACGCGACATCCAGCCCGCGCGCATGTGAACAAGTCGCAGCACTTCGGAAACTCAGGCTCAGGTGGTTTCGGCAGCCGTCTCGATGACGGATGGAAGCGCGTGGATGATCATGGTCATGGTCGCGATCATGGCCCCAACTACACCAGCTTCGATCGACCTGCACATGCCCGCTACACCCATGTCGATCGGCCGCATTACGCAGTCGACTTCGGCTACCGTCCAGCATCGACCTACACACATTTCACAACCACACACTATCGATCAGCCAACTTCTGGCGCAACGATGACTGGTATTGCCCGCCGCGACGTTCAGGCTTCTCCATTTCCTTCGGCTTCGGTCACGCACCAGCCCGCTATCACTATTACAACTATGGCTACAGCTACCGGGCCCGATTGTTCCCAGCCCATCGCCACATCTGTCATGCACACTGCGGGTGTCGAACGTCGCTGATTCAGTTCCGCTCTTCACCAACCTGGTGGTACGGGTATGACGAGCCGTATTACTACGCTCCCCAGCCGACCTATCGCGAGACGGTGTATGTCGTCGAAGGGCCGCGCTATGTGAGCAATTATCAGCCGAGCGACGATGCGTATTGGCAGGGCTCGAACATCTTCGCAGAAGACAATGCCAACGGATCTGGCAACAGCGCGGGGAGTGAACCATTCGCGGCAGCCGCCATTGATCCGATTGATGAGGCTTGGCGTCTTCTGGCAGATGGTTTTCTGGATGAAGCCCGCAACGCATTTGCAGGGCTGAGCGCGCTCTCACCTCTGGGTGGCGAAGCGGAGATCGGCCTGTCGATCGCATCAGGATTGTTGAACGACCGCGTGATTGCAATCACAGCCATGCGGGCTGCAATGCGCGATGATGCTGCTGCAATCGATCGCGTGCCGGCCAATCTGGCCATTCGAGAGCACATTCGCTCGCTGCTGGATGTGTGGGCTTCGCAGGATACTGCTTCGGGTGCTGCGATCACAGCTGATGTCCTCTTTATGACTGCAGCTCTCCGGGCTGCAGCTGATGAGGATGCGGTCGCGTTCTTTGCGATCGACGAAGCAATCACAGCTGGCGATCACAGCGACGCTGCAGAAGCGCTTCGCGCACACCTGCACGAGACAATGACACGCGGAATGTTTTGAGTTAACCAGTCATGCAACGGCGTGTTATGCAACTGGCACCGCCAGTTCACTGTAACTCTGACTGATCGGCTCACCCAGCACCGGCCGCAACTGATTGCGCAGGTAATCGACGATCATTTCACATTCCTGCTGATCGTACTTTTCGCACAACTCAGCTGCAATCTCGATGAAACATCCGATGTTTTCGACGCGGTCAAGATGAATGCGGGCATGATCGACGCTCCAGACTTCGCGGTCTTTGGTGACATATGCCCATGGCTGCAGACTCATTGTGCCCCATCGCGAAGCAGCTTGTGACTGGCTGAGGATCGAGAACGAACACAGTGTCGGCTGCGATCGATTGGCGCGGTGGTATCGAATCCAGACAGCTGCGGCGTCATCGCTGGCCACTTCAGTCGTTTCGCATGATGACGGCTCAACCGCAATGGCCGCGCGGGGCACGCGCCTCCGAATAAGCCTGCCGGTCGGCATGCGAAAGCAGACGTCGACCTGCCTCTCCGCAGTCGCGCAGAGAGCGCCCTGGTGTCGACAGATCGATCGCGCCAGATCAAAATCGCGCAGTTCAGATTTGAACACAACCTGCTGCATGAACATCCTGCCTGTACAGGCTTATCGGTTGAATGCAGGCGCGGGTGAAGGCGGCGACGACCGGTACCAACCCCCTGAAGGCTCGCAAACACCCAGAAAGCCGCGCGTACGAAGGATGTGTGAAAGAGCCGGCCGGCGCATTGCCCGTGCACAGCATCGCGACTACGCTAGCGGTTATGCCGATCAAAGCGTCAGATGTCAGGCGGGGCCAGGCCCTGCGTTATGAAGGAGCCCTGCAGGTGGTGATTGACACTGAACATGTCAAACCCGGCAAAGGGCCTGCCTACGTCCAGGCCAAAATGAAGAATATCGAGACCGGAACCATCAAGGTCAACCGCCTCAACTCCTTCGACAAGCTCGAAGATGTCAGTATCGATAAGCGCAAGATGCAGTACCTGTACGATTCTTCGGGCCATGGGTCCGGGCCATATGTTTTCATGGATCAGGAGAACTTCGAGCAGCTGGAAGTCGATGGCGAACTTCTGGGAACCGATTCGCAATGGCTGAAGGAAGGCGTGGAAGTGACGGTGATGATGATCGACGGCCGCTCGCTGGGGGTCGAACTCCCTGCCGCCGTCGAACTCATGGTCACGGATACCACGCCGCAGGTGAAAGGCGCCACCGCCACGAATCAACTTAAGGAAGCAACAGTTGAAACCGGCGGCAAGATTCGCGTGCCTCCCTTCATCGAGAACGGCCAGACTGTGAAGATCAACACCGAGACCGGCGAGTATCTGGGCAAGGCGTAGAACTCTGCAGGTGCAGTAGCGCCGCGCGAGCGCGACGAGTTACATTACTTTATCGGAGTGTGTGCGTTACACGGTTGCGTGGGCGGTCCATTCGTTGCGCCAATGGCGCAGCCGAGCGAAGAGTTGTGCACAATCGCGCTGCGTGACCGCACCCATGGTCGCGATCTGCAGGAAGCCCCGTTCGAGCAGATAGCCGCTGAGGCCGGAAATCTCGAAGCCCCACTCCAGGCAGCGCTCGTAGAAGTCGACGGATGTCACGCCCCGGGGCGGGCGGAAGGATGTAATCACAGGCGATGCCCATTCATCATCAATCAACGGGGGCAGGCCAAGTTGCGTCAGACGCTTGCGAACATAGCGGCCAAGATCTGCATGCTTCTGATAGCGCTCGCGACGGGCCTGGGGCGTGGCAAATGCTTTGACGGCGCAGTCCAGAGCATTCAGCAATGGTGAAGAGACAGTGAAGCGCGGGCCGACAGTTTCGATGGCAGCCTGCAGATCGAGATAGGTTGGCACGCGTGAAGAATCAACGTGTTCCAGCGCGCCATCACCAACAAACATGAATGCAAGACCTGCCAGGGCTCCGATGGCTTTTCCACTGACGCCAGTTGCCAGATGAGCACGGCTGATGTTCATGTCACTGGCGCCAAGACTGCTGACACAATCCAGACAGACCGCTGCATCAAACTCTTCTCCGAGATTGAAGAGTGTGTTGATGTCATTCATGCGGCCGGTGCTGGTTTCCAGATGCGTCGCCCAGATCCAGTCGATGCGTGCATCGCGGGCAAGTGCAGCGCGGATGCCTTCCGCGTCCCACGGCTGACCCCATTCAAACGCCAGCACTTCGAAGTCAAGGTTGTAACGTCTTGCCTGGGCAGCCAGGCGGCGGCCGAACTCGCCATTGACAAGCACCATGCCTCGGCGGAAACGGCGGTTTGCGTGAATCGTCGCGCCGACCACTTCGTTGCCAAGCGTGCCACTGCCAACCATCATGACCGTCTCAAGCCCGCCAACCATATCGGAGAGGATGTCACGAATGCGCTCGTAGCGTTCGATGAACTCTTCGCCACGATGCGAGACCGGCCGCTGCGATACTGCGTGGCGAATCTCATCTGCAATCTGCACCGGACCCGGCAGAAGCGAGACTGGCGGATGATCGCGATCGACTGCTGTTTCCTTGACGCGTTCGCGTACCCGCCTTGCATCTTTGCGAATGTTTTCGGGGATGCTGCTGAAGCTCATGGCCATGGGAACGAACGACGCGTCGCCACATTCAACCGGATCTCCGAGCGGCTCAAACCCCATACGCTCGTACAGCCGCATGCGTGAGGCAATGCCCGAGATGACCAGATGCGTGTAGCCGCGCAACTGCGCCCACTCGTACATCAGCCACAACAGGCCGCGCGAGACAGGGCCGTAGCGCTTGTCGGGCTCGATGGCAAACAGGCGCACTTCCATGATGCGGTCGCCCAGACCATCGAGTGCTGCTGTGTCGTGTAGCCGATCGGTGATGGAGAAGGGCGGTTCGGAATGCACAGCCAACATACCGATGACGTGGCCGTTTTCAAGCGCAATAAAGTAACGATTCTTGTCGTGAAACTTGTCGACCAGCTGATCGCTGCCGTTGTCGGGATATTGGCCCACCTCTTCGACAAAGGTGCGATAGTTGAGGCGGTGAATCTGCTCGAACTCTTCTTCAGTCTCAGCGCACTTAAAGACATAGCGGCCCAGGTTGAGCAATAGACAGGAATCGTCACGACTGGTGACGCCCGCAAGGTGCAGAGCTTCATCGTGATCGACTGGCTGGTGAGGCCCGACGCTGCTGCTGGTTGTACCGTTGGATGAAGACATTGTCGCCGAGTATGTCATGCGTGAAACCCGATCCCACATTTCGGACCGCCGCTCCATCGACGGAAAAATCAATCCTCCTCGAAATATCCTCCAGCGGCTCACCGTGAACCGCTGTTCATTCTCCTGCCGATCCTGACCACCCAGCATACCAGATTCCATGGCCTGGCGACACCACAATTCCATGCCGTGGCGATCACACGATCATATGCCCGGAAGGGGATGTGACTTCAAGGGGGCGAAACATCCACCGGTTGCTCGATCGTCGCCAGTCCACAGTCTGGCTGCCCGAAGCGAGATTCAAAGGGTACGCTGAGGATGTGCCCGGACAACCCCCACGTAGATACCGGTTCAGCAAACGGATGCGGCTGACGCATGATCGGGAGTTTGCCCGCGTCTTCAGACAGGGGATCAGCCGGGCTGCCGGCCCGCTGGTTGTGTACGGCCTGCCCAACGAGCTTGCGTATCCGCGTCTTGGCCTGTCGGTATCGCGGCGGGTTGGCAACGCTGTCGCGCGCAACCGCATCAAGCGCAGGTTGCGCGAGTGCTTTCGATTGAGCCAATATGATCACATCGCTCACCAACTGTCGCTGGACATTGTCATCGTGGTCAAGCCGCACGAGGCAAAAGAAGCGACGCAGGAGCAGTATTGCGCAGCCTTGCGTCATGCGATCGATCGAATCCACATAGCCTGGCTGGGAGCATCGGATGGTTGAAGAACCTTGCCATTCAGACGGTGATGATGATGATTCGAGTGATGCCACATTGTCGGGATCGCCAGCCATGGTTGCGAGGGTGCTGATCCTGCTGGTTCGCTGCTATCAGGTTGTGCTCGGCCCGTTGCTGGGCGGCCATTGCAGGTTTTGGCCAACTTGTTCGGAGTACTCGATACAGGCGCTCAGACGCCATGGCGCGATGCGCGGTTTGTGGCTGACCATTCGCAGACTTTCGCGCTGTCATCCATGCGGCGGACATGGCTTCGATCCACCACCATGACATCACATCAGAGCCGCGCACGCAGTAAGCGGTCCGACCGCCGCGACGCCCAACTCGGTTGTTTCGCAATCGGCCAATCTCATTCAACACCAATACGCACGCGGTCAATCTCCGCGATAAAGCCGCTGGTCGAGAACGTCGCGATCACAATGTGCTTCATGCGCAGTTCGATCTCGCCTGTGGTTGCGTTGATATACACACTGGCGTCATCGATTGTGTGATTCATCGTTGCTTCAGTCGTGCCTGCTGGGAACGTATGAATGGTG
>JBPCKF010000010.1:0-9673 GCA_051004555.1 Phycisphaerales bacterium | reverse complement strand
GGTTCATGGTCATGGTGCCGCCACCTTCGGAGACCATCTTCTTGAGTTGGATCGTGGTGCCTGCGGGAACGCCGGGCGGTGAGAAGTTCTGGGCATCTGCGGACTGCGTGATGGTGACCTTCATCTCAGCGACGTGGCCGTTGAGTGAGACGAGTTCGTAGACAGCAGTCTGCTTGATCTTCATGCCATTCACTTCGATCTTCTGCGTGACTTCCCACTTGCCACCGACGCCGACGGGTTCGACGGGGAATGGAGCGCTCATCTGGCCCATGGTCTGTTCGAAGTTGGCGATCTGGGCCTGCATTGCGGGGTCGTTCACGTTGACATCGGTATCCTTGGCAACGCCGCGGCTGTCCATGATTGTTGTGACTTCCATGTCCTTGAATGCGTCCATACCTGCGTCCATGCCGGGCATGCCTTCCATGCTTGCTTCGACGGTCTTAAAGTGCACTTTGAAGTCGCCGTTGTCCATGACTTCGAGGACCTCTGCTTCCATGACCATCTTCATGTTCATGGGTGGCATGGGCATGGTCTGGCCATTCATCATCATTGACATCGCTGTCACATTCACCATTTCCATGCGCTGTTTGGTGCCAACTTCAAGATCGAAGCGGATTTCCTGGTGAGGCATTGCGCCTGCTTCCAGAAGACGCACGGTTGCGGCCTCCTGAACCATCGTGTTCTCAGGCATGGTGGGTTGGGATGTGGGGGGATTGGTCGGCTGAACCTGGGCCGATGCCATAACGGGAAGCATCAGCATCGCTGATGCGGTGAGGATACAAAGATTGCTTTTCATCTTGAAAATGACTCCTGACTCCGATTGGAATGGTTACGAAAAAGCGTGGTGCCACACGGGACACCGCACGTGAAATGAGGACGGAAGTATAGGTCGACTTTCGTCCGGATGATTCTACCGTTGCTGCAAAGCCAGGCTGCGAGGAAGGACCGCGGACGACCTTTTCCGCTTCTGGCTTGCAACGGGCCTCGATCCGGAGTAATCTGTGGTCCTGGTGGCAAAGCGTAAGAACAAGACAACGAGAGCCGTCCACAACCGCCCCAAGTATCAGGTTTTTGTAAGCCACTCAGGCGCTGACAAGTGGCTCGCTGTTACGCTCTGCGAAAAGATCGAAGCGACTGGAGCCACCACTTTCCGTGATGATCGTGACATTGCTGGGGGCGATGACATTCCAGATGAGATTCGGCGCCAGATCAAGCAATCAAGGGAAGTTGTTGTCCTAGTCACCCCACATTCGTGGGATCGGCAGTGGGTTCTTATTGAGATTGGCGGCGCATGGGCTTGGAGCAAAAAGATGCGCATTGTGCCGATCCGATATCACGTCGAAGTCGATCGGGTCCCTGAAATCATCCGGCAGAAGAATGCGTATACTCTCAATGATGTCGACAAGTACCTCAAGGAACTTGGGAAGCGAGTGAAGGAGTCGGGTAGATGACCAGCAAGAAAAGAGCTTGGGATGTGTTTCTGTCATTTTCTCGTCGTGACGAGGTGCCAGCCAACATTGTAAAGGCTGCCTTCGAGAGCGCTGAGTTGACCGTCTTTCAGTTCACTGCCGAATCGCACGAGGCGGGTGAGTTCGATGACGTCCGCCAAGCGTTGGCAGAGAGCGAAGCAGTGGTTGCGATCATCAGCGAACACACTCGGGGTTCGTCCTGGATTGCCGTGGAGGTCGGGGCGGCCTGGGCATGGCAGAAAGCGCTGTACATCGTTCGGGCCGACGACACAGATGGAATCCTGCCTCTCTATTTGCGAGGTCTGGCGGAGTATCCAATCAATCGCATTGATGAGTTGATAACGCGTATCTTGGAAGCAAAAGAACCATTGACCACCGAGCACTCTGACTGGTTGGCCCGATGGTATGAGCAACATCGTGTGCCTTTAGATGAAATGACGATTCATCCAGCGTCTCTCGATTCGCTGACCGCCGACTTCGGGTCTCAGTTTGGCCTCGCTGTTCCTGCCGAGCGACTGCTCAAGGAACTCTACAGACTGCGGAAGCGCGGCGACCTTCCGCGCGTAAAGCGCTCAAAGGCGGTCTGATTCAATCACTCGATGATTCCTTATGCCTGAACACAAGAACACCGATTTTGAGCGGCCTGGTGGCTACGCCATGCCCAGTGGCAGCGCTGCCGGGCAGCGGCGGGCTGTGTTTGATCCTGGCGACATCCAACTTGTAGGCGATTCGCTTAAGCCGCATGTCGCCAAAGGCAAAGGCCGCAAACCCGCGTTTCAGGCAGACGAGCCCGACACGCGCATCTATGTCGGCGACTGCCGCGACGTGCTGGCGACGCTGCCGGACGAGGGGAAGGTCGATCTCATCTTTGCCGACCCGCCCTTCAACTGGGATGTGCCGTATGACGAGTGGTCCGACGGCATGCCCCGCGCGGAGTACGAGCGCTTTACCTACGACTGGCTGGATGCCTGCATCGCAGCATTGAGCCCCAACGGAACGTTGTGGGTAAACATTCCCGACGATACAGCAGCTGAAATTGTGCTGCACCTCAAGCGTCGCAACATGTTCATGGTCAACTGGTGCATCTGGCACTTCCGCTTCGGCCAGCATCGTCACTCGTCCTTTATCATGAGTAAGGTGCACGCTCTGTATTTTGTGAAAAATCCCGAGGAACGCGTCTGGAACCCGGATGAGATTCTCGAACAATCCGACCGGGCAGCAATCTATGGCGATCCCCGCACCATGGCGAAGGATTCCAACCAGGGCAAGCGCGTGCCGATGGATGTCTGGTACGGCAAGTACTGGGGCCGCATCCAGGGCAATAACAAGGAACGCAGACATCGGCATCACAATCAGATTCCCGAGATCTATCTGGAGCGCATCATCCGTGCCTGCTCCAACCCCGGCGATCTTGTGCTTGATCCATTTCTCGGTTCGGGCACGACCAGCACTGTGGCTCGCGCGCTTGGCCGCCGTTCCATCGGCATCGAGTTTTCCAGGGGCAATGCGGCCAGCGCGTGGGAGCGCATCACCAAAGTCGGGATGATTCGCAACAGTGCAGATGAAGCGTTGCCCAGCACCGCCATCTTCAAGAACAGAAAGCGCCGCAAATCTGCTGGCGCTGAATCCTGATTGAATCATTGTTTCGTGGACGACAGTCGATCCTGCATGAGTGACACATCCTGGATGAGATGCTTTTCACGGTTGTTTCATCCAGCGTTCATAGCGGCTCGGTAGTATCACCTGATCCCGAATCCGACTATTCCTTTGAAACTCGTTTCTCAATCCAGGAGAATGACAGAAATGCAACTCGACTCACTTCACAAGCTGTATGTGCATGAACTTAAAGATCTTTACAGCGCTGAGCATCAGATCCTCGAAGCGCTTCCCAAGATGATCAAGGCTGCTGCGGATGAGGACCTGGCTGCGGCTCTGAAGGCGCACAAAACGCAGACCGAGACCCATGTCAAGCGCCTCAACACGCTCTTCAAGGAGCTCGATTACAAGCCGGGTGGACACAAGTGCAAAGGTGTCGAAGGGCTTCTGAAGGAAGCTGACGAAGTTGTGGCTGATTGTTCTGATGATTCGGTCCGCAACGCTGCGATCGTCTCGATGGCGCAACGGGTTGAACACTACGAAATGGCAGCATACGGCTCGGCCCGCGCGTTCGCCAAGCAACTAGGCCGACACGAGGATGCTGAACTTCTCACGCAGACGCTCGATGAAGAGGCCGATTCCGACCGAAAACTCAGCCGCATTGCAGAACGCCGTCTGAACTTTACAGCCATGATGGCTGGCAAGGAATGAAAAGCAACGTCACATGGTCATCATTTCAACCGAAACTGATTTTTTCAACTGACGATCGCGCAATATCCGCCATCCTGGTAGATCGAAGGTGGATCGCCAGGCAATCCGTGTGGCATGGTGACTTTCTCAGCCACGACTGAGAGCTTGTGCCATTTCACCAGCCATTGCATCTGTTCCTGATTTTCGCGCGGATCAACGCTGCATGTGGCGTACACCGTGACGCCGCCCGGATTGCGCAGTCGCAGGGAGTCCGCAAGAATCTGTTTCTGAATCGAGCACAGACTTTCAAACGTCTCATCATGGGCGCGATAGCGGGCTTCGATGCGACGTGCCAGGACACCCGTATTTGAACACGGCACATCGAGCAGCAGCAGATCACAACCGTTGGCAAACCGTTGGGCAACCTCGTGACTTGGCCGCACCAGCACGCGCTCCTCGCCTGCAAAGCGCTGTTTCAGATCGTGCACGCGTGCAGGGTTCACATCGGTCGCGATGATTTCCGCATGGGGAAATGTCTCCAGCAACTGGGCAGTCTTAGTGCCTCGTCCCGCACACAAATCAGCAATCACAGCAGGTGGGCGATCGCGAAGAAACTCAGCAGCAAACTGTACTGGCAGGGCGCTGGTCGGATCCTGCACGCGCACTGTGGGATGGCGTTCGAGGAGCGCAACCAGTTCCGAATGATTGCCGACAAAGATACTTGCGCTGTGCAGGGCGTGGGGCTGCACGATCGACTCGTTCTCTTCCGACGCTGGCAGGCCCGAGAGGAGAATGGGCGGCTGGAGCAGATTGTGCATGCACAGTTCAAGTGTTGCGGTCTCGCCAAAGAGCCCCACCCATCGCTGCACCAGCTCGAACGGATGGGACGTCTGCTGCGCGATGCGCAACACGGTGTTATTCGCAAAGATGGGATCGCTCAACGTCACAGCACGCCCATCGCCCAACGGCATCAACGTGCGGGCTGGTAAATCATTGCCAGGTGGCGCAGCATCTTTGCGCAGGACAGTGCGGTCGACTGATCGAAGCACGCCGTTGATAAATCCCGTTGCCTTGGGGCGGCCACGCTGCTTGACAAACTCAACTGCATGATCGACCGCAGCATGTGCAGGAATGCGATCGAGTAGAAGAAGTTGGGCTGCCCCGGCGATCAAAACGCCCTGCAACATTGGTTCGACGCGATCCCATGTCCGATTCGGCATGCGGCTCTCCAGCACCCGCACCAGCGTCAGCCAATGGCGAATGGCTGCCTGTTCGATCGCCCGCGCCAGTTGCGCTTCACGCAGTGGAAGCTGAGCATGCACATCTTCGCTGGAATCATCATCATCGCCAAACGGCAGGTCGGGAAACGCCCGGGCGCACACGATCAGCCGCGCAACTGCAGCATCGCGGCCGCTGGGAGCAGCAGCCTTGCCCGCTTCATGGGAAGTTGTCTCTGGCTGTGGTGATCGGGCGTCGATGATCTTCCATCGTATACCCACTCCATGGGCGAGAGGATGAAAGTTTCGCTGCAAGCCGTGGCTGCGACCGCAAACAGGCCACCCAGCGGCCACACCCACTCCAGGCGCGCGTCAGCGTCGCCCGGACGCACCCTACAATCCCGTGATCTGAGTCTAAGACGCGGGCCTTATCTGCGTCTTTCACTCCTGAGACAGCATTGTTGAAGTTGTGTTGCCGGACCCGCTTCGCCCGATTTCCCCTCTTTCTTTCGAGGTCAAAAAGATGATTACGCATGCATGGACGACCCTGGCGACTGTGGTTTCGATCGCTGTTGGGGGGCTGTGGCTCTCAGCAGGTAGCGGCGCAACCATGCTGGGGATGAGTGGCGATGACACATTCGATCAACTGCGCGAGCGGGCTGAACGCGCCTTCGCAGAAGGTTCGTACCGGCAGGCGCTGGAAATCTACACGCAGGCTGCAGATTTGGAACTCAGCCCAAGTGAAAAACGCTGGGTGAGTTTCCGCATTGGCGACAGTACCTGGCGCAACGAAGCAGCCACGCAGACAAACGATGAGAGCAATTACGACAAGGCCCGCAAGCAGCTGCAGGCTGTGCTTGACAGCTACAAAACCGAGTCGGCCCGCGATGAACTGTGGGCGATGACACAGAGGTCGCTGGGCGACTTCTGGTGGGATCGTCAATATTCACAGAACTGGGGGCAGGGCTGGCAGCATTACAACCAAGCCCTCGATTTCTGGGCTGGCTCACGCGACCTGGACAAGGCCCGCGCGATGTATCTCGATATCATTTTCAGCGCGGCTGAACCATCATGGATCAACAACAATCCCTGGTACCGGCAGTATGTGCAGATTCCCGCCAACGTGCTCGACAATGCAGTCGAGATTGCAGAGGGCGATGAAGATCGCTCACATGCCGAATACCTTCTCGCGATGGCGCTGCGGCAGCAGGGGGGCATTCGTCAGCACCTGCGGGCTGAAGAACTGTTCAAGAGTGTCATCTCGACCGGAAAGACGTATGCGTGGTATGACGACGCACTCTTCTATTACGCCGAATGGCTGAGTCAGCAGGGACGACCAACGCGGCTTGAAAGCGGCGAATGGACCTACAAGGCTCAATACAAGACTGCGGTCGAGCAGTATCAGCACATCCTTGATGAGTTCCGCAAGGGTGAGACTGCGTACTTCGACCAGGCAAAAGAACGCATCACGTCGATCACATCACCCACGCTGAATGCAAGTGTCGGCCAGGTGTACCTGCCCGGCTCGGAGAATCAGTTTGATGTGCACTGGCGCAACATCGGTCAGATTGATGTCAAGATGTATGCTGTTGACCTCACCACGGCCATCCGCTATCCCGAGCGGTCGCAGAATCAGGAAGCATGGGTCAATCAGATCGACATCTCAGGTGCAGCGATCGCGCGCTCGATGATCATTGATACTGAAGACAAGGGCGATCATGCTCCTGGATCGAAACAGGTTCGCCTCGAAGAGCCGCTCGAACCGGGCGCGTATCTGCTGGTCGCAGCAGGTGGCGGTCAGTCAGCCCGCGATCTCTTGCTGGTGAGTGATGCAGCGGTTGTTCTGACGGCGGTTGCGGATAGGACTCTCGTGTACGCATGCGATGCAATTGATGGTTCGCCACTTGCCAATGCTGCGGTGACATTGTGGGAAGTTCGCTGGGTTGATGTGCGCAACAACCGTTCGCAGTATGTCTCAAAGCGGCACGAAGGTGTGACTGATGAGCATGGTTTGGCAGAGTTCAAACTGACGATGCCACGTGGGCACGGCCAACTGATTGCAACAGCTCGGCTTGAGGCGCGGCAGGCGCTGGCACAGGTGTCCGCAGGTTCGCTGCCTGATGAGGGGCGCGAGTATCGCGTGTATGCAGTCACTGATCGGCCAGCATACAAGCCCGGCGATGATGTGCAATGGAAAGTTACTGCCCGCGTCTATCGCGATTCCATTTACGAGACGCCCGCCAATCAGTCGGTGAAGTATCAGGTTCTCGATCCACGCGGCAGCAGTCTGAAAGAGTCCACGCTCAAGCTCAACGAGTTCGGCAGTGCGTGGGATGTGCTGGAGCTTGGCACCGATGTTGCGCTGGGTGAGTATCAGGTGCAATTCTGGACAGCAGATGGCAACAACTGGATCGGCTCAGCCACACTCTTCCGCACCGAAGAATACAAACTGCCTGAGTTTGAAGTGACGGTTAAGCCTGCCAGCGAAGATGACTCGGACAAACCGCGCGTCTTTCAACTTGGCGATGTTGTGGATGTGGAGATTGATGCTCAGTATTACTTCGGCGCGCCCGTCGCTAACGCAGATGTCGAGCTTGTGATCTATCAGAAAAACTTCTGGTATCGGTGGCAGGAGCCTCGCGAGTATCCTTGGCTGTACGAAGACAGCTCGCGCGAAGACTGGAGATATTACGATCAGGGACAGATCATCAAACGCGAGTCGCTGAAGACCGATGAAACCGGCAAGGCTGTGGTTTCATTTGAAACGCCGCTCAACGCCAATCAGGATTTTGAGTACACCATCGAAGCCCGCGTGGTTGATTCCTCACGTCGTGAGGTAAGCAGTTCAAAGACAGTCCGTGTGACACGTCAGAAGTACTTCGTGAATGCAAAATCCAAGCACAACATTCACGCGCACGGCAGCGAGATTGCCATCGAGTTTCAGGCCCGCGATGCCAACTCCCAGCCAGTCGAAGCTGAGGGACTGGTCGAAGTCTTTCGTGATGAGTGGATTGAAATCTGGATCACGCCAGACGGACGCGAGATCACTGGCGATGAACTCGCTGGCACCCGCGCAAGCATGCGACATTTTCCGCCCACACCCGGGCCCAATGAACTCGGCTGGCGGCTGAAGTTCCGCGGGTACAAGAGCGAACGTGTGCTCTCACAGAAAGTCGCGACCGATGTTGAAGGCAACGCGACATTCGAGTTCACCCCTAGGCAGGCAGGCTACTACCGCATCACCTGGCTGAGCGAGAAACTCGATATGTATCCCATCCGGGCCGAAACCGCAGTGTGGGTGGTGGATGATGCTGATCGGGCCATCGGGTATTACCAGGGCGGCGTCGAAATCATCGTTGATAAAGACACATTCCACGCTGGTCAATCCGCACCTGCGATGATCAGCGTGCCGACAAATAATCGCTATGTCCTGCTCACAGTGGAAGGGAACACTCTGCATCATCACCAGCTCGTGCATGTGCCGGGCATGGTGAAGCTTGTCACGATCAATGTCACCGATGCCATGATTCCCAACGTGTGGCTCAACGTGGCCATGGTTGACAACGGCCAGATGTATACAGATCAGGCAGAGATCGTCGTTCCGCCCGTTGAACACTTCCTCACCACTGAAGTGAAGATGAATCAGGACAACTACATTCCCGGCGAAACCGGTTCGCTTACCGTCAACACCAAAGACCACGATGGCCATCCTGTATCAGCTGATGTGACCTTGCAGGTCGTCGATGAATCGGTGTACACCATACAGCAGGAACTGGCTGGCGACCCGCGCGAGTTCTTCTTCAGTGATCGCCAGTGGCAGCAGGTCCAGCACAACTCGTCGTTCGGAATCAAGCCATACCGCAAGCTGCTGGAGAATGAGAGTGGCGATGTGGTGTGGGTGGAAGATCTCAGAGCGGATGGGGCTCCGGCTGCGCCGATGGATGATGCAAATGAGGCCCTGGTAACAGACAGTATGGAGAACGCGCCCAGCCGCCGGACTCGCGGTGAGAGCGACAGGATGATGGTCGATGCGGCAATGCCATCGGCGCCGTCCGCTTCGCCAAGGCCGGGGGGTGGTGGCATGGGTGGTGGGGGCGGCCCGGAAAGTATGCAAATGATGAAACAGGACTTCCAGGGTGGAGATGAAATGCGCAGCGGTGGTGAGCGCCAGAACGCTCAACCTGCTGACCTGTCCAACGTCCGAGTACGCTCCGACTTCCGCGAGACTGCGCTCTGGGTTCCGTCGGTCATTACCGATGCATCTGGCACTGCAACCGTTGATGTCAGCTTCCCCGACTCAACATCTCGCTGGAAAGTGCAGGGCCGCGCCGCGACAACCGAGAGCGCGTTCGGCATTGCAGAGTCAACCGTACGTACACGTCAGCCGCTCATCGTGCGCGTCCAGGCCCCGCGATTTTTCACAGTTGGCGACGAAACTGTCATCAGCGCCGTGATCAACAACAACACGGACAAGGATCAGGAAACCACCATCGAAGGCAAAGTCGAAGGTCTCGCGGTGTCGTCGATGAAGGTCAAGGGCGACGCTACCGGCCGCGATGCAGCTGCGATCGTCGTCACGATTCCTGCCAACGATTCCGTCCGCATCGATTGGAACGTTGTCGCCGATGCTGCTGGCGAAGCGATCGTCATCGTCCGCGCTGGCGCGGGTGAACACACCGATGGCATGGAACGACGCTATAC
>JBPCKF010000009.1:0-40688 GCA_051004555.1 Phycisphaerales bacterium | reverse complement strand
GTTGCAAGATCGCGATCGAGAAACGGGCAGCGAACTTCCAAGGCAACCGCCATCGACGCAGTATCCAATTTGCGCAGCAGATCGCAGGGGAGATAATGTTCAAGCTCGAAGGCGCGCAATCGTGCAGTCGCATTGTACAGCGAGTTGTCATGTTCGATGCGGCTCGGATCGTGTGGTTTGCTGTCGGTCAGGGCTGCGATCTGTGATTGCGTAAATATTGATTCCATCGCTGCGATGCCGAGCGATGGATAATCACGCGCCATTACACTGAGTCGAGCGAGCTTGGCCCGCTTTGATTTGGGGTGAGCATTGCGGCCCAACCATTGTGGAATGTGCGCGAGCATGCGATGATGCTGTGCAAGCAATGGCGCTGCGAGGAATCGTTCATAGCCGATGAAGATTTCATCGCCACCATCACCCGAGAGCGCGACTTTCACATGCTCGCGGGCAGCCTTGCTGACCCAGTACGTCGGCAGGATCGATGAATCTGCGAACGGCTGGCCGAGGAGTTTGATGAGATGAACGAGATCTTCAGCGGGGTTCATTGCAACATCGAGCGTGTGATGAACAGTGCCCAGATGGTCAGCGGCGCGGGTTGCGTATCGCGATTCGTCGTAGCGCTCATCAGGCATGCGGACGGAAAATGTCATCAGATCGGGCTTGTGTTTCTTCGCGAAGTATGCGATGAGTGACGAATCAACGCCACCCGACACAAAGCATCCGAGCGGAACATCTGCTTCGAGTCGTCGTTGCACGGCTTGCTCGATGAGCGACTCAATTGTCTGCGTGGAAACTGTCGTCGATTGCGACGTGGACTTCACACGTTCGACAGGCACAAGCATCTGCTCGCAGCCGCCGACTGCATCAAATGATTCGATCAACCCCGGCGTGTGTTCGCGGACAGTTGTGCCAGGCAGCATCTGCCCGTGCATGTTCTCCATGTAGCCCCGCGCAAGATAGTTGCTGACGCCCGGCCACCACGCGCTTGCATCACTCTCGCGCGGCTGTGACACGGGATCGAACATCAGCGCATTGGTTGCACTTGCAAATGCAAAGATACCCGGACATCCATCGCCTGCCCCGGGCCTCTGCAGTACATATAGCGGCTTGCGTCCGCACCAGTCGCGCGCGACAATCACCGCTCGCCTGCTTCGATCCCAGAGTGCAAATGCAAACATGCCTTCGAGATGCTGCGCCAGTTCCATGCCCCATTCGCGCCAGCCGTGGATGAGCACTTCGGTATCGCTGTGATCGGTTGCAAACGCATGGCCGCGCGATTCGAGTTGACTGCGTAACTCGCGATGGTTGTAGATGCAGCCGTTGAACACAACTGCGACGAGGCCTTCATGTTCATTCCTGCCGCGTTCGCTCACCATGGGCTGGCAGCCGTCCTGGTGATCGATGATCGAGAGGCGGCGATGGACAAAGGCAACATCAACCCTGCGCCGGGTGCCGCTTGCATCGATCCATTCGACATGATCGTGGAAACGTCCCTGCCCGTCAGGGCCTCGCCATGCAATCTCGGTATCGATGGCATCCAGCCACTCATCGGGAATGCGTGTGCCATCTGTCCGCAGGATGCCGCCAATGCCGCACATGGTTGCTGGGAGCGTGTACCTTCCTGGTGGGCCCCCTCATCCCAACCCTCTCGCACGCGGGAGAGGGAGTTCTTCGCCGCCGCCGCGTCTCTACAGATGACAGCTCTTCTCGCCACGCTTGGCAAGATACTGCTGATGATAATCTTCAGCAGGATAGAACGCTTCCGCCTGCTCGATGATGGTGGCAATTGGCTGTGAAAATCGGCCTGATGCGACCAGTTCATCACGTGACGTTTCAGCGAGGTCGCGCTGCTCAGGGGTGTGGTAGAAAATGGCTGAGCGATACTGACTGCCGATGTCAGGACCCTGACGGTTTTTCTGGGTTGGATTGTGCGACTTCCAGAAGATCGCAAGGAGATCCGCATAGCTGATCTGCGCCGGGTCGAACTCGATTTCAACCGCTTCTGCGTGACCAGTCGCGCCGCTGCAGACCTCTTTGTATGTGGGTGATGCAGCCAGGCCACCCGTGTAGCCGACACTGGTTTTTGCAACCCCCGGCAAGGTGCGGAACGCCTCTTCAACGCCCCAGAAACACCCAGCCGCGAACGTCGCTTTTTCGTGGTTCATCGCAATACCTCCATGATCATCGTGGTGATGCCATGATGATAGCTGTTGCAACAGCCAGCGGCGCTCGACTCGCGGGGTTGCGTGCGTGAACGGCTCTGATTCGCAAAAAACGAAAACGCCCGGGGACTTGCGTCCCCGGGCGTGGGTGTTGTTTCCGTCGTCACCGGTCCCTGCCGAGTATCACTCGGTGGTGAAGGCGACCTGGTCAAAGCGACCCTGGAAGCCGGAGACCGAGAAGGTAGCCACAACAATAGTGCGGTGTTCCATCTCGATGCGGTTGCCGGACGGGCGAATGTAGTTGTTATTCGCGGCCGAGAACATGTTCACCTGATCGGTGGTGTTGAGCACATATGTCCCGATCTGCTCAAAGGAGGCGTTCCAGTTCCTCAGACGGACGCGCACCTGTCCATTCGGGTTGTTGAGTCGCGCTTCGATGGTGACGTTGATGGTGCCTGCACTGCTGGAAGCAGCCTGAGCGCCGACAACGATGGTGAGAACGTTCGGCTGTGATGAAAGGAAGCCGAAGGCTGATGCCGAACGGTAGTAGACATTGTCAGACTCGGTGATTGATGCCAGATTACCTTCGACATTGGTACCGAAGGTTGTTGTAACATCAGTGAGTGTTGCTGGCACTTCATCGCCGGGGACGGTATCGATGCCGTCGATGGCAAGCTGTGCCACCATGGGCTGGCTGCCTGACATTGCAAGGTCAGCAGGGCCGAGGCCGTTGGCGGTATTCAGGGCAATCGACTGCACCAGGTTTGGCAGCGAACCGGAGATGTCATACTCATCAAGTGTGGCATCGATGCCGGTCAGGAATGCACCCATGGCCCACAACGAGTTGCCGGAAACACGCATGGCGCGGATCTCATCGGCAAGGGCAACCGAGGTGATGATGGTATTGGTGGCGGTATTGATCACATCGAGTTCTGGGGTTGAGATCTGGCCATCGCCCCATGTGCTGACGTACACGCGGCTGCCATCGCCCTTGACCGCAAGGTCAAGCGGGAAGATGGTGTTGTTGATGGTTGCGACGACGCTGCCCGTGCTGATGTTCACAACTTTGACGGTTGTGCCCACGCCACCCAAGCCGTCGATGGCATTACCAACATACGCAAACTGACCATTCGGGCTGATTGCCAGGCCGATCGGGAAGGGTGCGACGTTCACGGTGTTCACGACTGTGTTATTGGCAGTGTTGATGATGAGCAGATTGCCATCGGCTGCGACGCATTGCAGGTAACGGCTGCCATCGGGGGTCAGCGCGCCCTGGTTGAACTCTGCGTATGTGAAGACGACGCCGCCGCAGTTGCCTGCATTGATGGTTGCAATCACAGAACTGCTCGCACCGTTGACGTTGATCACAACGACTTCGTCCGTCGCTTCAGCCCATGTTGAGACATATGCCCGGGTACCAGCTGCATTGATGGTGACGGTGGCAGGCCCGCCAGGAACTGGCACATCAACAAGCGTGGTTGCGGTGGCCATATCGATGACAGAAACGGTGTTGCTCTGGCTGTTGCAGACCAGGGCGGTTGTTCCATCAGCAGAAACCGCGATGCCGAGGGGGAAGTCGCCGATTTCAGCAAACTGAGGTCCAACACCGGGGCTGGAAGAGACGATTGCAGCATTGCGCGAACTGAAGTTGGCAGTAATGGTCTGCGAACCTGAAGCAGCCAGCGTGCGGGGTGTGTCACCTTCCTGGGGTTCGCCGGACTTCACGCGCTCGATGAACGCTGAGTTGAGGCCATTGGTGCTGAAAAAGTGCAGATCTTCCTGGCGTCGATTGCTGAGCGCGATCGCGAGGTTGGCGTTGGGGCTGGAGGCAGTCTGCGCGTTGATGCCGGAAGCGGGGGTGGCGACGGTGGCAACGATCGCGCGTGTGCTCACGCGAACAATGTCGACATCAAGGCCCGAGCAGATTGCGAAGGTGCCATTGGAGGTGAACTCGACATCCAGCGATGCTCCGGTGGCCAGCAGAACAACATTGCCATCGGAAAGGCGAATGCCGTAGGTGTCAGCTGTGGTGGGGCTGGTGATGACAACGCCGAACGCCATCTGGTTGTCGGGTGAGATCTTGATGTACTGGTTGGCCAGGGCTGTTCCAGGGATCGGGTAAGTGTTGGTGACGGTCTGCGTGGCCACATTGATCACGGACACGCCGACGAAAGTACCTTCGTGGTCAATCACAGCGGTGGCATTATCGCTGGTGAGGTCGATGGCGACGGGAGCGTCGTTCACAGACACCGACTGGATGAGATTGCCATTCGCAGCATTGTAGAAGTTGACAGCGTCATTGGTGAAGTCGGGAACAATCACCATCGACCCATCTGAGGTCACAGCAAACTTGGTGAAGTTGTTGAGGAACACGCCCGACCAGAAGTCGAAAGGCTGCGCAAGCACGCCTTGTCCGCCAGTTGCGATCGACAGTGTCTCAGTGGCGGTGCCGATGTTGATGACCGAGATCGCGGATGTGATTGCATCGTTAATCACACCAACGTACGCATTGTTGCCAACGATGGTGACGCTGTAAGGCCCGCTGCCAGTCACAGGGACTGTTTGTGTGGTGCCTGCAGCAATGTTGAGAATGGTCACGGTGTCATCGCCAAGATTGGTGATCACTGCGCGTGTGCCAGCAGCGTTGATGGCGATGTCAGTGGCGAAGTCGCCAATCGCAACCGTCCGCGTCGCAGTACGCGTCGCAATGTCAAAGTAGGTCACGTTGTCGCTGTCACGACCGACCACCAGCGCGGTGGTGCCATCGGGTGTGATGGCGATCTCGCGGGGCATGTCATTGTCCGGATCATCGTTGATGGTAATGGTGGTCGCGACAGGGCCCGGATTCATCTGGGCAATATCGAACATGCGCGGCGCAGACCAGGGACGGTGTGCGAGCTGAAGCTCAGCATCTTTTGCTGTGGTCAATGGGCGCGTTGTGTCAGGGGACTGTCCGATCGCGGGAACAGCAATCATGCTGCTCAGCGCGAGAAAACAGCCAGCGGTAAGTCGAAACATCTAGCATCTCCTAAGGATTGAAGGGAACAGGGCGTTTTATCGGAAGATTCGCCCATCCATGGATCATAGACATGGTCGGAAGATAGGGAAAGGACACCTTTGACGAAACATCAATATGGACAGGCACCTCCTCACAGAGCCGACACAACAAGCGCCGATACCTGCGACCCCCAACACGAAGATGGTCCACGAGAGTCCCCGGAGGGTTCGGCAGCCTGCACCGGCAGCCAGCCTCACTCACCCTTGACCGAAATATGTATCCAAAACCGGAAGATGGAAGAACTTTTCACAAAATTCAGGCAAGTCCGTCCGTGTTATCCCTCAACACGCGGGAAAAGAGCGACTTTCTCAATACGGTCCCCCCGGACCAGCCCACCCCATGCCACCAGCTCCTGCAATCCACCTGCGCGGGTGTCCACATCCTGTCCCAACGCCTTCCACAACTCTTCCACTTTGCTCGGCATGACCGCCCACAACAGACACGACGCGATCCGCACGACCTCCGCGCACTGATACAGAATGGCACCCAACTCAGTTCGCTTCGACGCATCCTTGGCAATCTTGAACGGCTCAGTCGCGTTGATGAACACATCAACATCGCGGATCATCTGCAACGCCTGCCCGACCCCCGCTGCAAGGTCGAGCGATTCGAACGACGCGAGGGCTGCCTGCACATACTCCTTCACCTTGACAGGCCAGTCCCAGCCTTCAATCACAATCCGCTCACCCGCCGCGCCACATTCGCCTGGCAGCGCGCCATCGAAATACTTGCCGATCATCGCTGTTGTCCGCGATGCACAGTTGCCCAGCGTATTCACAAGATGCGCGTTGTAGATATCGCGAAAATGATCAGCTGAAAAGTCCGCATCCTGAGCGCTCAGCGGCCCCTGCGTCACCATGTAATACCGCCACGCATCAAGCGAGTACACATCGAGATATCCCTGGATCACTTCAAGATCAATGAAGTTGCCCAGCGACTTGCTCATCTTCTGCCCGTGACTGATCCAGAACGAATGGGCATACACACATTCAGGCAAAGGCAGCTTGAGAGCCATCAACACCGCTGGCCAGAAGAGCGCGTGGAAGAACAGAATCTCCTTGCCGATGACGTGAAACGTCGCTGGCCAGAAATGCGAGCGGTCAACGCCTGCAACTTCCGCATCAATCACGCCCAGAGCTGTAATGTAGTTCGACAGTGCATCCAGCCACACCCACAGTACATGTGCCTCATCGCCAGGCACAGGGATGCCCCATGAAAAACTGGTGCGCGAAACGGGAATGTCAGCCAGCCCTTCGCGCAAACGACCGAGCATCTCGTTTCGCCGCGCTTCAGGCCGGACAAAGTCCGGGTGCGATTCGTACCACGCGCTGAGACGATCCTGATATCCGCTCAGCCGAAAGAAGTAGTTGGCCTCCTTCATTCGCACCAGCGGCTTGCCCGACACCACCGACTTGAACTGCTGATCCTCAGCCCGGCTCTGCGGCACAAACTCTTCCTGACCCTCGTCATACCAGCCTTCGTACTCCGCAAGGTACACATCATCCTGCGCAAGCAGCTGCGCGACGATCTGCTTCACCTGCTCGGTGTGGCGCAGCTGGGTTGTGCGGATGAAGTCATCATTGCTCAGGCCGAACATGCCGAGAATGCGCTCAAACTCCGCTGCATTGCGATCAGCCAGCACCTGCGGCGAGATGCCCTTCTCTGCTGCAGACTTCTCGACCTTGATGCCATGCTCATCCGTGCCAGTGAGAAAGAAAACCTCTTCCCCCATGAATCGCATGAAGCGAGCGTAGACATCACACACCGTCGTGGTATACGCGTGGCCAATGTGCGGCCGATCGTTCACATAATAGATGGGCGTTGAGATGTATCGTGACATGCGCGGCGGATGATAGGGGCCCCAGCCGGGCGCTGCGGCGTGAGTGGCAGGCGTGGCGTCACCCCGTGTAGCCGCAAGGCACAGCCGAGCGCGTGATGACGAACCGCGACCGTGAGGGAGCGGACACATTCACGCAAACGGCCAGAACCACACAGGCTGAGGCATGTTCACCGGCTGGCGATGACGCTTCAGCCGCTTCACATCCGACAGATGCCAGTGCCAGTACGGCATCTCCTTCGTCGTCGGCGTGACTTTGTGAATCACAGCACTCCCCACGATCACACCGAATGGATAGTCGCCGGGCTGCTTGTCAAACGCGCTGAGATCACGCACTGTCCACCCCATCGCGCCAGCAGCAGCAGGCTTCTGCGGCACATAGATATAGAACCGCTCGCCAACGATCTTCGTCGAGGTCGAACGATACTCGATCTTCTTGTACCCCCGCAGAATCTGATTGGCATACGGCTGGCGGATTGAAAGAGCACGCATCATCGGCTATGTTATGCAGTTATGGATGACATCCAACCCGCAGTCATTGCCCTCCGTGCCCGGCTCACCGACCTGTTGGGCGATCCCAGGCCGGAAACCAACGAAAAGATAACGATCTGGAAGCCTACCGCGACCTTCGAGGTCGCGATGCAGCGGGATGTGGGCCCGCACATCTGGATCCCCGCGATGTGGTGGCCACGCAATCAGCCCGTGCCCCGATTGAACCAGCCCGACCACCTGCACATCGAAGAATACCTGCCGACCCAACCGAGACATTCCGGGCTTGGCACGGCCCAAATGCTCAACGACCTCACACACGCCTTCTGCATCAAAAACGTCGTTCCAAACATCGGTCAGGCAATCGCGCTTGTCAGACGGTGTGCGATCGATGCAGGTGTGCTCGACGGACCGGACGTTGTCATTACCGAGCGCATAAATCAAAATGAAAGGGCACGGAACGAATGAACTTAAAGGATTTCGTCGCGCAGACACTCGTGCAGATCGCTGAGGGCGTTACCAAAGCGGCGAAGGGTGCAGGAGAATCCGGCGCGATCGTCAACCCTGAAATATCCGTGCACAGCATGGCAGACCCGGGCATGACTAGCAGGAAACGCCCCAAGAATCAGCTGATCGAGTTTGACCTCGCGGTGACAGTGGACAATTCGAGTTCCGCGAAAGCGGGCGCCGGTCTCCGGGTGTTTGGCATCGGTGCCACTGCCGATGGCGCGACTGCCTCCGCAACGCAGCATGTCAGCCGTGTGCGTTTCTCAGTTCCGATGGCCCTCCCGGTCCACGACGATGGGAAAAATTAACGCTCCCCCCAACACCCTCTACTACGGCGACAACCTTGATGTCCTCCGTCGCTATATCGACGATGAATCCGTCGATCTCATCTATCTCGATCCGCCGTTCAACTCCAACGCAGACTACAACGTGCTCTTCGCAGAACACGATTCCACCAAAGCCGCTGCACAGATTCAGGCGTTCGAGGATACATGGAAATGGGACAGCGAAGCAGCACGCTCATTCCACGATGCGATCACCTCAGGCGCTGGCAAGGTGCCACAGGCAATGCAGGCCTTCCAGACATTCCTCGGCGAGTCCGACATGCTCGCCTACCTCTCGATGATGGCACCGCGCCTCATCGAACTCCACCGCGTCCTCAAACCCACAGGCTCCATCTACCTCCACTGCGACCCAACCGCCAGCCACTATCTCAAGATGCTGATGGATGCTGTCTTTGGACCGCAGAACTTCAAGACGGAGATCATCTGGAAACGGAGCAGCGCCCACAACGACACTAAGCAGGGGCGCAAACAGCACGGGCGTATACACGACGTACTGCTGTTCTATGCGAAGTCGAATGATTGGCTTTGGAATCCGGTCTACACCGCGTACTCTGAAGATTACTTAGAAAGCGAGTATCGCCACAAGACCGCCGACGGCAGGTACTACAAGGAAAGCGACGTAACTGCGCGGAAGCCCGGGGGTGACACTCTGTATGCCTGGCGCGTGAAGCGCCGCGCGGGGCAGGGCGAGCGGTGGCAAGCTGATCTCACGGGCGAACACGAGTCCCCGAAGGATGGATGGGAGTATAAATCGACGAAGCCGTACGAAGGCCGATTTTGGGCCTATTCGCACTCGAACCTCGCCGCGTTTTGGAAGAGCGGCCACCTCATCCATCGTGAGACTGGAATGCCGCGCTTGATGCAGTTCGCCGATGACATGCCCGGCGTTTCCCTCCAAGACTTATGGGCGGACATCGGGCCGGAGCTCGGGTCCAAATCTCTCGGCTACCCCACCCAAAAACCCGAAGCACTTCTCGAACGCATCATCAGCGCCTCTTCCAACGAAGGCGATGTTGTTCTCGATCCCTTCTGTGGCTGCGGCACAGCCATCGCAGTCGCTGAAAAACTCCATCGCCGCTGGGTCGGCATCGATGTCACCCACCTCGCAGTCAACCTCATCAAAACCCGCCTCCGGGACGCATTCAACATTGCGCCCGGCAACGGACCGAACGACTACGAAGTCGTCGGCGAGCCAGCGTCCCTCTCCGGCGCTCAACAACTCGCAGAAGATGACCCGTTCCAGTTTCAGGCATGGGCACTCGGCCTTGTCGGGGCAAGGGTCGCATCATCCGCCAACAAGGGTGCAGACAAAGGCATCGATGGCAAACTCTACTTCGATGACAATCCCAACCCCAATCAACTCGAAGTCAAACAGGTCATCTTCTCAGTCAAAGGCGGCAAAACCAGTGTGGCCCATGTCCGCGACCTGCGTGGCGTTCTCGATCGTGAAGCTAGGTCGGGTGCAGTCATTGGCGTGCTGATAACACTCAACGAAGCCAGCAAACCCATGCGTGAAGAGTGTGCATCTGCTGGCATCTACGAATCGCCCTGGGGCACCAGCCATGCCCGATTGCAGATCATCACTATCGCAGAACTGCTCGATGGCAGAACAGTCGGCATGCCACGCTCCACTGACGTCCGGGCTGCGACGTTCAAGAAAGCGCCACGCCAATCGCGCAAGCACAAGAAGGATGCGGAACTGTTTGATGCGCAGGGTGATGATGTGAGCGGTGATCACATCGACACGCCGCTCTGAGAAGCGCGGCTTGTGTCGTTCCACGATCCGCCGGCCGACCTATGGCGCTGCGCGCCGGAGCTATGGCGCTGCGCGCCGGACCTCCGGCGCCGCGCGCCGGACCTCCGGCGCGGGTTGCGCGATCTGCATAACCCGCGCAGACCGACCTTTTCCTGCACATCTCATTCATTTCCTGGCCGCATGGTGAAGACGGCTGCCGCATGCGACGACATCCATTTGCACGTGTCAGCAATGTGCTGCACAATCGACGGAACCAGCGAACGAGATGCCCTCACACCAAAGCACGATGCACAGATTCGCGAAGTTCCACAATACATGTGATACAGGAGTTTCACAATGCCGTCTGATTATCTTCCCAGCGCAGAACCCGGTCTCAACCAGTGGGCGACGAACTTCAATACCAAACTGCAGGCGGGGCCAGTTGGCGGAGTGTATGGCCTCACACCTGCCCAGATCACTGAATATAATGATGTGTTCACCGCCTGGGCCGCTGCCTATTCAGCAATCACGGACAATACCACCCGCACGCCGCAGGCACTGGTTATTAAGAACCAGGCCAAGGCCGCACTCATCGCAATCTCGCGCGAGTTTGTCCGCTATATTCAAGGTAATCCTGATACCACTGATGCAGAACGTTCGGCTCTGGATATTACTATCCGCGATACCGAACCGACACCCATCGATCCGCCCGCCACGTACCCGGTCCTTACTGTCGAAAGCGTCTATGGCAGGACGGTGACCTTGCGCATTCGCGATTCTGCGCAGCCGGATCAGCGGGCCAAGCCCGAAGGTGTGGCAGGGGCCCTCATCATGTATTACATTGGCGAAAATGAGCCGCTCACTGTTGACCAGTGGATTCTGGCTGGCAATACCACCAAGACATCCTTCACCTATGAGTTCAGCGAAGCCGTTGTCCCCTCAACCAAAGTGTGGTTCATTGCACAATGGTTCAATCCCCGTCAGCAGACTGGCCTGCCCGGCAATCCCGTGAACACCCATACCGAGTTCGGCGGTTTCTCACAGGCAGCGTAAGGACGCAGCCACAACACGGCTTGCGTGTCGCCACTGAGGAACACGGAGAGCACAGCGACTGAAGAAAGAGCTCGAAACCATGTCAGCGATTATGAATGTTCGAACATCCTCCGATCCGTCTCAGTGTTCTCCGTGCCTCGGTGGTGACACTTCCCTGGCAAAGGTCATCGCCAATCCAAAGCCGCGCGAAGAGATTCGTATTCGTGTTGCAAGTGATGCTGATGATACTGACTTTAAGTTTATTGATGAGTTACATAAGAAGCACACGCATGGGCTGGGCTTCTGGCATGCAGTACGCATTCGCACCCATATCGCTCGCAAAGAAATATTGATTGCGGAGTCGCCTGCTGAGTGCGTGCCCGATGGCAAGGCCGTTCCCGGCATCAATGGTTCGCCGCTGGGATTTATTATTGCAACGGATAAATATAAGTCACGTGAAGATGTGGCGTGTATTTATGCCGTGTGTGTGAAGGAGATGAAGCGGCGATCGCTGGTTGCAGCGGCGCTGGTGCAGGCGGTGTTTGAGAGTTTTCCGTATGGCGTAAAGTTATGTTGCTGCTGGTGTGCACAGGATCTGGATGCGGGATATTTCTGGGAGTCGATTGGATTTGTGCCACTTGCGTTCCGGACCGGGTCGGAAAAGAAGCAGCGCGTTCATATCTTCTGGCAGAAGCGGATTCGCACGGGCGATATGGAGACGCCGTGGTGGTATCCGAGCAAGACGCATGGCGGGGCGATTCGGGAGGGGCGGCTGGTGTTGCCGATCCCGCCTGGTGTGCATTGGAAGGATGAGAAGCCGATGGTGCTGCCCGAGGTGCCGGGCGTGAACACGTTCAAACAGTTGGAAGCCGAGGTGGGGGCTGAGGCTGCTGTTGATATTGCAGCTGTTGAAGAAGAGAAAAAGCGTGAGCGCGAACAGCGCAAGCAGCGTCGCAAGGACATGAAACTTACAAAGAAGCAGGAGCGGGCCAGTCTGAATGGCGGGTTCTTTATTCCCACACTAGAGCAGCGTGCAGCAGCCGAAGAACTTGCAGCAGCAGCCAACGAAAAGAAGTTGAAGAAACAGAAGAAGTCTGCGAAGGAAGTGAAGCAGAAAGAGAAGCGCGAATACAGCGAAGAGTTTCTGGAAAAGGCTCGCGATTTATGCGCAGTCTGGCTGGAGCGATTGCAGGGGCCTGATGGTGATCATCTGCTTGCGACTGATGCCGCGAAATATGATGTGACACGGTCGCTTGAATGCGGGCCGCCCGTTTCGCACAGGGCGCTCTCAAACGGTGCAGCGCATGCGGCAGCACCTGGCCGCATGTTGATCGCTGCAGAGAGCAACTGCGATGATGTGAGTTATGATGATGAAGATGATTTGTGTGATATTATTGATGCGGAATATACGATTACCAAGAACACCGGCAACAGCGACGAGAACGCATCCCGCGTGCATGGCAGAGTCTTCTGAGGTAATCTGCAGTTGCCCCCTCGCCCCTGATGGGGTATCATGCTGTGCCTTTTGAGTCATTGTGCACGATGAATATGGCACGGGGTCATTTACTCCCCAAACCAGACCCGCGTGCGGAAAGGAAGGAAGCGCGCATTGATGGCCACGATAACCGTTGACAACGACATCAGCACCGCGCCGACGCCGAGGCGATTGCGGAAAGACAAGAGTCGCAACGAACGATTGAAGGGTCTCGGAAGAGATGGCATGAGATAGTCCTGAATCGCTATGAGATTGTTTAGCGAGACCCTCAACTTGCGTGTATCATGCGTTGAATCGTTGCTGCGAGGCACATCCTTTACGACCGGAGATTAAGAATGGCATGGTTCCTCAGTAAACGCATCGGCCTGTCGGCCACGTGCGCGTTTGCATTCTCGTTCTTCGTTTTCGCGCAAGGCAATCCGCTCGATCGCGCTGGCGGCAGCGGCGATGGCGTCATCGCCAATACACCGCAGGCCCGCAATCCCACGACGTGGTATGAGGGTGATGGCCTCAAGCTCTCGATCGAGCGCATCGATACGAACGCAGGAACCATCGCCGGTCGCCTCCTGATGAATGGCAATGCATTCACCTATCTGGGAAACATCCAGGATGAAATGCGTTTCGCAGGCCAGTTTGATGCTGGTGGTGGCACGATGTTCGACTTTGCCGTCGAACTCGATGCGAGCGGCGACATGATCTTCAAGACAGGGACATCGACCTATCGCTTGAAGACTGCCAGTTCATCAGATGATCGGCCAACTCAACAAGAGACACCCAGCGCCGCAACCATCGAGGGACAATGGGCTGGCACGGGGGCCGACACGACAGACGATGGAACAAGAATCACATTCCCCGTTTCGATTCGCATTGCCAAGTCACCCGATGGCTCATTTGCAGCGACGTTCCAGTCAACGGTCCAGTATCCTGTCGGCAATGGTCAGACCATGCCAGTCACCGTCACCGGCCAATTTACAGGCCGCCCGTCGAGCAGCGCGATCCTCCAACTGCAATCGCCCGATGTCACGGCAACTGCCAATGGCGAAGCGGCGTCACTTGGACCCCAGTCGCTTCGACTGCAACTGCAACCAGATCAGATCACATTGATCGGCAGCATTGGCAGCGATGCAGATGGCTGGACACCTCTCACGTTGCAACGCGAGGGTGGCGGCGTCGATGGTGCGCCGCAGTCACCATCCACACCAGCATCATCGCAATCCGGTTCTGCAAAAGGCACCGTACAGTTTGAAAAAGTAACACTTCGGGACCCCAGTCTCGATAACATGGAATCACACACCTTCCTCAAGCCAAAGGGTTGGCAGGTGCAGGGTGGGCCGGTTTGGGATGCGATGCGCTATAAGGACTTCGTCCATATGAACCTCCGCGTGAGTGCTGGCGATGGCCGCGAATTTTCGATCTATCCCGGCGCATATTACCAGGATGGCAATGGCTACGAGTTGGCCATTCGCGGCGGCACGATGAGCCCCGAGCAGATGCCGCGGCCGGGCGATGCAGCAGGCGGCTTCACATACATGCCCCTTCCCAACAGCATCGCGGATTATGTGACAAACATTCTCATGCCAATGAATCGCCCGCAGGCACAGAATGTTCGTGTGGTCAAGGTCACTGAACTGCCGGAACTCAAACAACAGATCGAAAAGAAATATGCGCCTGTCGTTCAATTTCAACAGCAATCAGATGCACAGATTCAACAGGGCGGCGGCCGCACTCAGACGCAATGGAACTTCATCGCAGAGAAGGTCCATATCGCGTATCAGGAAAATGGACAGGCGTTCGAGGAAGAAGTCTGGGTGACCGGCACTGTGATGCAAAGGAACGTCGACCTGATGAGCGACGGCTTTGTGATGTACACCGTCGACTGGCAGATCTCCGACCCGCGCGGTGTTCGAGCACCCGCAGGTCAACTCGACCAGGCCCGTCCAATGCTTGAAACAGTCAGTCTTTCTTTGCAAAACAATCCTCGCTATTCCGCGATGATCATGGAGATCCAGAACAAGCAGCACGCTGCGGAAATGGAATCACTTCGCAAACAAAGTGCAACAACGATGGAAGCGATCAAACAGAGAGGCGAGATTGCCCGCCGCGATCGTGAAACAGCATGGGCAAACCACCAGGCAGCAGTGCAAGAGCAAGAATCCAACCAGGAATATATGAATCGTCGAATTCTCAATTACCTGACCGATGTCGAAGACTTCAAAGACACCGATGGCAGCAGCGTCAATCTGCCCGGCACATACTTCCATACATACAGCGACGGCAAGGGCAACTACATTCAATCGAGTGAATCCAACTTCGATCCCAACCGTGATCTCGAAAATGATCTGAATACGACGTGGACGCAGATCGAAGTCGATACGAGAAAACAAGGCGTGAATTAGAACTCATCTCACAACTCGATGTCTGACGAGCCGCGACCGTTAGGGAGCGGATTTCGGGTACGGAGGCGACGAGTCGGACCGCTTCCTTACGGGCGCGGCTCGTTGTCGGACAGACCCTAATTGAGCAAAGTCGTTCCACAACTCGATTGCGTGGCACAGATGTCGCGCCTGTGATCGGCGAAGAGGCCACAACGCCGATTTCGCCGGGGCCTCTGAGGTTGTCCAACGAGGCCTCGCACAGATGTCCTCTCCGTATCAGGCGTGCTTTCAAACATGAACTATCAAACTCTCTTTCTATCCCTCATCTTCGCGACGTCGGTCGCGTTCGCTCCCCTCGCATTCGCACAAGGCAACCCGCTTGATTCAAGTGGTGGCGGCGGCAGCAACAGCAACCAGTCAAAGGACGATGGCCTTCCCGCGTATTTCAAGGGCGATGGCCTCATGCTCTCGATCGAACACGTCGACCCTGCCACAGGCATAATCAGCGGCCAACTCTCAATGAGCGGCAACACCTATCCCTACCGTGGCGAACCGGTCACCGGCAAGTCGTTCGCTGGCCAATTCGATGCTGGTGGAGAGAAGTTCGACTTTTCCCTCGAGAATCAGCCCGATGGCCGTGTCATCTTTACGACCGGACAGTCGAACTATCGTCTCGCACCAACCAAACCCACAGGCCAGAGTGGCGGCGGCCAGGACACGCCAACTGCCAACGTGGCTTTCATCGGCGACTGGGCAGGCAGTGGACAGGATGTCGCAGAGAACGGCCAACCACTGAACTTTCCCGTGAAAATTTCAATCGCACAATCAAACCGCGGCTCAATGACAGCCGACTTCAAGTCAACAGTCGACTATCCCGTTGGCAATGGGCAAACTGTCCCCGTCACAATCAGCGGCCAATTCAGTGGTTCATTTTCCGGCGGGACGAGCATCGAATTACAAGCCCACGAAGTCACTACCCAGGCAAACGGTCAATCGATGTCGATGGGAGCACAAACATTGCGACTCACAATCGAACAGAACGCGACCACCCTCTCCGGCAGTGTCGGAAACGACACGGAGGGCTGGACGCCAATTCAACTCCAACGTGTAAATGGACCAGTTTCAAACATCAACAATACAGGTGGCGGGAGCGGCGGCGGGTTGAATCAAAATCGCAACAGCACGCCGCCCGACCCACAGGTCATTCTCGAAAAAGTCGAACTTCGCGACCCCGGCATGGACAACATGGTGTCACACACCCTTCTCAAGCCAAAGGGCTGGACGGTTGAAGGCGGACAGCAATGGAACCCACAACTCTATCAAGACTTTGTCCATTTGAATCTGGCGGTCAGTTCAAATGATGGTCGCCAGTTTCGTGTGTATCCCGGCGGGGTGTACGAAGATTCCAACATCTATGAAATCAGCGCGGAAATGGGAGCGACGCAGGGGTCGCAGCGTCCAAAACCCGGACAGCCATTAATGAACGGCAAGACACACATGCCTTTGCAGAACAGTGTCAGCGATTATGTCACCAATATTCTCATCCCCATGCATCGCCCGCAGGCACAGAACGTTCGCGTCGTGCATGCCGAGCAACTTCCGGCATTGAGGCAGCAGATCGACGAAGTGCTGGCACCCGTCATCGCCAACATGCAGCAGGGTGATGAACAACTCCGACAGATGGGAGCGCGGGTGCAAACGACGTTCAACAGCTTCGCAGAGCGCGTTCGCATCACATACCAGGAGAATGGTCAGAACTTTGATGAAGAAATCTGGGTGCTTGGCACGGTGATGGATAATGCCAACGACATGTTTCAGAATGGGCAGATCGTCCACATGTACAACTGGACCGTGATGGATCCGCGCAGCGTGCGCGCGCCAGCCGGCCAACTCGATGCAGCTCGGCCGCTCATCGACGCCGTCAGTCTCTCCCTCCAGGAGAACCCGCGATACTCCGCAATTCTCATGGATATACGAGCCAGAATTAACAAGCAGGAAATGGATGCTCTGATCAAGCGAGGCGAAATCGCCCGAAAGGGTCGCGAAGATGCATGGGACATCTATCAATCCGGCGTGCAATCCAAACAAGCGTCCGACGAACGCCTGCACGATTCCTTCAACGACATGATTCAGGACATTGATAAATTCCACGACACAGACGGCTCCAGCGTACGGCTACCCAGTCTCTACAGCAACGTCTACAGCAATGGCGAGGGTGGCTATCTGCTCACCAACGACCCGGTTCTCAATCCCGACGATGTGACGAACCAACGATGGGAGCGCATCAACCCCGCGCGATGACGGGGAGCGTCAGAACGAGCGAAACCCAGAACCGCCGCCGAAAGTCCGCGACCATGTGGGCGTGATGGCTGTGATGGTCGTGGCGCTCGTGATGCGCACGCGTCCCTTTGGGATGCGCCGCCTTCGTCGCCTTGCGCTGAGGATCATGACGATCGTGTTGCTCATGGGAGCGCATGTGTTTTCTTTCGCCTCCTGAAAGAAGCGTCACGACTGATCGGTATGGTTCGCGCTGGGGCGCAGGCGCAGAAACAACCATTCGCCGCAGAACCACAAGCTGATACCTGCGCCTGAAACGTTATGACTGGCCGCCATCGTCCTTGTGATCGTGATTGCCATGGCCCTGTTCGCCCTGACCGTGAGCATCGTTCCCGTGGTTGCCGTGATCGCCTTCATGGCCATCGTGCCACTCTGCAGCAACGCCGGGCATGTGGCCGCTGTCTTTCCACGCTTTGTCGAGACGGGCGATGAATGCTGTTGGGTTGTCCTCGAACTTCTTGATGCAACTGGCGCAGCAGAACTTCACCAGCCGGGTTCCATACACCTTCTCGATCGGTTCGCCCATCGAGCCAAGCTTGCTGTTCTCCATGACAACGCAGGTGTCGAGCGGATAGTGCTCTGACTGCTGCTTGATGATGGCAGCGTCGATCTTGTCGAGGTACTGCTTGGGATCATCGTTGAACTCCTGCACGCACATGTTGCAGCAGAATCGCACCAGACGATTCTGATAGATGAGGTCGACGGGCTTGCTCATCTCGTCCAGCCGGTCCTGCTCCATGACGACGCAGGTGTCGAGCGGGTAGTAGGGCATCTGCTGCGCGATCATCTTTTCATCGATTGCAGCAAAGTATTTGGGCATGTCAGCCTGGAACTTCTCGACACATCCAGCGCAGCAGAAGCGAACTTCGCGCTCGCCTGCAAAATGCGGGAAGCGATCAGCTCCGGGGACTGTGAACATCTGTACGATGGGATCGCCCATGGAGCCAAGCTTCATGCCTGTGACGATGCAGGTGTCGAGCAGATAGGGATCGCTCGTGATCTCGTCGGCCGGAACCTGCGCAGCATCGTCCTGGCTGTGCGTTTCCATGCCGGGTTCCTTGTCTGCAAGTGCAAGTCGCACAAACTCGTCCTTGCGGGTTTCATCCCATGCAAGGAATGCATCATCGCATCCCGGGCAGCAGAAGCCGAGCGTGTGGCCTTTGTACTCGATGGTCTTGACGGAAGTGACGATTGCCTCCTTGCCGATGGGGCACATGTCGTTGATGGTCTTTGCTGCGTCCTGGGCAGCAGCGTAGTTGAATGACGGGGCGGTGAACATCATCGCGCTCATGGCTGCGATGGAGCTGAAAAATCTGGTGCACTTCATGAGTGAACTCCTGGGGTTGAGGGTGAGAGTGCTGTATTCAATCGTAGCCGCCACTCTTGCACAGCACAGAAGAGGACGGGAACAACAAACAGTGTGAGCAGTTCGACGAGCATGCCGCCGAAACTGGGAATAGCCATAGGAATCATGATATCTGACCCGCGGCCGGTTGAGGTTAGGATCGGCAGCAACGCGAGAACAGTGGTGGCAGTGGTCATGAGACAGGCGCGGATGCGCAGCTTTCCTGCGGTCAGGGTTGCTGCGCGGATTTCTTCGATTGTCTTTGGCTTCTGTTCAGCGAAGGTCTGCTTCAACCGCGTCGCCATCACGACACCGTCATCAGTTGCGATGCCAAAGAGGGCGAGAAACCCGACCCAAACTGCAACGCTGAGATTGATTGGCCGTACCTGAAAGATGTCGCGCATATTCTCGCCGAAGATGGTAAAGTCCATGAACCACGACTGGCCGTACAGCCAGAGCATCAGGAAGCCGCCCGACCATGCGACGAAGACGCCGATGAACACAATCAGCGATGTCAACGTCGAGCGGAACTGGAAATAGAGAATAAGGAAAATGATCACCAGCGCCAGTGGAAGAATGATCGCCAGGCGTCTGCTTGCCCGCACCTGATTTTCGTATGAACCTGCGAAGGCGTAACTGACACCTGCAGGGACAGTGAGCGCGCCTGTCGCGATCTTTGACTCGATCAATGCCCGTGCACTTTCGACGACATCGACTTCAGCAAAGCCGGGCCGCTTGTCAAAGAGCACGTAGCCGACGAGGAAGGTGTCTTCACTCTTGATCATCTGGGGGCCGCGCACGTAATTGATTGTGGCAAGTTCGCGAAGGGGAATCTGACGGGACTGCCCGTTGGCGACTGGTGCGGGGACGAGAATGTCGCTGAGCGATTCGATGGAGTCGCGCAGCTCCCGCATGTATCGCACACGAACGGGATAGCGCTCGCGACCTTCGACGGTTGTGGTGAGCGTCTTGCCGCCGATCGCAACTTCGATGACATTCTGCACCGTACTCATCGAAATGCCATAGCGTGCGATGCGTTCGCGATCAATGTCGATTTCCAGATAGGGCTTTCCGACGATGCGTTCCGCGAAGACGGCAGCTGGCTCGACGGCGGGGACGTCCTTGAGAATCTGCTCGATCTCCATGCCGAATGACTCGATGGTCTGCAGATCGGGGCCGAACACCTTGATGCCCATCGCTGCGCGGAAGCCGCTCTGCAACATGACGATGCGGGTTTCGATGGGCTGCAGTTTGGGCGCGGAGGTTGTGCCGGGAATCTCCGCAGCAGCGACAATGGCATTCCAGATGTCGTGCGGCGATTTGATTGAGTCACGCCACTGTCTGAACGGCCGGCCGTTTTCGTCGGGAATGAGTTCGCCTCGGCTATCGCGCTCAAACGCATTCGCAGCTTCATCAAACGCAAATCGCATTCGATCACCATGCTCGTCCAGTCGATACTCGGGGTGATAGGTGATGATGGTCTCGACCATGGAAATGGGAGCGGGGTCGAGTGGCGATTCGACACGGCCGATCTTGCCAACCACTTCATCAACTTCGGGAATGCTCGCGATCGCCATGTCCAGCATCTGCAACGCATCGAGCGATTCGCCAATGGACGCATGCGGCATGGTCGTGGGCATGTAAAGAAAAGCACCTTCGTCAAGCGCGGGCATGAACTCGCGGCCGAGGCCGGGGAATGCATGTGCGACTTCGACAACTTTGTCGTTGGAGCGAAGTGATTGCGGCAGCCATCCCCAGATGCGTCCGAAGCCCAGCCATATTGTCAAACCTGTCACGACCAGCAGCGCAGGCGCCAGCAGTGCCGCGAGTTTGTTGCGCAAAGCCCAGGCCAGCAGCCATGGATAGGCCAGGTGAAACAGAAAGAAGATCAGAAGCAGTCCGCCCACAGCCATGCCGATAAAGACCGCATTGCGTGAAAAGCCGAGTTCAGGGCCAAGGGGTTCCCACGCATTGACCAGCGCAACGAACACCACCAGCACTGCCGAAATGTTCGCAGCCCATTGAATCGGCTTCAACGCTCTGCGAGGCAGGTACGGCTGCAGGACCCAGAAGATTCCCAGTCCGCAGATGATCGCGCCTGCGATGAGGAATCCCGAAAAGCCGAGAATCAATCCTGCAATGGCAACCAATGCGCCCAAAACCTGTCGAAAAACATGGCTTATCAGCGAAACCGCCTTGCCACGCCGCCAGGCAAAGAGCATGTGCGCAAGTGGCGGCAGCAGCGTGAGCGCGATGATGATTGCGGAGATCAGCGCAAAGGTCTTCGTGTATGCCAGCGGCTTGAAGAGTTTTCCTTCAGCTGCTTCCATTGTGAAAACAGGCAGAAAACTCACGATGGTGGTGAGCACCGCCGTGAGGACAGCGCTGCCGACTTCGCTGCTTGCGCGGTAGATGACCTGCAGCTGCGATTCGTCCTCATCCGCTTCATTCAGTCTGCGAACGATGTTCTCCAGAAGGACGACACCCATGTCGACGATTGTTCCAACCGCGATGGCGATCCCCGAGAGCGCAACGATGTTCGCGTCGACGCCGAACACTTTCATCCCGATAAACGTCATCAGCACCGCCAGCGGGAGCATGGCTGAGATAAGAATACTCGAGCGCAGATGCATCAGCATGAGCACGACGACGATGATGGTGACCAGCACCTCGAGTGCGATCGCTTCGTTCAGCGTGCCGAGCGTTTCTTGGATGAGTTGCGTGCGGTCGTAGAACGGCACAATCGTCACTTTGCTGAGCGTGCCATCAGACAGCACTTTCTGCGGCAATCCCGGCGCGATATCTGCGATTTTGGCTTTGACGTTATCGATGACCCGCATGGGGTTGTCGCCATAGCGCGTGACAACGACGCCGCCAACGGCCTCTGCGCCAGCGATGTCCAGAGCGCCGCGACGAATCGCAGGCCCTTCTGTGACATGAGCGATGTCTCTGATGAGTACCGGCGAATCCTGCCGGGCAGTGATCGCAATGTTCTCGATATCTTCCAGCGACTCGACAAATCCGAGCCCGCGCACCAGATACTCGACCTTGTTGATCTCGATCGACCGCGCTCCGACATCAATGTTGCTTTCGCGAACTGCCTTGAAGACCTGATCAAGCGTTACGCCGTACGCCCGCATCGCATCGGGGTCGACATCGATCTGATATTCCTTGACAAACCCGCCGATTGATGCGACTTCCGAAACGCCATCCGCCCCCAGCAGCGCATAACGCACAGTCCAGTCCTGAACGCTGCGGAGTTCATGAAGGTCCCAGCCGCCCGTGGGATTGCCATCAGGATCGCGCCCCTGCAACGTGTACCAGAACACCTGCCCCAGCGCTGTCGCATCCGGCCCGAGGACGGGTGTGACACCTTCAGGCAGCGTCCCAGCTGGCAGACTGTTGAGCTTTTCAAGCACACGCGAGCGCGACCAGTAAAAGTCCACGCCCTCTTCGAAGATCACATAAATTGAAGAGAAGCCGAAGACGGAATACGAGCGAATGCTCTTGACGTTGGGAATCCCAAGCAGCGAAACCGTCATTGGGTAGCTGATCTGATCATCAATATCTTCAGGCGAGCGGCCGCGCCATTCAGTGAAGACAATCTGCTGGTTTTCACCAATATCCGGAATGGCATCGACGGGCACAGGGTCGCGCGGCAGCCCTTGGATCAGCTTGTGGTCGTCCCAGTTGAAGGGAGCGACCAGCACGCCCCAGCCGATGATCAATATCGTCAGCAGAATCACCACCAGCTTCTGTTCGAGGCAGAAGCGGATGAGGCGATCAACAATGGAAGGCCGCTCGTTCATTGGCCCTGGCCTCCATCACCCGGCTGCAGTGGTGGGAATGTTGCTTCGACCGATCCGCATCGGAGCATGGATGCGCCGAAGTACGGATTGTTGATCTCATCGACGCGCGACAACCAGTCGGCGCCAGCGTTGTCGAACGCCATTGGGCAATGCATGAGATAGTGCGACCGCGCGCCGTAATGGCCGAACCGGTTCTGGAGATTGACAAGCGCTTCGGAGAGCGTTTCGAACGACGTGCGGGCCTGTTCGATGTCGCGCATTGACTGTCCGGCTTGTGCACTTTCGGTGAGGGTGCGTTCAATGCGTCGCCACCATCCGAGTGGTTCGCCGACCACGCCTGTGACATCAACCAGAGCAAGCGACCGCTCAAGATCACCAGCGGCCTGCGTGAACGCCGCGAGATCATCAGCTGCAAGCGATTCACTCATCGCAAAATAGGCTGCATAGAGAGGTTTCAGGCCGTACACAAACGTGTCCGGCACTGTAAGCCGCTGCGCATCTGTGCTGGCCGCAGACCCCGAGGATTCTTCAGCACTCATCATGCTCGGCCTTGCAGCGATCTGCAGAGCGCTGTCGATTTTGAACGCGCCGTTGGTGACCACGTACTCACCTTCGCGCAGACCATCAAGAACGATGAAGTATCCGCCTGCCTCGGGGCCGAGCGTGACAACACGGCCTTCGAACGATGGCTTGTCACCTTTTTCGAGCTTCACATACACAACCGCGCGCTCGCCCGTGATCAGCGGAGCTGTCGCTGGGATGACAAGCGGCGGCTCGAGTGTTGCGTCGACCGTGCGATATCCGAGTTCTTCAACCGGCACGAGGTCCATGCCGCAGATATCACACTGGCCAGGCCCGTCTTTGATGATTTCCGGATGCATGGGACTGATCCATTTGCCTGCCAGGTCGTCGCTGATGATCTGGCCGTAGCTGGCGATTTTCGTCTTGACGACAGTGCGTGCATACATGCCGGGTTTGAGCAGGCCCTGCGTGTTGTCAACATTCACGCGCACGGGTATCGTGCGCGTCATAGGGTCGACAGTGGGATCGATGAAAGCAATGGTCCCGGCAAACGTCTGGCCCGGCATCGATTCGACGGTGAACTCAACTTGCTGTCCATACCGCAGCCATGGCAGTTGCGACTCATACGCTTCGAGGTTCAGCCACAACCGGTCGAGGTCTGCAACCTGATAGATCTGTTCGCCAGTCTGCACATACATGCCTTCGGTCGCTCGTTTGTGGGTGACGATGCCGCCGATGGGTGAATAGATCGTGAGTCGTTCCAGCAGCGCATCGGAGTTTTCGATTTCGCGCACCTGCTCGTCAGTGAGTCCCCATAGGCGAAGTTTTTCCTTCGTTGCTTTGTAGGTTGCTTCAGTCGATGAGCGGACGATCTCCGAGCCGCCGGAGATTGCATCAAGGGATGCCCGCGCCTGCCGCAGTTCCTCTTGGGCTGCGATGAGTTCCGGGCTGTAAATCTCTGCGAGATGATCGCCTTCTTTCACGCGAACGCCGGTGTAATCGACGAACAGGCGTTCGAGGCGGCCGGGAAAATACGCGCTGATTGTCGCGATGCGGGTTTGGTCGTAATCAAGACGGCCGAAGAGGCGGACCGTGCGCTGCGGGAACATGCGCACGACTGGCGTGGTCTGAATGTTCGCCAGTTTCATGGCGGTTGGCGTCATTGTCAGTTCGCGTTCGCCTCGATCGCCGCCGTCATCATCCTTCGGGACTGGAATCAGGTCCATGAAGCAGATTGGACACTTTGCATTCGGATCGGGCAGTCGAACCTGCGGGTGCATCGAACAGGTGTACATCTGCGGCGATCCATCGGCGTCATTCGCAGCCGCGACCGTTGCGTCATTGGCTGGTTCATCGTCACCGCTGTCTTCGCCCAGCAGCCAGCCTGCGATGAACGCAATCAGGATCACCACCATCACGACCACCGCAGCAATCGACCGCCAGGTAAAACGCAGGAGTGCGAGCAGTTTCTTTTTCATGATTCGTCTCCCACGTCAGGTCCTGCCAGGGGCAAGGCTTCAGCGATCAACATTTCAATCATCGCGACAGCGACACTTCCATCCGCGACAGCGCGCTGTTGATTGAGTTGAAGTTCCAGCAGGGTCCGCTCCGCATCAAGCAGATCGAGAAATGGAAGCGTCGCTGCCTGATACGCCCGAAGCGTTGCATTCAGCGATTCTTCCGCCTTGGGAATCAGTGTGTTGCGATACAGCGCGATCCGCCGCTGCGCATCGCGATAGTTGAAGATCGCCTGCTGCATGTCAGCGAGCAGTTCGCTTTCGGTTGCCTGTCGCTGCGATGCAGTTGCAAGTCGTTTCCGCAAAGATTCGCGCACCGCAGCGTCATACTTCTCGCGCCAGATGGGAAGGTTGATCGAAAAGCCTGCCATCATCGCATCGTCCCCGCTCTCGTTCATGGAAGAAACAGCTGCTTCGCCTGTGACGGTGTAGTCGAGATTCAATGTGATGTCGGGATATGCGGACTTGCGCGCGAGCTTTGCGGCCGCTTGCTGCTCGCGCATCTGCGCAGTCAGTGCCAGAAGCTGCGGGTTGCGTGCCTTCAATTGCTCCTGCAACGCGCTTTCATCGACCGTCACGAGCGGGGAGAGAAGCTCGCTCGGCCAGGGCGCAGCCGCATCAGGCGCTCGATTGAGGGCTGCGTTGAATCGCGCAGCAAATGTCGGCCGAAGCTGCACCAGTTGCTGCACGCGATCTTCCAGTTGTCCAAGCTCAAGCTGCACCCGCACAAGGTCAGGATGCGAGCTTCCTTCAGCGCCCACCCGGTATCGGGCGCGAATGATCTGCTCAAATTGCTGCAGCAGATCGAGATTCTTTTGCGTGAGCTCGATTGCTGAGCGCAGATAAAACAGCTCTGCATAGGTCGCATGCACCTTTTGAAACAGCGCGAACCTCGCCGCCTGAAACCGCTCGAACTCAGCATCTGCCTGCTCAGCCGCGATGTCTCCTGCGAGGTCAAGCTTGCCGAACCAGGGGAGCGTCTGCGACAGACTGATGCGGTGCTTTTGCGGGCCGACGCGCGTTTCCACTTCGTTGAGAAAATATCCGTAGGACGCGCGAGGATCAGGCAGCGCGGTCACCTGCGGCACGCGTTCGAGGGCTGCCTGCCAGCGATGCCACGCTGCTTCCAATGTCTGATTGGCTGCAGCAGCGTAGCGCAAGCATTCGCCCAGCGTGCTCGCTTCATCGATGGTGGGCAAATGAACCTGGTCTTCGCCCGCGGCAGGTGCGTTTGCATCCTGCCATTTTTCCATTGCAGTGGGTGCCCATTGCCTTTGCGTTGTCTCAGCAAGCTGTGTGTCGTCATCAAGTGTGCCCAGTGGCGAAACACAGCCAGAAAGCGTACCTGCGAGGGCAAGCCCACAGCACCATGTTGTTGCGTCATGCATGCTCAGCGTCTCCTGAGTGATTCAGCGGTGTACGTTGATTTGCGCCTGCCTGCAGCCTCGCTCAGAGGAGCAGACATGGCGATCACATCGCGCGCGGTGTGCGCGCGGTATCCCTGTGGGACATGGCGTTCACGTTTGCCAAATGCTCAGAAGTGCCTGTCGCTGGTGGTTCGACGTGCTGATGACTGGAACGTGCGTCCAGACTGTCGCGGCACGAACATGCTCGCGCGCTGCAGACATGGGCGATCCGGCTGACAGCAGAGGTATCGCGATTTGCGGACGCTCTTGGCTGGGAGGAATCGCAGGCTGCGGGGCCTCCTGATCTTGACTTCCGCATCCACAGACCGAAGGCTCTTCGCTCATGCCGCAGCAGGCATCCGGGCCGCAGCAGTCCTGGGCTGCACCAGCATCATGGGCGGGCAGCGCAGATTCACAGTTGGCGCTGCGATCGAGCACAAGCAGCGGCTGCAGAATCAAAAGCAGGATGAGAAGGAAACGCATCATTCAAGAGTAAAATCGGTAGGAACGGTCCGCATCATCATTATAACACTCAACGCATTCGATGTGGAGATTATTGCCCAGATCAGCGGTGGACTGTTATGGGGCTTCGCTGTATTGCGAGTGATTCTCACTGTCCGCCCTGGGCCACAATGTAAGCAACGATTTCTTCTCGGGCTTCCTTTGTTGCTGGCGTGGCGGTGGCAGCCAATTGTTTCGCATGATTGAGCACAGACTGTCCCTTCTGATCGAGTTCGTTCACAAGGTACGGAGCTGCTTCCAGGATGGTTCTTACGTTTTCCAACTTGCCTGAACGGGCTGCTGAAATGAGAGCGGTTTCGTCATATGGGCCACGCACCGAAAGGTCAGCACCATGTTCGATGAGCATGGCGATGCGCTCTGAATCGCCCGAGCGCGCAGCCCAGAAGAGAGCCGTGCGCTTGAAGCGGTCTGCTGCGTTCACATCAACACCAGCATCAAGCAGCAGCCTGACGATTTCAGCATTTCCCTTGGGCGAGCCGGATGCGCCCATCAGCGCTGTCCAGCCATCTTTGCGTGGCACTGCAACATCTGCCCCGTACTCCATGAGTGCACGCAGGCGTTCGGGAGTTTCCAGAAGTGAAGCATACATGGCTGCGGTCATGCCACGTGCATCCGCACTGTTCACATCGCTGCCATTTTCGACGAGCGTGATGATGTCATCAACTTCACCTTCGCCTTGAGCCCACTCGAACATTCGCTTCATCACGGGCGATTCTTCAAACCGACGCGATTTGAGAAGCATGCTGGTTGTGCGCGGATGGCGAAGCGTCAGCCGAATGGATGTCACGCGATTGTTGAACTGTCTCAGTTTGGCTGCGGAGATGGTGAGGACATGCTCGGCCCGCGGCTCTTCATCAATGCCATCGACAACAGCAGGCTCAGCGGAATAAATCGGAAATGGTTCGCCATCGGTGGAGCGGACGATGATCTGCAGATCTTCCTTGAGATCGTTCTCGAACATGGGCGGTTCCATGACAATCGGAGGCAGAACATTGGCCCTCACTGCGACCTGCACATCGCCACGTTGATTGGCGAAGTAGATGCGGACGAGACTGCCTGAGGGGCCGTCCTTGTTGCCTTTGAACTCGACGGTGAGGGTGATGGACTCGCCCGGTCCAAAGGGTTCGTTGGGAACATCCGGCGTTGCGCAACCACAGGTTGTGAATGATCGCACGACGCGCTTGGGTTCATCGGAGATGTTGGTGATGGTGACAGTCTGGGAGACGGTGTCGCCAAAGCGGACATCGCCAAAGTCGATTTCGCGCGGCGTCCATTCGAGTACACCTTCGATAGGGTTGGGTTCGCTCTGCCATTCGCCTTCGACCTCGCCCCGCTCGGTCCGTTCGCGAAGTTCTTTGAGGATGGGCGGTTCGTCGGGCGGCGGGGCGGATTGGCCGTCCGATTGACTTTGGGCTGCGATTGGTGTGCTGGCGAGAGCCAGCAGGATCGCGCAAAGCCCCAGGCGTGCAGAGAGTTGAAGAAAGCGAGTCGTCATCGTCATCATGCAGGATTGTACGGAGCGAACGGGGCTGGGGTGCATGTACAATGGGACGCCCCAGAGTCGCAGTGCTTTATCGGGCAGAGCCTGCTCCGCCACGCTTCACCAGCGCGCGTACACTCCCGTCCCATGACCTTCGATACACTTCCGGAACACATCCGTACACCTCACCTGCGGCCGATCCAGCCGGTGCCATTGCAGAAAGATGGTCAGCAGTTTGTTGCGCTGCGCGATCCTTCACAACTGGTGCAGCAGACCATGGTGATCCCCGCGCAGGCGATGGCAGTGCTGCAGCAGTTTAATGGCAGCCGCGACCTTGAATCAATCACAAAGGATCTCAAAGCACAGGCTGATCAGATCATCGGCCTTGCTCAGGGTCTCGACAAGATGGGCCTGTTGTGGGGCCCGACCTTTGAAGAGTACGAAGATCAGGTGAAACAGAAGTTGTGCGAGCACGGCGCGTTCCCCGCTAATGCTGCCGGGACCATGGTGGAGGATGGTGACGAGGCTGCCTGCATTGCGCAGATGGATGAGTGGCTGGCTGAAACCGAAGACCCCGAACTGGACACAGCTGTCCTTGGTCTGGTTGCGCCGCATCTTGATTATCAGCGCGGCTGGCCCAACTACGCAGCTGCGTACAAGTGCATCGAACAGATGGATGCGCCTGATCGAGTTCTCATATTGGGAACAAATCACTTTGGCCTGGGTGATGGCGCGGTGTTGAGCGAGTATGGTTTCGAGACGCCGCTGGGACGTGTTGAATCTGATCGAGGCATCGTGCAGGAATACTCCAGGCGTTTAGGGAAAGCCATCACGATCGACCAGCTCGATCATCTGCCTGAACATTCCGTTGCCCTGCAACTGCCCTGGCTGCAGCGGCGCTGGCCGGGCGTGCCCGTCGTTGCAGTGCTGGTTCCCGATCCACTGTCGCCCATGATTCAGGAAGATGATGAGCGCATCAGTTATGCTGCATTTGTGAGCGCGACGCAAGCGATCCTCAGCGACATCGGCGGGTCGACGTTTGTCGTCGCATCGGCTGATCTCAGTCATGTCGGGCCGCAGTTTGGCGAACCGAGACAGGTGGACGACCAACGCCGTGTTGATGTCGAACGCCACGATCGCGAGCTGATGAACAAGTATCTTGCAGCATCGCCTGAAGAGTTTCTTGAAGCCATGCGCTGGACGAGTAATCCCACACGCTGGTGCAGCGTTGGCAATATGACTGCAGCCCTTGAAATACTCCAGCCACACGCTGTCGAACTCATCGACTACCGCCAGGCCAGCGACGAGCGCGGCATGGCAATGGTCTCCAGCGCTGCGATGGCAATGTTGGCAGAATAGTCGCGCTCACGCAGCGTCGAGCAGGGGCACATCAATGATGTCATCATCATTATAATCATCACGATCGCCATCATACCCCAGCGCAGCCATGCCCACGCCACCTTCTAACTGCCTGGTCACATCATATTTCTGCACGCTGGTATCAAACACCAGATGATCGCCGCGACTGTTGACTTCTTCCATAAAACGTGCTGAAAGTTCGCGAGCCTTATCAAGGTATTCGGGGTGATACACACGCTTCACCTTCGCTGCTTTCTTATTTTTCTTAGAAGCCTTCTTCGCAGCACGATCTGCCTCTTCCTCTTTTTTCACAACAGATTCAAACTGAAACATTCCAGCCTGGATCGGCTTGGTCGTTGGCTGCACCTTGTCCTTTTTCCGCTGCGACTTCTTTCTGCTTTTCACCTTTGCTGCATTTTGACCTTCCCCGTCCGCACCTTCCAGCAGCAGTTGTTCTTCATCCGCTTCAATCTCAATATATTCCGGCACATCAGGCAACACCAATGGCTTGGCATCGCTCCAGTGCATGCCTGGCAGGAGTGGAATTGCAAGTCGCCCCTCACGCACCGCACCGCCATCGGTATAACTCGGATACCAATATGGCGTATGTTCATCATGTTCACGAATGCGCTTCTGCCAATATATATGAATGCGGCGTTTCTTTTCCGATCCTGCCCGGAACGCAAGTGGGCGAAAGCCCAGCGACTCCCAGAAGTGATTTGCTGCAAGATCCTGCGCACACCACAGCGAACATAAGGTACAACTGTAATGAGCCTGATCAAACAAGCCTCGCACCAGCGATGCTCCGATCAGACTCCGCCATTCGCTTTCCGCAACAGCCAGTTGCACAATAAGCATGGTGTCATTGCGCTTCATATATCGATTGCGTGCAAACATGAATCCCAGCGGCTTGCCAGCACTGTTCCCGCCTTCTGCGATGAGAATATTGCCTTTGGCGATCTCGACTTCGTATGTCTGGCGGTATTGAAAGCCAACAGCCTTGGAATGTTTCTTCTGCAGGGCATCAATAAAGTCAAAGTCGCGCTGATCGCCTGGTATTGCTTTGCGAATATGAATATTCACGCGGGCCTCGGGCTTGGTGAGTGCGCCAGCGTGAACGGGCTGATGCAGTTGCAGGGCGTTGTTGTGAGTGTCGTGGTCGTGATCGATGAAGTCGTTCATTGTTGAATCCTTATAGGAAGCAGATCGGAGCTGCGCACGTGGGAACATGTTCGATATGCGATACCCACACATATGGAGGATGATCCGGTCCGTGCGCAGCTCTGATTGTTCTGTCCTTACGCAGCCTGTGCAACACCAGCGCCGATGCTGGTTGACAACGGCGTACTCGCATTGCCTGGCTGCAGCTTGGTATTCACCCACATTGCTGTGAACCAGATGGTCGAGCCTGCTGGAACTGCTGCTGGAATATTCAGTTCAAAGATCGTGTTCGTGGGCTGGGCTGCAAGCGTCCACGCTGTGGGGTCGAGTGGCGGCGTTTCGCCAACATACATCATGACAGTTGCACCCTTCGCGCCGGTCGGCTTGCCGCGTCGATCAGGGTTCTCAGCATCCTTCAAGCGAAACTTGATTGAACGATTGGCTGTCGACGTGATTGACAGAGTGGGAGCGGTCGTGATGACAGGCACGGGTGTTGGCTCGTTGTCTCGAATTGTAATCTCGAGCTGGGCCCGATCCGTATCGGTTGTTGCAGGGTCAGCCTGAATGAGTGCAACCAGCGTGCGTGCGTTCTCGATCATGGCGTTCTTGGCTGTCCGCTTGGTCACAATCGCCACGGCGGTACGGGTGCTGTCTGCCAGGGTTACCTCATATGCGTCGATCCACACTGAGTTCAGCGTTTCGAAGTCGGTGCATTGCTGGGGAGTGAGACCGTACCCCCCTAAAGGCTGAAATGCATTGATCTTGGTGCTGAAGTTGTTTGACCATGCAGCAAGATCAGCTTCTTTGGTTGGGAACGGGTAGTGAGTAGGCATCGTAAGACTCCGGTATTGGAACGTGCACGCAAACACGTGCTGAAACGTTCAGCAAGGCTGGTGCTCACCCATGCATCGGCAGCCACATGCGAGCAGTTCAGTGCTTGTGCAAAATTTCTGAAGAAAACTGATGCAAGCGGTAAATAGACACCTGACTTTGCGGCAACCCCAGATGACTTTCCCCCAACCCCAGATGACTTTGCGGCAACCCCATGTGACTTTCCCCCAACCCCAGATGACTTTGCGGCAACCCCAGATGACTTTGCGGCAACCCCAGATGACTTTCCCGCAACCCTACCTGTCTTTGCCGTAACCTCCGGAAAACCCGGAAACCTAGTGGAGTTCACAAAACTCCAGATGGAGTAGACTCGCCTCCAGATGGAGTAGGCGCTACTCCGAATGGTTTTGCGCGCATGTCGGCTGCACGAGGTGCTTGACAGTTCGGCAGCACACTGGCACAATAGCGATCATGCCTCGACAGCACTTGTTCGAACTTCAACATTGAAGGAGCCCGCAATGAGAGATATCCGAATTCTGGCGGCAGCCAGTCTGGCCCTGGCCCTCACGGCTCTGCCCGCGATTGCGAGTGGCGACAACAAGGCAACGGACGGGACGGCGCTCGAACCTGATGGCATCGACGGATTGAACGGGTGGGATGAGAACGCCCCCTGCCCCCCGCATGGTCAGCATGGCGGTGATGGATATATACACGGCGCGAACGGCAGCGATGGTGCGAATGGGGTGGTCATCATCTGCCCGCCTGAGAACCTAGCGCAGGCAATATCGAAATCATCAGCAACGGCTCTGGCGGCTACATCACCATCCCTGGGGCTGGTGGATGCGATGTTGTGCGAGTTTATTGCTTTGGCGGTGTTTGAATGAGGGCGTGTTCGCAACAGAGCCGCCGCTCACGTCTTGTGTGTGCGGCTGTGAGTGTTGCAATTCTCATGGCCTGGTTCTCCCCGGGGTGGGCGACAGCTCAGGAGCAGTTCGGGGCGGCTGGGATTTTTGATCAGCACGACATTGAGTTCATGGAGGTGTTCCTCTTTCTGAATGATGATCAGAAGGTGCTTCTGCATGCAATCTGGGTTGCGTATTTGAACGAATGGAACACGACAATCCGTGACGAAGTCCATGCGTTTCACAGAACGAAGACTGCCATACGACGGAGGATGCAGGAGCTTGGAGCGGATTATGAGGGGACTTATCGCGATGAGTTCGCGCCCTATGTGGCAGGTTACGATCGCTTCATTGAGGATGCAAGGATTCGTGATGCAGCATTTCTCGCTGATGTTGCCGCGATCCTCTCGCCGGAACAACTGGAACGTCTGCCGCGGGCTCACAATGCCAAGCTGCGTGGCTCCATGTTGCCGACACCGGTGACGGCTGCGGTGTTTGCCTGGCCGGCTGGTGGGACGGATGTCATCAAGATGGCATATCTTATGAACGCAATCCCTGCTGATGGGAACGATTTGTGGGTGGTGCCGTTTGAAGATGCATATCTCAGGTCACTTGAGCGGCTTTATGATGAAGAGAATGCCAGCGGGCCTGCATATCACCGGGCAAAGATGATCACATACCGTGCTGCGGCTCTTTACAGGGACGATGCGCAGGCTGCGAATGTGATCGCGGCCCAAGGCAGGGCAGCATTTCGAAGGGCTGTTGCGCCACAGGAGCGCATGCAGGAAGATATCGTCGATGTGAACATGCGCTTTCTTGAAGCGCTGAAAGAGCACGTTGCGCACGAGGATTATGTTCGTGTTCTGCAGGCATTCAAACAAACCGCATATCCCTCCGTGTATCCCGACAAGACCTCCGCTCTGGTGTTGTATGAAGCAGCCCTTTCACTTGATAGCATCACCAGGGATCAGCGCGAGAGTCTCGAGCTTTTTCGTGAACGATTTGAGGACCAGCATGCACGGGTTTCTCTTCAGATGGAGCGATCTCACTCCGATGCGTTTCGGGTGGCCTCACAGGGTGGCGTGCTTGGCGACCTGACGACTCCGAGATGCTGGGAAATGCTGGCCGAGCAGGAGCGTGACCGCACAGCGCTCAATGAAACGCAGTGGAAGCTGGTCGCGACGATTCTCGACGTGCAGATGATGGCTGAACTGCCGACGTTCGAGGACGTGTCCAGCTCCTCCCCGTCAGAGCCGCGCAGACAGTGAGCGGTCTTCCCGCAGGCTGATGGTGCCGCTGATCGCGATTTTTGGGGACCACACCTGCCCCCAAATCTGCGTAACATTCTCCCCGGCCCAGCGAAGAATGCAGCGGAGAACGACGCATGATGAAGAGAATACGCTCAGTTTTTGCCATCTCAGTCCGCAGTGCGACTTGCGTGCTGCTGCTGGTTGCTGCGATGTTCAGCCTAGGGCTGACCCAGTTTGCCATGGCTGGGAGTGACGGCGATGTTCATCAGCCTTGGCTGCCCGAGTTGCAGCAGAAGGTGGTGCCGCTGTCGGTGGATTCGGGTTTCGTGCAGAACCGCGGCCTCGGCAGCAGTGTTGTGTACGCGACTGAGATTAATATCCCTGGTGCAACATGGCTGCGCCTGCAGTTTGCGGATGTCATGCTTGCAGAAGGCGCGCAGGTTCGCATCACCTCTCTGCTTGATGGTGCATCGCAGACCATGCAGGAACAGCATCTGCATCATTGGCAACTGACAACAGCATACTTCAACGGTGGCAGTATCCGTGTTGAACTCATTGCGACGCCCGGCTCTGGTCCCAGTCGCATTCGTTTCGGGCATGCATGGGCAGGCAGTGCAGATGAACCTGTGGCTCAGACCATTTGCGGAAGTGTTGATGATCGTGTGCTTTCGGATGATCCGCGTTCGGGCAGAGCGCTGCCGATCGGATGTACGGTGTTTCTTATTGATGATGCTGGCCATTGCTTTCTCACTGCGGGGCATTGCTCGGGCAGCAACTTGCAGGTGGTGCAGTTCAACGTGCCGCTGAGCAACTCTGAAGGAGGATTGCAGCATCCAGGCCCGGAAGATCAGTACGCAGTTGATGTTTCTTCGAAGCAGTTCACCAACAATGGTGCCGGCGACGACTGGGGTTTCTTCGGCTGCTTCCCCAATACCGAAACGAATCTCACACCTTTTGAAGCGCAGGGCGATGCATATATCCGCGCTGCTGCGCCGCCTCCGGTTGATGGGCGGGACATTCGCATTACAGGTTACGGCACCGACAACACGCCGCCACAGCATAATCAGGTGCAGCAGACACATGCAGGCCCATTCTTCGCGATCAACGGCAACAGGATTCAATATCAGACAGATACAACCGGCGGCAACTCGGGCTCCGGCGTGCAGGACGATACAACCGGCCTCATCATCGGCATTCATACGCACGGCGGCTGCAATCAGAATGGAACAGGCAGCAACAGCGGCACCGCAATCAATCATTCCGCCCTTGTCGATGCAATGAACAATCCGCGCGGCGTGTGCGTGGCTGGACTTGCATTTGAATATCCCAGCGGCCGACCAGAAATCATCGACCCTGCGGGCGGAACCATGTTCAATGTGGTTGTCAGCGGCCTCAACGGGTCAGAACCACAGCCCGGTACCGGCGTTCTTTACATCAATCGTGGCAACGGGTTTGAGATGTTCCCCATGCAGGAGAACAGCGACAACAACTACACAGCAACCTTCCCCAGCAGTACTTGCGGCAGCATCGTTGCGTATTACGTCACAGCAGAGACGACCGAGGGAAATGAGGTCAGCGATCCGGGCAATGCACCCGTTTCCACCTTCAACGTGCTCAGCGCGGTCTCTGTCTCGACGTTCTTCGAAGATGACTTCGAGAACGATTTTGGCTGGACGGTCGAAAGCATCAATCTGACCGATGGCGAATGGGAGCGGGGCGTGCCGGTCAATAATGGGCGTGGCGATCCATCCGCAGACTTCGATGGATCGGGCAGGTGTTATCTCACCGACAACGCAGCAGGGAACAGCGATGTCGATGGCGGTCCCACGCGGCTCATCTCGCCCGTGCTCAACCTTGCCAATCAACCCGGCGCAACGCTTGGCTATGCGTGGTGGTTTACCAACGATGATAATGATGGAGATCGGCTCTCCGTCGAGCTTTCCAACGACAATGGCAACACATGGGTCGTCGCTGCCGAGTATGGCGACAATGACAACGGATGGACACCCACATCGCTGTTGATCAGCGACTTCGTGACGCCCACGGCAACCACGCGTGTTCGTTTCAGCGCCATCGACAATCCCAACAATTCCGTCACTGAAGCAGCGATTGATGCGGTCACAATCACGACGATCAACTGCGATACGACACAGCTCACTGGTGTCACTGTTGCAGCAGGCAGACTTGTGTCGGGCGGACTTGCGGAAATCGCGCGCTCTGACGATGCCTATCTCATCGTCGACTCACAGTTCGGCTTTATCTCATCAGAGCCCAACATCGTCGATGTGCGTGTCGCAGCAAACACCAGTAACCCAACCGCTGCAACTATTGATCTTCTCGTGGAATCACGCGTGAACAATCCCGGCGGCACAGCCAAGCTCCGCCTCTACAACAACGTCAAGCAACGCTTCAATCAGGTTGCAACATATCCCATCAGCGTCAGCGAAGAGGTCTTCACAATCAGCGATGTTGATGCCACCGACCGCATCGACAGCAACGGCGACATTCGCCTGTCGATCCGCCAGATTGTGGTTGCAACGTTTTCGACATCAGGGTTCCGCTCGCGCATCGATCAGGTGGATATTGAGGCTCGGTGAGTGTGTGCGACCCGTTGATCTCCTCCGCAATCAGCACTTGGTGCCGCGCGAGTTCAACCGCCGAGGCGCTGAGGGGCCGAGACATCAAATGAGTTGATGGGGTTCGGGCCTGTCTGGCTGTGTCATCGTCACACAAGATAGCAGGCTTGCTCATGCGCGGCTGATCTGCTACAACGTGTGCATGACAAGTTCGACAGGGATGTCTCAGAATGCTGTCTGCAAGGGGACGGGTTCCGCAGGTTCCGGGGGTGCCGAGGGTGCCGGGAGTTCCGGGGGCGGGTGCGCAACTGCGTCGCTGACGGTGTTGGGAAGTGGTTCCAGTGGCAACGCAACGCTGCTGATGATCGAGCGGCCGGGTCGAGCGCCGCTGCATGTGATGATTGATGCAGGTCTTTCCCCGCGGGAGACAGCCAAGCGACTGGAACAGCAGGGCATGATCGGGCTGGGCGAGATCGATGCGATTCTGCTGACGCATCTTGATCAGGATCACTTTCGGCCAAGTTGGAATCGTGCGTCGGTCCAGCATGACATTGTGATTCACTGTTCGCGCAGGCACTATCGCCGCACCGGTCCAACGCGGGGACAGCAGGCATGCATACAGCCATTTGATGGCAGGTTTGTTGTACATGATGACGTTGTTGTCGAGCCGGTGTTTCTTGCCCACGATTCACTTGGCTCGATTGGTTACCTGCTGGATACAGGTTCGCTTCGCATCGGCTTCGTGACAGACTGCGGCCGGATATCGCATGAGTTGATCGACTGTTTCACCGACCTTGATGCTCTTGCGATCGAGTCGAACTACGACCCCGCGATGCAGCGAGCCAGTTCGCGGCCGACGTATCTGAAGAATCGTGTGATGGGCGGGCGTGGCCATCTCTCCAACGCGCAGGCGCTTGATGCTGTGCGAAGGATTGCCCGGGTTTCGCCGCGGCTGATGTGCATTGTGCTCCTGCATCTGTCGCGCGAGTGTAACTGCCCGCAACTGATTGCGCGGATGTATGAAGAGCATGCTCCGGGTTTGCGCGAACGTCTGCACCTGTCACATGCCCTGGAACCGCTGGGGCCGTTGATCGTGCGCCCAAGAGGCGAGGCGCATCGCCAGGTTCAGTTGCGTTTCGAGCAGGCAATGTTGTTTTCCTGAGCGATTGCCTTTCGTCCAAGAAAATCCCACGCGTTTTCGGTGAGCAGTTTGCGTTTGACTGTTTCATTGAGATCATCCATCGACGCAATGAGCGCGCCGGGCTGCGCTTCGCCCAGCGGAAAGGGATAATCCGAACCCAGAGCAATGCGATCGTCACCAATGAGCCCGATGAGATACCGCAACGCCTCAGCATCATGCACAAGCGAGTCGACCCAGAATCGCCCGAGATATTCGCGCGGATTGACCGCATTGTCGACAGCAACCAGATCAGGCCGACATACAAAGCCATGTTCGATGCGTCCGATGGCGATCGGGAACGAGCCCCCACCATGCGCGAAACACACCCGCAAGTTGGGGAGTCGCTCGAACACGCCGCCGAAGATCATCGAACAGATCGCCAGCGATGATTCAGCGGGCATTCCCACCAGCCAGGGCAGCCAGTACTTTTCCATGCGCGGCTTGCCCATCATGTCCCAGGGATGCACAAACACGCACGCGCCCAGCGAGGCTGCAGCTTCGAACACATCAAACACTTCCGGCCGATCGAGATTCCATGTGTTGCCATCTTCAAGATCGATGTGACTTCCAATTTCAATACCTGCAAGGTTGAGTTCATTGACGCAACGTTCAAGCTCGCGCACCGCCAGTTTCGGCGACTGCATGGGAAGCGTGCCCAGTCCGACGAAGCGATCTGGATAGTCGCTCGCGATTCCTGCAATGTGATCGTTGAGAATGCCCGCAAGAAACAGCGTCTCATCTGCATGTTTGCGATAGTTGAACATGACGGGAACGGTCGAAAGCACCTGCACGCCCACGCCATGTTCATCGCATTCCTGCGCGCGGACTGAAGGGTCCCAGCAGTTGCTGTGGATCTCGCGAAAGAACGCATCATCGACCATCATCCGAGCGCAGCCAGCGCAGTGGTGCTCCAGCCGCACCCAGCCGGTCGATCCGAATCGCTCGCGCAGATCGGGCCAGGTTTCAGGGAGGATGTGCGTATGCAGATCGACCTTCTGGAGCTGTGCGGATGTTGTGCTCACGATTGCATGGTACGGTGGGGGAGAGGAGTTTGCACGATGGGTGTAAATGCCGTACAATCACCAGACTTCGGAACGGTCAAGTTGATGGAAGGAGTCTTCATATGCCACGGATTGCTGATCGTCTGCCAGCGGAGTTGGCTGCCCATTCAGTGCAATGTCCTGAGTGCGGATGCAGTATCGATGTTTCGCATGCACTGGCTGATTCGATCGAACAGCGCATTCAGGAGCAGTATCGCCAGGAAGCAACGGCCCGGGCCCGCGCGTTTGAAATGCGTGAAGCGGAGATAGCTGCCCGAGAGCTGGCTGTAAACGAAACCCTGGCAGCCCGCCTCAAGGTCGAGCGCGCTGAAGATGCGAAGAAGGCAGCGGCGCAACGGGCGGAAGTCGAAGAGCAGTTGCGTGCACAGATTCAGAGTGAACATTCGCTGCACGATCGCGACCTTCGGGCACAGGTCGAATCGCTCACCAAACGGGCCCGCGAGAGCGAGAACCGCGAACTCGAACTGCGGAAGCGCGAGCGCGAACTCGCAGAGAAATCCGAGCGAATCAAGCTGGATGCTGCCCGTGAACTGGAAGCGCAATCTGCAGTGATTGCAACGGCTGCTCGCAAGAAAGCCCTGCAGGAGGCTGAGCTCAAACAGACAGAACTCGTTACACTCAACAGCAGCCTCAGAGAGCAGATCGCAGACCTCAAACGCCGTTCCGAACAGGGATCTGTGCAGTTGCAGGGTGAAGTGCTCGAACGCACCCTGGAATCACAACTCAAACAAGCCTTTCCATTTGACCTTATCCAGAGCGTGCCCAAAGGCCAGCATGGCGGCGACTTGCTGCACACTGTCCGTGATGAACAAGGCAGGGCGTGTGGCGTGATTCTCTGGGAGTTCAAGAACACACGCAATTGGAACAATGACTGGCTGCCGAAGCTGCGCGATGATCAACGCAGCGCTCGCGCAGATGTTGCAGCCCTGCTCACCACGTCGCTGCCACGTGATGTGACGACATTCGAGTGCGTGGAACATGTCTGGGTCACATCGCACGCGTGTCTGCTTCCTCTCACGAGTCTTCTGCGCACCATGCTCCTGCAGGTTGCATCAATGCGCGACTCACAAGCCCAGAGGTCGAGCAAGATTGAAGAGCTGTACGACTACCTCTGCGGCCCGCAGTTCAAGTCGCGGCTGGAAGGTGCGATCGAACCGCTGGCCCGCATGCACGAAGACCTTGAGAAAGAGAAACGAGCCATGCAAAGGCAATGGGCCAAGCGCGAAAAGCAGATCGACAGAGCCATGCAAAGCCTCGACTTTGCATGTGGCGATCTGCAGGGAATCGCAGGCGATCGCGTAGCACGCATCGAACGGTTTGAGTTGCCCTTACTCGGGGCGAACGACGAATGAGGATTCACCGCCGAGGCGCCGAAGAGGAGGTGAGCGTGATTTCACCTCACTGCGGTGTCTCCCTCTTACTTTCTCTGCGCCATGGCGCCTTCGGCGGTTGTTCCTCGTGCCTGTGATTGTGCGGACGAGTCCCGGCATGTTGCGGCGCTTTCCATGCAATCCGCTGCGCGCTATAGTCAACTCCAACCGATGGAGGCAGAACTCACTGTGCAGATTCAGATCAACTACGCAGATATTGATAGCAGCGATGCACTGGGACTTCACGTGACCGAGACGGTCGAGAAAGCGCTGAAGCTTCACGTCGAGCGCGTCACTCGTGTCGAAGTGCATCTTCACGATGATAAACTCAGACGACGCGGCCCAGCGGACAAGCGGTGCACCATGGAAGCCCGCCTGGCTGGCGAGAAACCGCTCGCTGTAGAAGCCCGCGAGGGTGATATCTATAAAGCTGTGGCCGAGGCTGCAGGGAAACTCGCGCGAGCCGTTGAGCATCTGGTTGATCGTCATCAGCGCCATTGAATCGCGTGATCGCCAGGCATCTCATTGCTGCTATCATCGGCCCATGAGCCGTGCCAACGCTACATCGACTCCCGCAACGCCTTCAACTTCATCAATGTCGTCCTCGCAGACAACCGTCACACTGCTGCGCGAGACCAATCAGGCACTTGGCATAGGACAGTTTGCCTGTGACTTCTTCGGACGAGGCGAAACAACTCCTCTGGGCGAGCCGGCAGAGAATGTCTGGGAACGCACCGAGCTTTTTCATCTCGATGCAGTGTTGTGCGGCCTTTCTGCCCTGGCGCTTGGGACCAACGCGCCCAGTGTGTTGCGCAATGAGGCATTACGGTACATCCGCAACGAAGTGGCTGGCGCAACCTGTTTCGCATCAACCCAGCCCGTCGCACCCGAAAAGGCAATCGTTGCCAACTGCGCAGCTGTGCGCGAGTGGGATTCCAACGGCACCAACTTCGGGTACAACCCCGCGCTTGGCCATGTTGCAGGTGAGTTTGGCCACAACGACTTTTATCCGGTTGCGATCGCAGC
>JBPCKF010000008.1:0-89156 GCA_051004555.1 Phycisphaerales bacterium | reverse complement strand
CTCGATTGACAATGCCCGCCGGAACAAACATACGCGCTATCCAGTGTGCAACGGGTCGATGGATGAGGTGCTGGGCGTGATCCACATCAAAGATCTCTTTCGCAAGCCCGAAGGTGAGCTGCTCGATCTGCGGCAGGTGATGCGCAAGCCCAGCTTCGTCCCCGAAACTGTCAGCGCAGGAAAGCTGCTGGGACACTTCCGCGCCAGTCGTCAGCACCTCGCATTTGTGATCGATGAATACGGATCAGTCGTCGGCATCGTCACGCTCGAAAACGTGCTGGAGCGCATTGTCGGAGCCGTACAGGATGAGTTTGATACGGAGACACCCGACATCAAGCATGAAGAAAAGGACAGCTTTATCATCAGCGGCAGCGCTCAGATTGATGCTGTCAACCGCGCCACCGGGCTGGCCCTCTCTAACGAGTCTGTCGACACCCTTGCAGGGTTACTCATGGAGCGGCTCGGACGCGTTGTGCATGAAGGAGAGATTGTTCAGCTTGATGCAGCGACTGCGGAAGTGATCGAAGTGCGCAACTCGCTTGCGACCAGCGTGCGACTGCGGATCCTGAACCAGAAGACTGCTGAGTGATTGCTCGGGATGAAACGCCGCAGCTCAATGACACTCCCTTACGGCACACCAAGCGCTGTCATCTGTTCTTCTGCTTCCATCATGACAACGTTCGTCGTGTCACGCAGGCCATCGATCACAACATCCCGGTGCCACCAGCCGTACAGCAATGTGAATGTCAGGGCAGGAACCAGCAGAAAGAACGTCGTGTGACTGAATCGTTCCTGCACGAGGAAGGGATATCGCACGCCGATGCGATCGACAATCATGCCGCCAATGAATCCGACCACCATGATGACAGCAGCAAGCGTGAATGCCGCGATCGCAATCTTGCCGGATGGCGGGGCCCCGCGCAGCATCGCGGTGTAAATCAGCCCGCCACCAGCCACCAGAAACCCACTCACCGCAAGGACTTCACGCGTGCGGATGGTGACGGGCGGCAGTTGATGTCGAGTGTGAGTGTTCATGCCGACTCAATGGTGCAATTTGGCGAGCACACGACGCCAGTCAACCTCGCATTTGCGCCTGTGTGCTGTTCACTCTGTCACAGCCGGGCAAACTTGTCGCGTTATCGGCTGCGACGGCTTCGTTCCAGCAAGCGGGTACACTGCTGCGGCATGCTCACACTCAATGAACTCGACCAACTCGAACAAGCCGGCCTGGCAGCTTTGCAGGATGCTTCGGCTGATCCCGATGCCCTGGAAGCATGGCGAATCGAATACCTCGGCAGCAAGGGCCAGCTCAAAGCCATCATGACCCGCTTGCGCGAGGTGTCCAGGGACGACAAGCCCGCAGTTGGCAAACGCCTCAACGAACTCAAACAATCACTCGAACAGGCGTTTGCTGAGCAGTCTGCAGCGCAATCAACGACCACCGCCTCACGCAACCGGCAAGGTCCCGCCATCGACGTGACAGAGCCGGGTATTCCCTGCGGCCTCGGAAGGCGTCACGTGCTCAGCCGCACGATTGACGAGATCACCGATGTCTTCGCGCGAATGGGTTTCAGCGTCGCCCATGGTCCGGAAGTGGAAGACGAGTGGCACAACTTCAATGCTCTCAACATTCCCGAAGGCCATCCGGCCCGCGAGTCGACCGACAACTTCTTCATGGGCGCTGATCGACTGCTGCGAACGCAGACATCGACGATTCAAATCCGGGCCATGGAGAAGACCCAACCGCCCATTCGCATCATTGCCTGCGGGCGCGTGTACCGACCCGATACACACGACGCAACCCACTTCAGCATGTTTCACCAGGTCGAGGCCCTCGCGGTTGATGAGGGAATCAACATGGTTGATCTCAAGACGACGCTCTTTCAGTTTGCCCGAGCATATTTCGGCGAAGAGGCCGAAGTTCGCATGCGCCCCAGCTTCTTCCCCTTCACTGAACCATCAGCTGAAGTGGATATGAAGATGAAGATCAAGGGCGAATGGCAGTGGGTGGAACTAGGCGGGTGCGGCATGGTCGACCCGCGCGTCTTCGAGGCTGTGGGATACGACCCCGAACGCTACACCGGATTTGCATTTGGCCTGGGGATCGAACGCATCGCCATGCGCAAGTATGGCATTCCGGATATTCGCTGGCTGTACGAAAACGATGCACGTTTTCTCAGGCAGTTCTGATCGAGAGTGCTGCCTCCGTGAAAGATGCGTAGGGACAATCCCACCGATGCATGCGACGAGGTTCCCGGTCGAGTGTGAATCAGTGAATGTGAACCAGCATGAATGAACACCCAACGACTCATTTCATCATGATGGAAGAAATGCCCGCCAGCCGTTGGCCACTTGTCCTTGGCGTCATCTCGCTCATTTATGCTCTGGGTGGCATTGTCTGTCAGGTTGGGTTTGGCAGGCCTGTCCTTGATGATGAAGACGATGCTTGGCGACCGGGCGGCTCAACTGCCGGACATGGGGATGACACAGACCATCGGATTGGCAATCGGCGTGTGCGTGGTCATTGCAGGCATCATCATGCTGATCGGCAGCATCAACCTGCTGCGGCGCAAGCGATCGGGTGTCAAACTGCTGCGCATCTGGGTGGTTTTGCGACTGATTCTCGCGATTGTGGGGCTTGCATTTGCATGGCTGACGTTTGATGCACAAGTCTCATTGGCTCAGGCGATGCTCGATATGCAGAATCAGCAGATCATTGAGGCTGGCGGCGAGGCCCGCCAAATGAGTCGCGAAGCTTTGCAGTGGCAGACCAGCATTCAGACGATCTTCTATACTGGCCTTGTCGTTGTGTACCCTGTGGTACTGGGATGGCTGCTCACCGGCCGCCGTGTTCGTGACGACATCGCCACGTGGGAATGACACTTCATCGTTCGACTTCAAAAGGAACACGCCATGGACTCACCAGAAATGACGCCACCCCAGCCATCAACGATGCCTCTTGAGGATGTGTATGCGCCGCGATCGAGTTGGCCAACGGTGCTGGGTGTCATTGGGATTGTGCTGGCAGCGCTCGGTCTTGTGAGCGTCGTGTGTGGTGTTGGCGGCACACTGATGCAGGGCGTCGTGCCCGAGGAAGTGCAGGCACCCGAAGTCAGCGGCCGCCTGCAGGTCTGGACCTTTGTCAGTTATGCTGCGACAGTTGTTCTCGGCATCTGGCTGCTGGTAGCATCGATCAAGACACTCAAGCGCACACCAGCAGGACCCGGTATGTTGCGCGGGTGGTCGATCGCGCAGTTGCTGTGGGCCATCGTCGGTGTCGTCGTGGGGATCGTGATGGTTGAAGACATGAAGGTCCTCTTTGCTGGCCAGCTCATCGAAGCCATGCCCGACGTCGATCCCAACCTGCTGAGCGGATTCACTTACGGCATCATCGGCTGCGGCGCGCTGTGGGCCATGATCTTCCCCATCGTCTGCCTGCTTGTTCTTGCCAAACCCGCCCGAAAAGCAGAAATCGCGACCTGGTGATCCTCAGGCAGAGTGCATGTGTCGTCACAGCGCATCAACGGGAAAACCCTGATGCGGTTCTTCGTATTCGATCCACATCAAACATAAACCCTGCGGCGGCAGCGTCGGGCCTGCAGCGCGGCGATCGTGCGCTACGAGAATCGAACCCATCGAATCGGCTGACAGTCTCCCGCGGCCAACTTCAACCAGCGTGCCTGCGATGATCCGCACCATGTTGTAGAGAAAACCGTCGCCAATGACGCTGATCGTGCAGCGATCTTCTGCAGGTGCAGTGACGCTGCAGTCGAAGATCGTCCGCACCGTGCTGTCGCGCCCATGATTGATCTGCGCGAAACTGGAAAAGTCGTGCGTTCCGATGAGCAACCTTGCTGCTGCGTGCATGGCTGGCACATCGAGCGTGTGATATGTGAAATACACAAACTGTCGATCAAACAACGGCTTCAGACTGCGACCGTGCGCGATCGAGAAGTGATAACACTTGCGCGTGCACTCGCTGATCGGATTGAACGACTCCGGGACGAATGTCGCATTGGTGATCTGAACATCGTCTGGCAGACGTGAGTTGATCGCGAGGGGCAGACGCTCAAGGGGCACACTGATTTCTGCACTCGTGAATGCTGCAACCTGGCCACGTGCATGCACGCCAGCATCTGTGCGTGATGCGCCGACGAGATCAACTGGCGCGCGAACCACTTCGCGGACAGCCTGCTCGACCACCCCCTGCACAGTGCGCAATGGCTCACTGCCGGGCGGCTCCTGTTTCTGCCAGCCGTGGAAGGCAGTTCCGTCGTAGGCAATGGTGAGTTTGCAGCGCAGCATAACGCGGCATGGTAACACGGACCTTCTCGCGAGCGTGTTTCAACTCTGGGGCAGAATCATGTGTTGTTCCCATCATTCTGAGCGTCGCTCTGGTCTTCATTTGCCTCCATTTCACTGCCCCCCAGCGTTCGCTTCATGCGATCTCTGGCGTACTGCTGCATATCGACGACGACATCAACCTCGTCCACGATCTCGGCTCCGACCAGCGATTCGAGCACATCTTCAAGTGTGACCACGCCAATCGAAAGGCCGCGCTCATCGACGACAGCAAAAAGATGTGAACGGTGTTCGAGAAACGCTTTGAGCAACATGTGGCCGGGCATACTGAAGGGCACGTAATGCAGCGGCCGGCTGAACTCCTCGATCGTCTGTTCTCCGCTTTCGAACGCCAGGCTGGAAAGAATATCTCGTCGCAAGGCAACGCCGATCCAGCGTTCGCCGTCAGTCGCGTCGCGTACCGGCAGTCGTGCGTGTGCCCACCCGCGATGGTCGGCCGGAAGTTCATCAATGCGCTGGTCAGCCTCGAGGTCAGCAACCACTGAACGAGGCGTCATGATCTGTTGCGCGGTCACCTCATTCAGTTTGAGAACGTTTTTGACAAGGGCTGCTTCGATAGGCAGGATGCTGCCTTCATCTGCACTGATTCTGGCCATGCGTTCAACTTCTTCTTCCGGCGCAATCGCAAGTGTCGCCTTGGGAAGCAGTGCGCGCGAGACCCATTGCACCAGACCAACCACGGGACCAAGCGCCACAACTGCTCCGTGCAGGGCAAACGCTGCATGTCGAGCCACAGTCTGGCTGTAGGCGACGCCGAGAATCTTGGGCAGAATCTCAGAGAAAATGAGCACACTCAGCGTCAAAACAGCAGAAAACCAGAAGAGCGCGGAATGGCCGAGCACAAGTTCCGCCTGGGCACCAGCAACGGTCGCGCCAGCCGTATTCGCGATCGTGTTGATGATCAGAATGGCTGCAATCGGCCGTTCCATGTTGGACTTGAACCCGGTGAGAATTCGGCCCGGCCGACTGCCCGATTCAGCCAGGTGTTGCACATACGAAACCCGCACCGCATACAGCGCAGCCTCGGTCAGCGAGCACAGCGCTGAGACCACAAGTACCAGTCCAATTGTTATCAAAAGCAGAGTCATGTTGTGGGTCCTTTCACCTTCCGTGCATACTCAAAGGCAAGATGCACAAGCCTAGCAGGAACTGTTCGTCTGAGAACATTTGATGATTCCATGACTCACCTCCTCGGATAGCATCAAGAGACGTAACACATCCCCCACCCGCTGGTACAAGAACACGTGGTATCATCCACCTCACACTGGCTGGCTATTGAATGGGAGAGGAAGGCGAATGACAACAGCACAATGGTCGCGCGTGGCTGTGCTCGGAGCGATCCTGAGCCTCGGCGCCAGCACCGCTGACATCGCCCAGGCGCAGCAATGGCAGGAGTTTGGACCAGCCCCCATCAGCAACGTCTCTTACTCGGGGCGCGTGAGCGCGATTGCCGCCAGCCAGAAAGATGCCAATCTCATCTTCATCGGCGCAGCTGATGGCGGCGTCTGGCGAACTACCGATGGCGGAGTCAACTGGGTGCCGCTCACCGATCACATGCCCACCACATCCATCGGCGCCCTGGCACTCCATCCGACCAACGAAGACATCATCTACGCAGGCACCGGCGAAGCCAACTACGCCAATCACAGCCGTTACGGACTGGGACTCTACAAATCGACTGATGGTGGCGACACCTGGCAGCAACTGGCAGAGTCAACCTTCGCCGGCCGCTGCTTCTCGAAACTCATCATCGATCCGCAACAGCCGAATGTGATGTACGCATCAATCACCCGGGCTGGCGGATTTCCCGAACTCGCTGCTGCGAAAATGCATCCCGATGCCCAGGGACTGATTGGTGTCTTCAAATCAACCGACAGCGGCGTGAGCTGGCAACACCTCAGTAACGGCCTGCCCAATCTTTCCGCGACAGATCTTGCACTCGATCCAGCCAACACCAGCAATCTCTACGCAGCCATCGGACGCATCTTCGGCCATGCAGACAACGGCATCTACAAGAGCACCAATGGCGGAGCAAGTTGGACACGCCTCAGCAACGGACTGCCAACCACAAACGTCGGCCGCACAACTGTTGCGATCGCGCCCAGCGATCCGCAGCGTCTCTACGCAATGTTCGTCAATCCCGCATCACCAACCGGCGGCGGCGCTTCGACCAAGGGTGCCTTCCGCAGCGACGATGGTGGTGCATCATGGACAGCAATCCCGCTCGGCAGCATTCAGGCAAGTTACGGCTGGTACCTCTCGGTGATCTCGGTCAAGCCCGACGATCCGAACACAGCCATCTTCGGCGGGCTCAGCCTGCGGCGCACCACTGATGCCGGCAGTTCGTTTGCAACGATCACGCCACCGCACGTCGATCTGCATGCACTGGCATGGGATGCAGCAGGGCGCCTGATCGCGGGCGATGATGGCGGCGTGCATCGATCACCCAACATCGGCAGCACATGGGGCGATCTCAACGACACCTTGGGCACCATTCAGTTCTATGCAGGGCTATCAACGCACCCGACCAATCCTGACATCGTCTTCGGCGGAACACAGGACAATGGCTCCAACCGTCGTACTGACAACTCACCTTTGTGGCAGCATGTCTTCGGCGGCGATGGCGGCTGGACACAACTCGATCAACAGAATCCCCAGCGCGTCTTTGTCGAATCGCAAGGCACTGGCAACCTGTACGTCTCCACCAATGGTGGCAGTTCATTCAGCGGCTCTTCAGGCGGAATCAGTGGCGGTGATCGCAACTGCTTCCTGCCACCATACCTCATCAATCCGCTCGATTCGTCGCGCATGCTTTATGCAACGCAGCGCATCTATCGCTCCACCAATGGCGGTAGCAGCTGGAGCGCCATCAGTGCGGACCTCAGCAATGGCTCGGGCGCAATCCGCGCCATTGCCCAGTCGCCGACAGATCCCAATGTGGTGTATGCAGCAACCAACGATGGCAATGTTGCAGTCTCATTCGATGAAGGACAGACGTTCACGCAAGTGCTGAGCAATCAGCCCGGCTGGCCCCGTGTCACGCGTGAACTGTGGGTCAGCGCCACCGATCCCATGCGGGTCTATCTGGCTGGAGCAGCATTCGGCGTCGATCAGGTAAGGCGTTCTGATGATGCAGGCCAGACCTGGACATCACTCGATGGCAATCTCCCTGATGTCCCTGTCAATGTGATTGCAGAAAACCATCTTGTCGCAGGACAGATCTTTGCAGGGAGCGATTCCGGCCTGTACTTCACCAATGATGATGGTCAGACCTGGGAGCTCTATGGCAGCGGACTGCCGCGGGCTGTCATCATCGACATTCGCATTGATTATCAGTTTGGCAGAATCCTGGTGGGCACACAGGGGCGCGGCTCATGGGCAGCGCTGCTGCGCCCGCTGCCTGCTGAGCTGACTGGCTTTGACATCACGTTCGGCACGCTGATGCAGGGCGATCTTGCAGCACTCATCGCAGCAGATGGCAACACCATGCGTATCCGCTCGCAGTTCGGATTTACTTCCAGTGAACCCAACCTCGTCGAACTGCGGGCCACTGGACAGACCAGCATCACCGAGCCGCAAAATCTCACGTTGATCGTGCAGGGTCGACTGAACAACCCCAATGGCCGCGTGCGTGTGCGGCTGCGCAACATTAACACGCAACGCTTCGATCAGATCGGCGAGTACACGCTGGGCACCCAGACGCTGCTTGCCATGTTCGATGATGTGCCTGCTGCTGACTATGTGGATGGCAGCGACACTATTGAAGTGTCAGTCCGCCAGAGCGTGATCGCGACATTCTCAGTCAGCGGATTTGTGTCAACGTTCGATGCGCTGCAGATTGCAGTTGAGTGAAATTTACGGCGTGAGCGGTGAATCTTTCTCGCCGCATCGATCAAACAGGCCACATCGCACACAGCGATGTCCCTGAGCGCTATTTCATGCGCATCTCACCCTGGATTCACATGGTCGTCGTAGAGTCACTCGTTCGATTGACTTTTTCTCTCCCTTGAAAGGAATACAGACTATGGGTACGACGAAACATCAGACGACCAGGAAAGAAGACCTGAGCGCATGGGATCGCGTGAAGAAAGCGTTTGCCAACGACTGGGAACAGACCAAAGCCGACTTCGGCGTCGGCGAAGCGCGTGATATGGATCAGGATGTCGATGACACGCTCAAGCAGGCAACTGGTTCGGACAACGCGTTCGAAAATCACGAGCAGGCTTTCCGCTTCGGATACGCATCGCAGCAGCGACACAAGTCACAGTACGCGACGTGGAATGATGATCTCGAGAAGCAACTGCGGCAGGACTACGAAGGCGACTTCGACGCTGACAAGCGCCACATTCGCCATGCGTACGAATACGACCGCTACGACATCTGACCCGGCCCTCATGTGAAGCGCATCCAGTTGCGCTGAAGGAGCCGGTTTCTATATCGAACAGTGCAGGCGTGACTTCAGTCATGCCTGCACTGTTTTTTGCTGCTGGTGCGAATTGTTCCAAGGTCTTGATGCCAATCCTGCGGGCTGCGGCGACGACGGCTTTTGGATGGCCCAACCCACGCACCATGCACCATTTCGCCACCCCGCCCGTTGAATATGAGGTCATCAGTCGCGCATAACGCCGATTTGCCACCCAGAATGCACAGAAACAGGGGTTTCGGACATGACACTACTGCTCACATCTGGCTCGCGCTCACGGCTCTTCAACACCAGCCGCCCGCTGCTGGGCACAATCTTTGCGATCGCGATCGCAGCCATTCTGCTGGTGCCAGCCGCATCTGCCCAGCGCGATAATGATGATGATAATCGGGGCCGGGGCCGCGTCGACCTCGGCGAACTCCGCAGGCCTGAATACACCGCTCAGGATATGAGCAACCTCGTTGACCTTCTCGGCATCAACGACAATCAGGCCATGCTCATCGAAATCTTTCTCGGCGAATACACCCATGCCTATCGCGATGTTCTCGAAGAAGTCAGCGATGAAGTTGAGGTCTTCGAAGAACAGGTCCGCTACGCACGCGAATCCAATCGCAGCCCTGTCGACCGGGCAGAGCTCAGCGACGCATCGCGCATCGCCATCAATCCCCTTCTCGAGGAATACGCGGAACAACTCGATTACGCGCTGCAGGCCCGCGATGGCAGACTCGCCGAAGATACTTCCACACGCGATATCATCCGCGCGATCTATCGAGGCGAAATGGATGAACGCGATGCCATACGCGAGGCCAAGGTCGAACGCACCACCCGCGTCCGCGATGTGAACCTTCAATATGCAGAAATCATCCGCGCACGACTCTTTGATTTTAACGAAGAAGAAGCCGCAGCATTCGATCGCGCTGTGCGCGAAGAAGCGTTCGGCCGCATCTATCGCAACAATCATGGCGTCAACGTCTTCGAGGCTGCCCTGGCATTTGAAACGCTGGACGAATCGCTCCGAAGCGACATCGAGGCCATGCAAACGGCATATCTCATGAGGCTGAACCAGATCAATCGCTCACTCGAAAGACTCACACTGCTCGAAGAGCCGCACGAGTTTGAAGCAGACCTGAGCGATGCACTCGCCCGCATGCGCGACCGAGGCAGAGGGGGGCGTGGCCGCGGCGGGAACGATGACAGTGGCAGCAGAATCCGCGACATCTTCGACGATCGCGAAACCCTCGAAGCAGAGACCATCCTGAGGCTGCACACACTGCTCACTGAAGAACAGGTCCTCGAACTGCCCCGCAGAAGAAGAGGCCGCGACCGCAACTGAGATGGCCTGGGGTCGCTGCGCTGGTAACGCCTCGCGGATGTGCATATCTCGTCTCGCCGCTTCGCTGAACGCGCGGTACAATCACATACTGCCATGCGGACGTTCATTATCTGCGTCATCCTGCTCTGCTCGCACGTCTGCGCTCACGCCCAGCAGCCGCCAATTGAGGGCGAATCTGAGGCGATGCGGATTCTGCGCGAAGTGAACTGGGCCAAACACCAGATGGATGAGGAGTTCAGCAGGCATCCTGATGAGTCGGCCCGGGAGAAGTACTGGAACCTCGAGAGTTTTCCAGAGCGGGCTGATCCTGATTTTGCAGGTCCGATCATGGCCCGCCATCAGGCGCTTGCACGCGCAGTCCGCGAAGCCTGGTCGAAAAATGATGGCCCGCTGGTGCCACTGGATTATTCGCTTGGTCCCGGCATGCATTTGCTGCATCTTGTCCCGATACGTAGCAGCCAATGGATCATGTATGTCGACCTGGTATGGCGCATGCAGCATGGCGACACCAGCCGCCTCGGCAGCGACCTTGCAGGAATGGTCGAGTTCACAAGCCAGTTGCGCGACGATCGCACGATCATCAGTTCACTGGTGCATGCAGCGTGCTTTGTGAGCACCTCCAGCCTCCTGCGCGAACACGCAATCGCAGGTGGCCACGTCGACCAGGCAACAGCCAGCCGCATGCTTGCCCTGATGGATGCGCAACTGGGCGATGATCCCTTCGGCATGCGGGCCGCCTTTGCGGGCGAACATGAATACATGGGCAACTGGCTTGCAGATGGCATCACCAATCCTGATCGCAGAAAACAGGTCGAAGACATGCTGGTGGGATGGAGCAATGTCGATCCCGCGAGCGCTGATGAACTCGGTCAGTTGAATGACACAGAATACGAAGCACAAGTCCATCTCTATGACGCAGCCATGACGCAGATGCAGTCTGCCTTGTCGATCGAAGATGCAGACTTTGCACAAGCAGAACTCAATCGACTGAATGCAGAGATCATCGCTGGCGGGTTCGGCCTGCTGGCCCAGATCAGCGCCCCGGCTATGAACCGCGTGCACAGTTCAGTGGTAACCAGTATCGAACTGTACGAACCGCTGCGGCAGGACCTTCTTGCACTGGCTGCATCACCCGACGCAGCCATGAAGCTGCGCAATGCTGCCATCTGGTATCGGCGAGCCTTTGCCGCGCGCGATGCGCTCGCTGGTGCGGAGTGGGCAGTTGTGCTCGGCAATCATGAGAGTGATGATGCTGCAGATGATCATGATGCTGATGATGATGAATCTGAGAATGTACAACCTGATATCACGCCTGCAGACATCATTGAACACGCCCAGCCGATCATCGCGATTCTCATGGAAGCAGCTGAGATCGAACGATGCATCTGGCAACCGCGTCACCCACTCGGAAGCAGCCTGTTCGTCTACGAACCCCTTGGCTACCACAACTGGATGCCTGAACTGGCTCGCCTGCATCATTTCGCAGCCCAGCATGCGTTTGATGAACAGAACTACGAAACAGCTGCATCCCATGTCAATGCTGGCATCATGATGGTCAACCACATGCGTCAGGATGGCACTGCTCGAAGTGCTGCTCTTGCGGTGGACATCTTCACCATCATGCTCCCGCAGATCGAGAGATTGTCACAACTGGCTGGGGAGCATCTCGACAATGAAGAGATTCAGCACGCGCATGATCAAACTGCAGCCAGCCTGGCAGGCATGCGGCAGGATGATCCCTTCGGCTGTGTTTATGCACTGCACAACTATGCAGCGTTTACAACACGTGGACAGGCCATGAGCGCACGGAACTCAAAGGACAGTCGCGGCGGTTTTGCACGTCAATTCCAGTATCAGACCACGCCGCCACCCGAGTTGACAACTGAAGAGCGGGCAGCACTCGTGAGCGAAGTGAACGCAGTGCCAATATATTCGTTCGTCGCAACCATGAAGGGCCTGCATACAGCCATTGGCCGCGCAGCCGCTGATCTGCTGGATGTGCATGATCTTGAATCGCTCGCTGCCGCCCGGGCAACAATCGAAGCTGCGTTCGCAGAGGACCCCTCGCTGACGCACATCCCGCTCTACCGCCAGGTTGTGCTGGATGATCTCCTCGCACTGGCCCAACTGCGCATCACAAGTGATGCGATCATGCGACGGTAAGACACCGTTGTCGCGTGCGGCCCGTGCCCTTACTCCGCACGATCGCGCAGCATGTCGATAATCGCATCTTCCTGCGGGAACTCGTTGTTCTGCTTGCGACGGCTGTAGAGCAGATCGCCATCTGCATGGATGTCAAAGATGCCGCCTGCACCTGCAATCAGTTCCGCGGTGATGTCGAGTTCAGCTTTGATCTTCTCCGCCAGACTGGCGGCCCGTGGCTGGTAGTTTCACTGCTGACAGTAGGTGATGGTCACATGCATGAGAGTGTCGCGTCCGATCGTGTTGCAAGTTATGTTTGAGCGTTATGACTGGAGCTTGGCGAAGACGAGCGAGACATTGTGCCCGCCGAAGCCGAATGTATTATTGAGCGCGAAATCGACGCGGCGCTCCTGCGCCTGATTGGCTGCGAAATCGAGATCAAACTCCTCATCAGGATTGTCGAGATTAACGGTGGGCGGGATGAGATCGTTCTCAACTGCAAGGACTGCAAACACAGATTCGATGCCCCCAGCTGCGCCCAGAGCATGGCCGGTCATGGACTTGGTCGATCCCACAACCAGTTTGTACGCATGGGGCCCGAAGAGCGACTTGACCGCCCGGACCTCTGCAGTATCGCCCAGCGGCGTCGATGTTCCGTGCGCGTTGATGTAGTCGACACGCTGAGGATCAATCTCTGCATCATCCAGCGCGTTCTTCATAGCCCTGGCAGCGCCTTCGCCCGCTTCATCAGGCGCTGCGATGTGTCCTGCATCGCCCGACGATCCGAAGCCGATGAGTTCTGCATAGATATGCGCGCCGCGTGCTTGAGCATGCTCGAGTTCTTCCAGAACGATCACCGCGCCGCCTTCAGCCAGGACGAACCCATCGCGATCTCGATCGAACGGGCGCGACGCCCGCGTTGGTTCATCGTTGCGTGTCGAGAGCGCCTTCATGGCTGCGAAGGAACTGATGCACAAGGGCGAGACTGCAGCTTCCGCGCCGCCTGCAAACATGACATCTGCATCGCCGCGTTGAATGAGATGGAATGCAGAGCCGATGGCATGTCCGCCGGTGGCGCAGGCTGTGGCTGTGGCTGTGTTGGCTCCGCGCAGATTGAAGCGGATTGAAACATTGCCTGCACACGCATTCACCATCAGTTTGGGAACGGTGAAGGGGCTGATCTTGCGCGGCCCACCTTCGATGAGGCGTTCGTGTCCCTGCTCGATGGTGATGATGCCGCCAATGCCCGAGCCGATCGCTACGCCACGGCGATATGGGTCGCCCTGCTGAAAGTTGATGCCGCAATCAGCTGCAGCTTCGATTGCTGCTGCGAGGCCGAAGATGCAGAAGCGGTCCATGCGTTTGAGTTCGCGATGGTCGATGACCGTAGCCGGATCCCAGTTGTTGACTTCGCCCGCGATGCGAACAGTCCACTGTTCGTTCTGGTGGAAGGCGGTGATGGTTCCGATCCCGGACATTCCCTGGACGAGTCGTTCCCACGACTCAGCCACGCTGGTGCCGACATCAGTCACCGCGCCGAGGCCGGTCACAACGACTCGTCTTCGGAGCAGTGGTTTTGACATCGACTCAGCTTCGTGCAAGAGGGAACAGGGTGAGGAACATCAGCCCCCGCGATTGAGGGACAGTGTGCGTGGGGTCAGGCACTTTCGCCAATCGATCGGGAGATGAACTCGATGGCCTGCCCGACGGTCTGAATCTTTTCAGCTTCCTCGTCGGGAATCGAGGTTTCGAACTCATCCTCAAACTCCATGACCAGCTCGACGGTGTCGAGACTGTCAGCGTTGAGATCGTTGGTGAAGTTGGTCTCGCGGTTGATCTCGTTCTTCTCGACGCCCATTTGCTCAGCGACGATGTCGATCACTTTGGCTTCGATCTCAGATTCCGTCACGGTTCATCTCCTCGGGAAGTTTTGGCACCATCGCTCATCGGAGCGATCGTGATTGCTGAATCATCAAAGGCAGATAGTAGCCACTTTGCGGATGTTTGCAACAGGGATACATCGTTTCGTCACAGGGGCCGCTCGGCCCCGCTCGGCCCAGTGCCGCGCCGCGTGCGGTTCGCCAGGCCAATCTGAGTCACGGTGCCAGTCCGCCATCCACCTGCAGCACCTGTCCGGTGACATAGCCTGCACCATCGCTCGCAAAGAAGCTGACCGCGTGGGCGATCTCCTGGGGCGTGCCAAAACGCCGCAGCGGGAGGGTTTTGCACACCTCTTCCTTGAGTTTCTCAGGGAGTTCAGCTGTCATGTCGGTGCCGACAAAGCCCGGCGCGATGACATTGGCTGTGATGCCCTTGGGGCCAAGCTCCTTGGCCAGCGTCTTGGTGAGTCCGATGAGGCCGGCTTTTGCAGCTGCGTAATTAGCCTGGCCGGGGTTCCCCATGACGCCTGTGACAGAACCGATATTGACAATCCTGCCAAAGCGGTTTCGCATCATTGGCCGTGCTGCAGCCCGGGCAGTGACGAAGGCTGAGCGAAGATTAATGCGGATGACATCATCGAAATCTTCATCGCTCATGCGGAGAATCAGGCCGTCGCGGGTCACGCCTGCATTGTTGATGAGAATGTCGAGCCTGCCATGCGACTCTGCCACCTGCTCGATCAACGCTGCCAGGGCAGCACCATCGCCGACATCGCATGGCTGGACCGTGCATGCTCCACCTGCAGTTGTGATGCCTGTTGCGACTTCGTCGAGGGAAGCCTGGGTGCGGCTGACGAGGACGACGTGACAGCCATCGCATGCCAGCCGCTCTGCAATAGCCCGCCCGATGCCACGACTGGCACCGGTGACAACTGCAACCCGCTGGACAGCCGATGCATCCGATGATTGTTCGTTTTCACTCATCGAGTTCGATCATAGCGAATCGGATGGCCTAGGCGCAGAAGGCAACAGATCACACTCAGAATCCGGATTCTCGCGGGCAAGGTGCTGCGACTGGTCCTTTGGAATCGACTCCCCGGGAGCTTCACTCCGCAAGCCGACTACGCCTACGACAAGGCGTCCAACCGGACGAAAATGCTTGATTCCCGCCCCGGAGCGAGCCAGAATAACCGTGATATGGTCTACACCTACGATGATCTGCATCGATTGGCCGAAGCGGAGCGCGGCGTGGACCCCCGGACATGCGGCCCGTTCACCCACGCGCCCGGCAGTGAGCAGTGGACACTCGACATGCTTGGCAACTGGAACACACTCGACACTGACACGAACGGTGATGGTGATTATCTCTACACTGGTGAGTCCGAAGATCGCACGCACAACGATGTCAACGAGTTGACGCAAGTCGGCGGCACGAACGGCGACCTCACGTATGACCACTCCGGCAACCTGCGTGAGCAGGAGACGAGGGAAGAAAACGGGACTGGAGCGTTTTCATGCCTGTCCTTGCTGTATGCCGAGGATCGCGAGGACACGCGCCGGGCGTGGATCGGCTACCACGTTCTCAATCGCGGTGTTGGCCGCAATGCAGCCCTCTCGGCAGGCAGAAGCGAACCTCCACTGGGACCGCGCCTGCCAACGTCGACGAGTCCGTCACGCCTCGTTCTCAATCGCGGAGGCGACTGAGGTCCCCGAGACCGAGGCCCAAGGCAAAGAATGCAGGTTGCCAAGAACATCCGAACATTACGCGAAAACACAACTTGACACGCTCCCTCTGCGCGGTATGATCATGGGTACCCGAACGTAATGCGAATATGCTCGTTCGAATATAGAGGCACAAGCATGTTGAACGTCAGACAAATGGCAAGCCTGCTCGATCGCGAGTCTCATCACCTTCTGATCAGGCGGATTCTCAACAATGGCCGCGAAATCAGCCGGGCATGCGCTGCCCTGCTTCAGCAACCTGCGGTCATGCCCGTGGCTGCTGCTGGGCTGTGTCTGCAGCGGGTGTGTGAACTGAGCTATGGCATTGAACCCCTGGCTGTGCGGCTCGAACACATGTTGCGCGGGTGGCAGCGGGCTGATGGACTTGTGGTTGGCAAGCCTGTTGAGTCGCATGTGCTGCAACAATCAGAGCGTGAGCTGCCGCTCGGAGGGCTGGCAGCCACATCGATTGCCCTGCGCGGATGGCTCATGCTGCATCAGCAGCGAAATCAATGCAGCAGCACCTCGCCAAGTTTGGCCACGCCACCTGGCACCTGCAACGCGATTGTTCGCGCGTGGGAATCACTCGCATCAAAGAGTGCATGCCACGACATCGAACGGCACATCATCCACTGGCAGCTCGGCGACGAACAACTCAAGGGCCTGGCTGCAGAGTGCGCTATTCGTGCATCAGGTCGAGAAGCTGGGCGCAGATTCGCAACCGCGGCCTGACAAGTTATCAACGGCCGGGCGCCTTCAACTGCTGGAACACTTCGCTGGCTTGACACAGCAGCCAAGTTTGTTTACCTTCTGGAAGTTACGAAGTGGCGGGTGGCGCTGGTGTCGCCCCGTCGTGAAACGGAATTCCTTCGAAAAAGGGCACAAGCATGAACAAGGGTGAACTCATCGACAAGGTCGCATCGGAAGTCGGCGAATCCAAAGCAGCGGTGGCGCGCACGGTCGAAGCGCTGATCAAGTGCATCGAGTCGGGCGTCCGCGAAGATGCATCTGTCACCATCAGCAACTTCGGAACGTTCAACAAGAAAGCCCGGGCTGCACGCACCGGCCGCAACCCCTCGACCGGCGAACCGATCCGCATTCAGGCATCGACGACTGTCACGTTCAAGCCCAGTCAGTCATTGAAGGACGCGATGGAAGTCGGCTGACCGGCGGGCGACGTGAGACCTGTTCGTTCTTCATCGGTACTCACCAGCGGGCACACTGAACACGGCGCGAGTGAGCGATGTTGCGCGGCCGGCTTTCAACGCTGCTTGGCAAAGCCACTCGCACGTGCACCGCATGCATGTCCTGCTTTTGGTGATTCTGCGCCGATGAACCGTCGCAGCGATGAAACGGGCAGAACACGCGCGACGGGATGTGTCGGCTTCGTTGAACGTCCACGTCATGTCAGGACGTCGCGATCGACAACAAAAAGCGATGGACTCGTCGAACGATCCGCCACTGCATGTCGTTCCCTCTCGCCTGTCGCGGCCACGGTGGTTCCCTTGTCCGCTCTCAACGTTGCAATGAGATGTTCTCATCGCATCATTGGAATCGATGCACCACTCACGAGCCCTGCATCCCCACCCCGCCCGCGCGTTATGCTCGATTGTTTCCGCGACCTTTTCAAGGAGATGATCCATGCCCACGCACCCGGTCGATCGGCGGTTGTTCCTGTCTGCATGTGGGATTGCAGGGGTAGCTTTGGCCCTGCCGAGCAGCGCATCGGCGGCAGGTCATCGCCTGCCCGTTGGCGATTCCCCACCCGAGCCCACGCAGCCGCCTGAAGTGGTGCGCGAGATGGTCGGCGTCTCGCACGGCAACCTCGAGCGCGTGCGCGAGCTCCTCGAAGAAGACCCCGAGCTCGCCAAGGCATCATGGGACTGGGGCTTCGGCGATTGGGAATCTGCCCTCGGGGCCGCAGCCCACACCGGCTCGCGCGAGATCGCGCTGCTGCTTTGCGAGAATGGAGCGAGGATGAATCTGTTCGCAGCTGCGATGCTCGGCGACCTCGCGATCGTCCGCGCGTTCATCGAGTCCCGCCCCGGCATTCAGAAAACACTCGGCCCGCACGGACTCACCCTTCTGCACCACGCACGCACCGGCGGCGAGCACGCTGCCAATGTCGTGCAGTATCTCGAAGAAATCGGCGATGCGGATAACGCGCCACAGCCGGTCGAGTTGGATGCAGCCGAACGCGCGAAACTCGTCGGTGACTACAGAGCAGCAACCGAGCCGCCGCTCACCATCGCAATCGAGGAACGCGACAACCGCGACTCGCTCACCCTCCGCTACGGCCAGAACACCACCCGGACGCTGTATGAGTCGCACCAGCCGGGCGTCTTCGCAATCGGCGGCGCATCATCCGTGCACATCGCGTTCGATCGCAATGGCGAGGGTATCGCGGTGCGAGTGCATATCCGCTGGGGTCGCGGGAAGGGGAGAGTGGTGAGCGGCGTGCGAGTCTGAGCGAGTGAACAGCTCAACTCGGCAATGGTCCGGGCGTGCGCGATCTCCCGCCGAGCCGCGGAACGAAGCTGCTCAGCCATCAGGGTCCCGACGCCGATCGTCTCGCCATCGAGTGAACAGGAATTTTCGATCTCATCTCCGCTCCCGCCGTCGCTGCCCCGTTGCAGCTTCGCGACGAATGAAACCAAAGGATCGTGAACGCGCATCGCTTGCATTCGCATCCCGTCGCGCAGCGAGCACATTTGACGTTCCGCGCGTTGCACGGTGACTCGCGCGAGTCGCTACAGTTGCACTGAAGTGTTCGAAGCACCTCACCTCGTGGAGATCCAGCGCATGCTTCCTCAGCCACCCGATATTGAATATCTTCCAGGCGTCCGCGCTGTAATTGTCACACGACTGATTGCTGCAGCCGCGATTCGCCTGGTCGGCGTGTTCCTGCTCATCTTTAGCACGGTGCCACTGTTCTCGTGGATGCTGGAAGGATTTCGCGATAGTGATCTAGCGAACCTCACCTACTACGCGCCGCGCGCGCTCACTGGCGGGTATTGCCTTATCCTGGGCCTGCTTATGCTTTGCATGACGCGATTTCTGGTACGTAAGCTCATTCCCCTGCCGAAGCCGGAGTGTCCCGATTGCGGCTATCGCCTTGATGGTCTCAGTGCCGGCCGGTGTCCGGAGTGCGGCATTGCGATTCTGCGCGTGCGACCAGGCGCCACCACGCAGCATGATGATGACGAAGAGAAAATTGCTTAGGTGCGCGATTTCTTCGCGAGAGTTGCACCGCTGCAGCATCGATAAGTGTCGTCACGGCCCGGCTTGATGCAAGCGAAGACCAAACCAATATGCGAGCACACTCAAAAGACACACTCAATAAGTGCGCAGCACGCCAGTGACGACACCTTGAATCTGCACATCACTTTCATCGACGAAGATCGGCTCGAATGCAGGATTGGCTGGCTGCAGACGGATGCGCCCGCCGCGCTCGCGATGGAAGGTTTTGAGCGTAGTCTCGCCATCTGGAAGCAGGGCAACCACGCGCTCACCACTGCGGGCAGTATCGCGGCGTTCGATGATGACATAGTCGCCATCGAGGATTCCTTCGTCGCGCATGGAGTCGCCTTCAACCTGCAGCGCGAAGCTGCCGGCTTTGCTTCCGATGCGTGGACCGAAGAGTGTTTCGAGTTCGAGCGAGTCGTCCTGCTGAAAGCGCTCGATGGGATAGCCTGCTGCGATCTTCCCGATCAGCGGGAAGCTGAGCGGGCGCTCTTCGTCTGGCAGGACCGCATCATGCGCTATCTGCAAAGAGCGAGCCTTGTTGGGTTCGCGGGTAAGGGCCCCTTTGCGGATCAGGGCTTCGACGTGTTCGAAGATCGTCACTTTGCTGATGCCGAACTCGTCTGCGAGTTCCTGCATCGTCGGCGAATAGCCTCGTGTGATGCGAGAGTCGCGGATCATCTTGAGGATTGCGAGTTGTTTGGGAGTGAGATTCATAGTTGGCTTCCTTCCTGAACGGGGTGCACGCAAACGACCTGTTGTTTGGCGGACGTCGGGTGGCAGACCCCCTCACGACACAGACTGTCGCCCCGAGCGGCTGAGCCTGCGAAATCGAAACCAGTCGCGGCACGACCTGCGCAGCTGACTGGATGAATGATAGGTCGCTGGGCTTCGGTCCAGCAGAGAGTTGTCGAAAGACAGCAGATACATGGCGCAAAACTGCATCCTGCCCTGTGAGCCATGAAGCGGCTGCACGCAGCCGGGCTGCCAAACCCAGATGCCTGCCATGCTCGGGGCGGCCCGCCATCGCTGGACCAGGCGTCCCCTGAACCGGCCCCTCTTCACGAGCCGCTTCCGCAACGACATTGCGGATCGGCGAGAGCCGATACAGGCCAAGCAACCGCTCAAGCAGCGTGCGCGGCTGCTCTGGCTGCGGGCCTGGCAATACAGCTGCACCCGCGGCTTCCAAAGATTCCGGCGAAGTTCCCACGCCACGAAACGCCTGCGGCAGGGCCGCTGCCTCAGCTGCTGAACGCCGTAATGCTTCAGCCAGACCAGCCCTGCGTCCAGCCCGCTCCTCCCGCCCGCCCGCGCTGTTATAACCACCGCCCTGCTGCTGCCCGTCGCCACCAGTGGCAGCAGCCCCAGCCTCAGCAAGCTCGCGCCGTGGAGCAGCCGGCAGATAACGCGCGATGAAATCTCCACCAGGACCCGTTTGAACAAGCGGCAACGTCATATCAGACCATCCTCTCTACGCTTGTGAGCACATCAGCACCACCATGCTTATGCCCCAACATATTGTGGTACACTTTCCATGAAACACGAAGGGATCGATTTCGTCCAGAATCGTTCATTGGCCTTGTACTTTCCCGAACCAATACTGTTCGTCGTATGTTACCCTTACAGGCATCGACTGTCAACCCTAAAGTTCAGCAAAAAGCAGGGGTCATATTGGACCTGCGCGCTGGAACGGATTTGTACCCGTTTCTATGGGACGCAGGTGCGGCTTATGGGAACATCAGGGAGTGAACGAGGACGGTCGGACGCACAAAAAAACAGCCGCAGGACTGAAAATCCTGCGGCTGCCAAATGTGTCATCAGTTGTTTCAGACTGTTAGTCCACATCAACCGCAATCTGATCCAGACGGGTCTGGAAACCCTGTACCGAGAAGGTTGCCACAACCACCTGTTTGAGTTTCACGCGTATGGCTCCGTTGTTCGCAAGGTTGACGTAGTCGGCTGCGTCGAGGCCGGTGATGGCGCGAACGCTTTCGGTCTGGTTGATGGGATAAACATCAACCAGATCAAAGAGGCCGGTGTTGTGATTCTTCACGCGCACTCGTGCGGTGCCGTTGGGATTGTTGATGCGCGATTCGATGGTGACATCCACCGTGTTGGGGCTGGTTGCATCAGTCTCGAAAAGGAGCTGCATCTCCATGACGTTTGGTTCTGATGAGAGGAATCCGAACTGCGAGTTGATGCGCAGGTAGTTATCATCAGAGAGTCTGAGCGAATCGATGTCGCCATCGACTTCCGCACCGAAGAGAAGCGTGTAGCTGATGAGTTCCGTGGTGATGTCGCCACATTGAATGACGCCAATCTCAACTGCGTCAAGGGCTGCTTCAGTCACGGAGTTGTTGGGATTGTCGGTTGCGGAGAAGCGGAGCCGCATCTGTGATGTGGGCGTGATGACATCACTGACTGTAAATGAGTATGTGGTCCACCCGCCGGTATTGCCGACGCTTTCAACGAGCGTCCAGGTCGAACCGCCGTTGTTAGAGATTTCGACATCAAGGCGATCTTCGTCGTTGTCATCGTTGGAGAACCAGCGTGCATAACTGATGGTGGCCTGGCTCAGATTGGCGAGGTCGAAGATGGGCGAGAGGAGCATGGTGGGGCCGCCATCGACGTCTGCGACGCCGCCGTTGCCGGTGACGTAGCAGCGTCCGGACCCGTCGTAGTCACTGGTTGGGTCGCCACGGCTGCCGTTGCCCGAGGGGATGCCGCGTTCCCATGCCCCATCGGTGAGATCGACATTCTGGACCGTCCAGCCCAGATCGCCTTCGAAGTTGTCAGCGAAGGTGACTTCGATGCCGGACGCAACCATCGCGGTGTAGAAGGCGTTGGGGGCATTGCGTGGATCACTGTAGGGATCGCCATCAATAGTTTCAGCTGAGACATACCACTGCACATCACTGCCGCAGGCTGCGGATGGGAATGTAGCCAGGTAAAGGTCGTTGCCGAGGTCAGCCATTGGGAACTGTTCGAAGCCGTCGCCACGATCGACATGCAAGATGCCGGTATCGGGTTCGGGGTCTCCCCCATCCGCCAGCACCTGAACCCGCATCGTGGTTCCACCAGACGGGCTGATCATGTCGGGCTGGCCGTCGGGATAGTTGAATGCCAGCAGTGAAGGATTCATCGAAAGTACGAACAGACCGCGTTCAATGTCCGAGCAGATGATGTTTCCCGAAGGCAGGAATGGGTAGTTGCTCCACATGCCGTTGAAGTTGGCATTATCATCAGTCGGATAGGTATCGAAATAGCCGATCTGAACGGGATTGGTGGGGCTAGTTGCATCAAAGACGCGCAGCCCGCTGCGATAGTTTGCCTGGTAGATACGGTTGCCGCGCACATACTGGTTGTGATCGATGGCAGTTGAGCCGGAGCTGAAGGTACTCACCTGTATAGCATTTGTGAGATCGCTGACATCAATCACATGCGTTGTCGTGTTGATGCCCCGGTTACTTTCGTCGAGTTCATCATCAAGATAGAAGTACTGCTGATCTTCCGAGAGCCACCCCTGGTGTGAGTACTCACCATTGGGATATTCATAATGATCGAGGACAACAAGGTTGGACTTGTTGGTGACATCGATAATGGTGAGGCCGGTCTGGGCCCAGCCGCCATTGAACCCGCCGCAGCAGAATGCGATTTCGCGACCTGCGAAGGGTCCGGAATCCATCACGACGATCTGCGCGTCATGGACATAGCGCTCGCCATATTCTGCGACATATGTCGGGGTCACAGGGTTGGCAAGACTGAAGATGCGCAGCCCGTTACTGTTTCCACCGATACGGTAGAGGTACCCGGTCTCGGTGTTGATTGCAATGTTGTGCGACTTCGTGGTCGGCGACGCGCCGCCTTCGTTCGTGACAGTGTTGGCGAGCGTGACGCTGCCACTGTCAATGTTCGAGAGGTCGAAGACCTGAATCCCGGAGCCGCCTTCACTGACTGCATAGGCATATGTCTGATAGGTCTTGATATCACGCCAGGTGCTATTAGGGCCCGAAAGGAACGCAACCACCTGCGCGTTGCCGGGGTTGGTCACTTCGACAAACGCAGTGCCGGTATCCGTACCGATGATGGCATACTCTCGACCAGATCCCGAAACGTATCCCCAGCAGTCGTTGCCACGCCCTGAGTTTCCAAGTTCAGCCAGCGTCAACCAACTTTCAAGCTGAACGTTCTCTGAAGGGAAGCCAAGCAGCGGGCTGAGGGGGCCATCGACATCGCGGCGAAAGCCGGGACCTTCATAGCGGGGCTGCGCGTCGCGTTCTTTGGGATCATCGGGGTGACCCTCAAGCAGGCCAGGCGAAAGCAGGACCACGGCCGCCGCGAAGGTGATTGCGATTGTCTTTACGCGCGTATTCATGCATTTCTCCAAGAGAAGCCCCACGCAACTCGAAGTGAGTAGCCACAGTCTATACCAGAACTTGGGTTCTGCTACGGATTACCGGACAGTTTTGTCCGTTTCCGACATGCTGGGCGACTGCGGCTGGCTCAGCAGCGACTCATCGATCGGACTGCCACTGAGCGATCGCAGAAAAGCCTCAAGATCTGCAAGTTCTTCACTCGTCAATTCAAGAGGCACCAGGAGGGTTTCCTGGTGATGTCCGAGCTTGATTTGCGTCTCGAGCGTGTTGTAGAACCGCAGCACATCGGACAACGTTTCCATCTGTCCAGCATGCATGTACGGGCCAGTGGCAGCGACGTTACGTAAAGTGGGAGTTTTAAACTGCCCCCAGGTTTCCGTCGTCCGCCGCAGAAAGCGGGCCCGATCGGCTGCGGTTCCGGCTGGCTGGTCGCTGTACGGGCCCGAAGCCTTGAACTCGAGATTCAACACATGCTCAACGCCACGGAAGCGTCCAGGGTCGGTGGGCACCCCCCCTGCACGAGCGGGGATGCCGTTGTTGTGAAACTCCCCATCTGTGAAGTGTGGCCCCATATGACACAAGCGACAGTTGCCCCGATTGATGAAGACCTTCAGCCCGCGCTGGGCTTGCGGCGGGAAATCCGCAGCCACTTCACCCGCGACGGCACCCGCTGCGAGCGATTTTGCGAAGCGATCAAAGGGTGACTTAATGCTCACGAGTTGAGATTCGTAGGCTGCGATGGCCTTGCCGATGTTGACGAAAACTTCGTTCACCGCATCGCGCTCGCCATCGCTCATGCTTTTCCATGCGGTGTGGGCTGCCTGTTGAGCAGGGCTGCTGCCTGCGGTTGGACGAGCTGTGGGGTCGAGTCGATCGCCCGTTTCGGTGAGGATGGCTGGGAGTTTGCCGAACACACTCTCGTAGGCGTCCCGCAGTGCCTGGTCCTGCGCAATTCGTATCGCAGCAGCTGTGCGTGATGATGCGAACTCACGCTGATCTTCAAACGGATGCAGCGCCTGAGCCCACAATGTGTCAGCTCTGCCATCCCAGAAAAACCAGCGATTGGCTGCAACATTCAAGAGCGACATCGAGTTGCGATCGAGTTCAACAACACCCTTCGCAACAGCCAGACCATCTGTAAATGCCTGGCGCGGATCATGGCATGTCGCACACGAAACGGTCCCTGTCGAAGAGAACCGCTCATCAAAGAAAAGAAACTGGCCCAGGTGCGCAGCTGCGCGATTTCCGCTAAAGCGATTGGTCGGGTCATGCTCAATGATGGGCGTTGCAAGGTGCGTCGCGATGATGTCAATCTCACGCTGCGAAAACTCGATCATGTCCGGCCCATCAACCGCAGCAATTGACACGAAAATCGCAGCAGTAAAAAGCAACGCGAACCAGATTGAACGGGGAAAACTCAGCATGGAAACGTCGAGCGGGGGCTATCCAATAGTATTCGCCAAGGCAGCGGAAAGTTCCCTGGGGATTGGCCGAACGCAGGAAAAGTGCATCGCAACCACCAATACGCGGGTATCCTCATTCGTCCTCGCCTTTCGTTCTCGTCGTTCAAATAGGGCTGAGGAGACCGTAATGCAGAAGTTTGCAATCGCACTCGTCGCCATAGCATTGATTACGACCACCACCTCCCGCGCGGATGAAGCTGCCCAACACTGGCCGCAGTGGCGCGGCCCCGATGCTAACGGCTTCTCTGGCGCGACCGGCCTGCCCCTCACGTGGTCGGCTGAGGAGAACATCGTCTGGAAAACACCGGTGCCAGCATGGAGCGGCGCCACGCCCATCATCTGGGGCGACCGCATCTATATTATGTCGCCATCCGCAGCACCCGAAGCACCCGCTGAGGAAGTACGCGACGAAGAAGAAGCAGCCGAACAAGACCAGCCCCAGCGCGGTCGGCGCGGCAGGCGAGGCGGCGGGCGCAGCCCCGGCGGCGAAGACATCCTCATCTTCTGCATCTCCAAAACCAACGGCGAAATCCTCTGGCAACACGCCATCGATCAGGGCAACCGCCTCTGGATGAAGGGCAACAACGCGTCGCCTTCGCCCGTCACCGATGGCGAGCACGTCTGGGCCGTTACCGGCAATGGCACCGTCATCGCCTTCGCAATGGATGGCGCCGTCAGATGGCAGCGCAACCTTCAGAGCGATTACGGCGAGTTCGGCCTCAACTGGGGCTACGCATCCAGCCCGCTCCTTCACGATGGCAAACTCATCATCGAAGTCCTGCACGGAATGCGCACCGATGATCCGTCATACATCGTCGCCTTCGACGCGCTGAGCGGCGAAGAGACGTGGAAGGTCGAGCGCCCCACAGATGCGCCAGCCGAATCGCCCGATGCCTACACCACGCCTGTCGTCTTCGAAACTGATGGCGAAGAACAGATCGTCATCACTGGCGGCGATTACATCACCGGCCACGACCCCAAGACCGGCGAGGAACTCTGGCGGGTGCCCGGACTCAATCCCCGCAAGGCGCGCAACTATCGCATCGTCGCGTCGCCCGTCGCGATCGACGGCATGATCTACGCGCCCACGCGCGTGCGGCCGCTGTTGGCGATCAGGCCCGGCAGCGAGGGTGCCAGCAGCGATGACATCATCTGGCAATGGGATGCGGCCGGCTCGCCCGATGTGCCAACACCCGCCTGCGATGGTGAGCGGTTCTATATGCTCAATGATGCTGGCATGATCACCTGCCTCAACGCCAAGACCGGCGAGGTCATCTGGGGCCCCGAGCGAACGGTGCAGGGCACGGTGAGCAGTTCGCCGATCGTCGCCGACGGCCGAGTGTACTTCACCAACGAAGAAGGTGTCACCGTCGTCGTCAATGCAGGCGATGAGTTCAAGATCCTCGCGACAAACACACTCGATGGCAGCTACACACTCTCATCACCCGCCATCTCCGGAAGCCAGCTCTTCATCCGCACAGGGACGCACCTGTACTGCATCGGCGAGAAGAGTGAATAGCGCCGCCCGGGTCTGAGCAGATCGCGCGGCGCACTCTGTTCCTTCTGAAAAAAGGGCCGGACACATTTGTGTCCGGCCCTGAGCGGATAATACATCTTGGTTGGTGGAACGATCAACGACTCAGTTGCGTCGCCTTCTTCGTGAGGCGATGAGGCCGACGCCCATCAGCGCCAGGGCGCCCGGCGCGGGGACGGCGTTCAGACGCGTGATAATGAAGTTCGCGTTGAAGCTGCCTCCAGTATCGAACCCGCTCCCCCAGACCGAGGCATAGCGCGTGCCGTAGCCGTCGGTGCTTGTCGAGGTCGCATCGAGCGAGCCGGAAAGCGCGGTGCCCGTATGGCGGATTTCGATGACAAGGTGGCCGCCGTTGTAGACGTAGCGATCGAAGCCGATCTTGAGACCCCATTCATTGGGAGATCCGCCGCCCGGATAGGAACCTGCCGGGATGGCCAGCGAACCGGTGCGAACCAGCGTCTGCGCGCCGACGATGTTGCTGGCGAAGTTGGTGGTTCGATCAGCCGGTGCCACGCCTTCGCTCAGGCGGATCTCGAAGTTGTTGATCAACTGATCCGCACTCGGATAGCCGGAGCTTGACCCCGCGCGCCAGGTCAAACCGTTCAGACTCAGGCCAACGTAGTCTGTCAGTTCACTCTCGTGAATCAGGAACTGGTAGCCGCGCGCGCTACCGAAGAACAGGAACGAACTCGGGGCATCAACGTTCTCGAACTCGCTGGGCACAACTCCCTGTATGCCAGCAAGCGCGGAACCGGTCATCAGCGCCGAAAGGGCACATGCAGCGATCACTCTCCTCATCATGACTTTCTCCATTTTCCCCCGGAGCTTTTTTTTCTCCGCACCTGCCGAACCCGCCCACTGCGGATCCGCGATGCAACCAGCCATCGGATCATAATGGATGCCGCCGACCCGTGCAATACTTTTCCGCAAAAAATCGACAAAAATAGGCCAGAAAGCGGCCTAGCGGCAATCAGGTCAACCCTGACAAAGTCGGGAATACATGAGCGCTTGCTGATCACGCCACTATCCTGCCCCATTCTGCGATGTGCAGCTGCTTCATCGCGGTCCCTCAAGCAGCACAGCAGCGAAGTTCACCGCAGCAGGATGCTCTCCCGCAGGGTCAGATCGCACAATGCAGTTCGAGCGGCGTCGCGGGTCCACCCCAAGCCCTCGTAGGTGCGACTAAACTCTCGCGCTATGGCAAAGGGCAGCTTCAAATTCTTCTGGACAACACACAAGTGGGTTGGCATCATCATTGCGCTGGTGGTGCTGAATACTTCAGCGACCGGCTTTCTGCTGCTTATCAAAAAGAAGTCAGCCTGGATTCAACCCATCGAGCAGCGCGGCAGCGCAGCCAACCAGCTCGATGTGAACTTCGATGACATCCTGCAAGCTGCTCGCAACGCGGCTGGTGCAGGCATCGAAACATGGGACGACATTGACCGACTCGATGTGCGACCAGGCAAGGGTGTGGTCAAGGTGCAAAGCCTGAGCGGATATGAAGTCCAGATCGATCTTGCGACGGGTGACGTTCTGCAGTCAGCCTATCGCCGCAGCGATCTCATCGAGCAGATTCACGATGGATCGTTCTTCGGCGAATGGGCCCACGGCTATCTCATGCCCGTGACTGCATTCTCACTTGTTTTTCTTGTTGGCAGCGGCCTGTTTCTATTTTTCGAACCCAAACTCCGCAAGCGCAGAAGACGCAAGAAGGAGCGATTGGCAGCCGGCAACTGATGCAGCGGGAAACGCACCCGCAAGTGTTGTTATGCCCGCGCAGTGCTTGTCATGCCCGCGCAGGCGGGCATCCAGTTTGGTTGTCCGAGTCGACAGCGCGCTCGCTGGGTCCCCGCCTGCGCGGGGACGACGAAAAAGTGATCCGCGCGATTATCTCGAAGCCACGACAATAGATTGAGTTATCGCTATAAGTCAATCTATGAGCAGGTGAACGGGGCTCGGTGATCCAGGGTTCGAGTTACACGCGCTGTGTGTTGTCATGCCCGCTGTGTTTGTCATACCCTCGCAGGCGGGCATCCAGTGCACGCGCGGCTGTGTTCATTGCAAGCGCACCAGCGCTGCCACGCTTTGTCGCCTGCGACGCTTGCTCGCGCACATTTTCAGGTCGAAAATCGCTGCTTTTGGATTTGGCGAGAATGTTGCTGCGAAGTTGGTGTGTTGGATCATTTGTCGCACAATTTGCGAGTTTTGCGACGTATTGGCATGCTCCGCGCACAACCGGTCATGTCAGTCTTTGGCTCGAGGACGACGCAGTTCATCTCAACTGAGTTATCGCGCACTGCCATTATCAGACGCGCAGAAATGTACGCATCGCAGAACGTGATCGGGCGTGAACGTGTCCGATAGGCCGAATAACGCTCCGGTTGTTGCGGACCCACTCTTTCTCTGTCGTGCAATGTGAGGTTTTCTTTCGATGAACATGTGTCAGACCGAAACGCACGCACTCAGGAATTGTCAGGCAAACCCTCACATACGGAGCACACAGTGAACCAGGAACTTTTGGTTGAGCATCTTTTTCAAACTGTCGTGTCGGGCGACCGCCATGGCGCCCGCACAATCTCTGCACACGCGCTCGAACAGGGCATCACTGCTGAAGAGGTGACCTTGCGTTTATATTGGCCGACACTGGAGATGGTGAACCAGCTCTTCCGCAAGGATCAGCTCAATGTGCTTGGCCATCATTACGCAACGCGCGTGCTGCGTTCACTCATTGATCAGGCTCAATCGCTGTATCAACAGAAAGCACCGCGCAACAAGAGCATCTGCCTCTTCAGCGGGCCGAGTGAAACCGAAGAGCTGGCTGGTCAGATGATGGCAGACCTTGCAGAAGCGGATGGCTACACCGTTTACTTTGCAGGTGGCGGCGTTGCGGCTGATGAAATCCTCGAAGAGGCCTCGCGGCGCAACACTGATATTCTCCTTCTCTTTGCATCAGCGCCATCCGATGCACCCGGCATCCGCCAACTGATTGACACCGTCCGCGAGATCGGCTCGTGTCCCGACATGCAGATCGTTGTGGGCGGCGGCGTCTTCAATCGGGCTGAAGGTCTGGCTGAAGAGATCGGCGCCGACCTGTGGGCATCGGACCCCGAAGAGATTCTCGATGAACTGCGCCTGTGTCCCGAACGCCGCGCGACGCCCGATCAGCGAACTGTTGGCCGCAGTCGCAGAGCAGCAGCGTAAGGTGTTGCTTCACGAATCACGTCTGCGGGAAGTCAAACTCTCCCAAACGTCCCGGTCGCCCGGCGGTTCACTCCGTCGGGCGACTTTTGTTTTGACCTGTCGCCTCCGGGGGTCCAGCCGCGGAAGGGCCCAAGGCCGCCTTGTCCATCTCCTCCCCACTGGCTATCATCGCCCAACCAGCGGCAGCGTTCTGCGGCTGGGATTGATCTATTCATCAAAGGGCAGCAGTTCATGATTTCAGCGGCACGCAAGACCGAGCTGATCAAAGATTTTCGCAGAGCTGAGGGCGACTCCGGTTCCCCTGAGATTCAGGTGGCTGTGCTGACAGAACGCATCAGTGAAATCACAGAACACCTGCGGACTCATCGCAAAGACTTTGCATCGCGGCGTGGCCTGTTGCAGATGGTGGGTCGGCGAAACCGTCTGCTGCGATACCTGGCGAGAACAGATCGAGACGCATATCAGACGCTCATCAAGCGGCTTGGTTTGCGCAAGTGAGTTTCAACTGCCTCCAGATGGTCTGGAGGCATTTTCGTTTTGACCAGTTGCCGGTTCGGGCGGCAGTCGGCAATGTTCCAGTTTCAACTGGCGTGTTGCCATCTGCCTCTTGCTGCTGGCGGCTGACATGACTGTTCACAACAGGCACCTCCTCATCTTGCATTGACGAGCAGGCGCGCGTGGATGGGGTGCACCCCTTCCAAAGAAAGGCCACCATACGATGGCATACGTCTCCGTTGAACGTGAGATCGCGGGCAGAATCTACCGACTCGAAACAGGCAAGGTTGCCAAGCTGGCATCAGGAGCAGTCGTTGCAAGTCATGGCGACACGCATGTCCTCTGCGCCGCAATGCGAGCCGAGCCGCGACCCGGCCTCGACTTTTTCCCGCTGCAATGCGACTACCGCGAAAAGACCTCAGCTGGCGGCTCCTTCCCGGGCGGCTTCCGCAAGCGCGAGGGCGCTCCCAACGAGAAGGAAATTCTCACCATGCGGCTGATCGACAGGCCCATTCGCCCGCTCTTCCCGGACGGCTTCGTGGACGAAGTGCAACTGCAGTGCTGGGTGATGAGCCATGACGGTCAGAACGATGCAGATGTCATTGCATGTACCGGCGCTGCTGCTGCTCTCTCACTCACTGATGCACCTTTCGAAGGACCGGTCGCAACTGTTCGCATCGGCCACATCGAAACCGAACAGGGCATGTCGTTTGTCCTCAACCCGACAGTGGCTCAGCTCGAGTTTTCCGACCTCGATCTTGTCCTCTCCGGCCACAAAGATGGCATCAACATGATCGAAGTGGGCGCGGCTGAAGTCGACGAAGAGGTTGTCCTCAACGCCATCAGGTTCGGCTACGAAGAAGGCATCAAGCCGCTGCTCGAACTCATTGGCGAACTTCGTCAGAAGTTCAACGCGCCCGAGCAGCGCGTCGGTTCACTCAGCCTGCCCGATGAAGATGTTGCTGAGATGATCCGCACACATGCAGAGCCACGCCTCACCGAACTTCGGCAGATCAAGGGCAAGCACGATCGCAGCGAACAGGTCAAAGCGCTCCGCGATGAAGTTCTCGACAACTACTTTGCAATCCCAGAGGGTGTGCCCTACAGCGAACATGCCAGGGCTGAATCGCGCCGCGCGATGGCAAAGGAAGCCTTCCGCAATCTCGAAAAGAAGGTCACGCGCAAGCTGATCGTCGGAAGCGGCATTCGGGCTGACGGCCGCGGCTTCGATGACATCCGCCCGCTGGAGATGGAAGTCTCGGTCTACCCGCGCACGCACGGCTCGTCGCTCTTCCAGCGTGGCGAAACCCAGTCGCTCGTCAGTTGCACACTCGGCTCAGGACGCGATGAACAGATTGTCGATGGCCTCTTGCCTGAGTACTCCAAGAAGTTCTATCTGCATTACAACTTCCCGCCTTTCTGCGTGGGTGAAGCCGGCCGTATCATGGGCCCGGGTCGTCGCGAGATCGGCCACGGTGCCTTGGCTGAGCGAAGCCTGCTTGGCATTCTGCCCGATCCCGAAACCTTCCCCTACACCATCCGCATCGTCAGTGACATCACCGAATCCAACGGTTCATCATCAATGGCTTCCGTCTGCGGCGGCTGCCTTGCACTGATGGACGCAGGCGTGCCCATCCGCAACACCTGCGCTGGCATTTCCGTCGGTCGCTTCAGCGATGACAATGGCAAAGTGGTGCACGTGATGGACATCATCGGCGAAGAAGACTTCTTTGGCGATATGGATTTCAAAATCTCAGGCACGAAGGTCGGCATCACCGGCATTCAGCTCGACCTCAAAGCCCGCGGCCTGTGGTTCGAAGAGATCGAATCTGTGTTCCAACGCGCCAAGAAGGGCCGCCTCAACATCATCCAGCAGATGGAAGCTGTCATCGCAGGGCCACGCAGCGAACTCTCCGAGTACGCGCCACGCATCATCACCGTCAAGATCGACCCCGAAAAGATCGGCAAACTCATCGGACCGTCCGGCAAAACCATTCGCGGCATTCAGGAACGCACCGGCGCAACCATCGACGTCGAAGATGATGGCACCGTCTTCATCTCGTCCAAGAGCGCAGCAGGTGGCGAACAGGCCAAAGCAGCTGTCGAAGCACTCGGCGCAGAAATTAAGGTCGGCACCATCTACGAAGGCAAGGTTGTTTCAACCAAAGACTTCGGCGCATTCATCGAACTCGTGCCAGGCACCGATGGCATGTGTCACATCTCCGAACTGGCTGAAGGCTTTGTCAAGAATGTCAGCGATGTCGTGAAGGTTGGCGACACCGTACGCGTCAAAGTCATCAACGTTGATGACACCGGCCGCATCAAACTTTCGATGAAGGCGGCAAGGACCGAGCCGGAACCGGCAGGCACCGCGTGAACCACTGTGGGGTGGGGGACTGAAGTCCCCCTGCCCTTCTAATTCTAATTTCGTGCACGAAAATCGTTGCGCTTCACCTCAGTTGCGCAACGACATCATCAACCGCAATCGCGCGCATCAGCGCATCATCTTCTGGATGTTTGCGGAAATGAGCGTGCTCAACCTCGCGTGCGCTCTGGCTTTGAATGACTGCATCATCGCATCCGTATGGCCCGACAAAGCGCGGATCAGTCGGGCCGAAGAGTGCAATCACGCGTGTCCCGAGGCCGACAGCCATGTGCAGCGGGGCTGAATCGTTTGCGATGAGCAGGTGTGCATCGCGGACAAGAGCCATGCTTTCGCCGATGGAGAGCTGGCCCGCAAGATCGATCACATCAGCGCGACCCTCAACCGCAGCCCGCAGTGGCGCGAGCTGAGCATCTTCGCCGGGGCCGCCGATGATGACGATGCGTTCGTACCCGCTGCGATGAAGTGGATCGATGAGTTGAGCCCAGCGTTCGATGGGCCAGCGTTTACTTGACCAGCGTGAGGTTGGCGCGAGGATGGCGGTATTATGTTGCTGGATCAACGTCGCTTGGCTGCGCTCCTGCCAGGCGTCTTGGCAGTCTGCTGGCACAGTCAGACGCATATCAGCAACTGTCGGGATTCCTGCGTGCTGGAGAAGTTCGAGCATGCGATCGACGATGTGAACAGATTCTGCGCGGGGGAGACACGGTCGATAGAACAGCCACGCTCCTTCGCGTGCATCGCGGCTGCCAAATCGTTGAGCGGCGCCACTGGCTTTGGCCATCCATCCACTGCGAAAGAGTCCCTGCAGGTCGAAGACAACGTCGTAGTTGCGGGCAGTCAGGCTGCGCATCCATTGTCGCAGTTGCTTGATGCCCCCTGGCGATCGCCACCATCCTGAAAGACCATCCCGTGGAAACGGAATGACTTCATCAAGGCTGGGGTGGCCACGCACGGCATCGACAAAGGTGTCCTGCACCACCCAGTCGATGGTTGCGTCGGGAAATGCCGCCCGCAGGCTTGCGAGTACGGGCACCGTGCGGCAGACATCACCCAGGGCGCTTGGGCGGATGATGAGCATCCGCTTGGGAGGTGGCTGATTGGCGAGGATCGAAAGTCCGCTCATGAGCGGCATATCATAGAAAAACCGGGGCTCAGATGTGACGGTCTCTTTGTCTCTTGTGCAACAGTGGGAGATTTACCAATGCAATCCAAACGACTTCTTGCCAGCGGCATCCTCGGAGCCGCGTTCACCCTCAGTGCAGCTTGGCCACACCAGCATCTGCTTGCGGCTTCATCAGCAGCATCTTCAACATCGATTGCAGATGATGCACTTCGCGTTTACTCCGCAGGGATTGATCGCCTGCTGGTGGACGAGAAAGATCAGGGTCTGCGGACAGCGCTCAAGATGATCGGCCCGCGTCTTGCTGAGTTGCCGGATGACGTTGGCGACGATGACATTCCCGGCCCGCTGCTGCACATGGTTGCTGATATGTTGATGAGCCCGTACTGGATGCGTGCAGGCATGATCGAAGGTGCCAACCCCAATGAGGGGCCGCCCTTCTATGCACAGTTCACATTTGCGGGCACACAACAGCAGGCGAAGGAACGTGCGGGCATGCTGCTGGAACTCGCCAGCCAGGGCGTCCCGGGTGCTGAAAACGCGGCCCCTTCACCCACCATGCCTGGCATCATGACTTTCGATGCAGATGGCGTACCAATGTTCATCGGCTCGACCGAAATGGGTGGCAAGCATGTCACGATCGCAGCTGTGAACGAAGCCTCGCTCGATCCGGTTGATCTCAGCGGGTATGACATGCCCGATGGTGTCGAGCCCGCGTTTGCGGTCACATGGGACGCCAAAGCGATTCAGCCATTCCTCGAAGGCATGCTGCAGCATGAGCCTGAAGGCGAAGCTGTCGCAGCCCAGCTCAAGGCGATGGGCCTCATGGGCGATCAGGTTTCCACGATGACGTTTGCCATGGGAACCGGCGCCGATGCAATGCACTTCACCATGCGAATGACCAACTATGCAGACAATCCGCTGTATGGCATGCTCATCTCCGATGCGCCCTTGAGCGCAGAAGAGATCAATCTCATCCCGGCTGATGCAACCATTGCCCAGATCGCGCGATTCAAACTGCACGCCCTTGATGACTTCCTCGAAAACATGATGATGAACGTGCCCGAAGAAGAACGCGATGGCGCAACGCCCCAAGATATCTACTCCATGATCGAGGACAAAATCGGCATCCATCCCAAGAACGACCTCATCGAACACCTGGGCGAGACGGGCGGCTTCTATCTTTCAGATACAACCGGTGGCAGCGGCATCATGTCGGCTGTGCTCTTTCTGGAAGTGCGCAATCAGGCAGGACTGACTGCAACACTCAACAAGCTCACCAGCAAAGCCAACGAAGCCCTTAAAGAGCAGGCGGACGGCTGGGTGAGTTTCCGCAACCGCACAATCAATGGTCAGGACATGATGACGCTGAGTTTCCTCGGCCTGCCCGTCCCCCTGGAAATCAGCTGGGCGATGCAGGGTGGGTATCTCTGGATTGCAGCTTCGCCGCAGGCTTTGCTGGGCGCAACAGCGCATGTGAAGGCTGGTGGTCCTAGCCTGCTCGACAATGCCAACTTCAAAGCTGGCGTGCCCGGCCATCTGGAAGATGCAATGAGCGTTGACTTCGCGGATACGCCCCGCATGCTTCGCGATGGCTATGGCCTGTCCTCTGCAATGATGTCCGCACTTGCCAGCGGCGTGTCGTCGCGCGATGGCAGCCGCGTGGCTGACATGATTTTGCCAACCTATCCAGTCCTTGCAAAGGGCGCACGCGCAACAGTCGGCATCGGCTGGATTGATGGCAACGACTTCCGTTACCACGCAGAGGCCGATCGCTCCGTGGTTGTGAATGTTGTCGGCGCGATGGGGAACGTCTCTGCCATCTATGCTGGCGCAGCCGCGAGCATCGGGATGGGCGTCTTGCTCCCTGCGATCGGCAAGGCCCGTGAATCGGCACAGCAGACCAAGAGTGCCGTGCAACTCAGGCAGATCAGCATGGCAGCAATCACCTACGAACAGCTCCACGAAGCAATGCCGAATGGCACGCATCGCCTGATTGATGGAGAATACATCACTGCGGAACTTCTGTCCTCGCCCTTCGGACCTGCAGCCGATGGCGGCTCCGATTACTGGCTGAAGTTCAAGGGACAGCAGAATGAGATGAAGCATGACGAGATCATCGGCTACGACCGGGCCATGTACATGGCCAGCGACCGTGTGGCTGTCGTCTTCGGCGATGGTCATGTCGAGACGATGTATGTCTGGGACTTCCTCGATCGCGTCGAAGCAGATGATGATGACACGGACTACGAGATCCCCTGGAACTGAACTGGAGCTGAGGCCAAACTGTCAGCAGAAGTTCTCAACGTCAGCGGCGCTCACAAGGCGTATGGCAACACCACAGCGCTGGATGGCGTGAATCTCACGCTGGCGCAAGGTGAGTGGCTGGGGCTGCTTGGTCCCAACGGCGCGGGCAAGACAACGCTTGTCCGCGCCATCGCGGGTCGTGTCGCTCTTGATGCAGGCAGCATTACGCTGTTTGGCCACGATGTGCAGCAGCGCGGCCGCAGCCGTGTGCATGAACAGCTGGGTGTCGTGCCACAGGATATTGCGCTCTACCCCCGCCTCACTGCCATCGAGAATCTCAGCGTCTTCGGCTCGCTGGCTGGTGTCAGGCACGACACAATCAATGACCGCATCGACTGGGCCCTCACGTTTACCGGCCTGCGCGAGCGGGCCCACCAACTGGTGCAGACCTTCTCAGGAGGCATGAAGCGCAGGCTCAACATTGCTGCAGGCGTGATGCATCAGCCGCAGGTGATACTGCTGGACGAGCCGACTGTGGGTGTTGATCCACAAAGCCGTGAACGCATCTGGCAGATGCTCAACGAACTCCGCCAACAGGGCGCTTCACTGTTGCTCACATCGCATCAGCTCGATGAAGTCGAGCGCATGTGCGAGCGCATTGTCATCATCGATCATGGCAAGGTGATCGCAGCGGGATCCGTTGCACAACTGGTCGAACAGACTGTCGGTCGTGGCAGAGTTGTGATGTTCGAGCTGGATCGTCCACTTGATGCAGCGGATGCTGATGCGCCCCTGGCTGTGAGTCATGCAAGCCCCGCGAGCGCAACTGCAACTGTTGACAACGTCGCAGCCAATCTTCCCGGCCTGTTGCAGCAACTGGCTGAACGTGGCTACGAAGTTCGTGATCTCAGTGTGCAGTCACCGTCGCTGCAGGATGTCTTCATTCACCTGACCGGCCGCGAACTGCGCGAGTAGGCACATTTCACTGTCATGCTGAAAACCATCATCCGTATCGAATGGCTGAACCTCAAGCGCGATCGCGTGGCACTTGCGATTGTCTTCGTGCTTCCACTGCTCTTCTTTTCCGTTTTCGCAATGATCTTCGGCGGGATGAGTAGTGGCGGCGACCTCGAAGCCAATCCGATGAAGGTGATCGTCGTCGACAACGACGCCAGCAACATCAGCAAAAGTCTGGTGCAGGAGTTGCAACAAACCGCAGGGCTGGATGTCAACATCGACAGCAACGACGACGACCGCCACATCGAACCCTGGACCATCGAAGCTGCAACCGAGCGCGTTCGCAAGGGGCAGGCAGCAGCTGTCATTGTGATTCCCGCAGATTTCGGGATAACGTTTGCATCATTCGGGCAGGATCGCCCAGCCATTGAAGTGATCTACGACCCAGCAGACTTCACCGCAGAGTTTGCAATCAGCGGCATGTTGCAGGGCGTCGCCATGAAGGCAGCACCCGATGCGCTGATGCAGCAGGGGTACAACGCCCTTGATGAGTTTGCAGGCGGACTCACTGAGCAACAGCGCGCATTCATGGACGAAATCCGACCCTTCATGCGCGGCGAGCAGCCCTGGGACGACTTCCGTCGCGGCCAGACTGCCGATGCAGATCCTGATGCTGCCAATGACGTTGGCGCAACACCATCGTCATCGACTGCTGAGGGCTTCGACGGACTCGTCCGCATCAACAGCATCAATGTGCGATCACTCGATGAGAATAGTGACGCTGCTGAGAGCACTCAGCCATCCCCGATGCCGTACTACGCAGCAGGCATCGGCGTGATGTTTCTCCTCTTCAGCATGGTCGGGGCAGCAGGTTCGATTCTCAAAGAGGAAGAAACCGGATCACTCGAGCGGCTGCTGACTTCCAACATGACTGTCACACAACTGCTGGCTGGGAAATGGCTGTTCTTCGCAATCGTGGGCGCGGTGCAGGTGATCATGATGTTCGCCTTTGGCGAACTTGTGTATGGCGGCATGAACCTGTGGAATGTGCACCACATTGTCGGCCTTCTTGTGATCACACTTTTTACAGCGGGTGCAGCTGCGAGCTTCGGGATCATGATGGCAAGTCTGTGCAGAACCCGCGGACAACTGGATGGCACAGCCACGATTGTCATTCTCATCATGTCGGCTGTGGGAGGCTCGATGGTGCCACGCATGTTCATGCCCGACTTCATGCGATCACTGGGCAGCTTCACATTCAACGGCCAGGCAATCGATGGATTTCTCGCAGTCTTCTGGGAAGGCAGAACCACCGATTCGCTCGGCACCATGCTGATCTCCATTCTGCCTTCAGTCGCAGCCATGATCGGGATGGCAATCGCGTTCTTCGTCATTGCCCGTCTGCTGGCCCGTCGTTGGGAAACTGCTTGAGAATGTTTTTGCATGGCCGATGTCGAGCGCACCATGGAGTTCGCATGCATCGCGATCAGTCGTTGCCCGATCAGATGTCGTTTTGAAATCGATGCAGTCTCTCGCTCTAAAGCGATCTACCATCGCATATGTCACTTCCACGCCGTGCTGCTCTTGTCGTCGCTCTGCGAACTCCGGTCGGCCGTTATGGCGGCGCACTTTCCAGTGTGCGGCCAGACGATCTGGCTGCCCATGTCATCCGCGCCGTCATCGAGAAATCCGGCATCGATCCATCGCTCATCGATGAAGTCGTCTTCGGTGCAGCCAATCAGGCTGGCGAAGACAATCGCAACGTCGCCCGCATGAGTGCACTGCTGGCCGGCCTGCCCGAAAGTGCGCCCGGCATCACCGTCAATCGACTATGTGCATCGGGACTCGATGCGATCAACATTGCTGCCCGATTGATCGAAGCCAATCACGGCGACATCATGATTGCAGGCGGCGTCGAGAGCATGTCACGCGCCCCCTTCGTCATGTCCAAAGCCGAGAGCGCATTCGATCGCAACATTGAAGTTTTCGATACATCAATCGGATGGCGCTTCACCAATCCGCGACTGGCAGCCATGTATTATCCTTATTCCATGGGCGAAACTGCGGAGAATGTCGCCCGCCGTTACGACATCAGCCGGGCTGATCAGGATGCATTTGCGCTGGCGAGTCAGATGAAGTGGAAGGATGCACACGATCGCGGCGCGTTCAACGATGAAATTCTGCCTGTGCCTGTTCCACAACGAAAAGGTGAACCGGTGATGTTCGACACCGATGAACATCCCAGGCCCGAATCCACAATGGAAGCCCTGGCCCGGCTGCGGCCAGTCTTCGCACAGGACGACCGTGGAACCGTGACGGCAGGCAACTCGTCAGGCGTGAACGATGGCGCTGCTGCTGTTCTGCTGATCGAAGCCCAGCGCGCGTCCGAGTTGGGTCTCACGCCGGTTGCGTATGTCGGCTCCAGCGCGACTGCGGGTGTTGATCCAGCCTGTATGGGACTCGGGCCGATCCCTGCAACACGCAAGGCTTTGCAGCGAGCATCCATGTCGATCAGCGATGTCGAACTCATCGAACTCAACGAAGCATTTGCTGCCCAGTCGATTGCGTGCATTCGCGAACTCGCGCTGGATGAAACGCGCGTGAATGTCAATGGCGGCGCAATTGCCATCGGCCATCCGCTCGGTTGTTCGGGGGCGCGGCTGGTGACAACGCTGGTGCACGAAATGCAGCGGCGTGAGGTGTCACACGGCCTGGCTGCGTTGTGCGTCGGCGTGGGGCAGGGCGTCGCAACACTTCTTCATGCTCGCTGAATCACCCGTTCAACGCCTCTGCTACACTCCGCTGTATGCCTCTCCTGACAGCCCAACAACTTGTAAAGGCTTACGACGGCCGTCGCGTGGTGAACGAAGTGTCACTGGAAGTCGGCGCGGGCGAAATCGTCGGGCTGCTTGGCCGCAACGGTGCTGGCAAAACAACAACGTTCCGCATGACCATCGGCATGATCACGCCCGAAGCCGGCCGCGTCGTGTTTCAGGATCGCGATGTCACCACCCGCCCCATGTACAAGCACGCGCTGGCTGGGATGGGATATCTCTCGCAGGAACCCAGCGTCTTTCAACGGCTGAGTGTCGAAGACAACCTGCTCGCAATTTTGCAGATTCAGCGCATCAGCCGTGCTGAGCAGAAACGCAGAGCCCGTCAACTGCTTGAACAGTTTTCGCTCACACACAAAATTAAACATGCTGCCCGAACATGTTCAGGCGGCGAGCGACGACGCCTGGAAATCGCGCGGGCTCTTGTGAGTCGGCCACGCTTGATCCTGCTTGACGAACCGTTCGCAGCTGTCGATCCGCATACGGTCGAAGAACTGCAGGAAGAAGTTGTGAAGCTGCGCGAAGATGGCATCGCGATTCTCGTGACCGATCACAATGTGCAGCAGACGCTGAAGATCTGCGATCGTGCATACATCATTCACGAAGGTCGCAATCTGCTCGATGGCACGCCCCGCGAGATCATCAACAACCAGGAAGTGCGCGACGCTTACCTTGCCAGCACGTTCCGTGGCGATGAGTTTGATTGACGCGGCCCCAACCAGCCCGGCTCGCAGGTTCCCGCCATGATTCATTTGCCGAAGCCGGTTCTGGTGATACCCTTCGGTGGAGGAAGACGAAATGTTGAAATGGAGAATCCGGGCCCATCGCCATCTTGTGCCTGCGTACGCTGCAACTGCTGCGGGCGCTGTTATTGCGTTGAGTGGACAGATCGCACATGGAGTTTCCCTGCTCCAGGATGGCGAGGATATCGAAGTCACGATTCGCGAAATTGTGAATGATTATTCGGTCGGCTATCACACTGGCGTCAAGCAACCGTTGGGGGCGTTCCGCGATGGACTGAGCGTGCACCAGATTTCGCGATCAGATTTCGAAACGGGTGAGCCGCCCTATATGGGAACACCCGACTTTCTGTTGTGGATGAATGATGACACGGACACATTCGGCCTGGTCGAGAATCCCACCGGTCGCTCGTACCCGCTGGTTCCCAATCCGGGCGGCATGGTTTCGTTCGATGCGGACGGGTACATCTGGTACACCCTGGGAGCGCGCGTGCAGGACCTGCCCCCGTCACTCTTTCGCTCGCAGGCCCCCGGGGATGTCTTTCATTTCGATGCGGTGCTTGATGATTACGTCACAAAACCCGACGGCTCGACGGCGTTCATGCTGCATGCGGAAGATCGCTTTCTGCACATGTTCTGGCGATCGCGCAACAGTCGCAACACGCGGGCAGCATTGCGCCACCGGCGCTACGACCGCGATACTGGTTTCGAACAGCCCGACATGGAACGCGATCTTGGCTCGGGTGAACTGCACGAGACGTTCGACCGCATTGGCATCGAACAGCTCTTTTCCCGGTTCGACCCGCGCTGGCAACGGCTCTTTGTCACCTGGCAGTGGTTCGATGTCGATCCGGGACGATTTGGCTCGTATCCCTACATCTATTCAGACGATCATGGCAGCACGTGGCGCCGGGCGGATGGCAGCGCCGTCGAAAACAGCACGCTTCCCTTGCGCTTTTCAGATCGCGATGATCTGCTGGTGCCTTTCGATCATATCGGCGCAGGAAAGGATTCGTACTGGTTCGTGCGCGATATTGGCACCGCACCTGACGGGACCAACTGGATCCAGATGCCCAATGCACTCTACCGCATCAGCCATTTCTGGTATGAGCCAGCCGATGAAACCTGGCACGCAAACCAGCTCACCAACGTGCTGGTCAATGCTGCTCACGCAGGTGGACCCACAAAGGACTATCTGGTTTTCGTCTACGCAAACTTTCTCGAGCCCGAACTGCTGCTACTGCGCACCAGCCTCGACGGTGGCCGCACCTGGACCGAGCCTGTTGTGATTGATGAACTGGTGCGCAATGGTCAGGATGGCGATCGCCGCTTCGTCTGGGTCTCATTCATTCAGCCATCCGAGGGGTATCCGGACAACACCGCTCGATTCTTTTATGGCTACTCGCGTGATCGAGATGGCGGCTTTGGCGAGCGCTTTGCCAACAACATCCGCTATCTGCGCATCGACCTGCCCGATCCATCAGTCGATGCGGTGATCGAGAATGCGACCATCATTCGTGGCACACTGCTTTCAGGCGATGCTGAGTCGCTTATGGATTCTGACGATGTTACAATGGCTGCTCGATCTGCATTCGGTTTTCTCTCCACACAGCCAAATGTACTCGAACTGCGGGTCGATGCAACGGCTGCATCAGGCAGCGGGACTTCCCTCGACATTGCCATTGAATCCCGGGCCAACAATCCCCAGGGTGTTGCGACTGTGCAGTTGCGCAACTGGGCGACAACGCAGCTGGATGCGGTCGGCTCCTATGCAATCAGCATCAGCGACACCGTCGAAACCATTGCCGACATCGACACAGCCGAGTACATTCGCGCAGGCGACAGCGCACTGGAGCTGCGCGTGCGACATGTCATCATCGCGACGTTCTCAACAAGCGGATTCGTCTCAGCATTTGACCAGGTGCGCATCGCGATCAGGCCCTAGCGAGTGATTCTTCATTTCCCGGTCTTTCGCAGGTTCTGCGTCAATCAACGTTGCGCAGGAAGTTTGCGACGTGGGTGAACCGGGCATCAAGAAAATCGCGCAGATCGCCCTCGATGCCGCGTTCGTCCATGGCTCGACTCATGCACATAAGCCAGTGATCGCGCGCAGTTTCATCGATGCGGAACGGCGCATGTCGCAGGCGCAGGCGCGGGTGGCCATGCTTCTGAATGTAAGTCTGCGGGCCGCCCAGCCACCCGACCAGAAACTCAAACAGCTTCTCTTCCGACTCTGCAAGGTCGGCGGGATAGAGCGCGCGTGTCGCCGCGCACGCAGGATCGTTGGCCATGTGATGGTAAAAGCGGGCCGTCAACAGTCGCACAGCCTCGAGGCCGCCGATGGCCTCGAAAGGCGTATTCTCCGGGCCAAACGGCGACGATGACGAAGAGGAAGGAATCACATCCATTGTCGATCATATGTTCACACGCCACCAAATCGACGGTCGCGTGATGCAAAGTCGCGAATGGCTGCATCAAAATCCTCTTCGCTGAAGTCGGGCCAGAGTCGTTCAGTGACATGAATCTCAGCATAACTCAGCTGCCAGAGCAGGTAGTTGCTGAGACGATATTCACCTGCAGTGCGAATGAGAAGGTCGGGATCGGGCATTCCTGCGGTGGCAAGATGCGATTCAATCACACTTTCATCAATGCTGCTGCACGCGAGCGCGCCATCGACACATTTCTTCGCGATCGCCCGAACAGCGTCCACAATCTCCGCGCGCGAGCCATAGTTCAGCGCCAGTGCCAGGCAGGTGCCGGTGCAGTGACTGGTGGCGTGTATGGTTGCATCGAGCTGAGCGAGAACATCTGCTGGCAATCCTGCGCGGCGGCCAATGTGTTTGAAACTGATATTGTTCGATGTGAATGTTTCGCGTTCGCCAATGAGTTTCTCAACAGCCAGTTGCATGAGGGCGTTCACTTCATCGCGTGGCCGACTCCAGTTCTCGATCGAAAACGAGTACAGCGTGAGCACTTCGATGCCCAGCTTGGCTGCGTGCGTCAGGACGCGCTTGACAACTTCTGCGCCCCGGCGGTGCCCCGCGATGCGCAGCTGGTTGCGCTCAATCGCCCAGCGACCGTTGCCATCCATGATAATGGCAATATGCCGAGGCATGCGTTCGCGGGGAACGCCAAGCGCATCAGCAGCTGCAGCACGGCGCTGTTCGAGGCTTGTGTGGTGTTCGAGCGAATCAGCAGATGAACCACGCCCGGGCACGTTACCTTCCTCCTGCGCCGACCAGCGTCTGCGTGCGTTCAGGACCAACACTGACAATCGAAATCGGCACGCGCAGGTGGTTCTCGATGCGGTCGAGATACGCCTGGGCATTCTCGGGCAACGTGTTGCGCGTGGCTGCCTCGAAAATCTCCTCTTCCCAGCCGGGCATTGTCTCAAACACTGGCTCGACAGCACCCAGACGATGGGCGTCGGGAATGAAACGATCCGAGAGCGATCCATCAGGCAGGCGATACTTGGTACATAGCCTGATTTCATCCAGGCCCGAGAGCACATCCAAGCACATGCAGGCAATCTCGGTCACGCCACACAGCATGACCGAATAGCGCAGCGCGACAAGGTCAATCCAGCCACAACGGCGCGGCCTTCCAGTGGTCGTGCCATATTCGTTGCCACGCTCACGGATGCGATCTGCAATCGGGCTGAGCTCTTCAGTTGGAAATGGTCCTGCTCCCACGCGGGTGGTGTAGGCCTTGATCGTCCCGACGATGCGCTGCACATGGCGGCAGGGCACACCAGTCCCCGCAGGAATGCCAAGCGTCGAGCAGTTGGAACTCGTGACATAGGGGAAGGTGCCGTGATCGATATCCAGCAGACATGCGTTGGCGCCTTCAAACAAAAGCGACTTGCCATCTTCGATGAGTTCATGCAACAGATATGTGGTGTCGGTGATGTGCGGCTTGAGTTGAGCACCCATCGCGCTGTAGGTTTCGGTGAGCGCAGCTGCATCGAGTGGCGGCGCATCAACCACACCCAGGGCTTTGAGCTCAGCAGTGCGCATTCTGCAGATGAGCGAAAGTTTGCGGCGGAGGTAATCGCGATCGAGCAAGTCGCCCATGCGGACAGCAGTTGAGCGGTGGACCTTGTCTGCATATGCCGGGCCGATGCCACGGCGAGTTGTGCCGATGGAAAGATCACTGTCGTTACTCTCGATGGCGGTTGCAAGCATTTCTTCGAGTGCTGCATCATGCTGTTTGTGGTACGGCATGACGACGTGGGCTCGATCGGAAATGTGCAGGTTGTCGCCGATCTCAATGCCGCGGGCCCGTAGCGACGTCATCTCTTCGATGAGCTTGACTGGATCGACCACCACGCCGTTGCCGATGACGCACATGCAGTCAGCGTTGATGATGCCAGCCGGGAGCAGATGCACTGCATAGCGCTGATCGCCAACGACGATGGTGTGGCCAGCATTGGCGCCGCCGTTATAACGGACAATACAGTCGTGGTGCGGAGCGAGCAGGTCTGCAATCTTGCCCTTGCCTTCATCGCCCCATTGCAGGCCGACCACTGCGGTATGTGTCATTGGATGCGATCTCCCTTGGCGGTGAATGAAGTTCCGGTCGTGACCATGACCTTGCATGAAACGTGCGACTGCAGCAAAGTGGATGCAGTCATCCAGCCGATGATATGGTGGGAGTGTCACCGTAGCGCCATGGACGAGAAACCCGTCAGAATGATGTGCCCGCGCCTTTCCTGCCGCAGTGTTCTGGCTGTGCCTGAACATACGCGCGGCAAGGTTGTGCGCTGCAATGCCTGTGGCTCGCCGATCCGCGTGCCGGGCAATCCTGCCGCCGCTCCGGGCTCAGCCAAGACCCCCGGACCCGCATCCGGACCCACGTCCGCCCCCGCATCCGGGAAGGACAGCTAACACGCACGTCCGAGAATCGCCTGCGCTTTCAATCAACGTTCGAGCGCGAGTGTGCATGCAATGACGCCCATGTTGCGCGGGTGACGTTCTTCAATGTCGTTCGCACAATCCCATCCCGCTCCCAGCGGCGAGATGATGTTGTCACCGCTGCATCAAGAATCCTGATTGATCCCATCCTGCGGAGACTTCGGATGAGATGGAAGTCTTCCAAAGTGGGAAGTGGCTGGATGCCGCCGACGCTTTGCAGCGTTTCACGACGAAGGAAAATGGCCTGATCGCCATAGGGCATGTGCAGATGGCCTGAACGCCAGGCAACGCCACGTTCAATCACGCGATACTGCCAGCCGCGCGCGTCGATACGCAACGTAAACGCGCCTGCTGCACAGGCTGGGTCCGCCAGCGTCTGGTCAACCATGCTCGCGTAGTTGTGCGGGAGCACCGTGTCTGCATGAAGAAAGAGCAGCGAATCGCCAGTCGCAGCAGTTGCGCCAGCCTGCAATTGGATGCCGCGCCCTGGCTGTGAACGTACCACACGTGCGCCTGCGCGTGTAGCCACCTGCCATGTGTCGTCGCAACTCCCGCCATCAACAACAACCACTTCATGCACAGATTGATCGTGCAATGCTGAAGAGACCGCGTTGTGAATGCACGCTGCTTCGTTCAGAGCCGGGATGACAACTGACAGACAAAATCGCTGCGTTGCTGCTGCAGGAGCCGGCTTTGCAGGTACTGCTGCGCGAACACGCACAGCTGCAGATGACGACTGCATGCCTGAGCGAGAACTCCTAGCGTGGTGCGCGGTTGCTGATGTCATTCAACGACCAGACATATTGCAGAAACTCGAGCGTCGGCTCTTCGCGGCCAGCGGTCGCCCGCGCGACATCAGCATCATATCTGCCGATGAAGGCAAGCACCGAACCTGCAGTCTGCTCGAAGTCGCTGCCATACCAGTCATACAACTGCGTTGCATGAACAGTGTTCGTCTCTGATGCAAAACGCAGCCAGGTCGCGCGACTGTGAACATACTTCGTCTGCTCCTCCAGTTGCACATCCAGAGCGCTGCTGGAAAAAGCAGCGTTGCGCAGTGGCGGGCATCCGACAGCTGCGCAGACCAGCGCGAAGTGAATGCGCGGCTCCTTGAAGTTGGGGCGAATCTCCTCGTGCTCGATCTGATTCAAACTCATCGTGCGGCCAGCCACGTTCCAGTGCACCTTGTCCCAGCGATCTTCATCCGGGATGTCCTTGATGGATTGGAGACTGCCCTCGTTGTAATGATCGAGAATGAGACGGATGGTGAACGCGTTGTACGCATTGATGAGCAACGCAAGTTTGCCATCGCGGTCCAATGCATCAAAATCAGCTGTGCCCAGGCTGGCGATGTACGCGTCCAATGCCTCCGGCTCGCGTGCAATTGCTGCGTAATCAATCCAGCCATCAGCATCGACATGGGCCTGCAACAATGCATCGAAGGCTGAGTGATCGAACGTGGCTTGAACGGACGAGTCACGGGCCTGCGATGGGGGCGGATCGCGGTAGGCTTCGGTCAGTACGACTTCCGGCGGTCCGCTGAGGCGGGCAGCACCGCGCAGCAGGGTTTCTCGAAACGACTCAGCGTTGACCTGCATGATAATCCCGGCCGTCGTGAGCAGGCCAGCTGTCAGGAGCGAAACGAGTATCCGCGAACTCGTGGGCGTGCCGACACCCTGCTCCTGCGAATCTGCACCAGATCTGCGAAGCGGCCTGACAGCCCACACCACCAGGCCGAAAAATGCAATCGCGATGATCGCAGCTGCAGCAGCGCCGAGGATCGAGGCCAACGCACTGGCAGCCGTCAGCAACTGCTCCAGCGGATCGCGCGCGATGGTCAGCACACTCACCAGCAACCACGCCAGCGCAGCAAGGGTGAGGAAACGGGCAGCACATTCAATAATCTTCATGAGCAAAGGGACAATAGCGGCCCCCGGTCCGATATTCCTCGATGACGGGCGGATGCACCTCACAATTGGGGAGTTAGGCTACCCGAGATCAACGCCGACGCCGCCAATCCCATCACGTGTCCTTTTTCCCCGCCCCTGCAGCAGAATCCAGCGTATACTCTTCATAGGGAGTTTGTGGGATGCACAACGCGCGCCGGCCTGTTGCCGGTCTGACGTTCTGCGCAGTGCTGACCATTCCCGCTCACTTGCATCACAGCCGCATCGGCTTGCAGTGAGGCTACTTATACATCAGGAGACCGCACAAATGAAGAGCACGCTTATCAAGAACATCCTTCTCGTCGCCCCGCTTGGCCTGGTCATTGCAGCAGGCGGCTGTGAAAAGAAGACAGATGCCACGAACACCGTCGACAACGCCACCCGCGAAGCCGTCGACGCAGTCGAAGATGCCAACGATGAAATGGACGACATCAGGGAAGACGCCCAGGAAGAACTCGACGACGTCAGGGACGACGCCCGGGACACGCTGGATGACCTGAACGACGAAACCAACGACGCAATCGACGATGCCAACGACGCAATTGATGATACCAGCGAGGGTGCCACTGGCGTTCCCATCGGCTGAGTCGACCCGCAGACTGACAGCAACAAGACCCTCAAACACACAGGCCGCCTCGGCGGTCTGTGTCGTTTTTGCCCCCTCCACCCCCTTGCACACCTGCAACGTCCGAGTATGATGCACAACGTGCAGGCAGGATTTGCCTGTTCGCGCGATCATCTGTTCGAATGTGAAAGTCTTTTCTCGACAGCCGCCGATACCACTCGTGCAGCGCGTGTGTGAGAGAGCCTTTGTGTGAAAAAGAAAAAGATACGGACATCGACCACCAATCGCCGCAAGGAAGCGGCCAACCAACGCACTCGATTGGTGTGGGTGGTCTTCGTCGCTTCCATGACGCTGCTCTGCACCGTCCTCCTCCTCGCAGATGACTCCATGCGGCCCGTTGGCGGCGCTCCCATGCTCGGAGCAGGCGCAGCCGTCAACGTCACCAACCACCAGAGCAGCCTCTTCCAGACCGCAACTCCCCTCGATCAACAACGCTGGCAGGGAATCGTCGTCCACCACTCCGGCACCCCAGCAGGCGACGCAGCAGCACTCCACCGCCAACATATCTCCTACGGCCTCGACGGCCTCGGCTATCACTTCGTCATCGGCAACGGGCGCGGCATGGGAGATGGCATCATCCACATCGGCGAACGATGGGACCATCAACACGCAGGCGCTCATGCGATCGGACCCGATGGCCCCTGGCACAACCAACATTCCATCGCAATCTGCCTCATCGGCAACGGCGAAAGCGGCACGTTCACCGAACGCCAACTCGCATCACTGGCTGGCCTCACTCGCGAACTCGCACGCAGGTTCGACATCGCACCCGATCGCATCCTGCTCCACCGCGATATCGCAGATGTAAAAAGCCCCGGCCAGTTCTTCCCCGAAGCAGCCTTCCGCGAACGACTTCTGGGCAACTGAACGACCGATCCTCTCAACAGGAGAGACGTTCAGGTGCGAAGCCAAGGTGCCCCCTTACGCAGACCGCCCAAGCGTGGAGCGACGCGCTTTCATGCGCGATCGGTTGACAGCCCCAGCCTCGAGTTCTCAGGCTGGATGGACACGATGGACACGGTCGTCTCAGGTGGATTGCCGTGCTCGGCGGATGCCAGACACATGGTCGGTCTTACTTGCTTCAGCACCAGCAACCAGACTGGCCGCTGAGCTATCGGCCCCGCTGCTGCCAGTTCGCTGACGGGGCCGATCATAGGAGCGCGTCTGCCAAACCCTCTGGCAAAAACCACGTCACCTTCATGAAGTCGCTGCAAGGTCCCAGCAGCCCCAAGATGCCGCGTGGAGGCTCGCGGTCACTGGCCGATTCCGGGATCGGCGGCCGCCCTTCGCCCAGCCGGCGCTGGATGCCTGGATTGCGGACGTGCTGGCCGAGATGGACCTGTCCGACATGATGACCGCCGTTGTCCACGATGATTTGGGAAAAGCCACGCCGGGGGCGAACTAATGGGTGGCTACCGCAGCGGGCGCAGGGGCTGGCATTCCAAACGGGACACCGTGGAGGAACTGATAGGAGATTTGATTCCCGGCGGGTCGGTGTCAGGGCCTCTGGGGGGTGAGGGTTTATCACCCCGATTGATAAGGAGATCGATCGCCTTATACGTGTAGCGTCATTACCGACGCTTCGCCGGTTCACGCGCAAGGCGCCGCGATCAGTACCTACTGGGGCTGCTACATCAGATTTGTCATCGGGTGGTATCGACGGTTTCTATAGTAGGTCTGCGCACTCATTTGCGACTTGAGCCAGCCGAGTGCCGCGAGGGTCGCCTGGCCCGGGTTGTAGAACAGGTCCGCAGCCATGGCTTGGCGGATTTCCGAATGGGCGCTGGGGGTTGCCAGTGCCTGCTCCACCGCGGTGAGCGCCTGATCCGGGTCGCCGGCGATTGTGCCGCATCGCCTGCCCCAAGTGTTCAGGTCGACCTGAGATCCCGCGGCGGCATCGGCCGTTGCGATAAGTTTTGGCACATCAAGAAAGACCATCGGGCGGTCTGCCAGTGAGAACTCACTGGAGACGCTGGACGCATCGGTGATCAGCACGTCAGCTGCCTGTAGTAGCGTGACCACGTCGGATTCCCGGGACACCACGGTATGCGGGCCGGTCAGTGGCTCAAGTCGCTGGGTCCAGTTGATCGGCTTCTTGGGGTGGTCGTGTGGCTTGATGATCAGGTCGAACGCATTTGTAGCGGCAAGTTTCTTGATGACCTTTTCACCCATCGTTTCAAGCGAGTTATGTTTCTGGCCTGTCGGCGCGTAGACGAGGACCGGTCGCTCGCCTGTCAGGCCGTGATGCTGAAGGGTTTGCATCCGGTCCAGTTCGCCGTTGATCAGCCGGTCTGTTTTCATGAAGCCGATGTTCAGTGCGCGCGGGTCGTCTTCGGGGAGGATGCCGGAGTTGGCGAAGGCGCGTCGCATGTAGGGCCCAACGATGAAGTACTGGTCCGCGTTGGCATTGTCCTCGCGGACGGCCTTGTTTCGGAAGGACACCCCATGGAAGATCTGCACGCGCTTACCGACCGAGCGTGGCGTGATCATTTTTGTGTTCGCGGCGAAAAGGAAGTCCACGTCCAGATCGGCGATCTGTTCAACGCTCAGCCGGTGGTTCTCCGGAACGCCGAGCGGGCCGTACAGGGCGTCCAGGTCATAGGTCGTTTGATCGTCCACCTTGGATCGCAGCCCGCCGGAAACGAAGACGTCGATGCCGGGCATGGCGGCCAACCACTCATACAGCGGTTTGAAGCAGACAAAGTGCACCGGTGCGTACCCGGTGAACAAAACGGTTGTGTTGGTGTGGTCTTTCAAAGTTTTTATCGCTTGTCGTAGTTCGTAAAAAAGGGATCAGCCCGCGGTCACGGATGCGGCTGCGCTCACTTTTGAGTTCGCGTCGTTGATGTGCTTGGCGATCACAGGCCAGACGATGTTTCTGGCTCGGTCCAGGTCTTCGGGGAAATCGATTTCGATCCAATCCAGCCCTGCGATATCGACACAACGTACAGGCCTGATGCGACCGAGCATGCCGACGGCGGCGGGCGCCCAGTGCATGATCTGGCCCTTGGAGAGTATCTGTTCGGCCTGGCGGAACAGTTCTTGTGCGTCGACCGCGTCGAACCGAAGGATGCCCACGTTCTCGCCACAAGTCTGTTCCGTTTCCATTTGTTTGGAGATGGCGTGCAGCATCCCGTCACGGACATCGACCTTCATCTCTTCCGGGTCGGCCCCGGATCGCGAGTCAAAAGCGAGCGCCGCGCCATACTGCTCGATGATCCGTGTCAGGATTTCGGGGTGTGCAAGGACATCACAGTTCATCAGCACGAACGGTCCCGTGACGGCATTGCGCGCCAGCCAGAGGGAGTACAGGCTGTTAGTCTTGGCGTAGTCCTCGTTTTCGACAAAGACGCAGTCGGGGCCAGCGATCTCTCTGACCGCGTCGCCCTCATGCCCGATGACTACGATCACGCGCTGGATACCAAGGCTTCGGAGCATACGGATCTGGTGCTCGATCAGCGTGGCGTCGCCCACGGTGGTCAGGCACTTGGCGGTGCCGTTGTTCGAGGCCCAGAGCCGTTTGCCTTGACCTGCGGCTAAAATAATTGCTTCGCTGACTCTGCTCAAAACGCGGCTCCTTCTACGAGAACATCTGCGGGGTTTTTGGTTGGGCACTTTTCGTCGGACTTGATCCTGGCATTGCGCAAGGTGATCGCGCGATCAAACAAGGCGTCGGGAGGTTTTCGACGGAAGGTCGCAATCACTGTTCGGCCTGCACAAGCATCAAGAACGCACGCCCAGCGTTTTCGCGATGTAGAGGCGCTCATGTCTGCGCTGAAATCATCGAATAGCAGTAGCGTGGCTCGCGACAGCACCGCGCGGACGGCGATGACAGCGCGCCGTTGCATCAGAGACAGGTCTTGCGAATCCATCTTGGTATCAAGCCCGTGCTGCAGGCTCGACACGGCCTTCTTACCAAGCAGTCTGGTCAGCAGGGCGTGGGCCTGTGCATCACGCTCGTCCGCTGGCGGCAAGCCCAGAACGGTTCGGAGTTGTTGGCGGGGCCAGCGCGGGTCGGCAGAGACCTGCTCTGCATGCCCCAGGCCTTGGATGGGCACACCGTCGATGAGCACCTCCCCGCGGCCCGGCTCGGTTCGGCCAGCCAACACATTCAACAACAGTGTTTTTCCTGCAGGACCCTTGCCAATGATGGCAATCTTGCTTCCTGCTTCAATCTCCAGTTCATTGATCTCGAGGACTAATCGTCTGCGCAACGCACGATCGGCCCGCAGTTTCAGCCGCCTGATCAATAACTGCGAGCGTAGTACCGGGGGTGGCTGGTGCTTTGATGCCGCGGCGTCGATCAACTGAACGACCCGCTCGAAGCAGGCCGCGATCTTTCCCGTCCTCGTGCCTTGGCGTACAAGTTGGATCATCGGGGTGCGCAGCATCATCGCGTACATGGCGACTGCAACGAGTGTGGAGGGCACGACATCGCCTAGCGCCACGCCACGCACGCAAACGATTACGGCAGAAAGCACCGCCAGGCCGAAGATTGCGTGTGCCGCCCATGTCGCACGGCCTTGGGCGTGGGTAAGTGAAGCCTCGGCGGTGGAGCTTTCATCGTTGAGGCTGCCGAAGATGTCGGAGTCGGTGGATCCGGACACCGCGTCATTGATCTGATCGGCCAGTACGCCTTCGCGTGAACGATATCGTGCCGCGCGGCGATACATCTCGGCTGCCCCTATGGCCGTGACCAACGCGAGCAGGCAGCACGCCAGCCCGAACACCACGCCCATTGGCAGGTAGAGCCAGAGCAGCACCGCGGTGATGCCGCCCAATAGCAATGAGTTTGAAGCGACATGGACCAGGAAGCCCTTGACCCCGGCCTTGATACGGGCGGTGTCTCCGATCAGCCGAGCAACCAGGTCGCCCGAACCATGCTGGTGGCTGCTGTTTACTCTGACAGCATCGAAGGCTTTAGACCGCAGGTCCCTGACGGCACCAATGGCATAACGGGCGAACTGTAGCCTGACCGTGAGGTCAGCGAGCCCCAGCACAGTCGCGAGTGCCAGGAATATGCCGCCCCAGATCGCGATACTTCCCCAGTTGGGCAGTAGCTGGTCGCCATCGATCCAGGGCTGCATGATGGTCTTGATGGGCCAAGGCATAGCGATCCGGCAGCCAACTACAAAAAGAGTGGCGAATACGCCAGACCAGAAGGGCCGCCTGTGTTTTTTACCTAAGTGCAATATAGCAAGGCAAATGCGCAAAAAATCTTCTCCAGCGATACGAGCAGGGTAGTGAATGCTAACGATATCTTTAACGCTAATAGTATGCAAGGAATTATTCACTAATCCCGTATGAGAAATGAACGGACTCGTATCCAATCCGTGTTCAGGGCGGTGTGTCTGACCTGCTCCCCAAAACTTGACCCACCCGGTGTGAGAGTTTCTACTGCCCTTTTCACGGGCAAGGAGGCTCTCGACCATGAAACGCATCACACGAGAACGCAAGCTCACAGCGGAAGAGGCCGCACGTTCCGATGCGATCCGCGACCATGTGTCTCCTCGCGATCACGCAGCCGTGGTCGATTTCTATCAGCGGGCATCCTCGCCCTTGGTGTATCCCGATCACGCCTCAGCAGCAGCACTCTACCAGCAGGCCGCAGAACTCCCGAGTCTCGATGGCGATCAGCGCAGCGCCCTCACGCTACACCTTGCCCGATACAACCAGCAGCACGATGATCATTCTGCAAGAATGAACGATGCATACATCGGCATCTACCGCACCACGACGCTGGGAACGTACGACACCGACGGAGAAATGCGGGATTACTGGTCGCTTCTGGCAGCACGCGGCTATGAACGTGAAGCCCTCAATAGACTGCAGTGGATACTCCTTGCTCAAGTCCTCGATGCGGAACAGATGCACCAGCTTCCCGCCTGGCATCAGGGCAATCGACCATGGGACCGCGAGTACAACGCCGAGGAAATCAATCGCCAGCGGAAAGCCATTCGCGAAAAACTGCGCAATCAAACCCTCCCCGAAGATGATCGCCGAGCCCTCGAAGCCGAGCTGCGCGAACTCGACAACTGATCGGCAATTGCAGCCATTGCGAAAACGCAAGCGTTACAAAGTGCACGACTTATCGAAACGGGGCTGGGCCTTTCACCTGCCTGAGCGGACGAAGTCGATGGTGGCCTGTGTTTCCCATTGGTTGCCATCTGGTGAGAGTTGCCAGAGCAGTTGGTAGCCGTTGCTGGTGACATTGCGCAGCGTCATGCGCCCCTGTTCGCCGGCGCGGCCCTTGACGATGGGCTGGCTGAACACCATTGTGCCATCGTCGCTCAGCTTGCCAGTGAGCAGGTCGTAGTGGCCCTGATTGCTGACCCATGTTGCGTGCCAGGTATTGCTTTCCGTGTCGTGCGCAAAGAGACATTTATACTTCAGCACTTCGCCTGCTTCGTTTCTGATCTGGCCGTGTTGTTCGACGACGTGGCCATCGAGAATGGAAACGGTCTCATCGTTGCCGATTTCGTGGTCTTCGATCATGAGTTTCCAGGTTCCGACCATGAAGTCGAGTTGGCGAGGGGCTTGGAGCGATGCAAGGTTGATCGCGGTGGCTGCGCCAGCGTCGGCTGGGGCGTTGTCGCCGTCGCCAAAGAGTGCTTCGAAGCGTGGATCATCGCGTAATGAGTCGAGGTCGGAGTCGATCTCGATTTGATTGGGATTGTCGAAGCCTGCTTCCTTCGCAGCTGCGAGGGCTTCGAACGCCTGATCCTTTTTGCCGAGCAGCGCGTAAGCACAGCCGGTGTTGTAGAGGGCGACCGGGCGGAACCGCTCGAGTTTCGCGACCTCCTTGTGGAGTTTGATTGCTTCTTCGAGATCGCCATTGGCGTGGGTGGTATACGAGAGCATGAAGAACGCCATTTCGTTCTCGGGTTCAGCTTCGTGGATGGCAGCGAACGCAGCCTTGGCCTCTTCCCATTCTTCTGCGTCAACGAGTTCCAGCGCTTCCTCCATGGTGGGCGGCTCTGCTGCAATGTGCACGCTGCGGCTGAGCCAGGTGGGACCAGCCAGAGCAGTTGCTGCGGGAAGAAGCGTGGCGGTGGCCATCGCGGTTCCGAGGACGATGGCGGAGAGGACGGCGGTGTTGATGGTGATGCTGATGTTCTTCATTGATGGATTCTTTCTCTATAGCTGTGGGCGTTGCACGATGAGACGCGCTGCAGAATGATACCCCCTGCTGCTCGCTGATGTTGCAGGGGTTTGGCGCACTGCTACACTCGGCCATGATCCTGCCCGATCGCGACTCGTTCATCAGCAAGGCTCAGCCCGGTTGTCGCCAGGCTTTGGTCGCGCATTTTCTGAGTGATCAACTCACGCCCGTCCTTGCCTATCGCAGACTCGTGGCCCCCGATGAACGCACAGCCCCGAGCTTCCTGTTTGAGTCGGTGGAGAATGGCGATCGTGTCGGCCGCTTTTCCATTCTCGGCACGCAGCCAACTGTCGAGATGATCGCGTATGCGGACAAAGTCACGCTTCGCGATCATCATCGAGATCAGAATGCGTCGCGAACATTCTCCTGCGACGATCCTCTTGCAGAGGTCGAGCGACAGATGCGCCAGCGCGGCTGTTCGCAGCGCGCAGCAATAATCACAAGCGATGCATGTGCGACGCGCCTGCCCGACGCGTTCACTGGCGGGTGGGTCGGCTACGCAAGTTACGACACTGTCCGTTATCTTGAAGCTGGCAAGCTGCCATTTCTCAGCGCGCCGCACGATGATCGCAATCTGCCTGATCTGCATTTCGGCCTGTACGAAACTGTTGTCATCTTCGATCATGTTGCAAAGTCGGCCTCGATCGTTACGCATGTCATGCTTGATGATGGTGAGTCGCCAGGTGATGCATGGCAGCGCGGCTGCAGCGCGATTGAGGCTGTGCTGCAGGCCCTGAACACGCCTGCCCCACATCTGCGAATGGGGAATATTGACATTGACGTTGCGGCTCTTCCCACGCCCCCCGGCACGTCCAACTTCGCATGCCGCGAAGATTTCGAGACGGCTGTTCTTGAAACAAAGGAATACATCGCAGCGGGCGACGCGTTTCAGGTCGTCCTCAGTCAGCGCTTTGTGCGAAACACCACGGCTGATCCGTTTGATGTGTACCGCGCCCTTCGTGTGGTGAATCCTTCGCCTTACATGATTTATCTGCAGGCGGAAGGCTCGATCATGGTGGCGTCCAGCCCGGAGATTCTCTGCAGAGTGCACGACGGCATTGTGACAAATCGCCCACTTGCAGGCACGCGCATGCGCGGCAGTTCCATCGAGGAAGATGCAGCCCTCGCGCAGGAACTGCTTGCAGATGAGAAGGAACGGGCTGAGCACATCATGCTGGTGGATCTCGCCCGCAATGATCTGGGACGCGTGTGTGATATCGGATCAATCACGCTCGATCGCATTATGGAGATCGAGCGCTACAGCCATGTCATGCATATTTCTTCAACCGTCACCGGCCACCTGCGCAGTGACGCAACCTGCTGGGACGCATTGCGCGCGACACTTCCTGTCGGGACGGTGAGCGGCGCTCCCAAGGTGCGGGCCATGCAGATCATCGACTCGCTCGAACCGACGCGGCGCGGCCCATATGGTGGCGGCATCGGCGGCGTGAGCTTTAGTGGCAACATGGATATCGCGCTCACGCTGCGCACCATGATTTTCCCCATCGCTGCGTTCGACAAGCAGCAGCGGTGGACAGTGCATCTGCAGGCAGGCGCAGGCATCGTCGCAGATTCAGTCCCAGCCCGCGAATATCAGGAAACAGTCAGCAAAGCTGCAGCGCTGGGCAGAGCCATCGACCTCGCAGAACGCGCGTTCGCAGCGGGATAGATCCAAGCCGCGAACATCACTCCCAGGTATCGGTGCGGAACGCGCCTGCGGGCAGCCCCGCACCGTTCACGAGATTCGGCTCTGCGGTCTGACTCCATGCAAATCGTACTGCGACCGGATGCGCGATCGCATCATTCCACACGATGATGCTGTCGTTCTCGATGCGCGACTGGGCTGATACGAAGACCTGATCTTCGCCTGCAATCTCGAAGTGGCTGATTGCTTCGCCATCGCGCGACTGTAAACCGCCATGCACATGGTCGAACGTGAGCGTTGCGCGGCTGTCTTGGATCGTCATGCGTTTGAAGACCGGCCCTGACCACATAACATCATCATGTCCATACACCTGCGCAAGTGCGATCAACGCAAGGCGGCGGCCAACTTCCTGTTTGTTGCGCGGGTGAATGTCGCTGACATTGCTGATGTCGTTGATCACAGCCATGCCTGTGCTGGAAATCGCAAGCGCCTTCTGTTGCGCTTCCCACAGCAGTGGCAGCTGGCCTTCACGAGACTGGCCGTAGTTGAACGGCGCCAGTTGCACCCACAAGAAAGGCAGATCGTCGCGGTGCCAGGCCCCTCGCCAACTGCTGATGAGTGCGCGCATCTTGTCGGTGTACAGTGCCCCATCTCCAACGTTGGATTCGCCCTGATACCAGATCACGCCTGCGATCGCGAAGTGGGTCAACGGCGCGATCATCGCGTTGTACAACCCTGTTGGCGCAGTGTGACTGGCCAGTGGATGCTCAGCTGCAGCGTCTTGTTGCACCTGCTCTGCGAATGTGGCATTGGCCTGGGCAATCTCTTCAGCAATCGTTTGGAGTGAAGGCACATCTGCAAAGCCAGCTCGAGCGGTCCACGGCTCGATACGCGTCCCGCCCCATGCAGATTCGATGAGCCCGATCGCGACATTCTCTTTTTCTGCGACCGCCATTCCGAATGCCAGCCCCACTGCAGAAAAGCCTCGCACCGACTCTGCTGAGCATCGCGCCCATGTCGCTGGCACATCCTGCAGCGGCTGACCCGCAACGCTGCGCGGCATATGAAGCAGGCGAATGTTGGGATGTTCGCCTGCAGCAGCAATCACTTCAGCTGCATGTTGCGAGGCGCTCACCGGCCACTCCATGTTGGATTGACCGGAACACACCCACACGTCGCCAATCATCACATCCTCGAACTGCAACTCATTCTTGCCGGCGACAGTCAGCAGCAATGGGCCGCCCGCATCGGCAGCTGGAAGATGAACCTGCCACGAACCATCAGGCGCAGCAACTGTTGTTGCGACGCTTTCGCCCAGGGTGACACGCACGGTCTCGCTCGGATCAGCCTGTCCCCACACCGTCATCTCGCAGCCGCGTTGCAGCACCATGTGATCTGAAAATACGCCCGGCAAGGCGATATCCGCTCCAGCAATTCCCGCGAGAAGTGTGGTCGCAGCGAGGAGAGAAAACCTGAAACGTGCTCTTGAAGTGATCATGCTCAACAATATGCAACGCTGCGTGGATTGGTTGCGCGGGTTGAACCGCCGAGGCGCCGAGATTCAGATGAGTTGATGGGATGCCGATCCGTTGATCAACGGTGCGCCGTCGGGCTTCCTGCGTTTTTTTTTACACTCTTCCCCCTCGGCGCCTCAGCGCCTCGGCGGTTCAAACTCTCGATGCTTCGGCGTTTTACTCGCACTTTAGTACTAAACGCTAAATGTTGCTTTGTAAACTTCCCTGATTCGCGTCTATCATTGATCAATGATGCAATCAGACCCGCTTGATATTCTTCTCGATCACAATCGCTGGGCGACCAATGATGTGCTCGATGCGTGTAACGGTCTCAGCACTGAGCAATGGCACCAGGCATTTCCGATGGGATTAGAATCGCTGCACGCAACCCTCCGTCATGTCGTTGCTGCGATCCGTGCCTGGAGCGATGTCCTTGCTCAACGCGAAGCGCGGCCGCGACTGGAAGAAGGGGGCGATCTTACCGTTGCGGCAATCAAATCATTGCATGATGAGGCTGCTGATGAGTTCGACCAGTTGGCACGCACGCATCCGCTTGATGAAGTCGTCACGCGCGAGTGGCGCGGCAAGACCTACACATTTACCCGCGGCGCTGTGATCACGCATGTGGCAACCCATGGCATGCATCATCGGGCCCAATGTCTGAACATGCTGCGGCAGCTGGGAGTCGACACCCAGACACTTCCCAACCCATCGGTGCTGAACTGGACGCTGCAGCAGAACCCGCCGCACGCGAGTTGAGTAGTGACATAGAATCACATCGAACTCACATCGATACGCTCGGGGCGGTCGCACGCGCGGCCTGAGATGAACCCGTAGAACCTGATCCGGATCATGCCGGCGGAGGGAACGCGACAATGACACCACATTCACCATCCAACCAACATCAGAATGCGCGCGAGGCAGGCACGTTTGATCTGCCGCTGCATGACGCAGCCAATCCCGGCAGCGACACATCAGTAACAACGCCAGGCTCGTTTGCCCTTGCAAGTGACATTGGCGGGCCATATATGTTTGCGTCGCCTGATACGCCCGGCATGCCAGCGGCCAGTCAGCGAACCGCGTGGGACTTTCTTCCCGAAGGTTGGACGGTGCACATTGTTCAGAAGCAAAGAAGCAATGGACACCCTGCCGCTGCCAGCAATATAAGCACCGATTCAGTGACATTTTCTGACGCCCGCGGGATCGATCGCACCGTGACGTTTCCGCGCGGATTTGTGCCACGCACACAGCTCGAGTACGCCCGCCTCGGCACGATCACTCCGCAAATGCACCGCGTTGCTGAACGCGAACCGCATCTTACTGCTCAGCAGGTGCGCGACGAAGTTGCAAGTGGACGCATGATCATTCCAGCCAATGTCAATCACCTTGCTCGGCAACTCGATCCGATGTGTATCGGCCGCGCATCGCTGACGAAAATCAACGCGAATATGGGTGCATCGCCTGTTTCTTCCGGCACCGATGAAGAACTTGAGAAACTGAATTGGGCAATCAGGTGGGGCGCTGACACCGTCATGGACCTTTCAACCGGAGGTGACCTTGATGCATGTCGGGAAGCAATTCTCGCCCACTCCACAGTCCCGATCGGCACTGTCCCGATTTATTCGATGATCATCGGCCGCCGTCTTGAAGATCTCGATCGCGACATTATTCTTAATACGATCGAGCATCAGGCGCAGCAAGGCGTGGATTACATGACAGTTCATGCTGGCGTCCGCCGTGGTCATTTGCGCTTTGTGAAAAACCGGCTGATTGGTATCGTCTCGCGCGGCGGCTCGCTGCTTGCCAAGTGGATGCTCCATCATAATATGGAGAATCCCATGTACGAAGTGTGGGACGATATCTGCTGTATTCTTCGACAATATGATGTGTCATTTTCGATTGGCGATGGACTGCGGCCTGGCGGCCTGGCTGATGCGACCGATCAGGCGCAACTTGCAGAACTGCAGACCATCAGCGAACTCACCGAGCGGGCCTGGCAGCACGGCGTGCAGGTCATGGTCGAAGGACCGGGCCATGTTCCCTTCGATCAGATCGAATATAATATGAAGCTGCAACGTTCGCTGTGTCACGGCGCGCCCTTTTATGTGCTGGGTCCGCTTGTCACGGATATTTTTCCCGGGTATGACCATATTACATCATGCATCGGCGCGACCTCAGCGGCCTGGCATGGAGCAGCCATGTTGTGTTATGTCACGCCCAAGGAACACCTGGGATTGCCAAAGAAGGATGATGTCAAGCAAGGTTGTATTGCGTATAAGATTGCAGCCCACGCAGCTGATGTCGCGCTGGGCATTCCCGGCTCACGCGATCGAGATGACGAACTGACAAAGGCCCGCGCAGCACTCAACTGGGAAATGCACTTTGAACTCAGCTTCGATCCCGACACCGCCCGGGCCTACCACGATGAAGATCTTGATGTTGATACTGATTTCTGCGCCATGTGCGGCCACGACTGGTGCAGCGTCCGTATCTCGCGCGAGATTCAGGAGTTTGCCAGCGGGAAGGACGATGCATTTGGTTGGGACAAACCCCGTCGAACTGATGCGTTGTCAGAAGAGCAGCGCGCGATTCTCGAAAAGCGCGGCGTGCTCGACCCGGCCGAGATTCATCGCCTCGCTTCAAAGACGCGCAAGACGATGAAGGGCACGCACGAACACGACGAGGCCGAAGAAAAGCTCAGTTGTCACAGCGATCTCGCCGACACAGACTCCGCAAAGAAGCAGCAGAATGAAGCACAGCAGATTGTGGAACTCAATACACTGCCTGCACATAACATCAGCGGGCATGACCGGGTGATCTGAGACATTTGGCGGCGGACACGCAAGGGCACTATCCTGCGTGCATGATCAATATCAGCCGCATCGGTCTTCGCATCAGCGCTGTCTTTCAGCGCATCGTGCCCGATCCATTTGTCATTGCCATTCTGCTGACACTTTTTACGGCTGTTCTGGCGTTGACATTGGGGCGATTCGAACTGACCGAGGGCGGAACACGCCTGACCGCACTCCTGGATGCCTGGCGAAGCAGCGACGGCCTCTGGAAGTTTCTGGCGTTCGGTATGCAGATGTGCCTGGTCCTCGTGACCGGCCACGCCCTTGCTGAAGCGCGGCCGATCCGGCGAATCATCAACGCGCTGGCGCGTGTTCCACATTCGACAGCGTCAGCAGCTGCGCTGGTTGCAACGATCGCTTGTCTCGCAGCGATATTGAACTGGGGCCTGGGTCTCATTGTCGGGGCCATCCTGGCGCGTGAAGTCGGCCGCTCACTTGAATCGCGCGGCATTGCTGCTCATTACCCGCTCATTTGCGCTGCAGGTTATATGGGCCTGCTGGTCTGGCATGGCGGCTTCTCGGGTTCCGCTCCACTTGCAATGACCAGCTTTGAAGGGGCAGCCAAAGTTATTCCCGCGCAGTATCTTCAGAATCTTGATGACGCTGGCGTGCCGCTGACAGAAACCATTCTCTCCACTCGTAATATTATTGTCACAGGCGGACTTCTTGTGATTGCGCCGTGTGTCCTTGCAATACTCGCGCCGCGACGCCGTGAGGAAATGACAACAATATCAGCGTTCGCCCATGACACGTCTCAATCGTCAGATTTGCAACCAGAGGCGTGCGGCACGCATACATTCCCCGATCGCCTTGATACATCAGCGATCGTGGCATGGCTGCTCGCGCTCGGTCTTCTGGCAGCGTTTCTCAGGTATGGATATGTGGTCGGCAATGCCAGCGCAGAAGCAGGCATGCTTCGTCAGACGGGCGCGACGCTGCGGGGCTTTGCCCGTCTCGGCCTCGACGAAGTCAATATTTTCATGATTGCGCTCGGACTTATTCTACATGCATCGCCACGATCGTACATGCAGTCCATTTCCGAAGGCGCGCGCGGTTGCGGCGCGATTATTCTGCAATTCCCCCTGTACGCAGGTATCATGGCCATGATGGTCGAGGCGGGCCTCATCGAACGCATCGCTGCGTGGCTCAATACCATCGGCAACGAAACGACCATTCCCTGTCTTTCTTTTCTCTCTGCAGGAGTTGTGAATCTGCTCGTGCCGTCGGGAGGTGGACAATGGGGCATTCAAGGGCCAGTCGCTCTTGAAACTGGATTCGCTGCTGGCATCGAACCCGGACGCATGATTATGTCCGTCGCGTACGGCGACCAACTGACGAATATGTTACAACCATTTTGGGCGCTGCCGTTGCTCGCGATCACTGGCGTCCGAGCGCGTGATATTGTGGGATACACCGCGATTGTCATGGTGATCGCTGCAGTGTGGATTCTTCTCTGTCTGCTCTTATTCTAGAGGTATGATGTAATGACACTCTTTCGCATCATCAGCATGGTGTTCGGCGCGCTGTTTCTTGTTTCAGCAGCGCTGCAGTATAATGATCCCGATCCCTAGCTGTGGATCATCCTCTATCTCGCCGCTGCGGTTGTCAGTCTTTCTCCAATTCGTCGATGGACAGCATTGGCGGCATTTACGCTGGAAGGCGCTGCCATATTGTGGGCGGTTGTGATCGCGCTCAACACCCGCGGCTTTACGTTCACGCAACTGTTCGAATCGATGAAGGCTGAGACGCCCGCGATCGAACAGAGCCGTGAGATACTCGGCCTTGCACTTATTGCAATATGGATGTTGATTCTCGGCATCGTTTCGCTTCGAGTGCGCTTTTCTCATAAGCACGACACAGCTACGCGCACTGCTACACCCGTACACCGCGACTGAAGCGGTGCATCATGACTGCGGCTGCGGTACTGACATTCAAAGAATCGACCCCAGCTGCCATTGGAATGCGGACAACATAATCGCAACATTCCAATGTTGCAGCTGAGATACCTTCGTATTCAGAGCCCATAAGGATCATTGTCCGCTGCGGAGGCGTCACCGCATCGATCGGCACCGCGCTGCTGCAGGTTGCAGCTGCAATAAGGGTGAGATTCCATGTCGTGCGCAGGCGCTCCAAGTCGGGCAGCCAATCGGTACTGCGGGCCCACGGCATTGTGAGCACGTGCCCAATCGACACGCGAATAGACTTTCGATACAGAGGATCGTGGCAGCGCGGACTCAGCACCACGCCATGAATGCCGAACGCTGTAGCGTTTCGGAACAGGCCGCCAATATTATCGATGTTAGCAATATCTTCGCACGCCAGCAGCGTCAGTGGGCCGGGCACATTCGCAATCGCATGATCGATTGTGAGCGTGCTCGCGGGCGGGCGATAGCCGCAGGCCAGCGCGCCTCGATGAATGCGGAAGCCTGCAACCTGTTGCATGATCGTGCTGGTTGCAATATAGACAGAAATCGGCTCGGGTTGGCTGCGTCCCTTTGCAGCGTTTCGAATACGCTCCTGCCAGCGGGCGTCTATAAGAATTGACCTGGTCATTCCCGGGACTGACAGCATCTTTTCGATTGTCAGCATCTGCTCGCCGATAAAGAGGCCCGGCCGTCCCGCTTCGCCTCGCAGATCGCGATCACGAATATCGCGATAGTCGCTCAATCGTGGGTCATCAGCATCTTCAATGTGAATGAATAGAAGATCAGACATACGGACCCAGCATCATTTGCTGTCACCGTAGGCTGCACTATTCGGAGACGGTGACACGCTCATATTTGCTGCGAGTTGATTTCGCACCTGGGCCATCGGCCGATTGCGTGCTGCCTGCTCAATAGCCTTACGAATGCCCTTAATTGATCTTCGCGGGATCGCAATATGACAGATCGGTTCACCCGGATGCGCTGCAGGATGTGTGGCCATGCCTAGAACAATGCCGTCGCTGGGCGCGATGACAATTGATCGGGCTTCGCCGAAGATGCTTTCCGTTGTCGCGAGTGGCTGTCCCTGGTCGACGATCTGGCCAGGCGTCACATGAAATCGTAACAAGCCACCAAGTGCAGACCGCACCCAGATTGACTTGCGCACACGAGTTTGAAATGCAGGCTTTTCGATTGTCCCTTCCAGCATGTTCAAATGAATCAGAACGTTGCGGATGCCGCGGACACCAACCGCCATGATGCCCGGCTGCATCTTATTGACTTCGCCTGCTTCGAGCAGAATCGTGGGACGTCCGCTGTCGGTGGCTGCCCTTCTGAAGCTGCCGACGGGGCCGCGTCCGTTCACCATCAGTTCGCATCCGAATGCTTCGGCGATCTCCGCCACTTTCTGATGGCGCAAGTCGCCACGAATATTGGGATAGTTGGTGCGTGTATCAGCTGCGGAATGAATATCGATTGCATAATGGCAGTTCTCGATAAGCTCTTCCATAATAATGTGCGCGTAGCGCGATGCCAGACTGCCATTAGCAAATCCGGGGAAGCAGCGATTGAGATCTCGCCCGTCGGGCATATAGCGGCTGCGATGTTCGAAGCCGAACACATTCACCAGAGGTGCGCAAATCACTGTGCCTCGCTGCAGTTGCAGTGGCGAATCGAAAATGAGCTCGCGCAGAATGCCCGTCCCGTTGATTTCGTTGCCATGCACAGCTGCGGTCAGAAGAACCACGGGCCCCGGTTCGTGAGCGCGGATGACACGAACCGGGACATGCACCGGATCGCCTGCATATGACTCGCTGATACTCAGGCGCACATCGCGCGTGGTGCCCGGGGCGATGATTGCATCGCCAAGCTGCAGATCGGAATTATCGAGCGGAGTTATCATGCACGTTTTCCAACCGAAGGTTCAACCACTCCCCCGTTCAGCCACCCCCGCCATTGATTTATCGGCTCGCGGCCACCCCGTCTGCGGAATATCTTCCTGATCAAGATGATGGCAGATGCACCACACCATCGCTGCGGCGAAACATGCAGACGCCATCGATCCCTTCGCAGATGTTATAGACCGCACGGAAGCGCAGCACCGGGGCAGTGTCCGAATCGGCCTCGTCCGTGCGGCGGACTTCACACTCGACCAGCCGGCGTTCATTCGAGGCAGCGGTCTCAGCATTTGCGAGCTCGTGCACGTTCTCATCAATCTCCCAGCCGTCGGGGACGTCGATAATGACCTGCATCGGCTCTGCTTCGTTGTTCCAGTGAGCATCGACACGGGCGCGCGGCTGAAAAACAATGTGGACGCGATAAACATCGGTGGCGTTGGTATGGGGCACGACAATTGTTTCAATCGCAAGCAATGCGTTGTCACCCGCACCATCTGCTGTGACCGCGTCGTATTCTGCGAGCCTCTGGGAAACATCAGCGGTGACTGCGGTGTTCATCGTCTTTACGGGCGTTGCAAGTTCAGCACCGCGCGGCTCGATGCGAAGCTCGACTGGCGTTTCTCCACGAGCCTTGATATCTTCGCGGGCCTGGCTGACCCAGTCGTAAAACGAATACGGTTTGTCCAATCGCGGCCCATACTGCTGAATCCGTCGCCGCCAGATGTATTGATTGGGATCAGTCGCGCGGGCAGCCACCCAATGTTCAATCGCGCGCTCGAAGTCACCAGGTTGCGCAACACCTGAATCTGCCCGGGCCCGATATGCAACGCCAAGTCGAAAGTGCAGGCGGCCAGTGTTGTCTTCCTGCGCGTTTGCGATTGCATCTGAATACAACTTGATTGCAGTTGCCCATGCTCGTGCGCGATCTTCCATTGCGTTCGCGGCTGTTGACGCCCGCAGAAATGCCTCATCACCCGGGAGCAGGGACACGATCGCTCTGTCATCGTTCAGCGGCGTGTGCGATTCAACGTCAAACTCGCGCTTCATGAATACAGCAAAGTCGTTTTCGCTGGGATTGATGCTGCGCACGATGCCATGTTCATCGATGAGGACATGTATGGGCACAAGGCTGACATCGAGCTGATCAAGCGAGTCGACCATGATGGGCCAATCCATGTTTTTCCACTGCATGAAAAGAGCGGCCCGATCGCCATGCTGTTCCTGCACGATGCCCAGCATCTGAAGCTCGCCTGACGCCTGTTGGTCTTGAGTTCGTTCGTGCCACACGGGCACGCGTACACGACAGCCCGCTCACCACGACGCAAAGACATGCAACAGAATGCGCTTGCCGCGAAAGTCTGCAACAGACATCATGCTGCCATCAAGAGCAGGAAGCGTGATCACCGGGAAGGGCTCGTTGATGGCGATTCTCGGTTCGCTCTGGGCCGCAGCCAGCCGCGAACACAGCATCAGACACATCACAAGCAGAGTTATCGAAAATCGTCTCATCGTATACTTGAACAGCGGGTTCGCCCGAACGTTGCAGGTTACCCGATGCTCACTCCTCATTCAATCAGCTCGACGCCTGTAATCTGCGGGATGCGCTCCATGATCCGCCGCGCGATGCCTGAATGCAGCGTCATCGAAGCAGATGGGCACCCCACGCATGCACCATGAAAGCGCACATGCACAACATTGCGTTCATCGACCTGCACGAGTTCAACGTCGCCACCATCAGCCTGAATGGCTGGGCGCATCATTGCAATCACAGATGCCACCTGCTCATGCAATTCAGATATATCACTGGTCTTGGCCATCACAGGATGGTAGGCTCTGGCACACATACACTCTCGTCATGCATCGATTCACCCGATTGACCCGCCCCATTGTCATGTGCGTGCTGGCGTGCCTGGCAGGTTGCTCCACTTCGATCAAAGTTGAGAATCCTGCAGCGCAGCTATCTGATCCTGAACAGAGTCCTCGCGTGTTTGCAGCTGTGATCACTGCGCTCGAAGCCCAGCCGACGCTCAGCGACGATGAAATCAAAGCGCTGCGGGGCATGATGTATCGAGCTGGCTATACCGTCCCCAGCCGCGAACGTGCACTGGAGTTGCTGGCCCAGCGTGAGCCGGAACTTCTCAAGGAGACCCTCACTTTTCGCCTTGCACAGTTGGGAGCGCTGGAATGGCGGCGACGACTGTGCGAGATCATTGCAGAACGCAACTGGGTCGACCTCACGCCCGGTCTGATCCGTGCGTGGGCCGTGCCCATCAGCGGATGGACCGAGCGCGACGCCCAGCGGCCGGAACGTCTTGCACTCGCGCAACTGCATGGTGAAGATCGAGTGCATGAAGTCGTCTTTGCAACCATGCTGGAAAACAACAGCGTCGCCCAGCAGGGACTTCGCAACGCGTGTTGGACACTGCTCGTTCAATCAGGCGAGCGGGGCCGACTGGTGGAACTGCTGGCTGCGAGCAATGTGTCGTCCGAAGATGCCATGCTGAATGACCTGCGCGCTTCGGCGACTGAACTTGCAATTGTGCCAGCCAATCATGAAGAGATTCTTTGGGTCCGCAAGCTCAGGCAGCCCGAGCACAGCCAGTTCTGGGAGCGGGCCCGGACAGTTGTGTCTTCACTCCCACAACACGTGCGTGCATCGCTTGCGTTGCGTGATGTTCCAATCCTTGTTGCGATTGCTGAGCACGAGCCTGCGCTTCTTCAGGAGACCCGCGATGCGCTTTATGCTCGTGTCGAGACAATGCTCGAGAAGGCTGAGCGACATGGGTACGCGCAGGATCGCAGCTATTCCGGATATGTCGGGACGAATAATCAGTCACTGCGTCAGCATCGCGATGAACTCACATGGGGCGATCTGGCAGCCATGCTCATGGCTCTGCGGGCCATGCAGGTGCCGGAGGTTGTTGAGCACTTCTTTGACTTTGCCGAACGAGATCGGGCTGACACATCAACCGAATATGGCGGAGTCATGCAGTTGGATGCTCAGAACCGATTTGAACTCCTTGAGTTTCCGCCTCGAGTTCGCATGCATGACAATCGCTTTCAGGCCAGCCAGGAAATGTTCGACGCCGGATACCTCGCTGCATTCCATTTTCACTTTCATGCGCAGAAACATAAGAACAGTCAGCACGCAGGACCCGGGCTGGGCGACTCAGATTATGCTGATGCCACGAGAGCCAACTGTCTGGTTCTGACATTCATTGATTCGCGAACGTTAAATGTCGACTGGTATCGTCACGGGCGGATCGTGGTAGATCTTGGCGATATTCGACGATCCGATCGTTAGAATTAGTGTCCTGACTTCGTGTTCTTCGAGGTTGCGCGCCGTGTTGTCATTCCCGCGGCGGCGGGAATCCAGTCGGGGCGCGGCGTGCGTGCGTGCTACTTTGGTGCTTCAGTTGCCGGAGCGACGTCCGTCTGGGTTCCGCCTGCGCGGGGACGACGAAACGGGAACTGCTGGACTTGCGGTTGCACTAATCCACAACGCGCGTCGACTCCACGGCTGGTGCGCGGGTCATGGTGGGGATTTCAATTCCTAAGAGATCTTCCGCAAAGTTCGTCTGTTCGCGGCGATCGGTGATTGGCCCGTGCGGATCGCCCCGCAGGAACTGCCGAATGAGTTGATCATCCTGGCTGCATGCAGCCACCGCCTGCTCATCCAGATCGCGCAGTTGCTCGAAAGCTTCGCGACGATCAATCCGCAGCATTCTGCCACGATCGAGCATGGCCATGCGGTCTGCTATGCAGAACGCGCTATCCATTTCGTGCGTTACAACCACGCTGGTCTTTTCGAGCTTGCGCGTGACATCCAATATAAGTTGATCAATTTCAGCTGAGGTGACCGGGTCAAGGCCAGCCGATGGCTCATCATAAAACACGACTTCCGGATCAAGCGCCAGTGCTCGAGCCAGACCAGCTCGCTTCTTCATGCCGCCGGAGATCTGTGATGGCATCTTGTCGCCATGTTCGAACAATCCGACCTGGTTCAGATATATCTTGACCTGAATATCAATAATCTTCTGATCGAGCATGGTGTGTTCCTGCAATGGCAGGCCCACATTTTCTGCAACTGTCATTGATTGAAAGAGAGCGCCGGACTGAAAGAGGATGCCGATGCGTCTGCGCACTGCATCGAGGCCTTCTTCATCGAGCTCCGTCAGATTTTGTCCGAAGAGCAGGATGCGCCCTTCATCAGGCTGAAGTGAACCAATCATCAGCCGCAGGATCGTCGACTTTCCTGATCCTGAGCCGCCCATGATGACCATGGTCTCGCCACGGTATACTTTCAGGGAAATGCCATCGAGCACTGTCTGTTCGCCAAATCGCTTGACGACATTCTCAACTTCAATCACCGGCGCGCCGGGATCAGCGTCGCGCATGCGGCGCACAGCAGCAGGTGGCGTCTGCCTCTGCTTCGAGCGTTCCTGATGTTGCTCATTCCTTCGCTTCATTATGTTTCTGAACATACTCATGGCGGTGGAAGCATGATATTCCCGAGATCAGCGTCGATGATTTCATAGGAGCGAATGCGAATCTCGCTCCACACGTTCGAACCCTGATCGCTGCGCTGTGTAAGAACCAGTCGCCCGGGCAGGGTTCTGCCATCAAAAGAAAACTCGAATGGATAGACAAGTTCACCCGAGGTCAAACTGGCGATATCGGGCGGGTTGCGCAGCATCTCTGCTTCATCGAAAGTCAGCCTTCGAAACTCGCCATAGCGCTTCCGCAATTGCGCAACGACATTCGTGATCTCCTCATCACTCATCCGGGCCAGCGGACCAACTGCGCGGTGGCGGAACGCTGCCGGGTCGCCTGCAAAGGCAGCGGCCATGGCCTCTTCAGGATGGGTTCGCAGACTGATGTCGATCTTCTTCTGCAGATCGATGCGAATGTACATCGCCACACCCCATCCAATCGTGACAGCAATGCCAATCGCGATCCCTGCAATTGCAAAGCCCTTGCCACGGCGAGCGTGAGGATGGGCTGCGATTGAAACCAGCGCCGCGATGCCAAGCACAATTCCCAGCAATGCAGTGGCTGGACAGCAGATGATGGAACTTGATATGAATGATGTCACCGCAAAGGCGCTGAGGGCGGGCGCAGTTGCAGGCACAGAAGCGTCGCCGCCATTCTGTAACGTTCTCTGCGAATTACTATTGGAATCAGAGTGTGTCATGCGATGGTGTTTTACAGGTCCGTCGCAACAGGAATGCGCAGATCGCCCCTTTCGGGATCGGAGATTTCCAGCGATCGTAACCGCAGGATGGGTGTAAAGCCGAACTGCTGCAGAAACTCTGCCCCTCCAACGCGGCTGCCACGTGCAAAGTAATATGTGATGGGAACCGAAAGTATCCGGGTACTGCCCGGCGTGACTGCGAATGTAAGTTGAACCCGCTGGAGCGCTCCGTAACGGTCGATGGCTGCTTGTGCGAACTGGGCAATATCTTTCTGTTCGAGAGCAACATTGTCCGCGTCCCAATGCAGAGCGATTGCATTTTCGGGAGCGTTGAGTGTCTGCTCGACTGCGGTCACGATTCTCGTCTGCAGCGAATCCTGATAGTTCGTGACGAAGATGCTGAATGAAACATATTGAATGAAAAGGCCGGCAACCCCGAGGATAATGCCAAGGCGAGCCTGGCCATCGCCTGCAAGTCTGCCGCCACTTGCGCGAATCGTTCGCAGCGCCATGACGCCCAGCAATACCGCAACAGTTGATGGAATCAGGGGAATGCAGAACAGCAACGCGCACACCAGCGAGGCAACAGCCGTCTGCGAGACCGGCGGCGCAGGCGCTACGGGTGCTCCTGCGCGGCGGGCAGTGGCGACTGGCACTTCCTGTTGATCTTGTGGTTCGCGATCGCCCATCGTTGGCTTTCTGTCTGGTGGCCTTGCTGGATGTGATGAATGAGAGATGCAGTTTCGGCGCATCCAGCAGAAAGAAGCTGTGCAGTGTAGACGGGGAAGCGGGGCTTGATCCTTACCATTCACGCAGGCCGGATTCGAGTCGGCTCAGACAGGCAGCCAGGTGGACCGGGTTTCCTTCGGTGCTGAGAAACCGCGGGGCTGTTGCAGCCAGCAGCATTCGCCGCGCCAGCGCCAGCCGAACTGTATGCTGATCGTGGGCGAGTCCCAGCGCTTTGCGTGCATCTGCAATCTCGCGGACTGGTTTCTCAGTCTTGATACGGTCAGGCATCACCCAATGCAGCCGTTCGAGATAGATCGCATCTTCAATCCAATGTCCGGGCCGCACACGATCAAGATCGATCAGGGTGACGTATGCCCCCGGGGCGTCGCTGCGGCACATAGCGTTGGCTGGATGAAGATCGCCATGCACCCATGTGTCAACGACGCGACTGCGCCAGAACTCCACAACATCACTAAGGATGGCGTTGAGCGACTTGAGCGCTACTCTCCACCGTTGTTCTTCGGGAATGTGATTGGTTCGCACCGACTCGCGGGCTGCTGCGACAAGTTGTGGCCAATCCTCGCGGATGGGTTCGCCATGCATTGGGAAGTCGCTCGTCAATGCATAAAACCGAGCTGCTGCTTCTGCCATGCGGCGAATGTCGCCTTCCTTCCAATGGGCTCCAAGCGGTCCGCTGGCAAGTTTCTCGATCACGAGCCAGGCCAGGTCGTAGCCGCCCAGTTCCGAGCCTGAAGCAAGCAGTTGCGGCGCAACCGGATCGCGACGGATGCCATTTTCATCAACATCCAATGGGCACTGCTGCAACCGGCGTGTCCACGTGAGTTCGTTGGCGCTGACAGGAATCTTGACGACGACATCAACTGCCTCGCCGTGATCGTTCACATACGCAGCCCTTGCCGTTGCTGCACCGCCGCGCTGCCAGTCCGCCCGGAACCAGCGCAGGTCGCTGAGCCTGCCATCACATTGTTCGATGAGGGCCGGGGTGAGGCTGGTTGCAAGGCTGTGGGGATCGAGAGGGCTGACGCCTTCGCCCGAACCAGACTGGCAGCCTGGGCCGCTGCTCATCCAGTCTGCCTGTCAGTCTGAGTCACCACTCGCATGCCAGTATCGTACCGTTCTCTCCCGGCCAACACAAGGGCTCGCAACGCTGCCCATTTTTTGCTCAGAGATCGTGAAACAGCAGTTTGAGTGTGGGCGGCTCCATGCCCAGAATCTCGCGGATGTAGGCGCACAACAGCCGGGCCGCTCGCTCGCTGATCGCCAGATCATGCTGGCCAGCGTCGCATTTGCCCGCTGCGATCTGCTGCAGCAACGCAACGGTCTCACGGCGAACGCGCCAGCGGCCGGGCTGGCCAGTATCTTCAACCACGCCACCAGCCCGTGGATCAAACGCGAGCGTCTCGACATCCGGTGCAATGGCGTGGCCAGCCGTGTCCGCGAGGGTGTTCACCTGCGGTTGATAGCCAGTTTCTGTGAGGAGGGCCCACAGGAAAGGAAGCAGCCTCGTGAAAACATCTTCAGGATTGTGCATCGCAGCCAGCGACATTGCAAGAGCGTCGTACAGATCGGGGTGTGGATCGTGATCGTGCACCATTCTTTGTGCGAGATCAGCCATGAACAGGGCTGCGCGGTGAGGCGCCAGGTGCTGGCGGAGACTCCAATGGGCTTCGATTAGGTTCCACTCGGTGATGGTGACGAGGTCGCGTCCTGGCTTGATGATGAGCGCGACGTTGCCACGTGTCAGCAGGTCGATGCCGCCGGAAAAGTTGCCTCGTTCACGGCGTGCCCCCTTGGCAAGCCCCCGCATCATGCCAAGTTCGCGGGTGAAGAGGCTGACAGTCTGTGACGTCTCGGAGAAGTCCCAGTGCCGCAGACAGATTGCTTCGTCGCTGACGCTCGGCATGGTACTTGAGCATAGTGCACCCAAGATCAGAAAATGCGAGCCGAAGCGCGTTTCTACTCGGTGAGGCCCGATCTCGACTCTTCGCGGCGCGTTGCCAGTTTTCCTGCCTACGCTATCACGCTCAAGTATCACCTTCAGACTGGCGCGAGAGCGTCCTGAAAGGATTCAACCGAATGCTTCCGAAACGGCCACCCAGACAGGGGCAGGTCGGCTTTCTGTATCTTCCGCCCTATCGGGTGCAGGGGATCAGCATTGCTGGCGAAGAAACTTGTGTTCAGATTCCCGAACTGGATGTCGCATTTGACATCGGCCGGTGTCCGCGGCTGGCTCTGACATCGCCTTACATCGCGCTGAGTCATGGTCACATGGATCACGTTGGCGGCCTGCCGTACTACTTCAGTCAGCGGCACTTCCACAAGATGGGGACAGGAACGGTAATCTGTCACCCCGACTTGGCCCCGCACCTTGAGAACATGATGCTGAGCTGGATTGGGATTGAACAGCAGCGCACGCCGCACATCATCTGGCCGCTCGGGCCGGGCGAGTCGATGCAGGTGAAGAACAATGTTCAGTTGCGGGCTTTGGCTGTGAGTCACACTGTTCCAGCGCTTGGGTATGCACTGGTCGAGAAGCGCAGCAAGCTGCGCGAGGAGTTTCGCGATCAGCCGCAGACACGATTGCGTGAGCTCAAGCGCGACGGCGTCGAGATCACGCACGTCCTCGATATCCCGCTGATTGCCTATACAGGCGATACCGAGCTGTGTCCCAATCTGTACAGTGATGAGTTTGTGAAGGCCCGCATCGTGGTGACTGAGTGCACATTCTTCGAAGATGATCATCGTGGCCGCTCGCGCGTGGGCAAGCATCTGCACATTGATGATCTGGCCCAGTTGATTGAAGCCTGGCAGGCTGAAGCTGTGGTGCTGGTGCATACTTCACGGCGGACGAACATGTCGACAGCCAGAGGGCAGTTGTTGCGCGTGCTGGGTGAACAACGCGCTCAGCGTGTTCACTTCCTGATGGATCACCGCACCAACGCTGCACGGTTTGCGCAACAGGAACTGGCAGCGCAGCAAGGCGCATCGAAAGCTGGCGATGCAACGCCAGAGGACGAGGAAGCGCGGTGACATCCTTGTCGAATGAAGTGACATTCATTGTCGTATGCATCTGTCTGCGCGCCTCCTGGTTGCGCGCACATCCATCCGTGCGACGACATGATAGCGTCGTGTACGGTTGCGGTGCAACCCGGGACTGCCTGCAGGAATAGCAAAGGCAAACCTGCACTCTGGAGCCTGCAGCGGGCATCTGCTCAGGTGTCTCACAAAAGCCAGCGCAAAGCGGTTGACGTTGCGCCCTCCTTGCAGTACATTGCTGGTGTGAGTGGCAACTTGCCCGAAGAACGGTTTGCGTCGACGGGGTGTGTCGGCGAGTTTTTTGAGCAGGTTCTTTGAACAGGTTCTTTCAGTGGGATTGTGCGCTGACAAATGCAAGCGCGTGGTGTGACATACAGTGAGTCGTGAAGTGCTCAGCGAGGCTGCAATGAGTCCAGGGAAAATCAGGGACGCTGTCATTGCGCATCTGCGCAAGCAATGTCCCGACATCTGCAGACAGTGGTTTGATGACATTCAGGCAATCTCCTGCGATCATGGCAGGTTGTATCTGCAGATTCACGAACCGATCCGGCTACGTTATCTCGAACGTGTGTGTGGCGAGCAGTTCAACGACGCAGCCCAGTCTGTGACGCAGATGCTGCTCACGGTGCGCTTCGTCGAAGATGAGGAAGCAGCCCGGCGCGACGCACTCTCGATCGCGCAGAATGGCAGCCAGGCAGATCGCGCACCGGGACGGCCTTTCAGCGTGAGTGGCGACACGCTGATCCATCCCGACTTCAACTTCGAGAACTTTGTCGTCGGACCCGACAACCGTCTGGCCCACGCAGCTGCTCTGGCGGTTGCACAAAGCCCCGGTTCAGCCTTCAATCCCTACTTCATCCATGGCGGGATCGGCCTGGGCAAGACGCATCTCCTGCAGGCCATCTGTCAGTACATCATCAAACATCATCCCAGCAAGCGCATCCACTACACATCATGTTCGACATTTTACGAACAGTTCACCGCAGCCCTCACTGCCAATGCTGTCGATGCATTTCGCGAACACTTTCTCAGCGTCGATGTGTTGCTGGTGGATGACATTCACCTGCTCTCGCAACGTCTCAACTCGCAGGATGTCTTCTTTCATACCTTCAACACGCTGCATCAGACCGGTCGGCAGATGGTGATGAGCTCCGATGCTGCTCCCAGCGTGGTGCCCGATCTGGAAGAGCGTCTGGCGAGCCGCTTTGGATCGGGGCTGGTGTTTCAAGTGGATCGCCCGTGCTTCGAGACTCGCGTCGCGATTCTCAAATCCAAGGCTGCCCTGCGCGGCCTGCCCGTGACTGATGAAGTCGCGTCCTATGTCGCCAAGGTGATCGACTCCAACATTCGCCCGCTCGAAAGTGTGATTGCCAATCTCACCGTCCTTGCGGAAACCGCGGGACGTGAACCCGACCTTGCCATGGCGCGGCAGGCAACCAATGCCCACCTTTCCCGCGATGGTTCACATGCCCCCACCATCGATCGCATCGTCGACATTGTGTGCGACTACTTCAACGTGCGCAGGGCCGATCTGCTTTCCGAAGACAAGCATCAGAGCATTGTGCGGCCACGCCAGATCGGGATGTGGCTGGCCAAACGCCATACCCGCTTCAGCTTTTCTGAGATTGGTGGCCACTTCGGCGGGCGCGATCACAGTACGGTCATTCACGCGCGCAAGACCGTCGACAAACTCAAGGGTCGCGATGAGGGCTTCGCCCGCGATGTCGACCATCTCGAAAGTCTGCTACTGCAGCCGGGCTGATCCGCAAACACCGACATCGCATGGAACATGGCCCGGGCACAGCATCTGCGGCACGCTATGCACCAGATTGTGCTACACTTTCCACCGAGATGGACCTCGCGACGATTTTTACAGAACTGTCGATCGCAACTGGCATGGATGCTGTTGCCGAGTCGGCAATCGAGATCACAACTGTCACTGAAGACAGCCGCGCAGTTGTCGCTGGATCTTTATTCATCGCGCGAAAGGGTGCCCGCGCTGATGGCCGCGCGTTTATCCCGGCTGCGATCGATGCTGGCGCACGCGCAATCCTCTGCGATGTGGATGATCCTGCCGATCGCACTGCCATTCCACCGGGCGTTGCGTATCTCGAAGCGAAGAATCTTGCATCACTGCTGCCCAAGATCGCTGCCAGGTTTCATCAACATCCCTGGCGGGCGCTGAATCACACCGTCGGCATCACTGGCACCAATGGCAAAACCACCGTCGCATTCCTGCTCTCGCAACTGCTGAATCACGCTGGCACCCGTTGCGGCAGAATGGGAACGGTCGACATCTTCGATGGCGAAACCAGCACACCCGCCAGTCTCACCACCATGCAGGCGCTGGCGCTGACTGAGTCGTTCGCGCACATGCGCGACGTCGGCTGCTCCGTCGTTGCGATGGAAGTCTCAAGTCATGCCCTTGCGCTTGGGCGCGTGGCCTGCATCGACTTCAACATTGCGATCTTCACGAATCTCACCGGCGATCATCTGGACTTCCACCAGAGTATGGACGGCTACGCTGATGCCAAGGCTACGCTGTTTGCATCACTCGATGCGAGCGCTCTTGCGATTGTGAATATGGATGACCCCGCTGCAGTTCGCATGCTGCGCGATTGCAGTGCCCGCGTACTCCGCTGCACCCTTGATCCTGCCCAACTCAACCTTGCAGAGTGCAGCGCGCAAGTGATCGCCGGCACTGCTGCTCAGCCGCACGTCGAGTTCACAGGACCATGGGGAACGTTCGCAGCAATCATTGCGCTGCCGGGCGCTCACAATGTGATGAACGCGCTGCAGGCCGTTGCTGCTGCCCATGCATGTGGCATGAGCACCGCATCGCTGGCAGATGCGATTGCAACGGTGACTGCGCCGCCGGGTCGATTGCAGCCAGTCGATCCCGAAGCAGATGTCAGCGTCTACGTCGACTACGCACATACAGATGCAGCTCTTGAAAATGTTCTGACTGCAGCCAGGGGGCTGGTTCCGCCAGGGCGCGAACTCATCGTGGTGTTCGGATGTGGCGGCGATCGCGACAAACCAAAGCGGCCACGCATGGCTGCCGTTGCCTGCAGACTGGCTGATCGCATCATCATCACCAGCGACAATCCGCGTTCGGAAGATCCTGAAGAAATTGTGCGTGATGTTGCGGCCGGGATTCCCGAAGGTGACCATCACGGCCGGGGGCGGGGCCGGGGGGGCGGGCGAGCCCGAATGATTGTCGATCGCTCGCGCGCCATCGCTCACGCCGTTGCAACATCGCAAAGCGGTGATGTCATCATCATCGCGGGCAAGGGCCACGAAACCTATCAGCAGTTCAAAGACGCGACGATCGATTTTGATGATCGAATCGAAGCTGCCAACGCCCTTGCGCAGCGTGAAGCTGATCGGGTCTCATCGCGTTCTGTCTTTGCATCATCCAGCGATCTGGCAATCGCAACAGGTGGCACCTGGCTGCGCAAACCGCCTGCTGAACGGACGATCGCGGGCGTCACCATCGACTCGCGCAGCGAGGTCCAGGGGCGCGTGTTTGTCGCAATCACTGGCGCACACTTCGATGGCCATGACTTTGTAGTTGATGCAGCAGGATCAGGCGCAGCTGCTGTTGTCGTCGAGAAGCCGATCGATCTTATGGCGTTGCCAGAGGAAACCGGCGTCTTGTTCGTCGAGTCGACGCGGGCAGCCCTGATTGATCTTGCTCGAACTCATCGGGCCCGGCTGCGAGGGCGCGTGATCGCAGTCACCGGCTCAGCTGGAAAGACCACCACACGCGACCTCATTCATCATCTGCTTCAAACGGAACTGCGTGGCAGCGCTGCTGTCAAATCATTCAACAACGACATTGGTTTGCCCCTCACGATATTGCGTGCTGGTCTTGATGATGCTTATCTCGTGCTTGAAATCGGGACAAATCATCCGGGCGAGATCAGCCAGTTGAGCGCCATCGCGCGGCCGCACGTTGCAGTGATCACATCGATCGGGCGTGCACATATCGGCGGCTTCGCGGAGAACGGCACTTCGGATGAAGCCTGCGCAGCCATTTGCCAGGAGAAGATGTCGTTGCTGAACTGGCTTCCGAGTGATGGCAGTGGCGTTGCCATTCTGCCTTTTGAGCATGCAGAACAGGGTACAGCCCACGTGCCGGCTGGGACGCGCGTGCTCACGTTCGGCTGCGATCGTCGCGCGACATTCTACATTTCCGAGCGCGGCATGCATGTTCCCGACGGATCACAACAGGACGATGATGCGTCCTGCCTTGAACAATGGTTTGTGCTCAATGGATCTTCACACACGCGATGGACGCTTCCCCTGCTGGGCGAGCACAACGCGCTCAACGCAACTGCAGCCATCATGGTTGGCAACCTCTTTGATGTTTCAACGCTCGCGATCCGAACAGCGCTTCGGCGTGTGCCAAAGCCACCCATGCGAATGACACGTACTGCTGCGGGTGATGACATCGACATCTGGAACGATGCGTACAACGCCAATCCCGAAGCGATGCAGGCAGCCCTGCGGACATTCGCAGAAATCGCTGGCCCTGGATCGCGCCCGCAGCAGCCGAGGCGACGACGTGTCGCCATCCTGGGCGAGATGCTCGAACTGAATGCACACGCAGCTGATCTGCATCGCGAACTGGGCGGATTTATTTACGATCATGCAGCGCAACTGCAGCTGAGCTTGATCGTGTTCGTTGGCAGTCCCGACATGCTCATCAGTCTGGCGCAGGGATTGGCGGGCGGGTGCGGAAGTGTTGTGCATGTCGAGAGTCTTGATGAGGCTGCGAGCATGGCTGGCGTTGTCGAACTTCTGCAGCCGGGCGATTGTGTGTTGCTCAAAGGTTCGCGGAGTGTCGGCCTGGAGCGGATTGCAGATGCAGTTGTATCGCGCGCGACCATCACCCCTGCGAGAGGAGTCTGACGAAGCGCGATGCTGTACATGCTCATCGAGAATCCTGCCTTTGCATCGTGGCTGGAAAAAATCGGCCTGGGGCCGCTGATTTCGGTGATGTTTCAAATTGAGTTTCGCGCGTTTTTCTCGGTGCTGTTGAGCTTCTTCATTGTGCTGGCATTCGGGCGCCGCACCATCATGTGGCTCATGCGGCTCAAGATTGGCGACGCTCCGGAGTTCTATAACGCAGACCTCAATACCCTGATGGCCAACAAGAAGAATGTACCCACCATGGGTGGCATTCTGATTGTGGCTGCAATCGCTGGTGCGATGCTGCTGGTGGCTGATTTGCGCAACTTCTATGTGTTACTCAGTCTGGTCGTGCTCATCTGGCTGGCATGCGTCGGAGCAGCAGATGACTGGCTGAAACTGCGCTCCGCCCGGCTGCAGTCCACCACCCGCGAGGGCCTGTTTGCCTGGGAGAAACTGCTCTTCCAGTTGGGACTGGGTCTGCTGGTTGCAATCTTCCTGTACATTCACAGCGATCGGCCGGAAGCCCATCTTCTGAACCTTCCGTTTCAGCGGACCTACGTGCCGGGGACCGATGGACTGATCATTGAAGATGGGGTCATCCAACTTGGCCTCTTTGCGTTTGCGGTGATTGCGACGTTGCTCATCGCAGGAACGTCGAACGCTGTAAATCTGACCGATGGCATGGATGGGCTTGCAGCAGGCACCGTTGTCATCGCAGCGTGCACATTGATGGGATTAAGTTACATCGCAGGTTCCGAGACAGCGGCAGCGCGACTGTATCTGCCTTATGTGAATGATGCAGATGAAATGATGGTTCTGGCTGGCGCAATCGCAGGCGCCTGTCTGGGGTTTCTGTGGTTCAACTGTCTGCCCGCGCAGGTCTTTATGGGCGACACCGGATCGCTGCCACTGGGCGGACTGCTTGCGTACATCGCGGTGGCGATTCGGCAGGAGATTCTGCTGCTCGTGATTGGCGGCGTGTTCTTTATTGAGATTGGTTCAGTCGTGCTGCAGGTCAGTTATTACAAATGGACGGGCGGGCGGCGCATCTTCCGCGTCTCGCCGATTCATCATCACTTTCAACTGGGTGGTTGGTCCGAGCAGCAGGTGGTGACTCGCTTCTGGGTCCTGGGCGTGATCTTCGCAATGCTGGCGCTGGTCTCGATCAAGCTGCGTTAGAGCGTCGCGCGTTCACACCCGAGTCTGCCGCAATCTGCGCGTGGCTGTCAAGCAGCAAGGCGGGACTGGCGGTTAGAAACCCGAGCCGTTTCGCGATGCGGGGTCCACACCTCGCATCGCGATTTTTCGAAAAACTGCCCATACGTAGCAAGCATACCGAATCGCGTGGTGGAGTCATAGCTGCATTGAATAAGGCGGGAATCCAGTGGGCGCGCAGCGTGCGTGCGGGGAATGCCCTGTTGCTTCCGTTGCCGCATGACCGTCCGTCTGGGTCCCCGCCTGCGCGGGGACGACATGAACAGCTCCGCAAGTCGCTGCGTTTCATGGAAAAGCGTGCAGCCGGGCGCTTCGTTGCGACTATGATGTCGCTGTGAAGGGCGTGAACTCATGAGTACTCGATCGCTCATTGCACTTGGCTGTGCGATCGGATTGCATGCGCTGGTTTTTGCGGCCTTGGCTTATGTTCCTGCGGCCCGCTCAGCGTTCCTCAGTGATCGTCGATCAGGTCCAACTGCCGTGATTCTGGTTGCCCGCGCGCAGGAACCTGTGGTAGAAACGCGCGTGCATGTGTCGCCTTACAACGATGAAACTGAGTCGCGCCAGGTTGCGGAGATGATGCAGCCCGCGCACACACAGGCAACCATTGTTCCGCTTGCTCCGCACGCCAGCAGCAGTGATGTCTCAGCAGCCATTGAACTCGCGCAGGAGATGATTACTTTTGCGCGTCAACCTCACAGCGCAACGACGAGACATGTGTCATCGCAGCAGCGTCTTGATCAGTTGCCGCCGTTGCATGTGGATGTGACAACTCCAGACGATGTTGCAAGCAGCGAAACAGCATCGCTGGGGGCAATCTCGACGCAGGCCGGGGGATCACACGGTCCGGTCGCTGTGCATCGCCCCCAGCCGCGCTATCCGGAATCCGCCCGCCGTGTTGGCGCAGAAGGTGTGGTGCTGATTGAAGCTTTGATTGATGCGGAAGGCAGGGTGGCAGATGTGCGGGTGGCGAGATCGAGCGGACGAGCGTCCTTTGACCGGGCTGCACGCACAGCAGTGTCGCGCTGGCGCTTTGAGCCAGCACGGGCTGATGGGGGGGCGGTTGTCGAACAATGGATCGAGCTTGAGATCGAGTTTCGACTGGAGACCAGCGAGCGGTAGGCAGCAGGCACGATGGAGGACGTCCGATCGTGGCGGGTTGACCCCCACAACAACCCGGACGCTCCAGGCGGGTACCATTGGAGCGTGCGCAGCCCAAGTGTGCTGATGCGGCAGGGAATCCTTCCATTTACGGAGAACGTCATGAAGTCGAACATCACTACACCCGTTGCTCTCGTCGCTCTTGCAGGTCTTCTTTGCGCCGGTGGCGTCACAGCTGCCGACTGGCCATCGTGGCGAGGCCCGGGTGGCAACGGCGTCTCCGAGGAAAGCTCGTGGGTGAGCGAAGGCAAAGCAGAGTCGCTCTGGACTGCAGATGTCGGCCTGGGCTATTCGTCATTCACCGTGGCGGATGGAGCACTGGTGACGCTGGGCTACTTTGAAGATCAGGAGATCGACCGCGTGCAATGTCTTGATGCACTCACTGGCGAGTTGCGATGGAAGTATGAATATCCGGCTGAGAAATGGGCCAAGTATCACGGCGGAGGGAGCAATGCGACGCCCGTGATCGATGGCGACCATGTGTATCTCATCAATCGCGAAGCGCAGTTCTTCTGCTTCAACAAGGCTGATGGAACCGTCGTGTGGTCGAAGGAACTCATGAAAGAGTACGAACTCGAACAGCCAACGTGGGGATTCGCAGGCTCGCCTCTCGTGTATGGCGATCTTGTGTTCGTCAATGTCGGCAAGCTGATCGCATTTGACAAGACCAGCGGCGAAGAGAAGTTTGCTTCCAAAGACTACGGCCATGCCTATTCAACGCCCTACCTCATGCAACTTGATGGCAAGGATGTGATTGCGCTGTTTGCAGGTTCCGGCCTGGCAATCCTCAATGCGGAAGATGGCAGCGAACTGAATCAGTTCGAGTGGAAGACCCAGTACGATGTCAACGCTGCAACGCCAATCGATGTCGGCAACGGGCGCGTATTCATTTCATCCGGCTACAACCACGGCTGCGCTCTGGTGGATGTGTCGACGACACCTGCAACAGCGGTGTGGGAGAGCAAACGCATGCGCAACCAGATGGCGACAAGTGTCCTCATGGGCGATCATCTGTATGGTTTCGATGAAGCGGAACTGAAGTGCCTCGATCTGGAAGGCAATGAGATGTGGAATCAGCGCGGCATGGGCAAGGGCGCATTGATCGGTGCTGGCGACCGTCTCATCGTCATGAGCGGACGGGGCGAACTGGTCATCGTCAAAGCCTCGCCTGATGGCTACCAGGAGTTGTCCAAAGTCAAGGTCGTTGATGGTGGCGTTGACTGGACGATTCCCGTCATTGTCGATGGGCTGATTTATTGTCGCAACAGTCCCGGGCAGCTTGTCTGTCGTGATCACCGGGGCGAGTAAGATTCCACTTCTGTTTCGCAGCAAAGCGTCGACTTCGCGTAACACAATCAACACGACGAAAGTGAGTTCTCTCGTGCAGATTCGCATCCTCACGCCAGCAGTCCTGGCGGCGCTCATCGTCAATCACGCAGCCGCTCAGTCGCAGGCCGACACAGACATCCCGCCAGCCGAGCCAATCGCGGGCGAACCCATGATGAGCGATGGCGATCCCATGACAGACGCCGATGATCGCGCTGATGCGTCGCCGCTGGTGGATACGCGTATTCGCCTTGATCGGGTCATTGTCACTGCCCGCAAATGGGAGGAGCTCGAGCAGGAAACGCCACAGAGTCTCACTGCGATCAGTCACGACACGCTGCGCGACTCCCGTATCACGACCGTCCGCGAGGCGTCGCAACTTGCGCCCAATGTGCATTTCACCGAGTTCTCGTCCAGGCGGCTGAGCTTTCCCACCATTCGCGGCATCGGCTCGGGGCAGGGTGATCCTGCGGTGACGACGTACATTGATGGTGTGCCGCAACTTTCCGTCAGCAGCACGAATCTGCCCTTGCTTGACGTTGAGCGCATCGAGTTTTTGCGCGGGCCGCAGGGCACGCTCTATGGTCGCAACTCGATCGGCGGCCTGATTCATGTGATCACGCGCCAGCCAACCAACACCCCCGAGTTTCGCATCAGTGGCGGGATTGGCAACTTCAATCACCGCGAACTGCAGTTGTCATTTCTCGGCCCGATCGTCGAAGATCAGCTCTTCATCAGTCTGAGCGGGCAGTTCAGCAGTCGTGATGGATACACCACCAACGATTTTACCGGCAATGATGTTGATGACCGGGAATCATTCTTCGGTCGCGGCCAACTCATCTGGACACCCACCGAAGAGAACGAGTTTCGTCTGAGTCTGTATGGCGAACGTGCACGCGATGGTGGGTTCACGCTGTTCGATCTCGATTCCATTCGGGATCGGCCATATCACATTGCCCACGACTTCGAAGGTGTGACGGAACGCGATGTGGTCGCGCCCGCGTTTACATGGAACCATCACGGCGAATCGATCGACTTTACCTCGATTTCCGCGTATGTCGACTGGGACATCCTCGAAACCGCAGATTTCGACTTCATGGCATTCGATGCAGTTCGTCGTCGTACTGAAGAAGATCAGCAGTATTTCTCGCAGGAGTTTCGCCTGAGTTCTTCACGTGATACAGCGGGCCTCGAACTCAGCGAAGATATCAATATTCACTGGCTGATCGGCACGCAGTTTTTCATTTCGGATTCCAATCGCTCAGCAGCGAATGAGTTCCGGCCTGCGGGGGGCGGCATTTTCTTTCCCCTCGAGCAGGTCGGCGTGGATACCTCAACCGGTGAGTTCGATGACTTCGGCTTTGCGCTGTTCGGACAGGCGACTGCAACCTTTCTCGAACAGTTCGACCTCACCATCGGCTTACGCTGGGACCACGAAGAAAAGGAAGCGGACCTTCGTCGCACATTTGCAACCGGCGGATTTGAGTTTGTCACCAGCGAAGGGTCATTTGATGAAAACTTTGATGAGTTTCTGCCACGTGTGAGTCTCGCGTGGCGCTTCAGCGAAGACGCAATGGTGTATGGCCTGGCAGCCCGCGGGTTTAAAGCAGGCGGATTCAACCTTGATGCTCCCAGCGGCGAGATTCCCTTCGGGCCTGAAACCAGCTGGACATATGAAGCAGGCATCAAGACCCGCTGGTTTGATGAACGTCTGCAGGTAAACGCAGCTGTGTTCCATATTGATTGGGATGATCTGCAACTGTCACTGTTTGATCCCCGGGTTGGCGGATACATTGATAATGCAGGCGCTGCGACAAGTCAGGGTTTCGAACTTGAAGTTGTGGCGCGCCCGATCGCAGGGCTCGACGTCTTTGCAGGCATTGGCTACACCGACGCGGAGATCGATGCCTTTACCGATCAGTTTGGCCAGAACACTGCGGGGAATCATCTTGCATTTGTGCCGGACACAACCTGGCACGCAGGCGCACAATACACCGGGACCTTCGGCGACCACCCTGATGCACGCTGGTTTGTTCGCGGCGAATACGTCGACATCGGAACATATTACTTCGATGCTGGCAACCGCGCGAGTGATGAATATTCGCTGGTGAACCTGCGAGTCGGCATTGAAATCAATCGCTTCCGCATCGAAGCCTGGATGCGCAATGCACTTGATGATGATTATGTTCTGGTCGCATTTCAACCCAATCCAGCTGACCCATCAGCTTTCGTTGGCGAAAATGGTTCGCCCCGCACATTTGGTGTATCGCTGAGCGTTGAGTTTTAAGGAAGGAACGCGGGGTGAGGTGACCTACCATCGCCTATGGCAGCGCCGAAGGGAGAGTCTGAGCGAACTGCGAAGCCGCGTGTCGTGCCGGCGGGCACAGTGTTGCCGCCGCCGCGCCCGGGCACGCGCTACGTGCGCGTCCGTGTGCTGGGAATCGTCATTTCGACTGATGAACTGCGGCATGACGTCGACCGCCTTTTTCACTGGCCCATGATTGTGCTGGCGCTGCTGGTCCTGCCACTTCTGGCGGTTGAGCTGTTCGCGCAACCTGCGTATCTCTCGGGGTTGTGGTGGCTGGTGCTGGTGGGGTTCACTGTGATCTGGCTGGCGTTTACGGTTGAGTTCATTGTGAAGATCTCGATTGCGGAATCACGTCTGGAATACGTCAAGCACAACTGGCTCGATCTCATTATCGTCATCATTCCGCTCTTGCGGCCGCTGCGTGTTGCATCGATCGCGCGTTCGACTCGCGTGTTCACTCTGCGTGGCGTGGGAATGAAGTTTGCCCGGTATGTATTCACATTTGTGCTGGGTCTGGAAGCCACCGACCGCATGCTCGAACGCATGGGAATGAAGCGAGCGCCCGGCAGGATTGATCCAGCGCGAATGACACGGCGCGAGCTGATGAAAGAACTCCGGGCCATGCGATATCGCGCTGACTGTTGGGAAGCATGGTACAAAGACGCGAATGTCCATCAAGCAGAAATCGGACAGCCGCCCTTGCCCCCCGCTCCGCCCGACCCGCAACACGCAAGTGGCCGCGTTGAGAAGGCTGTCGCCTGTGTTGTTCGGAAAACAGACACACGAAATGAACATATAGAAGTGCTCATTCTCAATCATCCCACCGAAGGGCTACAACTGCCCAGAGGAACAGTCGAGCCATGCGAAACGCCCGAAGTTGGCGTGGTGCGCGAACTGTTCGAAGAATCCGGCCTGACGACCGTTCAGATTCACGCCAAGCTTGGCGAGATGATCGTTGCATCCGAGGAACCTGGCAATGGAACGCAACAACCGCTGGAGGTGCCTGATGATGAGTGTGCCAATGAACAGGTCTGGCACCTGTTCTGGCTGGAATCGACCGCGCCGCTTCCCGATATGTGGGAGCATGTCGCTCAGGGTGAAGAAGATGCAGGGCTGATCTTCCGCTTTTCCTGGCTGCCTCTGGAAGAAGCGGTTGAGCGTGTTGGGCTGCTGTATCAACGCGCCTGTCGTGAATTGCTGATTCAAGTGACCGAAGCGGGTGCCCCCACAGACGAATCAGGCGAACAAGCACGGGAACCAACAGAGGAACAGCCAAGCTGATCCGCCATCGCGCAGTTTCTGCCGGAAAAATACCCTCCGAGCCGATCTGTATACTGTGACTGACTGAAACAACGTTCACAACCTCCTGGGAGATGGAATATGGGTGCATGGATGATGCGTGGCGGGACCTGGCAGATGTTGACTCTAATTGGCGGCGCAGCTGCACTGACACTGGTCGGTTCAGGGTGTGAATCGGTTTCCGAAGACCTGCGATCGTTTGCAGAAGACATCGCCCCGCCCTCGCCAGGGGAAGCTGCGCGCGACATGATGGACCCCAGCGATCCGGAACGGCGTCGACGTGGCACGACCCTCATTGCCAATGCGCCCTTTGGCGGTGCGGAGGTCAACGTGCGCGCCTATGCAGACAAGGTCGAGCATGAACAGAACGCAATTGCTTTGGCAGCTGCGGTGCGGGCGCTCGGGCGTCATGGCCAGGTTGAGCATGCCCAGTTGGTTGCATCGAGGCTCACGCACGATTCGCGGCTGGTCCGTTGGGAAGCAGCCAAGGCCCTGCAGCGGTTGCATGATCCTGCAGTTGTGCCTGCGCTGCTTGCGGTGATGCGCAACGATCTTGAAGATGTCGATGTAAAGATCGCAGCTGCGCACGCGCTCGGGCAATATCCCGAAGATCGCGTGTTTCAGGTATTGATCAGCACTGCTGCTCTGAACGCGCGCGATCTCGCGCTCAATCACGTTGCGCAACAGTCGCTCACCACGCTCACCGGGCAGGAACTCGGCGATGACCCCGCGGTCTGGATGCGATGGTATGCGAAAGCAGATGCGCCATTCGCCCAGCAGCAGGCATACATCTATCCGACCTACTCGCGCAATGAGACGATGATCGATCACCTGACATTCTGGAAAGAAGAACAGTGGGAAACCCCGCAGCAGCCAGCCGGCCTGCGCCCAGCAGATGAACGGTCGACCTATTCAGAGGCCAATGAGGAAAAACAGGCGTCGGTCAACAACGCGGACGGGTGAGGTGCGAGGTGACTTGGCCTCGGGGATTTATGTGCCAGAACTCGAGCCGGCCCGCTGCCAAGCATTGAGATGCAGATGGTCAGGAGAAGAGTGTCGGCTCTGGCTCGGCTAATCGCTGGAGGTCCTCGGCGAACCCCCAAGGTTGCCCCGCAGGAACCACAACGTAGATATACTCTTTGTTCCTGAGGTGGCTTACTTTGCCCACCAGCTCGCCGCTGGGGTTATAAATGCCGATCTGAGCGCCTACATACCGCTTGTGGTCCTTTTCGACGATATAGACATCACCGTGCAGTTCGAGCATCGTTTCCATCTCTTCCCGAGAGACATATCCCTCGTTGCTAAACGAAACAACGAGGTACCGGCAGTCAACTGCAGCGAAGAAATGGCGGAGAGCATCGATCGCTTTGCGCTTGCTGTTGAAATCGCTCTTCCGGTCCCTGCAGTCAATCCGCTTGCAGGCGATTCCGTAGACCTCCGGCTTATCCCAGAGGATCAATGACTCCCAAACGTGGTAGTTTCCAATGTAGGTATGTTGGTTGTAAGGAGGGTCGATGTAGGCAACATCTCCGCTGAGCACCTTCGCAGCTTCTCTTGCCTCCAGGTGATGTGCCTCACATTTCCCGTATCGACTTGCTGGACGGACATCCGGCATCCGAAGTTCGAGATTGTTGTACGCCCGCGCGGCCCACTTTTTAAGGTATGCCATCTGAACGCCGGTTGTTGAATCAACTCGATCAGCTGCTTCCATCAGCGAAACGAGACAGACAGCCTCAAGCTCCGGATCGAGCCCCTTCTTGGCGATTGCTTCTCGGATAGCGTCGATTCGTTCGCCGTTATGCGGCTGAAAGAAACGACTCTTCTCGCAGAAAGTCTCGGTGAAGTATCCGGGCGACCCTCTTATCTTCCTGAACTCACCAAGAAGCTTAGCTGCATCATCGAGAACGTCTTCGCGGTCGGCCTGCACATAGCAATTTGCGAGAGTGTAGGCGTATGTCAACAGGTCATTTGAGACCACTCGATATCCCGCCGATTTCATCGCGTGCCCGACGCGAGCCGTGCCGGAAAAGAAGTCAACGACGGTTTCGACACCGTCGAGAGAGCTGATGATATCGCGGATGGCCGGAATAAGAACGCGCTTGGAACCGATGTACTTGATCATGACTTCGGGTGATCCTCGGCTGGAGCATCGTTGAAGAGCCAAGACACGAGGCGATTGAACAGGCGGGCGTACTCGCTTGTGGTACAGAGATGGTCCATTTCGAACCAGCGGAATGAAGCCAGCCTGTCAGCCTGAACGTGGAAGTTGACGTGGTACTTGTTCCGGTAGCGGGCGAACGATCCGTTGGTCACAACCGCGAGGGAACAGCGCGTGAATCTTGTTGCAACCTCCAAATACTGCATAATCTGAAACGAAAGACGCTCGTGAGCGTTGCCATCGATTTGCCTTCCTTTGCTCGACTTAGAGGACTTGTATTCGAGGAGAATTTTCTCCTTGAGAACGCCCGCCTCCTCCAAGACAATGGTGTCGTCGAACTTGGTCTTCATGCGGGAGAACTGTTCGGGATACTTCTCGTGGGCGTATGGCCCGGTCGTAGGGGCGTAGCGATTTACGGCTTCGGCTTGGCCCGGATAGGCAGCGATCAAGTCGTCAACGAGGAAGTCGAGATCAAGCCAGCCTTTCGGCGACCGTCCGGACGAACCGGAGAGCGGCTCAAGCGTTGGGATGAAGACCGCGCGATCGTCAACGATCAGGCGTAGCCAGAGACGGGACCTCGGTCCGGGGACCCATTCAGTTTTCGCCCCTCGCTCGACGCAGTAGCTTGCCGAAGCGGACCAGAACTGGTAGACGAGCTTCTCGAAGTCCCCGCCCTCGCGTCTCGCGCCCGTGCCGGTGTTAGCGATGCTCGCTCCCGCCTCGAACATCTCCATTCGAGTGGCGATTTCCGTTAGCACTTCAGTAGGGAACTCTGCAGTCATGCCGCGATTGTACCAGATGGAGGGGCATAGCGTGCGCTCGACAACACAACGCCGGGCGACGAAGCCCCGAAC
>JBPCKF010000007.1:0-11384 GCA_051004555.1 Phycisphaerales bacterium | reverse complement strand
GCTGAGTTGAGGCACTCGTCAGGAGGATGGGGCGTCTGTCAGCCGCAGGTCGGGAGAGTGACGGTAAATCGGTGAACACGCGCACTCGAAGCGGCATGGAGGCCAGTCGATGCAGGGTTTGCGAAGCACACTCAATCACATCGGGCAGCAGCTCGGCAGCATGTCCATCAACGCGCGACTGCTGATCGGCGCGCTCGCCATCATTCTGGGCATGACCTTCTTCATGGTCGCCCAGTACACGGGCAGCACGGATATGTCGCCTCTGGGATTGCCGAACGTCACCGATGTTCGCGCCCGCGCGGTCCGTTATCTTGAAACAGCCCGCGTGCCCTTTGAAGATCGTGGCAACGATATCTATGTCCCCGTCTCGCAGCGCTTCACCGTGCTTGGTCAGCTTGGCGAGCAGGACATTATCAACGCAGCTCAGATCGACTTCAACGCGCTCATCGATCAGGGATCAAGCCCGTTCATCAGCAGCGCCCGCTCACGCCAGATGTGGATGACTGCGAAGATGAATGTGCTGGCAGCCATGATCAGCGCCCGTGACGACATCGCGCGGGCTCGTGTGGTGATCGACGAGCCGCCCGGGTTGCCGGGCATCGGCCGCGCCAACGTGCCGCCCACTGCATCGGTCATGATCACCATGCAGCAGGGCGAACTTTCGCAGGATATCGCGGACATCATCAGCTCCATGGTGGCGGGCGCGCATGCAGGCATGAAGGCTGAGCATGTCACCGTCACCGATGCAGTTTCAATGCGACGCTTCAAGGCCCGCACTGGTGATTCCGCCCTGGCAGGGACATACCTCGAACACAAACTCAAGACCGAACAGCATTTCACCAACATGATCGAACAGGCGCTGCAGTCCATTCGCGGCGTCACTGTGACAGTCAATGCCGTCATCCGCAACACGCGCGAGACTGCAACTGTTCGTCAGATTGATGAGCCCAAGATTGCCCCGCGCATGTCTGATACCCGCGAGTATCAGGCAACCAATGCTGCTGAGTCAGCCGAGCCGGGCGTGCGATCAAACGTCGGCGTGAGTCTCGCAGGCGGTGGCCGCACCACGCAGGTCACGGAGACCACCGCGACCGATGAGAAGGAATCGCGCTTCGGCGGAAGCGATCGCATCATCGAAGATCCCACGGGGTACCCGCTGCAGGTCAACGCCTTTGTCGGCGTTCCCAAGTCATACTTCATCAAGCTGTACGCAGATCAACAGGGCGACCCCGCAGCTGAGCCTGACGCAGTAGCCCTGCAGCAGATTGTTCTGCAGAAGACCACTGAATGGCAGGAAAATCTGGCGCTACTCATCCGCACCGGGCAACTTGAAGGGGCTGTGCCTGGCGATGTACGCGTGCAGATGATTCACGATTTCGATAGCCTTGCGGGCGATGCAACTGGCGAAGCGATGGCGGTGCAAGGCGGGATCGCATCAGTCATGGGTTCGCCTGGCCTGATTCAGAATATTGGCCTGGGCGCGCTGGCACTTCTCAGCGTCGTCATGATGTTCTTCATGGTGAAGAAGGCAACAGCTCCGCAGGCGCTTCCCACCCCAGCCGAACTTGCGGGCATTCCTGCGTCGCTGCAAGGCGCGGCAACAGACGTCGTTGGCGAAGCGAGTGATGGACACACGCCACTTGATGCAATCGAGCTGGATGAGCAGACCATGCGGATGCAGCAACTTGTGGAACAGATCAACGAAATGATTCAGAGCGCGCCGGACGAATCAACAGGCATCTTCGAGAGCTGGATCGCGAGTCAACAGTCATGAGAGCGTGCGGAATCGTGAAGACATGAAGCAAAAGGTCCTTCCAACTGATCCGGCTCACCTTGATGGCATCACCAAGGCTGGTGTGCTTCTGCTGCATTTGGAGCAGTCAGCCGCAGCCACGTTGCTCAAGAGTCTCAACCCTGAGATGGTTGAGGAAGTGACGCGCGTGCTTGCATCGCTGGGCGAAATCCCTGCTGCCCTGAGCGCTGCGGTGATCGAAGAGTTCTACACCCTGCGCGTGGCCCATCAACACATGCGGACTGGTGGTTTCAGCCATGCCAAGGCATTGCTCGAACAGACCCTGGACCCCAAGAATGCAGCCAGGATTCTTTCGCAGATTCAATCGCAGGTGCAGAAGTCGCCATTCGCGTTTCTGCAGAAGGCTGAGAGTGAGAATCTTCTGACGTTCATACAGGATGAACACCCGCAGACCATTGCGCTGGTCGTCAGCCACATGCCGCATCACCGCGCGTCGGAGATTATCGTTGGCCTCCCACACGAAAAGCAGGTCGAGGTCATCCGCCGCATCGCGAATATGGAAAGGGCCAATCCGGAAGTGATTCGTGAAGTGGAATCCGGCCTCGAAACCCGCCTTTCCAGTCTGCTCAGTCAGTCGACAGACAAAGTGGGTGGCGTGCCCAGCGTCGCAGAAGTGCTCAATCTCTGCGATCGCGCGACTGAGAAGGCCATTATGGAAGGCATCGAAGCAGAAGATCCCGAACTGGTCGAACAGATCAGACGATTGATGTTCGTCTTCGAAGATATCAACATGGTGAATGACAAGGGCATTCAGGCTGTTCTGAAGGAAGTTGATAATGATGAACTTGCGCTGGCTCTCAAGACTGCGTCTGACAATCTCAAGAACAAGGTGTTCTCGAACATGTCCGCGCGGGCTTCGGAACTGATCCAGGAAGAAATGGAGTACATGGGGCCGGTGCGTGTAAGCGATGTGGAAGCTGCTCAGCAGCGGATTGTCGACATCGTCCGTCGTCTGGAAGATGCAGGCGAGATCATCATCTCCGGCCGTGGTGGCGAGAAGGACCTCATTGTGTGAGCGGGCTGCATCCATGGCCGTAATCAAAAAACAGCATGCAGGAGCAGCCATTCGCAACGCCATTGTTCTGGACCTGGCGGAGGTGCGCGACGAAGCAAGGGCCATTCGCCGCGACGCACAGGACCAGGCTGATGCCATCGTCAAGGCTGCCCAGGCAGAGGCCAAATCCAATGCAACTGAAATGGCAGCCGCAGCGCGGAAAGAGGGACATGAAGCGGGATACAGCGAAGGACGTGCCGAGGGCGAGCGGGAAGCTCACGCAGCCGCGCTGGCGGAGCATCGTGAGTCGTTCACATCGCTGCAGTCGCAATGGCAGGTTGCACTTGACGCATGGGATGCTGAGCGAGCCTGCATGATCCGCGAAGCTCGCACCGAAGTCTTGCAGCTTGCGCTGCTTCTGACAGAGAAGATCACAAAGCGCGCCATCGAAGTGTCGCCAGACCTCATCAGCGATCAACTCGCAGCTGCGATTGCTGTGGTGCTGAACCCTGCGCAACTTCAGGTGGCAGTACACCCGGATGATCGGCCGATGATTGAGTCTGCGCTGCCGGGCCTTCTTGCGAGTGTATCGACATGCCAGAGCATTGATGTTGTTGAAGATGACACATTGATGCGGGGCGGGTGCATTGTTCGCACGCAGGGCGGAAGTATTGATGCGTCGATCGAAACGCAACTGGCGCAGATTGCTCTGGCGCTCTTGCCCGGACAGATGATGCCAGATTCAGAAGAAACAGCAGAGGTCGCAGACAAATGAGCGCGCTCAGCAGCGCCATCGCAACCGCGCGCAGCATTGAACCGCGCTGCATCAGTGGAACTGTCACCGCAGTGCGTGGCGCAACCGCATGGGTCCGGGACCTTCCGCTTCCAGTTGGGGCCACTGTCCGTGTTGCTCTAAAGAGCCGGGGCCAGAAGAGCGTGCTCCCCTCGACCACCATCCACAACCGCGGCGAAGTCATCGGCTTCAACCCCGCAGCAGGCAGCATCATCATGCTGTACAGCAGCCTCGAGGGCATTGGCCCGGGCACTGCGGTTTCGGGTGAAGCGATGGCTCAGGTCATCGGCGTCGGCCCCGAGATGCTGGGCAGAGTTGTGAATGGACTCGGGCATCCGATTGATGCAGGTCCACCACTGCGCGATGTGCAGCCACGCCCGATTCACAGCCCCGCGCCGGATTCTCTTGATCGCGCTCGCATTACTGATGTTCTGCCCACGGGGATCCGCGCGATCGATGCATTTGTCCCGCTCGGCATCGGGCAGCGCATGGGTGTGTTCTCGGCTGCGGGAGTGGGGAAGTCGACATTGCTGGGCACCATTGCCAGGGGAGCCGATGCAGATGTCAACGTGATTGCGCTCATTGGAGAGCGCGGCCGCGAAGTGCGCGAGTTCATCGAAGAAGCACTTGGCGAAAGTGGACTGGCCCGCTCGGTTGTCGTGGTTGCGACCAGCGATGAATCGCCACTGTTGCGGGTGCGGGCTGCACATGCAGCTGCTGCAATCGCAGAGTTTTTCCGTGATCGTGGCGACAATGTTCTGCTCATGATGGATTCCATCACGCGCTTCGCTCAGGCGCAGCGGCAGATCGGACTTGCCATTGGCGAACAGCCAGCCACACGTGGCTATCCGCCCTCGGTTTTTGCGTCGCTCCCTGCGCTCCTTGAACGCGCGGGGCCGCTGGATTCGGGCGGATCGATCACAGGTCTGTACGCAGTGCTGGTGGAAGGCGATGACATGAATGAGCCCATCTCCGATGCTGCTCGCGGCATTCTGGATGGTCACATTACGCTCTCACGCAGGCTTGCGACGCAGGGACATTACCCCGCAATCGAAGTGCTCGATTCAATCTCGCGCGTGACTGAGCGGGTTGCAGATCGACATCATCTGCACTCGCGCAGCCAACTCATTCGCCTGATGGCTGCCTACCGCGAGATGGAAGAGCTGATTAATGTCGGGGCGTATGTGCGTGGCTCGAATCCCGAGTGCGATGCAGCCATTGCCATGCGCAATCATCTGCGCGAATATCTGCAGCAGGGGAGCGATGATGCTGAAGCGTATCCCATGACGCTCCGCCGTCTGCACGAACTTGCAGGCGAAGCCGAGCGCGCCCTTGCATCCGCTGAAGGCGCTGCTGCCACCGCAGTTGCCAAGGCCCGCATGCAGAAAGGCAACGGCGGAGCATGAAGCGCTTCCAGTTCAAACTCGATCCTGTCCTTCGCATGCGTCAGCATGAAGAACGCGCCGCCCAGGCAGCAGTCGCAGAAGTCGCGCGCGAATGTGAGAAGCTTCGCGCGCAGTTGCAGCGATTGCAAATGCAGCTGGCAAGTGATCAGCAGGGAATGCGGGCTGCGGTGAGTGGCAGGGTTGATATTGATTCCTTGCGTGCATCTTCAGCGGCCCATCTGGATGGTCGCCGTCGCGCTGAAGTGATCGTGCGTCATCTGGCTGATGCGGAGCGTCGACTGCAGACAGCGCAACATCACCTGCAGGCATGTACCGCCCGCCGCCGTGCACTTGAGCAGTTGCGCGAGGCCCGCATGGACGATTGGCATGCAGATCGCTTGCGTGAAGAGCAGATCGTCCTCGATGACCTCGCTTCGCTGAGAGCAATGGAACAGGAGCAACCATCATGATCAGAGCCATCTGGAACGGCATTATGATTCTCGCAGTGGTGAACCTGCTGGCAGCAGGCGCGTTCATCGGCTGGCTGTGGCAGTCAGGTCGTCTGAACCAGGATCGTGTTCATGCCATTCGCGATCTGCTGGAGCCGACCATTGCTGAAACTGAGCAGCTCGCGCTTGATGCAAAGCAAACTGCCGAGCAGGCAGAAATTGTGCGGCTGGAAGCTGTTCGTGATGCCAACCCGATGCCGCCTTCTGCGACGCGCGTGCATCTGGTTGAGCGCATCAAGCAGAGTGATGAAGATCGCATTCGCAGGGCCCGCGAGGAAATGGCTGATCTGCAGGCCCAGCTCATCAGCGCGCGTGGGCTGCTTGCTGCTGAACGCAAAGCATTCGAAGCCGAACGCAATGCCTATCGGGCGGGCACCGAGACAACAGCCGAAGCCTTCGCCAAGGCTCAGTTTGCCCGCGTGGTCACGCTGCTTGAGCAGATTCCTGCCAGGCAGGCAAAAGACATGTTGGTTGCGCTGATGCAGCAGCAGCAGACAGATGACGCAGTTGCATATCTCAACGCGATGAAGCCGTTCAGTGCAGCTGAGGTTGTGAAGTCATTCAAAGGTCAGGAACAGGCATTGGCAACTGAGTTGCTACAACGCATGAAGGCGCTCAATCCTTCGAGCGCAGTTGCAGAAGGTGCTAACGATGCTGTTCCTGCCAACACTGACGACGGCTGAATTGCCCGCTGTGGGTGGACAATCGCTGCGCTCACAGTCTGAGGAAACAGCCGATCCCACAGGCGATTTGGCAGGTGATATTGGCGCGTTTGCAGGCGTTCTCGACACGACGATCAGCGCAGCAGTTGCGCCCCAAACTGCGCCTCACACCTCGCTTGCTGCGCCACTTCCGCCAACAACAACAATCAACGATGGAACCTCGGACGCAAAGATTCAGCAGCAGCAGCCAGCCGCAACAGCAACCACATCCGCATCCGATCGCGCGCAACGGCAGGCCGCTCTTGCAGCCAGCGATGTGCCCGCTCGCCAGCCAACTCCGCCAGCGGATGAATCGACCATCCTTCGAACCCCCGCAGTCCCGCAAGCCGCGAGTGCAGATGCAAAGAGTCAACTTGTCGTGCCCGAAGCGCAGCCATCTGCACAAAACGCAGTTGCAACGATTCCCGCAATGAACGCCGTTGAAGGAGAGTCCGCAGCTTCGTATGTTCGAGCACATGAACCAGGCGATGCTGATCGTGCTCTGACGCGCGGTGTTTCGCAGTCAAAGATTGAAGCGGAGCGCAGTTCGTCGATGGCCGCATCGCAATCGGAGAAGGGTGAAGAAGAAGTTGCGCGTCCCGCGAAAATGTCGCAGCCTCAAGGGTTGAGCTTAACGTTCACAGATTCCGGTGCAGCGTCCGCAGAAGCAATCGAGCGTGATAGCGGCTTCGGGCGGAACCTGGCCGCTCCACCCAGCAGCTCGTCATCATCTGCTGCAGCATCATCCTCAGCAGCCACGACGCACAACATTCACTCCATCGCGACAGTGCAGTTCTCGGACGCGCACGTTTCAGCGTCGGCGCAGGAGTCACCCGAGGCTCGCGCAAGAACCAGCGCGCAACAGCCAGCCCATAGTCAGGTCATCCGTGGCATGCAGGCCATGCTCAATCATCATGGCGGATCACTCATATTGCGTCTGGATCCGCCTGAACTGGGTCAGGTGCGCGTGCAACTGGCTGTGCACAACTCGAATGTCTCAGTCAATATTCAGGCTGCAACGCAACAGGCACACGCATTGCTTCGTGAACATCTGCCCATGCTCACGCAATCACTCGAACAACACGGCCTGAGCGTCGAACGCCTCAACGTTCATCTGGCTGGTGCGCCTACTTCTGCGGATGACGGGTCGTCCTCCCATCGCTCCGGCAATCAGGGTCAGGATGCCAATGATCAACGGTCGACAACGGGCGATCGAGATGCAGCAGAGCATCAGAGCCGCGGCCAGCACGAACGCGACGGTTCAGAGCGTCACGCACGCGAACATCCAGGCAGTGAACGCAACAACCGTGCACATGCGTTCGCGCGCGTTCTTGATCTCTCCGGCAACGATGATCCTCTCAGCAAAGGACGTGCAGCATGAGTCAGATTGGATTCGACCCCACACTCGACCCGGCTGCCATCCGCAGCACGCCCAGCCGCTTCCAGGAAATGACGTCAGAAGACTTCATCCGCATCATTTTTACGGAACTTTCCAATCAGGATCCCTTTGAGCCAAACGATTCAGCTGCGCTGCTCGATCAACTGAACTCGATCAGATCGATCGAAAGCGATCTGCAACTGACTGATCGATTGAACAATCTCATTACGCAGAATCAACTGGCCGGAGCGGGGGCCCTTCTGGGTTCATTTGCAACCGGGCTCTCTGACGATTTCGGCCGTGTCGATGGATTTGTAATAGGCGTGAGCCGGGCTGGTGACAAGGTGCATCTTGAACTTGATAATGGATTTCGCATTTCAATGGATCAGCTCGAATCAGTGATCGATCCGGCCATCATTCTTGCCCAGCAACAGGCTGAGCAACAACGGGCAGGATTGCTCAGCCAACAGCCAGTCCCGCAGCAGGAAGTATAACTGCCCGAACCTACCCCTCCCCGAAGAAGTCGCTTCTTCATAAGAAACAGTCCTCAGGAGTCGCATCGTGCCCTCAACCACTTCATTATTTACTGGCCTCTCCGGTCTCGCTGCCAACTCGCGCCAGTTGGATGTTATTGGTAACAATATCGCGAATGTGAATACGACCGCTTATAAGTCGAATCGCATGCTCTTTGCGCCAACGTTCAGTCGAACATTCTCGCTGGGCACCTCACCAAGCGACGTGAGTGGCGGGCGCAATCCGGGTCAGATTGGCCTGGGCGTGAGTATTGCAGGCACGCAACGCAACTTCAGCAACGGGGCTATTTCCGCAACTGGATTGTCCAGCGATGTTGCAATTGAAGGCGATGGATTCTTTATTGTCAGCAATGGCAACGAGCGGTTTTACACCCGCTCCGGCGCATTTCAGCGAAATGAAGCGAATGATCTGGTCTCCATTTCCGGCGCGCGCGTCATGGGATATGCCATTGATGAGCAGTTTCAGGTGGTGGAAGGCAACCTGGTCAATCTGAATATTCCTGTCGGCACCATGACACTCGCAGAAGCCTCGCGCAATGTGATGTTCAACGGCAATCTCAATGCGTCGGGCACCATTGCGACCACCGGATCAACGCACACAACCCGTGAGTTCTACACCGATGCAGGACTGACCACGCTGCTGTCAACGTCTAATTACGATCTCACCCAGCCGGGCAACGATCTTTACATTGATGATGGAGCGGGCGGATCATTTCTTGCAATCGAAGGTGGCGCAGGCACCGTAGTTACATTGAGCGGCATCGAGAAGGGCAGCAAGGACATCGGCGAAGTCTCTTTCGCGTTCAGCGCCAGCCCGGTGCAGGGTGTCGATCAGAATGGAACAACTGTACAGGACTTTATGAACTTTCTCGATGATGCTCTGGGCCTCAGTAGCAACACCATTCAGGGTCAGTCGCTGGGTGGCGGCGTGTCATTCGCGAACGGTCAGATTGTTGTGCAGGGCAATGAAGGCACTGTGCAGAATATTAATATGGACACGGGTGACCTAGTCGCAACCAATACAGGCAGCGGCATCAGTCAACCATTTGTTCTGTCGCGCACTGGCACCGCTGATGGCGAATCTGTCCGCACGTCGTTCCTTGTATATGACTCATTGGGCTCGCCCCTCACGGTGGATCTGAGTTTCGTGCTGCAGGAAGCAGTGCCGGGTGAGGGAACGCGCTGGGAGTTTATTGCAGAATCATCAGATAACGATTCAATCGATCGCGTCATCGGCCTGGGCGTACTCGAGTTCGACTCCAATGGCGAACTGGTGAGTTCATCCAATGACGCATTCTCCATCGTCAGGGCAAATGGTGCTGTCAGCCCGTTGACAGTCACCATGCAGTTTAATTCCGGGACCGATGCAATCAATGGGCTGACCGATGTCGCCAGCCAGGTTGCAGCTGTATTCCAGGATGGCTCACCCATCGGGACGTTGAGCAACTTCTCCATTGGCGAAGATGGAGTTATTTCGGGTGGATTTACCAACGGTCTCACCCGCACGATCGGCCAGATGGTGCTCGCGAAATTTACCAATCCTGAGGGACTGGTGGATGTCGGCAACAATCTCTTTGGCGTTGGCCCGAACTCCGGCACGCCCCTGATTGCCTCGCCACTGGAGTTCGGCACCGGCCGAGTTGTGGGCGGAGCGCTCGAACTCTCTAACGTCGATCTCTCGCAGGAGTTTATTAATATGATTCTTGCCTCGACCGGATATTCCGCATCCAGTCGAGTGATCTCAACCACAGATGAACTCATGCAGCAATTGTTGCTGCTGGGCGCATAACGATATGAGTACCCCTTGGCCATGATTCTCGTCACACGTCTCAATCAGAAGCCAGTTGTTGTGAATGCGGATCTTATTCGCACGGTCGAAGAGAATCCCGACACAACGATTACGCTGGTGAATGGCGACCACATTCTGGTGCGCGAGAGCATGCAGGACGTGATCGAACGCGTCATCGAATATGGCCGTCATCTTCGCCGCCTCACGCCGATTTCATAATCGCTTCGGAAAGGAACCACATGGATGTTTCAATCAATCCCTCCATCGCCGCTGATGTGTCACTGCGCAGTGCCCCTACCCTCAAGGGAGCGCGGCCGCCAGTTGAGGATGGGCCAGCAATTCACTGGAGTATCGTGACCGCGCAGAAGATGGATGAAGAGCGGGCAGCAGCCCGCAAGCAGCAGGCTTTGTCAAATCAACAGTTGCGCGAGATTGTGAGTGGTGCCCGCGCTGGCTGGCAGCCTGAAGCGCTGCATGACTTCTCCAAACAGGCAGCAATGGAAGTGATGAACATCCTCGACAAGGATAAGGATGGAGCCCTCACCGGTGGTGAGATTCCAGCAGCGCTGCAGGGCAACGCAGCGATCGATACCCAGGGCGACCGCATCATCAGCACTGAAGAGCTTGCTGCATACTTCATGAAGAATATTGATGGAAAGTCTGCATCAGTTTCTCCACAACAGTTCGCAGCTGATTGGGTGGCGGCCCTGGAAGCCGGTGGTCGAACGCAGTCTCCAGCTGAAGAGAGTTCGATCAATCTCATTGCGGGCCGCACGCAGTCTCCAGTTGAAGAGCATTCGATTAATCCCATTGCAGGCCGCACGCATTCTCCAGTTGAAGAGAATTCGATCGAAGTCATCTCAGGCGCCCGCACGCAGGTTGATGCACGTGATGTGTCGTTCGTTGCGCCGCCTGACCCGACATCTGCCCGCGACACCTACATCCCGCCTGCGAATGAAAATGTTTCCGCGATCAACTTTGTGCCACTGCCTGAGATCACGACATCGCCATTGGCGAGCGCAGCAGCGACAGCCCAGGGGCACACAGCGGTGCATCGCGGCGAACTGGAGACAATGGCTCAGCGCATCACCACTGCGCTCGAGGAGGCGGGCTTCACACATACGCCACCAATCAACATTCGCGACATTGTCGACAGCCTCGGCCTCAAAGGGATGGCATCGTCACTGATGATGCAGATGCTGAGTCACAAATACCCCGACGGTTTGGGAGTGAATCTGACAGCGTGACGTTTTCGTCATTCCGGCGCTGTGTTGTCATTCCCGCGCAGATTGTCCGGTCAAAGTCAAGTCGTAGTTTCCGGGATTTTGAAGTGTGTTCGGGTTTTCAAGACGCCGTAGATGATCTGCAGGAGTTTGCGAGCGACGGCACCGTAGAGGCGGCGGCCTTGTGTTTCCAGCGCGCGACGAGTTGCTCGAAGTACGCCCTGCACAGGGGGTTGTACATCACCGCCGAGCGGGCTGCGTTCCAC
>JBPCKF010000006.1:0-8438 GCA_051004555.1 Phycisphaerales bacterium | reverse complement strand
CGTTTGGTACCAATGGTTCGCGAGTTCGCCTGGCGTGGCAGACGTCGACCCGCTGGGATCAGGAAGCGCCCGTCGTCGCCAATCCATCTGCTTTGACTGCTGTTGTAACATATCCGATCCCGGTTGGGGGGACCGACAACGTCACCATCGTTTGTCGGAAGGTGACAATTACAAGTAACGGCCCGATATGGCTCATCGATTGCGAATTCGATGGTGACATTCATGAGGCTGACTCCGCAGTGTTCAACGCGCCTGAGGGCTGGCTCCAGAACGAGACCGACCCAATTGACAAGTCTGCGGCGTTGACGAATCAAAGCATTGCAAACGAATCCCAAGTCGACTACCCAAAACCCATTGTCTCCTGGGACATCATACCACATCAGGTGCTGGGTGACGATCAGAATCGGATGTTTACCGTCTCGCTGCTGGCAGCGTGAAACTGCCGGGTTTTGCGCTGTGATGCAGCCAAGCGAGGTTCGTTCCGCGACCACTGGTCGTGGCTTTGTGTGTTTGTTTTCCGCGAGCGTTGGTTGGGGCGTTACACGTACAGGGCTGCGACAGCTGTCAGCCCGATTGCGATCGCGAGAAGAGCCATGCTGATGACACGGGCCCGCGTGCCGGTGCGCGTGCCTTCAATATCCACAACCGGCATGCGCGGTGCACCTGCCAGAATCAACGGCAATCGCACCAGACTCTTTTGCCAGTTCATGAGCCGATGGCCGCTACAGGCATGTTGTGTGCACATCAGCACGTACAACGCCAGCGGAATCAGCATGGCTGCTGCGATCACCACTGCATAGCGCGGCTCGACCAGGTATGCAAGAAAGCATGCAAACAACCAGATCACAACAAAGCCAACGTACGAACTCATATCAGATGGCCGACCCGAGCCGGGTGTTTTCTTCGGCCTGGCATGGGCACGGCTCGATTGGCGTCCGCGCGATGAACTCATCGATGAACGCCTGCAGCAACGACATGGGCGATCGCGATCTCTGGAATGGATGCATTTCGACTGCTGCCCGGATACCTGGCGCTGATTCCCGAGGTTCGAACAGACTCGATCTCATCAATCGCATGCATCATGCCATCGACCTGGGCAATTGCCCGATCAATCGAGTTGCTGCCCGTGGCCCTGCTCATCAGATCAGGATGGCCATGCATGTGCAGGGTGCGCTGCAGTCGATCGCGCTCCGACGCAAGATAGTTGCGCAATGAGACAGCTGTCTGTCTGACCCGGCTGAGATCATCCACTTGAACAAGCGATTGAGATGGACCTGGCATCATGGTGGTTGTCGCCATCAGGCTCTCCTTAAAGTGTGAGTGCCCCGAGCGTTCGCGAAATCAGATGGCGCGAGCATTGTCGCGGAAATCAGCAAAGAACGCAAGTGGTCACTCGAAACGGTCACGAAACAGTCATTGTTCAACTGGTCGCAGGTTTTCACGTGGCGACTGCCTCCTGCATCTCAGGCACCAGACTGCGAATGAGTTCCGCCAGATCAGAAGCCGGCACATCCGAAGACCCCCCATCTGAAGACCCATCCAGATGGTCGCGATCGAGTTTGCGCAACATGGCGTGCACATCTGCAGGTCGCGGCTGGGGCAGACGCCAGACCTGAATATCCGGATGTTCGGTAGGGACCAGGGCCTCCACATCGCGGGCCAGTTCTTCATGCAACTTTTCGCCCGGGCGCGGGCCGGTGAGGGTGATGCCGATCCGTCCTGCAGCGTGCGATTTTTGCTTCCCGGTTTTTGGCGAGTGATCGAGAACAGGCTCAAGTCCGGAGAGTCGCGCAAAGCGAGTTGACAACTCAAGCACGTTGATCGGCTCACCCATATCGAGGACGAATACATCTGCGCAGCCGCGCTCGCGACCGACCCTCGTCATCGCAGCTGCATGCATCACAAGCGTGGCTGCTTCTGGAATGGTCATGAAGTAGCGCGTCATCGCAGGGTGCGTCACGGTCAGCGGCCCACCATCTGCAACCTGTCGCGACCACACATCGATCACGCTTCCCGATGAACCCAGCACGTTGCCAAAGCGCACCATCGAAAACGCAGTCTGCGATTGTGCGTGCAGATGCTGAATGTAGATTTCTGCAAGACGCTTGGTTGCGCCCATGATTGATGTTGGATTGACAGCCTTGTCCGATGAGATCATCACAAACCGCTCGACACCTGCTGCATGGGCTGCATCTGCAATCGAGCGCGTGCCAAAGACATTGTTGCTGATCGCAGCTGCGGGATGATTCTCCATCATCGGCACGTGCTTGTGTGCTGCAGCGTGCAGGACCAGATGTGGTTGTTCCTCGCACAGCAACGCGCGAGTTGCATTGTGCTCGACGACGTCATGCAAAACCGCCCGCCGCGACAGGGCAGGATTGATGCGGGCAATCTGACGATCAATCTCAAACAGCGCGTTTTCAGACCGCTCGACCAGAACCAGCCTGCCCGGCTCAAAGCGGGCTGTGATACGCGCAAGTTCGCTGCCGATCGAACCGCCCGCACCGGTAATCAGCACACGTCGATTGTGCACCAGATCCTGCAGACGATCGCGATCAACCACTCGATGCGTTCGATCGAGCAGCTCTTCCACGTTGACTTGAAACAGACTACGCGGCCCGACGCCAGCCAGTTGATCTTCCAGCGTTGGCAGAAACCGATCGATCACACCACCGCGGCGGAGGCGGGTGCGGATGGACTGAATCTCTTCATGCATCACCGCTGGCAGCGAGAGGAGCGCCTGGCTGGGCAGTCGTCGCGCCAGGACGGCTTCGAGTTCATCGATCGTGCCGAGAATCGGCAGGCCCTTATTGCTCATCGGCTGCGGATTGCACAACACCCAGCCCAGGGAGATTGGCCGCTGTGCATCCAGCAGATCCAGCACGCGCTCAAGCCTGATGCATGTTTCCAACTGTCCGATGATGATCACCGTGGTCGCAGCCATCTCTGCGTGTACATCGGCTGAATCGGGCCTTCAGCACGAGGACAGTCGCACGTATCCCAAACAAAAGACCATCACTTTTTTCATGGAGAACACCAGCGAAGCTTGGTAAAATCGTCAGCACGCCCGACTCCGCTACGACCCATAAACGAAGGAGACAGAAAGATGAAGAAACGAGACATACTCGCTGCTGCTGGCGCGCTGCTCATTGCTGGGAGCGCATCGGCAGATGACTTCCTGTTCCAGGCCCTGCTCGACGGCCTGCAGGAGGTCCCGCCCAACGAATCGCGCGGCACAGGCACTGTCGATCTGCTGTACGATGATGTGACGATGATGCTCTCGATCACGTCCGGCAGCTACATGGACCTGATGGGCACGGTGATTGGCGCTCACGTTCACATCGCACCAGTTGGCGTGAACGGACCTGTCATCATTCCGCTCACGCATACCGGGGGCATGGCAGGCACGCTGAGCGGTAGTGGCGTGCTCACCGAGGCTCAGGAAACAGCCCTGTTCGCGGATGGTCTCTATATCAATGTTCACACAGACCTGTTCCCCGGCGGCGAGATTCGCGGCCAGCTTTTCCTCGTCCCCGCGCCCGGCGCTTTCGCCCTCCTGGGCGTGGCTGGCCTCACCACCACCACAAGGCGCCGCCGCGGCTGACCCGGCAGGCAGACCGCCGAAGAAATGAAGCCCACGGACATCGTCCGTGGGCTTCACTTTTTCTACACACTTGCCTGAATGAAGTTCCAGGCTGATGCGACATGCTCCCAGTTCTGCCGCGTCTGCCCGATCGAAAGCCTGAGTGTCAGGCGATCATCAACCCGTGTGTGCGTCAGGAACATGCGTCCGCCTGCATTCACAGTGTTCAGCAGATGCTGGTTCACCGCATCGCCGCCGCGATGACGAAACGTCACCAGATTCAATGGCACCGGAGCTGCAAGGTCGAAGTCGGGATGGGCATCGATCATCTGCGCCAGCCGCTGAGCCCAGCTCACATGAGCGCGCACGCGTTTCTGCAGTCCTGCCAATCCAAATGCGCGGATGACAAACCAGAGTTTCAATGCGCGGAAACGACGTCCCAGTGGAACCTGCCAGTCGCGATAATCGATCGCGTTGCCATGCTCAGCCGCCTGTGTCCGCAGATATTCCGGTTGAATCGCAAGCGCGCCCAAGAGAGCCGCCCGATCTGCAACATACAGGCAGTCGCAATCGAAGTTGGTGAACATCCACTTGTGCGGATTGAAGCAGTAGCTGTCCGCGTGCTCGATCCCCTCGTGAATGAACCTGAACTCCGGACACAACGCTGCCGTGCCGCTCATTGCTGCATCGACATGCAGCCAGATGTCCTGCCCTCGATCGCGAACGACTTGCGCGATCGCGCCCACCGGGTCCAGAGCGTTGGTCGATGTTGTTCCCACAGTCGCGCAGATGAAAAACGGCTGCATTCCTGCGTGCATGTCATGATCGATCTGCGCAGCCAATGCGCGAGCGTCCATTGCCAGCGAATGCGCCTCAACATCGACCAGCCGCAGATTGTCGGTGCCGAGTCCGATGATGCGGACCGCTTTGGCGATCGATGAATGCGCTTCGCGCGAGGTGTAGGCGACCAGTCGCTGCTGCATGCCAACCATGCCGTTGGTGTTCACATCTCCGCCTGTGATGCGCTGCCTGGCAGCCAGCATGGCGCAGAGGGTTGCGCTGGATGCGGTGTCCTGTATCACTCCATTGCCGATGAATCGCGCTGGCAGCGCCAGCATATCGATGAGCCAGTCGAGCACATGTGTTTCCAGTTCAGTACATGCAGGACTCGTCAGCCATGACATGCCCTGCACACCCAGCCCCGCAGACAGCAGTTCGCCCAGGATCGACGGGTATGATGTGTTGGCTGGAAAATAGCCGAAGAACATGGGCGACTGCCAGTGCGTGATGCCCGGCAGGATGATGCGTTCCACATCGCGAAAGATATCTTCGAACGACTCAGCTTCACGTGGCGGGGTTGCAGGCAGTTGAGCGCGAATGTCGCCCGGCTGCACCTGCGATTGCACGGGAAACTGCTCAACGCTGGTTTCGAGATAATCCGCAATCCAGTCGATCATGGCCCACCCGTGCCTGCGAAACTCTTCAGCGCTCATGGTCATTGTGCGAAGAGTGTAGTCGCTGGGGCCGCTCGCCCACGGGTCGTCCTGAGCGTGTCGGGTCGCCCTTCCAGCAAAATAATCGACCTGCTGGACCCAATAAGAGGTAGACTCTAATGTATTGGCCGCTCGATCGTTGTTTCTTGTATGATCGGGTGACTCGACGACCGTTTCTCCGCACACGAAAAGGACAGCAGACATGATTCGAAAGACACTCCTCCTCACAAGCATTCTCGCCCTCTGCATCTTCGGCCTGGCCGGATGCAAAAAGGAAACCCCCTCGGGCGGCAGCACGAACACGACCAACACCACAGGCGACGAAGGTACTGCCGCTCCCTCAGGCACCAACGAGATGGACATCGAGTAAAGCCTGCGAGTCAGTCACTCTTTCGAGCGCCTGACCAGAGATTTCGCAATTGACACAGCGATGGACGATCAGCGCGTCCATCGCTGTTGCGTGCGCGTAGCGCGTCGTCCCCGCGCATGCGAGTCCCAGTCCGTCATGCCCGCGAAGGCGGGCATCCAGCGAATGAAGCGCAGCACCAGACTGGATTCCCGCCCTGCGCGGGATGCGTTCCTCTCCCTCCCTCTGCGCCCGGCGGTCAATCTCCTCCGTAAACAGCACCTGGCTCCGCACGAGTTCAACCGCTGAGGCGCCGAGAGTCAGATGAGTCTGCAATATTCCCCCAAGCCTGGCGTTCTTCCCGCAACGGAGTTGTGCCTGCACTGTCGTGTATTGCACGAGCCTCCTACTCAGGAGATATAAAGCGATGAAGCGATACGCACAGAAAATGATCCTCGTAGCAGTTGTCTGTTCACTCACAGCGCTTCCAGCCCTTGCCCAGGGTGGCGGCGGTGGTCGTGGCGGTGCCGGTGGCGCGGGCGGTGAAGGTGGCCGCGGCGGACAGGGCGGCGCTGGTTTCCAGCGTGCACCACAACTCACGCCGGAACAGGCCCAGGCCGTCTGGCAATTGCAGGCCAAGGGCTTTGCCACCGCAGCCAAACTCGATGACAATCAGATTGCAGCCGTGACCGAACTGTACTCCAATGCACGCAAGAAGCATGGCGAAGCAATCGAAGCAGCCACACAGAAACTCCGCGACGAGATGCGCCAGCGATCTGATGAAGGTGGCGGCCGCGGTCGTGGCGGTGAGGGCGGCGCAGGTGGTGCTGGCGGCGCGGGTGGTGATGGTGCTGGCGGCGGTGGTCGTGGCGGTCGCGGTGCACGCGGCGGCTTCGGGGGCGAACGCTTCGCAGAACTCACAACTGAACATCGCGAGAAACTCGCGCGCGACCTCGGCAATGTGCTCGAAGGCGAAACCCTCGATAATGCGGTCCTTCTGCTCGGCTCCTTTGACCGTCAGTGGGACAACATGGTGCACACGCTCGCAGGGTTCGAGCTTGGCGAAGAAGCAACGCTCATGGCGCTGTGGTCAACGCAGGATTACATCGGCGCTGTTGCCCAGGCACGTTCAGCTACGCAGGACGATCCACAGGCAGCCCGCGAAGCGACGAACGCTGCCCGCACGAAGCTTCTTTCCGAAATGGAGGCAGCCCTCGATGAAGAACAACTCGCACAGTTCAGGCGGGCAATGGGTGGCGGGCGCGGCGGCGCTGGCCGAGCAGGCGGCGGCCCCGGAGGTGCAGGTGGCGACATGATCGAACGCCTCGACGCCAACGGCGATGGCAAAATCCAGAAGGACGAAATGCCCGAACGCATGCAACAGATGTTTGACCGCCTCGACACCAATAGCGATGGCGTGATCACCAAGGACGAAATCGATGCCATCGGCGGCGGCGCTGGTGGTGCTGGCGGACGTCGTGGTGGCGCTGGCGGCGGTGGTGGTGGTGGTGATGGCGGCGGCGGCCGAATCATCGACTGATGGACGCTTCACAGCAACGACTCAGAACCAAAATGAGAGAGCGCGCCTGGTGATGTTCATCATCCCAGGCGCTTTTTCTTGCCTGTGTCGGGAATGACACACGCGCGGCGCCATGTGTTGATAGCGGAGGAGTTGAACCGCCGAGGGCGGAAGAGTTGGAATGTGCAGGTTCAGGAAACGGCGGCGCCGGGTGCCACGGCTTCGCCCGGAGGGCAAGCCGTGCGAATGGAAGCGAATCGCAAAAGCCGGAGTGCACGTCCCCGCCGACGGCAATCCGGCAAGAGCGAGAAACCATCACGCCTGGCCAACCACGGCAACCAACTGGTGCGCCACAATCTGTGGAACGCAGCCCGCTCGGCGGTGATGTACAACCCCCTGTGCAGCGCGTACTTCGAGCAACTCGTCGCGCGCGGGAATGACAACGAGCCGCACGTGTTGGCATTCCTACAATGCGTGATGCCGCGCCCGAATGTTCCGATTCCTGCAGCTTCCGGATCTCAGCCAGCGGTTCCGCCACCAGGCGACACTGACAGCGCAGCCATGGTGCCTCTCTGTTCCGTCTTCCGTCGTCACCTGCGGCAGCAGAATCTCAAGTACACCAGCGAACGCGCGGAAATCCTCAACGCAATCATCGAGCGCGATGACATCTTCGAAGCCGAGCAACTCCTGATCGATATGCGCGAGCGCGGGTACGACGTTTCCAAGGCCACCATCTACCGAACGCTCAAACTTCTGCAGGATGCAGGCATCATCACCGAAGCCCTGTTCGACTCGAAGCAGTCGCACTTTCACCTGGTCTATGGCAGAACTGAGCGCGACTACCTTGTGTGCGTCGAGACGGGCGAAGTCGTTGAGTTTTCCGACCCAGCCTTGCGAAAACTGCGCGAGCGCATCTGCCGTGAACATGGATGGTCGGCTGTCAGTCACCGCTTTCAGATCTATGGCCGAAGCCCCCGAGCTCCCGCAACCCCCGGAAGTCCCGCAACTGGGCGAGCCAGCGAGGGGTGAGCGTCTACCATCGCAGCGTGCAACGTCTCACCGTTGATGACCTGGTGCTGGCTGAAGCTGTGCGGGTGTACGAGCACGCGCTCGATCAGCCGCGCTTCAATGACAGCAGCGCCGTTGCAGTCGCGCTGCGTGAGATTCCCAATGAACCTCAACCACCGCACCCTCAACAACCTGGTGCAGATGATCGCGATGCCGCAACGTTTCTGACCCGGCGTATCGTGGTGCGTGCTCGCAACCTGCCCATTGCCTCTGAATTGCAGAAGACAATCGCAGCCACGCGATCACGTTTGCGCGCGATCATTTTCATCGGCCTCATCATCGGCGTGATCGTGGGCGGACTGGCAGCCCGGGCAGCACTGCACGATCAGACCGCCAACATCGCAGCTCTCATCTTCGGCCTGCTGGGTGTGCAGACTGTGCTGCTCTTGCTGTGGCTGGGGATCATGGTGATCGCAGCCGGGCGAAGTG
>JBPCKF010000005.1:0-95871 GCA_051004555.1 Phycisphaerales bacterium | reverse complement strand
ACCTTCAACAACAGCCGCCGATCGTTCCAGAAAGAATGGGACATCGCTCCCGAGGCGTGCAGCGATGGGCGCGAGGTCATCCATCTCAAGAACAAGATCGAACAGCGTGTTGATCGCGAGCAGGGTTGCGGCTGCATCGGCCGATCCGCCCCCCAGCCCCGCGCCCGCGGGAATGCGCTTGGCAAGATGCAGGTGGATCGGCAATCGCTGCTGCACGCGATCTTCCAGAGCCAGATGCGCCTGCACCGCAAGATCGTGCTCAATCGGCCAGTCGACTTCCTGCGTGAACCCTGCATCATCATGAAAGTGAATGGCGTAGCGTGAGAATGCATGCGCCGGATCGTCATCACGATCTTCCACCAGTCGGGTGATCTCAAGGTCATCGCACAGATCGATCGGGCACATGTAGGAACAGATGGGATGCAGCCGATCACTTTGCCGGGGCCGATCGACAGTGAGGGCCAGATTGAGTTTGGCGTACGAGCGTATCTGGATGCATGGCCGGACATCGGTCATGGGCGATGATATCGGACTGGATGATTGATGCTTGCACGCAAGTGAAGCGCGATTCGCTCCGATAAGGAATGCTGTGGTGCATACACAGCGCAATACATGTCCTTCGAGAGGCAAAGCGATGACGATTTCCCTGCATGATCCAGAACGCCGCCGTGCTCCGCGTGTTGAAACCCGTCAGTTCGGCAAACTGTCTCACGAACGCAGCGGAAAGTTCATGGCCTGCGTGGCTGTGAACATCTCCGACACCGGCGCGATGATTGAATCACGGCGACCATTGCCTTTCTCGCCCGGCGAGCGCTTTCGCATGGCGCTCAGCGCGGGTGCCTCGCCCATGGTGCTGCGAATGGTCGACATGTTCGAGGTCGAGGCTGTGCGATGCCTGCCCGCAGCCAATGGCAGCTTTGCCATGGCTGTGCGGTTCGTTGACGCTGCCCGTCAGCGTCTGGCTGGGTGAAACGCCTGAAGTGACAACCCTGCATCAGAAGCGCAACTGGTATTGCAGGCGGAAGACAATCTGATGTTCCGAGGTGCGTGAATCTTCGCGATAGCCGGCAAGGTCGCTGGCGAAGGCTGGTGAAACGGAGCCCGCCCTCGCGATGGGATCGAACGAAAAGCCAATGTCAGCAGTGATCTTGGCGTCATGCCGCCGCTCGGGATTCAGATAGTAGTTGACGCCGATCGTCGCCACGTTGAGTGTCGGGGTTGCAAAGTTTGCGGCTGAGAACATAAACTGTCCCCACTCGTAACGGCCGAACACTTCGATGTTCTCAGTGAAGTAGTATCCACCCTGCAGCACAAATCCGTAGGCCTCGACCGTGACATCGTTATTAATAAGGTTGGAATCGACATGGTGATAGACCGCACTGGCAAAGAGATTTGCCCCGCCAAACTCAGCAGAAACATCAAACGTCACGCCGAACCATTCTTCCTCATCATCTGCGCCCGCTGTCCCGTGTTCGCCCAATTCATAATGGAATGCGCCACCCACCAAAAGGCCGAAGGGATCATCGGGCGGGCTGGTGAAGTCTGCGAACTGTTCCCACGTTCCTGCGAGTTTCAGGTCGACGCGGGCCGTGGCAGTTAACTCAACATCGCGCGTGAGCGCACTGGAGTTGAGCGGGGCGCCGCCGGGTTCGATGATGGCATTGAACCCGCCGAGATTGTCAGTCGCACCATCGCTGATCGCAACTGCGAAACGCGCGTTGGGCATGTCATATTGAAACTCAACACCCTGCGAGCGGCCGAGGTTGGTGTTCTCGTTCAACAGCGAACGCTCGACAGCCAGTTGATAAGACGATGCCACCAGTTCCTCGCGCCCGAAAGGAAGTTTGAACTGGCCGAAGCGCAGAGCCATGTTGTCAGTCAGCTGGTAACGCACCCAGGCATCCTGCAGAAAGTAAAGGCCGTTGACGAGACTGGGCTCGTTGCGGGTCTGATCCATGCGGATGAGATAGGTGAGATCGCGATTCATGATGTGTCCGCGGAACGTCAGCTTGGCGCGGGGAATCTCAAAGCCCTGACGGTGATTGTCATCGGTATCATTGTGCCAGTTGTAGATCCAGCGAAACTGAATCTGACCATCCAGTGCCAGCAGGAAGTTGCCATCGTTGGATGAAAGGAAAAAGCCGTTGTCCCATCCTGCGGTCATGCCACCCTGCAGCAGGCTGGCCCGCTGATCTGCATCTGCCAGCACATCGCCCACGATGCTGCGGATTTCATTGGCGCGCTTCTCTGTCATCCAGTTGTCGCCATTCTCGGCCCGCAGTTCATGCACTTCGCGCGTGAGCGACTTTACTTCCTGCTGCGTTGCCCGGAGTTCTTCCAGAAGGGTCTGGACATCAAACGCATCTGGAACGCCGCCACCTGGATTGTCCTGCGCCTGCGCGACAATCGCTGGAGCAGCAGCAATCGCAACAGCTGCAAACAGAAGGATGGGACGGACGGTCAAAGCTGGACGATACACCATGCTGTCTCTCCTGGGAAAATCCTGATCGAAGGGGCAATGGGGTCTATCGGACCATCGCCCGATTGCGGTGCAATCCTACCCCCTCCAGTGCGTCGAGTCTGGCAGGGCTCCGGGGGGATTCCCATGAGTGCTGATCGTCGCTGATTCGGGCTGGCTAGCCTCATGAACGTGCATGACTGCCTCCACCACACATTTTGATGCGATCGTGCTGGGTGTGGGCGTCATGGGGGCTGCGACCCTGCTCAGTCTGGCACGGCGCGGCGTTCGCGCTCTGGGACTCGAACAATTCACTATCCCCAACCATCTGGGCAGCTCGCATGGCGAGTCGCGCATCTTCCGCGTCGGCTACTACGAACATCCAGACTACGTCCCACTCCTGCAGAAATCGCGGGCAGCCTGGCTGGCGCTCAATGCTGAGATCGGCCAGGAGATCTTTCTGCCGACTGGCGGCCTGTGGATCGGACCACGCGCAAGTGAACTCATTGCAGGAACACTCCACGCTGCACAACTGCACACGCTCAGCTACGAACTTGTCGTCGAGCCAGATGAACTTCGCAAGCGCGCACCTTTTCTGCAGATTCATGACAGCAGCAGCGACGACGGAATCATCGGCTTCTTCGAGAAGGATGCATGCACGCTCAGGCCCGAAGCAGCAGTCGCAGCGATCGCGCAACTGGCGCGAAACTCCGGTGCCACCATCTGTGAACACGCGCGCGTGCAACAATGGAACTGCACATCATCAAGTGTCACTGTCACAACACAGGATCACGACACCTTCTCAGCCGACCGGCTCATCATCACCGCGGGTCCTTGGTCGAACACGGCGATTGCATCAGATGCTGTTCGCTGTCAGACCACACGACAGATTGCTGCTTGGTTCGAAGTGCAGAATGCCCAGGATGGCAGCACGTTCGGGCCCAACACGATGCCCTGCTGGGCAATGGTGCGCAACGATCATGGCTTCTACTACGGATTCCCATCGCTCGATGGCAGTAGGACCGCCAAGGTCTCACTGCATGAGCGTGGCAGCGAGTGTGATCCAAACAACCTTGACCGTACAGCCTCGCAGAAAGATGTTGAAGTGCTGCAGCAGTTTGTTACGCGCAGCATGCCAGGGCTGAGAAGTGAACCTGTTCGCACATCTGTGTGCATGTACACCAACAGTTGCGATGGACATTTCCTGCTCGACCATCATCCGGACCACGCAGGCAGGGTTGTGATCGGCTGCGGCTTCAGCGGACATGGCTTCAAGTTTGCTCCAATGATCGGCGAGATTCTCGCGGACCTCGCGCTCAAGGGGACGACGATTCCCGAAGCAGCGTTTCTCGCCCGCCGAACGTGAAATGCGTCATTGCGTCGTAAGGGATCTTAATAGCGCGAAACGGCTGATCAACCTCCCGCAACCACCGGATTGCACACGCTCCCCACACCCGATATCGCAACTTCAATCACGTCACCATCCCGAAGAAAGCGTGGCGGCTTGCGGGCCGAGCCAACACCCGAGGGTGTTCCGGTCAGCAGAATGCTGCCAGCCAGAAGCGTCATGCCACGGCTGAGTTCCGCGATGAGTTTCGCGACCGGAAAAATCATGGTTGCGGTCGATGCCCGCTGCATCACTTCGCCATTGAGTGTGGTGATGAGTTCGAGCGCCTGCGGATCTGCAACGGCAGCTGCGGGCGTAATGGCACCCATGGGACAGAACGTATCAAAGCTTTTGCCACGCACATATTGTCCGCCCGATCCGAGTTTCTGCCACCAGCGGGCGCTGACATCGTTGGCAGCTGCATAGCCCGACACGCAATCCAGTGCATCCGCTTCAGGGACATCAAGACAGTCACGCCCGAGGATGACTGCCAGCTCGCCTTCGAAGTCGACCTGTTCGCGCGGCTGATTGCAGATTGGGTGAATCACAATCGCGTCGCCATCACCAATCAGACAGGCTGGATTTTTCATGAAGAGAATGGGATGCTCCAGCGGCTCTGCTCCCATCTCTGCTGCGTGATCGCTGTAGTTGCGGCCGATGCAGAGCAACGCCGGGGGTAGCATGTGTCTGCTGCGCGCTGCTGATGATAATTGCGGTGGTGTTGTCATGATTGCGAAGGATACGCAGTGTCATCCCCATCATCATCATGTTGCTCATCGTTCTGCTGCGGCTGCCCGCGATCTGCTTCCATACGTTCGAGCGTCGCGATGAGATACGCCATCGATCCGCGATGTTCCAGAAAGCGCGCGAACGCAGCAATGCCCTCGGTATCTGCAACAACTTTCACGATCGGCAGGAAGAAGTGCATCGTCTGCGATGCGACATAGTTCAGCGGCCGACTCATTTCAAGAAACATCAGGGCGGGGGTCACCATGCGGCGTTTGACGATGAAGGTGCAGGCGCGCTCGATCACTTCAAGCTGCTTTGCATCGGGCGTTGGTTGGCCGCGGTCAATTGCAAATGCACGTTTCAGCCAGCTCATCTGATGTCCCTTCCACACATGCATCATCACACTTGGCCAGTGAGCGCTCCCGCGCCGAACGAAATATGCAGCGGGACATACTTGCGTTTGCAGCGCGCCTCAAACTCACTGCGAAACTTGGTGACGATGGTGCGGACTGCCCAGTTGTTGCCATCTGCCAGCCCGCAAATCGTCGTGCCCGGCATGGTGCCCATCGAACCAGCAATCTCAAGCACCAGGTCAAGATCTTCCGTCGTCGCGTCGCCACGTTCAATGCGGCTGAGGGCTTTGAACAGCCAGCCCGAACCATCGCGACAGGGCGTGCACTGCCCACACGATTCATTGCGGAAGAAGCGCGCGATGTTTCTGCACACAGCCACCATGTCGGTATCTTCGTCGAAGACGGTGGGACAGGCTGTTCCCAGGCCAAGCACGTTGTAATCGCGGCCGATGTCGAAATCGAGCGGTGCGTCATATTGATCGGGCCCGAGCACACCCATCGAGACGCCGCCCGGGATTGCTCCTTTATATTTCTTGCCGCCCCGCATCCCGCCGCAGTGCTTTTCCACAAGTTCGCGCAGGGTGATGCCAAGATCAAGTTCGAAACAGCCCGGCCGTTCGACATGTCCTGACACGCCCATGAGTTTGGGTCCGTAACTTGGCTGTCCACCCTCATGCCGCGATTCGCAGCCCATGGTTGCAAAGGCCTTTGCGCCTTCCTCGACAATGAATGGCACGCACGCAAGCGTTTCGACATTGTTGATGATGGTGGGACGACCGAAAAGACCCTGTACAGCCGGGAAGGGCGGCTTGACGCGGGGCCAGCCGCGCTTGCCTTCGATCGCTTCCAGTAGGCCGGTCTCTTCGCCACAGATGTACGCGCCCGCAGAGCGATGCTGATAGCACTCGACAGCGAAGTCGCTGGCTCCGTTCATCAGTCCCTGCTTGCCGAAGATGCCATGTTTGTACGCTTCTTCAATCGCTCGTTCCATCACCTTTGACTGATGGTGATACTCGCCCCGGATGAAGTGGAACGCGGTATCAAGACGACATGCATAACAGGTGATCGCGATCCCTTCCAGGACCAGATGCGGATCGAAATCAATCAGCAGACGATCTTTGAATGTGCCCGGCTCTGCTTCGTCACAGTTGACCGCAAGGTATCTGCGTTTGCCATCGGGCTTGGGGAGAAATGTCCACTTGAGTCCGCAGGGAAACCCCGCTCCGCCGCGCCCGCGCAGTTGCGAGGCTTTGACCTCTTCGACGATGTCCTCGGGCTTCATCGAGAGCGCCTTTTCCAGAGCCTGATAGCCGCCAGTCTGGATGTACTTGTCGTACCAGATAATCTCGCGATTCTTCGGATCGCCGAAGGGTGGCGTGGGAACGCGCTTTGTCAGGACGGGGTGGTTCATGGGGGAACAGCGAAGTGAATGGAGAAATGCGTGGTTGGATACGCAGCAGTGTAGCCACCTATCGCCAATCGACTGCACGCTGCGGGCAATCGCATTTTCGTCGTCCCCGCGCGCCTCACGTCGTCCCCGTGCAGGCGGGGACCCAGACGCACGTTGTTGCGGCAACGAAAGCCCCAGGGCAGTTCGCACACCCGCCGTGAGCCCTCTGGGTTCCCGCCTGCGGGGACGACAAGAGAACGCGATTGCCCTGAGCGTCCTTCGTCGTTATGCTCCATTTGGCGTGGTGGATGACACGTTCCCGGAACCGAGGTCCACGCCGAGATCGGCGGGGGGCGCTGCCGGTGCCACCAATCAGATCCTGCGCGTCACTCCTGCTTCTTCGGCGGATCGGGCTTGATGCGCTGTCCAGCTGCTTTCCACGCATCGGTTTCTGCATCAGGATCGTCCTGCTTTCGGCGCAGGGCTGCCTGATGTCTGCGATTGGAAATGCTCAGGAGGATAATCACCAGGAACAGCAGGCCCAGTCCGCCAGCCACAATCACAAACAGGACAATGCCACGCCCGGCTGAATCAGGCAATGGGACATCGGCCTGAGCCAGGCTGCACGCGGATGTGAAGGATGGCAGTGAACCGAACATGTGTGATCACAGTATAACCATTCTTCAGGCAGATCTTTTGCCACAACCGGGTGAATTGGCCGATTCCTCTTCCTGCTGATCTGGCAGGCTGACTGCAACCCGCCTGTTGTTGGTCCGATACACTTTCAAGTCAGATTCCATGATCATTCCAACTGTGACACGCCTCGGAGGGCGACATTCTATGAAGCATCCCGTTTCCCGCGCTCACGATTCCCGCTTTGGTCTTGCTTTCTTGCTCGGCGTGAGCACTTTGGCGGGTGCCCCTCACCTGCTGGCTCAGACCGAGGTCGAGGCACCGCCAATCACTGTTGAAGATGGTGGACTCACAGTGGCTGAATGGTCTGACCGTGTGTGGACATCTGCGCATCGTGGCGATGGTGTTGCGTTGAGCGAGTATCTCTCGCTCCACCCCGAGGGTTTTGATGATGAGCGACTGGCGAGGGTGCGTGCGGGTCTGGCCCACTATCAGAGCAATCTCGTCACCGCTGCGCAAGCTCGCGCAGAAGCACAAGCTGAGGCCCTCACGGAACTCGATGAGAAGCTCGAGACTGGCGATCTCTCGCAGGCGCTGCGCGCTGCTGTCAAGTATCAGACACTTGGCGAGTCCCTTGATGATGCACTTGTAACCGAACAGGTGAAGAGCGTCATCGAGATGGCCAAAGCAGAGATCCCCAAGGCCCGCGAATCCGGCGACTGGCTGTACCAGCAGGAACTGCTCTTCCGCCTGCGCACATTGTTTGATGATACCTCTGAGCGTGGTGAATATGCTGACTACGATCATCAACTCCGCGATGTCAATCGTCGCGTTTCCCTGTTGCAGCAGTATGCCCCACATCATCTCTACGACCTTCGCGCAGCCCTGGCTGCACGGTTTGGCGAAGAGGAACTGCCACCCTTTGATGAGAAATCAAAGAACGACTGGAAGGAACGCGTGCGCGGCGTCAACATGAACATGCTCGAAGGCGGCCTGCGAACAACCGCTTCGCAACACATCGAATCAGTCGGCAGCGGCGGATGGCGTCCGCTGCTGCAGGGTGGACTGGATGGACTCGAAATTCTGCTCACAACCGATCCGCTGGCTGAAACGTTCAATGGCTTGGGCAATGAGCAGGCAGTTGAGGAAATGATCCTGCACATTGGCCGTCAAAAAACCATGCTGGCCCAGACCGAAGACGACTCACTCAGCCGTCGTGACCTTAGCCGCTTGATGGAAAACATACTCGCTCTCAACGACCGCACCACAAAGCTGCCCGAAGCAGTCGTCATTCGTGAGTTTGGCGAAGGTGCCATGTTCGAGTTGAGTAACGTCACCAAAGACGACTACACCGAAATCATCTGGCCCGATCAGATCAGGCGCTTCATGCAGTCGACGCAGGGCAACTTCGTCGGCATCGGCGTGATGATCCGCCACAACGAACGACGTGACATCGTCGTCGTGAACCCCATCGAGGGCACACCCGCATTTCGTGCTGGCCTGCGTCCTGAGGACATCATTGCCCGCGTCGATGGCGAAGGGCTGGTCGCATGGTCACTCAACGATGCAGTTGATCGCATCACCGGAAAGCAGGGAACGCCTGTCACACTTGGCATCAAGCGTGGCGATGAGCCGGAAATCGAAGTCACCATCATCCGCGAACGCATCGACCTGCCTTCTGTCCTGGGATGGACCAAGACCGGGCTGAATGATGCAGGCAAGGCGCAGTGGAACTGGATGATTGATCCCGAAAATCGCATCGGCTACGTGCGCCTCACCGGCTTCAGCGAAGACACCTTCACCGACCTACAGGCTGCCTGGAACGACATGAAGGCGCAAGGCGCCACCGGGCTGATCCTCGATCTGCGTTTCAATCCTGGCGGCCTGCTTGATCAGGCCTGGCAGATTGCCAACCTCTTCATTGATGAAGGCGACATTGTCACCGTGGAAGGCAAGCCCGATACCCGCATCGAGCGACTGCCTGCACAGCGCAACCGCGCTCAGATCAAAGACGCAGGCGTTGGTGTGGTCGTGCTGATCAACAAGGGTTCAGCCAGTGCCAGCGAAATCGTTGCTGGCGCGCTGCAGGCACATGATGCTGCTGTTGTCGTCGGCACGCGCAGCTGGGGCAAAGGAAGTGTGCAACGCGTCTTTGGTATCCCCCGCGCGCCGGATGCGCAGCTCAAACTCACCACGCAGTATTACCGCCTTCCAGCCAATCGCCGCAAAGGTGAGGTCATTGGCCGCATCGTGCACAAGCGCCCGGGCGCAGATCTTTGGGGCGTTGATCCGGATATCGAAGTCGATATGACTCCCGACCAGATCACAAAGGCCATCGACCTGCGCGACAAGGCTGACCTCATCAGCAACGTCGAAGGTGAAGACGATCGGCCCGACATCAACGAACTCATCACCAGCGGCCTTGATCCGCAACTGGAAACGGCGCTGCTCATCCTTCAGGCGCGCACGATCAGGCAATATGGCGTCGAACACGCGCGACTGAATGATTGAACGACACGCGCAATCTTCGTCGTGAGAGCACTTTGCGTCAACGGTGCAGCCGTATTGCGTGGGCTGGTGGCAGGTTCCACATGACACGGTCATGGACCCCTGCATAACGCCGATCGAGCGCACGCGAGAGGGCAACCCGCCTCCTGGTTCGACGGCGGACGCGCGGGTCAATCCACATCAACTTCGGCGCTTTCATGCAAATATACTCGAAATAAACCAGATCGCCATCAACTTGCAGCAGTGACATCAGCCGCCTGAAAATCAGGCTCACCATCGACACCGGAAAGTTGTTGAACGGCAGTCCGCAGATGATGTGATGGTACTCGCCTGCGAGTTTCGCATCTTCAACTGCGCTTGTGTGTAACGTCAGCGCGACGTCCGGATTGACAGCGCGGAAACCAGCGAGTGTGTCCGCTTCCAGCGCCGCCGCAAAGACCGGATTGATCTCAACAATGTCAAACACATCACCCGCTCGCAGGTGTGGCAGCACAGCCCCTGTGAACGCGCCCGTGCCCGGCCCCACTTCGAGAATGCGCCTGCATGCTCTCTTGTCTTCTGCAATCGACTTCGTCATCGCAGCTGCGAGTTTCTGCGACGAGGGCGCAATCGCGCCGGTCGTGCGATAACTGCGTATCGCATTCGCAAAAAATCCGATCATGCACAGACTCTCAGGCAGACGCGACTGCAGCTGCGGTGGTGTTGGACTCTGCCAGTTCGACCAGCGCATCGAATGTCACGGGATCTGCAATCGCGATTTCGCTCAGCATCTTGCGATTCAGAAGAACGTTACTGCGCGAAAGACCATTGATGAAACGGCTGTAGCGGGTATTGCGCATTCTGCAGGCTGCGGTGATGCGCGTGATCCACAGACGCCGGAAGTCGCGCTTGCGCAGGCGACGGTCGCGGTAGGCAAAAACCCCGGCACGCACGACGGCAACTTTGGCCTGCTGCTTCAGCCGACTCTTGGTGCCGTAGTAGCCACGAGCTTCACGAAGAAGACGACGGCGAGCCTTGTTACGGGCTGCGCCTTTGCGGACGCGAGGCATGAGAACATTCCTTCACAAACAAAGCACCCGGCGGAGGATGACGAATCAGTCATCGCTTGAATACCCGACGAGCAGCATTAAGCAAACACACCAGCCAGCCAGATCAAATCAAACTCGAATCGAACGCAAGCGTCCCTACTCCGCAGCAGACTCTGCAGCAGCAGACTCTTCAGCAGCACGCTTGGCCTTGCGGCGCTGATGCTCTTCCTCAGAAAGCACATTGCGGTTCAGCATGGCCCCGATGCGCCCTGCCTCAGCTGCAGGTGCATACTTGGGCGAGCGATAGCCACGAATCAGCGTGGCTGACTTGTGGCTCTTCTTATGACGACCAAAGGCCCGCGACAGCTTCACCTTGCCGGACTTGGTGATCCGGATGCGCTTCAGCAGACCTTTGTGAGACTTGTTCTTGGGCATAGCCGAAGACAATACGCGGGGCAGCAAGGCCGGTCAAACCCGTGGACCGGCTGCATCCCCCCAACCCGACCTCCAAAGCGCCGCGGTTTCTCGCGCCCCAACGACAATCCGAGGCGGCCCTCCCAACAAAAACTGGGTTTCTCCCAGGATTCTGACTGGACAAAGAGAGGGCGTGAGGGTATATTCGGACAGCCATGAGCACGATCCCAATGCTGCTGCCTGTCTTGCTTGTCGTCTGTTCATCGATGTTCCAGGTGGACGACACGCGCCCAGCAGCTCATGAGCCGTTAATCCATGCGTGGGAACGTGCGGCGGAGCACGACTTGGCACCGGGAGTTTATACGTGGTCAAGCATTCATATCCGCCCGGTTAGCTGGGGTCTGGTCCATGACGCTAGGTTCGACTACCGATTCTGGTATTGGGATGACGCGCATTGGCGTGTAAGCATGGACTACGGTCCGCCCGGTCATTCGCGCTGGTTGGATTATGCCGGTCAACGTGAGAATTCCTGGAAGTTGAGCGGGCACTGGTTGGTCTTGATGGACGCAAATGATGAACCATCTGGGCACTCGGCCAGATCCAGCTTGCGGCATGCGAAGCATCGAGCTTCATTCATGATAACTCGCGGCATGCTTGGGTGCGCGCAAGAGGGCTGGCGGCCCGCGGCGGTTTCACCGTACGCCGAGTCCGGTGTTCTGTTGTTGGTCGACGCGCGAGGTGATGAACAGGTTCTTTTTTTGGATGGCGACGCACGCGTTCACGAGATGGTAGGAATCGGCGAGCGTTGGAATGCCTCTGACGTTGAACGTCGGTGGACCTTTGATGCGAGCACACCGGGTCACGCTGAATGGTGCCGTGTCTATGATTCGAGAAATCGGCTCATAAAGACATTCACCAGTTTCTCTTTCGCTCCGTTGCCAAACGACTTTTCAATCCTCAATGAGCCTATGCCCGGCGCGAGCGATACCGTACGCGGGAGAACTCAGTTGACGTCGATATCCAATTTCCGAATCTGGCCTCCGGAATCGACGACATTCGACGCTGCAGGAAATTCCCACGACGAGTGTGGTACCCGAAGACGAGCGGCCAGCGCGCCCGAAGTCGGCTCTGCGGATGATTGGATTTTGTATCCCACCATTCGCGTTAGCGTTTACGTGGGCGATCGGCGAATTGTGCAAACAACCAAAGTGAAAAGGAGTACGCAAATGTATAAACGCCTTTCGGCGATACTGGTCATCGTCGCCCTCATCCCCACCACCGCTTTTGCTGTCCAAGAGTGCTACACGGTCTCAAACTCGTACAGTTGCTGTTCCAGCGTTTCAACCTTCCAGCCTATTTGGTGTTTCGGCGTGGAATGCGAGTCGGAAGCGATAGAAGATCACAATGTGACCCATGCCATTCCGGCGGAGGCGGGGTTCAAGATCGAGAGCTTGGGAACCGGCGCGAAGCCCTGCCGGTTCAAAAGGGCGAAGTGCACCACAGAACCTTCCAATCCCTGTACCGTGGAGGATCAAGAGGAGCTAGTGTACTGCGTGCACGAATGGCTTACTCCCTCCTCCTTTCCGGATTGCCCATGAATGTCGGCGCGGGAGCTAAGAAACCACTACACATCGCAGCCGGCCTGCTGTTGTCTGCGGTGGTGGGGTTTGTCGCAATCGCTGGCGTGGCAAAGTCGCTGGACCTGCACGCGTTTGCAGCGAACTTGCGATCGTGGACACTACTCCCGAGCGCGGCGCAAGCGATAGTCGCAGTTGCGGTTCCTCTTGTCGAACTCGTTATTGCATTCCTATGGTTGCTCGGCCCGCGTCGCTTGGTTCCTCATCTCACTGTTGGGTTTCTTGGCCTCGCTACATCTGCATATCTGCTGCACACTGCGTTTGCCGGCCCGCCTGACTGTTCCTGCTTTACGCAGATTCAGTTGTTCGAGGATATGAGCGAGAGCGTCCCAGGCATGATTGCTCGAAACGTTGGGCTCATGTTGTTATGCATTCCTGCGCTGTTGCTCTTCTCCCGTAGAAAGGCGATGCGATGATTGAGCTTCTGCTTCGTTCACTTTCGATCCTGCTTGCATGTGTAATCACCTGCTCCGTCGCCGCACAAGCCGGGGAAGTACAGGTGGCGGTCTACGTGCCGGAACCGGTCGAGCAGAGCGAGTTAAACTATTATGCAATGAGGTTGACGCTGACCGATGCGCAGCGAACCCTCGCTGAGGCGTTGTTCAAAGAGTACCAGCAGGCGTGGCGTGACCGGGTCGCGCGCAGCCGCGACGAACTCAACGAAGCAGCAAGGCGGCCGAGCCGCATGACGACCGCCGCAATGGCTGCAGATAACAATCTCATGCGCGATCCGGCCGTTGTTGATGCATTCGAAGAACTCTGCAATCTGCGAAAGACAATTGTGAACGACCTCGATGCGATCGACGCCCGCTTCCTCGAAGACCTTCTGCTGCTGGCCGGGGTCAGTGAGGCGGAACGTGGTGATGAGCTGGCAGCTCTTCAGCGAACGCGATTTCGCGAAGCGTATCCGAGGGTTCCGCTGAGTCTTCCATGGGCGCATCGGGACCTTGTCGACCTCGTTGAAGAGTGCAACATCGCCTGGCGTGACGATGCTGATGTGCGGGCGATTCTTGAATCGTATGAGGTGAAGGTCGTGCCCATTCGCCGCGAGGCAGTGGAACGCATGTTTACTCTATCGCTCAAAGCAAAGCGATTGTGGATGGACGCATACCGTGACGCGGAGGGGCAGCTGCGCGAGATCGGCAGCCCAGAGTATCGTGTACGGGCAGTCAAGGCTGCCGCATACAACGAGCGTCTTTATGCAGATGAAAAGGAGATCAGTATCGAGGCTGGGGAGATCACCTTCGATGCAGTCGAGAAAATGCTTGCTGCGCTGCCCGGCGACGCTGCGAAGCGGCTGGAGCAGACTTTTAACCAGCGCGCGTTTTTCGAGATGTACCCTGACTTGGCAGCAGCCCACCACCACTTCAGACTCCTGCGCGAGGATGATTCGCTGGATGAAGATGTCCATGCAGCCATTGATGTGCTGCACGCGCGTTATGATGCCCGCTATCGCGCCATGTGCGCCAGGATGAAAGATAATCTTATTGAACGCAGGACCGCTGTACCTATGTTGCAGAGTGATGCCCGTCGCACAATTGTGACAGCGTTCGATCGACTCAAGTCAGAACGGGCGGAAATCAATGCGATCGCTTTGAAGCAGCTTGCAGCGATGCTCGGCCAGGAGTACTTCGCTGGGATTGCCGAGCGCGTCGAACGTGGTCAGTTCGACCGGATCGACTGAGGCCGTTCGTTTGATCCGACAGGACGGACCTTGCGCAGACCTTTGTGAGACTTGTTCTTAGGCATAGCCGAAGACAATACGCGAGGCAGCAGGGATACCGAGTATCATGGAGTAGCCATGAACGCGATCTCCATTTGCAATTCTCATGGCGAAGCCGGAGTCGCGCGCGGAGGAAATCAGCAATGAACATCCATGTCTGGTTGATTGTACTGCTTGCAATGTCGGGATTCATGGGGGGTGTCGCGGATGATGGTATTGACCAATATCAGCGAGCCGGTGAGCTTGGACGCGAGATTTCCAGCGACGATTGGACCGCCATTGACCGCTTCCTTTCTGATCCCGAGGCCAACACGGCTGCAGCTGCTGAAGTGCTGAAGCGCCATGGCGCGGTGCTTGCAGCGCTCTATCGCGGAAGCCGTCAGCGCGATTCCGGATTCGCTGGCTTTTTGCCAATGCATGCTGCGACCCCGCCCGGAGCGATTGAGATCAGTCAGCTCGAAAGACTCGTGCGCGCGGATGCCATGCACAATCTTCTCAGTGGCGATACGGTTGCGGGCGGACAGGCTGTCGCGTCGCTTCATCGGATGTCACAGCACGTGTCCGAGAGCGCAATTGATACCACGTCCTCGATGGGCATGGGGCTCACGTTCAAAGCCAATGATCTGAGTCGCTGGGCGACCGATCGCGGTCTTCTCGATGCAGCAGGCGCAAGCTATGTTGGAGCGGCTCTGCGATCGTATGACACAATCGATCCATTCCATACGCTGAGTTCGCTTGTTGAAACCCAGTTCCGCATGGAAGAATGGATCACCGATCTGGCTGAGGGGCAGAATCTCCAGAGCTACGCCAAGTATGCCGAGGCGACGTTCGGCGTGAATGTCGACCTTTCGGTGTTGGAGGACGCTGAGGCGCGGGTGGAAGGACTTGCACAAGCGCGCGTGGGTGTTGCGACAATCGTGACGCTTGTCGCGGAGGGAGCACCCCAGGAAGAAATCGAAGCGGCTGTCGCGGCGTTCATGCAAAGCGACGCAGCCATGTTCGTGCCGTGGGCCGAGCTGCAGGTGAAATCACTGAACAGCAAGATGAAGTATCAACGGGAGAAGGCACTCTCTGAAAAGGCGACTATCGAAGCGCTGGCGGGCGGCGTCGACCCAACTGCACTGCAGAATGCGGCTGTCGGCTACATCGAGGCAACCAAACTTCTTCTGGCTGATGCCGAAGTTCGCCTGGCACTTCGGGAAGGAACCCTGCTTGACCTGGTCGCTGCGCCCCTGATGCAGGAAGCGCTGGCCACGATCACCGCCAGCGCTGGTTATGACACATGCAACTTCGCAGCAGCTTTGGGTGTTGTCCCGTCACTGCACCGACTCGAACCCATTCACGATTATGCGATTGTCCTTGGCGCGATCATCGAATGCATTGTCGAAGAAGGAGAGCAGCAATACGCGCGGGGTGCCACAGCCGAGGCATTGACACGCTGGACGCTTGCCTTGCGCGTCGCTGCACATCTTGGGCAGGATCAATCACTGTTCTCTTCACTCACGGCAGCCGATGGGCTCGCGACACTCTTCGAGACAGTTCTCTCTCACACTCCCGACCCCCAGGCAGCCGAGGCGAAGCCGTTTATTGCAGCGATCCGCTCGCTCTCGGATACTGACCCGGTCGGTCTTGCTCAGGCTATTCGCACGCTTCGCGAAGTGGACCTGCCTCGCCATCTCAAGTCCGAAGGTGGCAAGGGTCCAGCGCGCGGGCTGCCGGTCGACGCGGCCTACGTACTCGGCGGCTTCGTTGCTGCGGAGTTGTCGGGAGACTCTCGACGCGCTGAACCCAATACGAAGCGGATGCTCGATCTCATAGAGCCGAATGCCTCGTCCTCAGTCATGCACAGCGCGGTTGCCCTGATGTACAACGAAAGCACCGCAGCTCATGCCCGTGCAGGCACATTCAGTGCAGTTACAGCACCCGGGTTGCTTCGCGCTATTGATAATGCACAGCAGCGCACACTCCTTCAATACTGGCTTGTCCTGGATTGGATCAGGGGATCGGATCAGGGTAGTGGAAGGCCAGAACCTTCACCCAGATGAATCGCCGCGACCCGGTCACGCTTCGGCCACGCCCAAAGCAAGCAAAAACCCAACTTTTTCTGAGATTCGGACTTGACAGAGAGAGAGAGTATTACGAAATAGCCATGAACGCGATCTCCATAGTGTTGACCGCTTTGCTTGCCATCCCTGCCGGTGGCTGGTCACAGCAGGATGGGCAAAGTCCGCCTGCCGAAACTCCTGCAGAACTCACGCCATTTGAGTTGCAGGTGAAGCAGGCAGAGGAAGAATACCACCGGCGGGGGATGGAAGAAATCCAGCGCGTCCTTCGCGAGGGGACACCTGCTCAGCGAGCGGCACTGCTGGGGCCACGCCGCGCTCAGCACACAGCGGCGATGTTCACGCACATTCGCATCTATCCTGTGGATGTTGATGAGTTCGTCGAACGACTGCAGTGGGATGATGATCGCGTCCGCGCCATCAGAGTGTTTTACCTAGACTATTGCAAAGGGCTGGATGTGGTTGAGCAGCCGCTGCGCGAGTGGTTCGTGAGGGCGCTGGAGGCAAAAGATGTGCACCAGGCAATGCAGCGGGTGAACCATGACGTCGAGCGCGAAGAGCGACGTGAGGTGAACGAGATGTCATGTTGCACATGCTGCGACTGCATGAACCGGCGCTTGAGCAACTCGACCTCTTCTTCAGGAACTGTCACGCATTGGTCAGGGAAGGCGAGTCGCAGGACTTCGAGCACGCGCTGCACATGCTGCGGGCTGCAGTGCTGCTGAACATCAATAACGACCCGCGCGGTCCCATCCGAACCGATGACCTTGGAGCGCGCATCGACCTCAATACAGTTTTGGAAGAATGTCTCGGCGAGGAAGCATTGCTGGGCGATTGGCTGCGTCAGCCCGACAACAATGATGTCTTGGCTCCCATCGAGTCTGCGGCGCTGGCGTATGGGCGCGCACTTCATGAACTGATCACGCAACATGCGATGCGTGTTTACCGCGCGACACTGCGCTCGAAAATTCGCTACAGCAGAACACGGGAACGCAATCCCTCAGCGTTTCAACCGACAGCGCAGTTCAATAAGGCTGTCATTCTGTTGAACGATCAGTTCATGATGAAACTGAGTGAAGTGCTGGCCGATGCTGCTGCGCCTCACGCCGTCATCCGCCAATGGAATGAAGCATGCCTCGCAGCGCAGTTTCCCGACACGTACAAGCTCGATCAGATGGATCGCGTCCTTGCAGCTCAACTCCGACGGGCGAAACAGAAGCAGGATAATGCCGAGATCGAGCGGCTGGAGGGATTCACGCTCCGGTACAATGAATCGCGCGATCGACTGCGACATCAGGCAGTCCGCGAACTGCGCGAGGTCATGGACATTCCGCTGCCTGATCGCTACCACACACCTCAACATGACAAATTCATCGAGATACTTGGCGACCTCGCAGATCTGCAAGAGGTGTATCTGCAGGATCTGATCTCTACCTCACCACGACCGGACCAGGAGTGATTCAAATGTCAATGAGTCGAACGATTCTTTACGCCGCAGTTGCCGCATCGTGCAGTCTTGTGGTTGTCGCCCAGGTGATTGAGCAGGGACAGCCGATTGAGGATACCGAGTGCACCTTTGTTGCGGACTGCCCCTCCGTCGTGACGCAATGGCCTGGCCAGGCTGGCGGCTTTTGCTACTACTGCACCGCACCAAACAAGCAGAAGCGCTGCCTCGAACCATCGTCGATTCAGGACAATGAATGCCAGAACACGCTGTGGGGGCCGTCGGGTGGCTGTGGGAACAAGTTTACGGGAACCGTTGGCGCGCCACCTAATCTCCCTCTGTGTAATGGACCCTATACGGCAGCCGGAACGTGTTTCCGTCAGCTTTGTTTCAATCTCCCTTGACTGGTCACAGGATGAAACCACCAATGTACCTCTGCCTGCCGTCCCTGCTGATCGCCGCATCGGCGAGCGCGTTTCAGCCACCTGACATCACCACCAGACTCACCGAAAGTCTCTCGACATCCGCTGACTTTCAGACCGAGTGGTCCGCAACCACCAGTCCACTTTCAATTGATGGTGAAGTTGCCAATCCCGGCGCGTGGGAGATGCGCCACCATGTCCGGGCTGTCTACACGGATGTCCGGCTCTGGCACCAAGTGTCTGCCGCATATCGAGCCCCCGACACCGCCCCGTCCGCGTTTCATCACATCTCCGCATTCACCGGCGAGTTTTCCTTCTACACCCCCATCGACCAGAGCAGATACACCATCAGTGATATCGTCGCACGGCCCGACCCGCATAACGCAGGCCTGCTGTTTGACACCATCGTCTCCCGCTACGAGCCGCGGCTGGGCCCTTTGCTTGGTGTTGCATGGGAAGTCGATGAGGCAGCATCGCAGCCAGTTGAAGGCATCTGGGAACTCACATCGAAGGATGCACCCACCATCCGCCTGCGCATCGAGGCTGAGCTCGAGCCCGAGTTCAGAATCAGGCGTGTTCAACGTACCATCGCGCGCACCGACCCGACGCCCGTGACAAATGTACAGGACTTTGTCATTCTGAAATGGCAGGAGTTTGATGATGGCATTGTGCTCCCTGCTGAAGCAACACTGACAGCGTCTGAACTCGGAAGGCCCGGCTACGAAGACAAGTGGATCAGCACCACAACAACCTTCGTCCGACAATCCGCGACCCGCATCGCGCCTGGGGATATTGATGCAACACTGTTTGAGATCGATTATCAGCCGGGCACCGTCATCACCGATGAGCGTCTGAATCTGACCTTCGTGGTTGGCGAATCATCGCTCATGCTGGATGGCATCTCACACCAACTTGATAAACCGCTGATGGAGCATCCCGGGCGCGAACTGGCAGAACATCTGCGCAGGAGCAGAGAGCAGCAGAAAGACAGGGATGAGAAGAATGACGGCGGTGACGGGAGCATTCATCCCGTCGCAGCACATGAGGACGCTTCGGTCGTTTCGCCTCTGGTTCTCGCAGGATGTGTCGGCGTCGGCGTGCTGGTGCTGCTGGTTGCTGGCCCCCGCATATTGGCAGTCGTTGAGAAAACGGCGTGAAGGCATATTTGATGCCGTTCTCATGACAGTCGCAGTCGCATCGCAGGTGCGTACCAGTGTGGCATGCGGCGCTGTCGCACTTCACGCTCTCACAGCTTCGGCCGAACATCCCAGACGTTCACGCGCTGTTGCATTGCAGTGGCGATTGAACAGATCGTACCCTCATCGTACAACCGGCCCCAGATGGTGAAGCCGTGCGGCGTGCCGTTGCTTTCCATGCCGTTGCGAAATGTGATGGATGGGTGGCCGGTGTTGTTGGTGACCAGCAACATTGGCCCTGCGAAGCTGGGGCCAATCATTGCATCGATGTTCGCGAATGCATCGTGCATGACACTCATGCAGTGTCGGCGAAGTCGCTCAGCCTGCACCACTTCGATGGCGGGAATGAAGCGGGACTGCCGAAACGCGTTGGGCCAGGCTTCGGGTGACTGCCAGCGCATGGTGTCGTCGCTGTTGCTGAGTGTGATCTCTTCAAAGGCGCTGGCTGCCTCAGCCATGAGAATGCATCGCAGCGACGAATATGGCAGGTCGGGCAGGGAGATTTCCACAAGTTCAAGCTCAAGTTCGCGTGCATGTTCGAGCATTGCCTTGTCCATGGCGCTCACTCGTCGACCTGTAAACCATGTGGGGTCGTACCCGACGCGCAGGCCTTTGATCGGGCGGGTTGCGTCGTATGCAAAGGGCGTGGTGCGCGATGACGGGTCGCCAACGTCGCCGCCATTGATGACAGCCAGCACTCGGGCGCAGTCGTCGGCGGTTCGACAAATGGGGCCGATCTTGTCGAGGCTCCAGCAAAGGGCCATGGCGCCGGTGCGGGCGACGCGGCCGAAGGTTGGACGCAGCCCAGTCGTACCGCAGCGCATGCAGGGCGAGACGATCGAGCCCAGCGTCTCGGTGCCAAGGGCGAATGCAACAAGTCCAGCAGCGGTGGCAGCAGCAGATCCTGCGCTCGATCCGCTGGAACCCTGCTCGACGTTGAAGGGATTGTTGGTGCGGCCATCAAACCAGATGTCGCCATACGCAAGGGCGCCCAGCGTGAGTTTCGCGACAAGTACAGCACCTGCTTCGTCGAGTCTTTGCACCACCGTTGCATCTGCATCGGCGATGCGTTCCCGCCAGGGCATGGCTCCGTAGGTGGTGCGAATGCCTTTGGTATCGAGGAGGTCTTTGGCGCCCCAGGGAATACCATGCAGATGGCTGCGGATGTTGCCGGCTGCGATCTCGCGATCTGCTGCCTGTGCGTGTTGCATGGCGCGATCTTCGGTCAATGTGATGACACATTCGAGTTTGGGACCATGCTGCTTGAGGCGGGCGATATAGAGTTTCGTGAGATCAACGCTGCTGATTTCCTTGCGCTGCAGCCAGGCTGCCAGATGTGACAGCGGCGCAAATGCGATGTCCTCGGGGTTCGTGGGCAGCGGCCCGATTTGCGTATTGTCGCCGAGCACAAGGCCGCCCTTGACGTCGTAGCTGATGCCTGGCAGTTGCGGATCGAAGACACACGCAGGGCCGAGGCCATTGGGTGGCGTAAAGCGGCGGCGCTCGCGATAGCCCTGTGCATCACTGCCGATGCTTCGCGCGATCATTGCGCGTTCATCGGGTGTGAACTCAACGCCTGCGAGTTTCTCCGCTTCTGCGATTGTCTGCTGCGTGATGCCTGTGTCCTGTTGTTGTTGCTCTTGTTCGCTCATCGGCAGTTTCTCAGAACGGGCGGGGAGCGGCAGTGCAGCAGCAGTCACAGCAGCAGCAGTACCGCCTGCGATGAACTGACGACGAGTTCGTTTGGATTCGTTCATGGTGAGTGCTTTCGGTGAGTGTCATGCAGGACCAAGTCCGCTGCGGAGTGCATCCAGCCGCTCCTTCTGGCGATCGAGGGCGCTCAAAAGCGACGCCCGCGCGATTGTCCAGTCGGGATCATCATCAGATGTCTGATGACAATGCTGTTGAATCGCTGCATAGAGCAGCTTGAACGCATCGCGCGGCTGACGCATCTGATCAAGGGCAGCAATGATATCTTCGCGCGTGATGGATGTGTCAAACAGGGCTGGCAATGTGGCTGCGTGCGTGCCTTCGGGGGTGCATGCTGCCATGCGCTGATTGCAGAGGTCAAACAACGTCACGCCCGACCATTCCAGACGATCAATGAGGTTCTGCTTGTCCAGCCGGGCGTGTTGAAAGAAATCCTTGGATTGGCCATACAGCGCGTAGCGCAGTTCCAGAGGCAGCATCATTTTGATGGCATAGCCAGGCAGTTGCAGAAACTTGTTGTCGAACATGGGCCAGATCACCGAGCGCATGTGGGCTGCATCGCCACGCACCAGTGAAGGTTCATCGACGCGATCGATGAGGACTGCGATGTTGCGATAGCCCAGCGGTTCGATCATCTGCCGCAGTGTTGCAAGCAGGCCATAGCGGGTTTCTTCGAGATCATCAACCGGGACGAGGGAACGGTTGAGCGCAGCTTTAGGCAGGCGCGAAAGCGACGTCTGAATCGAGGACGCCATGCGATCGAGCACGCGCAACTGTCCAGCTACTTTGCGGGCAAGTGCGCCCATGCGAAACCATTCGTACACCAGCATCCCCGTCACGCCCACCGTGATGCCGATGAGCAACACCAGCCCGCTGAGCATCATCCACTCGGGCTCAATGCGCTCGAAGAACATGTACCACAGATACCCAGCAGCGGAGAGCAGCCACAACATGAGTGTGAATCGCTTCAGCCAGGGCAGACGGGCCGGGCTGAACACACGCAAGGCCCGAGCCAGTCGCGGTCCGCGCTCAACTGCCTGTTGCGGCCGATCGTACAGCGCCTGCAGAAGCAGCCAGTCGAGTTTGCGTGCGCGAGGCATGCGTTTGAGCGCAGCCGGATCAATCGCAATCGATCCCTCATCATCATGACCATTGGCGGATGCAGATCGCTCGCCCAGCGCTGCGTCGACAAGCTGGGGCACCGCCTGCTGCAGGATGCCATCCATGTGGTCATTCAGCGTGAGTTTCTCAAGCGCCTTTTCCGGATGCTTGAGATTCACGCGGCGGCTGAAGCGATCGAGCACGGTGTTGAGGTCGTCGTACGCAACCGGCAGCACACGGTTGTCTGGATGCTGCTGATTGTGCGTGTTGATCGCGCGGGCGATCTGCAGGCGGATGGCTGTCTTGCCACTGCCTTTCTCGCCAAAGACAACCGCAGATGTCGGCCGATTGAAGTCGCCCACGATCTTGCCTGCTTCTGCGTGCTCGAACTGTTTGGATGCCAGGCTGGTGAGCACATCATCATGGCGGGCTTCTTCATCGCGGAATGGATTGCTGCTCATGCCATGATGTTCAAGAAATGCAGAAACGTGCATGTATGATTCTTCCTTTCCGCTCAAGTGATGGACGGATGACTATATTCCTGAATGAAGGGTCACAGGAAAGGGATGATGGTCGGCTGAAACCGATTTCATTTGCTGCAAGCCATCGCACGACCGCGCTACCATGCATTGATTCGTCTTATGCTGATTTACCAACTGTTCCATCCTGCAGCTGTGCGCGTTCCGCTGGAAGCAACTGATAAGAAGTCAGCCATCAACAGCGTGATTGATGCCATCGCTGCTGCCCATGATCTGCCGGATGTTGAAGGCGTGCGGGCGGCTGTGTGGGAACGCGAGATGCAGCGATCAACGGGTATGGGTGACGGGCTTGCCATCCCGCATGCACGATCGGAAACTGCTGCAAAGTTTCTGCTCGGCATCGGCTCGCTGGCCCAGCCCATCGACTTTGATGCCATCGACCGCAAGCCGGTGCATATGGTGATTGTTGTGGTTTCGCCTGCTGAAAAACGTGGCGAGCATATTCAGGTGTTGGGGAAAATCAGTCGGCTCATGTCGCGCATCGATTTTCGTGAGGCTGCGTATGCAGCTGAAGATGCAGCTTCGCTTATGAAGCTTTTCGAAGATGCCGAGAAGGCTGCTGCTGCCCAGGCGTGATGCACACCATGGCCAAGTCTCCCACCACATCAAAGAACGAGCCGCGCATCGAAAACCGCAAGGCCCGGCATGATTACTTCATCGAAGATACGCTCGAGTGCGGCATCAAACTCACCGGCACCGAAATCAAATCCATCCGCGATGGACAGATCAGCCTGGCTGAAGGGTTTGTCCGCGCCAGCGATTCGCCTGTTGCCCTGACACTGCATGGCGTGCACATTGCAGAATACCCACCTGCAGGCGAAAAACAACAGCATGATCCAGCACGCGTGCGCATTCTGCTTGCACATCATCGCGAAATCCGCAAACTGGCTGATCGCACCAGACAAAAGGGCACCACGCTCATCCCGCTCAAAATGTACTTCGTGCGCGGCAGAGCCAAACTGCTCATCGGCCTCGGTCGCGGCAAACAGAAAGGCGACAAACGTCAAGTGCTTATCAAGAAGGAACAGCAACGCGAAATCGATCGAGCCATGCGGCCGCGACGCTGATATGCACCATGAACACGATCGCGACTGATAAAAATCCCCTCGCTGTCACAAGCGCAACATTCGTGCAGCGCGCAGTCGCGCGCGGTTGCTCAGCGACCGATGCGATCGAGCACTATCGCGCCTTCTTTCGAGAGGGCGGGGCGAAATCCACCCTCGACGTCCAGCCAAACCCGCTCCGCTTCATCCGTGAGGAGCGCGATGGTGACACCACCAAGTTCATCCTCAGCCGAGATGATGGCCTTGAAACTGAGTCGGTCATCATTCCCATCACATCACGCTCGGGACGATTGCGCAACACACTGTGCGTGAGTTCGCAGGTCGGCTGCGCCATGGGCTGCACATTCTGCGAGACGGCCCAGATGGGCCTGCTTGCACATCTCACGCCTGCAGAAATCGTCGCACAATGGTTTCACGCCAGGCACACACTCGCAACCCGCATTGACAACATCGTCTTCATGGGAATGGGCGAACCCATGGACAATCTTGATGCAGTCATCAGCGCAATCGAAGTGTTGGCAGATCACAATGGCCCTGCGATTCCGCCTTGCAACATTGCAGTCTCGACTGTCGGCAGGTGTGCGGGCGTTCGGCGACTTGCGCGGTTTGCGCGGCAGCCGGGCTATCGCAAACTGAAACTCGCGGTCTCGGTGAATGCGCCCAACGATGCGATACGCAGATCGATCATGCCCATTGCCCGGGCCGAGCCGATGGCTGATCTGATGCACGCGATGCAGGAGTGGACCGCTGACGGTTCGCCGGTGCTGATCGAATACGTCCTGATTCCGGGAGTGAACGATGAGGTTGAACATGCCCGGGAGCTGCATGCATGGCTGGGCGAACTCCCATGCAAGGTGAATGTGATTCCCTACAACCCCCGCCGTGATTCACCCTGGCCAAGTCCGGATGCTGAAAGCGTTGACGCCTTCGTTGCAGCCTTGCGCGAGCGCGGCAGGTTTGTGACGCGGCGCCAGACGTTCGGCCGCTCTGCAATGGCTGCGTGCGGGCAACTGGGTAATGCGGGCATTCGACAGCGACGTTTCCTGTCGGTCAGCACCGATAACCGCTGAGGTGGCTGCCGCTGCTCAGTTGCTGATATCTGCAGGCCGATAGCAGATGTGTGAGGAGTGAAACATCGCAATCAGGCGAGTCATCGCCGACGATCATGGACCGTGTGGAAATGCAGTCCGCGCCGATGCGGGACGATGCTGTAACGGCGCCGCCGCGTCCCTGGGTTGTCGCATTGGCTGTGGCTGTCAGCGTCACCGCAGGCGGGATTTACTTCGCAGAATCCGCAGGCGCTTCACGCGTTGGAGCGTTCGGGGTTGGCATGGTGAGCGGCTGGGCAGCCATGCTCGCGTTTGCACCCTGGCGCTGGATTCGCAATTACAATGCAGATCGCCTCGCCATCCGCAGACTGGCTGAAGCGCTGGCTGAAGTTGATGCAGCCATTCACGACAGTCCGCTCAGTCGCGTCCTTCTTGATCGCAATGATGATCTGGGGCGATTGAGTCAGTCGATTCATAACTGCCTGATGTCCGCAGCCTCAGCCCATTCTGAAGTGCGCATGCTGCAGCGATCAATGCGCGATGCCATCGAACGCAAGACCAGACAGGCGACTGCGAAACTCGAAAAGGAAACATCAGTGGATGCCCTCACGCGCGTCGGCAATCGCCGCGCCCTTGATGAGTTTGTCCGCCAGTTGCGCGAGGATGCAGTCACCATCTCCGAGCAATCAGCCCAGACGCTTATTGCATTGATGATCGACATCGATTATTTCAAAGAGGTGAATGATTCGCTCGGCCACGATGCAGGCGATGACTGCCTGGTCTTCCTGGGCGAGTTGCTGCGATCGACGGTGCGGCGTGAGGACCACATTGTCCGCATGGGTGGCGACGAGTTTCTGGTCCTTATGCGTCACGACTCGATCGAAGCCGCACGCGCGATCGCCCAGCGTATTGCCGCCCTGTTTGGCCAGATGCCCTGGTCGCGGGGCGATGTCGCGCGGCCAACGTTGAGCATCGGCATCGCTGAGGTGGCTGTCGCAGATCCGCACAACCTCGAACAGGCAGTACGATCAGCGGACGAAGCCCTCTACGACGCCAAACGCAGCGGCAGGAACCGCATCGCGGTTCGGGCGGTTGGGTGATGGCAATTGACGCACCGATCGGGCCCTGTTATGCTCGGCCCAACGACCTCTTGTTTCGTGGCATTTCACAGGATCGGTTGATCCCTCTAGGGGAAGCACTGATGGAACTCCTTGATGCGCTCCGTGGCCTGTCTGCACGCGTTCCCGCCAAAGCCGGTGTTCTCAAGACCGAGGAAGCGACGAAGAACGCGCTCGTCCTGCCGTTTCTCAATGCGCTCGGTTACAACGTCTTCGATCCGACTGAAGTCGTCCCCGAGTTCACCGCCGATGTCGGCATCAAGCGCGGCGAGAAAGTCGATTATGCGATCATGGTCGGTGGCCAGCCGGCGCTGCTGTTCGAATGCAAGTGCATGGGTGCAGATCTGAGAATCGAATACGCATCGCAACTCTACCGCTATTTTTCAGTCACTTCGGCGCGTTTCGCCATTCTCACCGATGGCGTCCACTACAAGTTCTATACAGACCTCGATGCGCCAAACCGGATGGACGAGCGACCATTCCTGCAGTTCGACCTGCGCGAACTCGATGAGCGGATTGTTCACGAACTTGAACGATTCTGCAAAGCCCGGTTCGATATTGATTCGATCGTGGCAACCGCGAGCGGTCTGAAGTATCTGAACGGTGTCCGCCGCGTGCTGGCAGAAGAGTGGACCAACCCATCAGATGACTTCGTCCGCGTGATTTCCGATCGCGTCTACACGGGCCGATTCACACAGGGCGTGATGGAGCAGTTTCGCGAGATCGTCAAACGGGGCCTGCGCGACTTCATCAGCGACCGCGTCAAGGATCGGCTGGAATTGGCGATCGAGCGCTCCCAGGTTGACGGCGCTGGGGAGAGCGGCGAGGACGATGACGAGGCGGAGGGCATTGACACATCCGATGGTGTTGTCACCACTGAGAATGAGATCGAAGGGTTTTACATCGTCAAGGCCATCGTGGCGGCCGAGTTCGATGCCGCACGCGTTTTCATGCGCGATACCAAGAGTTATTGCGGCATTCTGTTCGATGACAACAACCGCAAGCCGCTCTGCCGCCTTCGCTTCAACGGCTCGCAGAAATATCTTGAAACGTTCGCCTCCGGCAAGGAATCAGAGCGCCACCCGATCGACCGCGTGAATGACATTTTCCAGCACCGCGAAGCCATCCTCGCAGCAGCCCGCGGCTATGCCGGCTGAGTCGTGCGGCCGATGCCCCGAGCCGCGCCGTTCTGCTATAAGTGCGGCTGCTCCGTGATCACGATCTACACAGGGACCCACCGCCATGACAGACTCCGCCACGCAGCCGGGCTGCCTTGCGTTCTTTTTCAAACTGTTTCAGTCCCAGCCGGGCGGCGCATCGGGGTCAGCCCGTGCTGTTGCGAGTTTTCCGTACCAAAAGAAAGACTGGCTGTTCTCGAAAGCGGAGCGTTCGTTCTTCGGCGTGTTGCAGCATGTTGTAGCAGATCGGTCCATCATCTTCGCCAAGGTGCGACTGGCTGATCTTGTGTTCATCACGAAGGGGGCCGCGAATCGCCAATCGCACCAGAACCGAATCAACATGAAGCACGTTGATTTCGTCCTATGTGATCCAGATTCGGTCAAGCCGCTGCTGGTGATTGAACTGGATGATTCCACCCACGATCAATCGAAGCGGCAAGCGCGTGATGCGTTCGTCGATCAGACCCTCGCCGCAGCCGGCCTGCCGATTCTGCATGTTCGGGCGCAGCAAGCGTACAACGCCGCGGGACTGGAAGCAGCAATCCGCGCGAAGTTGATGGGTGACGGGCAGAGGTGAGGGAGCGGGTGGGCGGGGCGGCAAGTACTCGTACATTTCGAAGAGGTACTCGAACCGCCATCCCTCATTGGGGGGCGGTTGCGCGGGGCCCACAGCACGGTTGAGAGCGCGCTTCGTGCTCAGGAGTGGATGAACGTCAGAGCGACGCTCGCTACCAGGTTCTCCCCTTAATGTCTGCGAACTCCTTACGCCAACTCTAGCCTTTGTCTCCTCCTTCGGTGCCTGACGAGGACCTCCGGGCACATGTGCCGTCACCACCAGCACATCGCGAAAGAGGAGGGTCTCCAACATGCCGCTCTCGGTTGGGCCGAGGTGCCCTGACTCCTTTACGCGAGCACATAGCTTCTGGCAAGCGGCTACGGCCTTTTTCGTCGACGGCCGATCCTTTCGTTAGCTCAAGACCAAGCAGTTGCTCTGCTAGGTCGTGCAATCCAAGGGGGTCGTATGCCACATGAATCGGATCGTCCTCCGCATAGATTTGCAGGAGTTGCCGAACATGGACCTCATTTGACAACGCGACTTTAGCCTCAATAAACCTCACCCGAGGAAGCGATGCGCGTGCAAAAGCATGCCACGCCACTGGTCAATGGTGGCATCCGCTGGCTTACGGGCATCTGTGTAGAGCATTGTAGCAAAATTGCTCGAACGCCGATGGCCCATTCCCCCCCCCCCCCACACACACACCCCGACCATCACCGCAAACCCCCTCCGAATCGGGTGGAATATGATTGCGGGCACGGTGTCTCTTGAAACAGCCGATGACCCTGCGGGGACTGCCGAAATCATGCCCCGACAGGCGATTCTGACCAGACGAGAAGACATGCAAGCGAGGACAACCATGGCCCACGCAATTTCAGAACCAAAGCTCAGGGAGTGGATGGCCCGTCTCGGCCCTGCACTGATCAACCTGAGCATGGGCATCTGCCGCGACCGCCATCGCGCTGAAGAGATCGTTCAGGAGGCGTTCATCAAGCTCTGGCGTTGCCCGCCTGATGCGGGTGAGCCAGCATTTTCATCGTGGCTGCGACGCGTGGTTACGAATCTCTCGATCAACGATCTCAAGCGTCGCAAGCGCCCGGGGCCGCTGCCTGAGTTTACCGATGACAGCGCCCTGGTGAGCCGCGAGCAGGGCTACGCGCAGGTTGACTGCGAAGACTCTGTAGCCCGCATCCGTCTGGCGATGGATCGACTGGACGATGACAAAAGAGCGATCCTTGTGTTGCGCGCCAACGAGGGTTTGAGCTACGAAGAGATTGCAGAACATCTGGGCGTGCCATTGGGAACAGTCATGAGCCGCCTCAACAGGGCCCGCGCAGCCTTGCGTGAACATATGGACGCGTTGGAATCGGCTGGGCCTGCTGCGCACGCCAGCCAGAATGAGTCTGATTCGATCGTCTACCGCTTCAAGAAGCAAGCCTGATTTCTCCGGGAAGGTATTGACCAACATGTCACACAACACCAACAACAACAACGCAACCTCCAATCGCGAACTCGACTGCACCGATATCAGCGTGCTGATGTCGGGTCTGCTCGATGATCAGCTGGATGCGGATGTCCGCCATCTGGCCGAGCGTCATCTTGCTTCGTGCCCAGCCTGCCGCAAGAGTCTGGATCAGGCGGAGATGTTCGAAGCAGATCTCGCAGCAGCATTGCGCGAAGTCGATGAGATTCCCGATGGCTTTGAAGCTGCGGTCCTCTCGAGCACCACACGCTCGGGACCGATGCACATCACCGCACGCTCGCGCTGGTTCAATACAACCGGCTGGCTGGCAGCAGCAGCAGCAATCACCATCGCAGCGGTCGGCTGGATGAATCCTTTCAACAGCAGCAATGACGCACAGCCGGGCCTGGCTGGAGGCAAAGGCGTTGTAGAACTTGCAGGGACAAATGACGCAATGCGCTCCCGCTCCGGCAATGGGGCCATGAATGTCGCCCGCAACGATGATCGCGGCAGCGAGACTGTCAGCGTGTTCGCGTCGTACTACCCGCTGGGGGCTGAGGTGATCTCTGCTCCGATGGATCGCTACCTTGAGCCGATCAAGGGCACGTTCATGCCGTTGAAGAATGCTGCTGCAGTGTCAGACGGTGGCAAGACGATCAGCGCAACTACGGAGAGCGCATTTGCAAATGTGCAGCAGCCAGCCCTGGGTTTCGAGAATGCCACATCATCCGCGGTGGTGCTGGATCGGCCGATGTACTTCACAGGCAACTCGCCACGGGTGTTCCGCGAGGATCAGGAAACGCTCAAGCGTGTTGCAGAAGTGCTGCAGATGCTGGCTGCGTACGAAGGCGAGAGCATGAAGCCCGCAGAAGACATGCGCCGCATCATCGAAAGCGACAACCTGCTCAAGCGGCTGGAGCGTTCGCGGCAGCGGATCGCGCCCGAGCATCGCTTTGTGCTGCTCAACGCTGAATCCATCCTCTGGCACATCGTGGAAGGACCGATCGCAGAAGTTGATCTCCGCGAAATGCGCGACGCAGCCCGCACCCTCGATATCACTGGCCGCATCGAACGCATCGCTGGCCCGGTTGATCCTGGCCGCTCGATGTGAATCGTCGATCAACCGATCGATCAATCAATATCAGCACGTGTTACATCGACCGGATGCCACACGCCGCCAGCGCTGCATTCCAGCGTTGACACGATGAGCAGGTATTGCACGCTGGTGCGCTCTCGTCGTTGCCCTCACGCACAGCTTCGCAGGGCCAGAACCCATCTGCAGGAAGATTGCCATCATCAAAGAGATCAGCCAGTTGCCGATCCGAGAGATCAACCACTGGCAGGTCAATCGTGAGATGCGTGGCACTGCGTTCGAGCCGCGCTGCTGCAGAGACAAGTTGCGCAAGCTCGATCGCGCGCGACATCGCTTCCAGATCATCATTCCAAGAGACGGGCCAGACGATGCGGCGAACACGCTCCGCCAGCGCTCGTTCGCAGGCGCTCAGCAGCATGTGCGACGCGGGAAGTTGTGTCAACACATGCTCAGACGCATGCTCATCAATCACGAGCGTTGCCTGGTGATGCGCAGCTGATCGCTTTGCAGCTGCGGCTGCGCGACGACTGACGCCGGGCGGAATCCAGATGCACGCGCGGGCAGCCTGAGCGCCTTCAAGGCTCAGGGCGACATGTGCGGGCAGATCGCCGGTGTGAATGAATACGGTTGAGAACGCGGGCATGACTCCATGTTCATCGGCAAAGTGGTGTCCACATCAACACCCCCCTGCGGGGATGCACTACACGTTCGCAAGAATGGTCGAGATCGCAGCAGCTACGCCAGCTTCACTGTTGGACACTGTGACCTGATCGGCGACGTGCATCACAGCCGGGCTGGCATTTGCCATCGCGATTCCGAGGCCAGCCTCACGCACCATGGACACATCATTCAGCCCGTCGCCGATGGCTGCGATGGCCGCAGGCCCGATGCCGCGCTGCTGGGCATAGCGTTCCAGCATCCACCACTTGTCGACGCCTGGCGAGAACGCCTCCAGCAGATGCGTGCGGACGCCCAGGGCTGCGGATTCAGTCACCGCTTCCCAGTGCTGCAGCAGAATGCCGTCGCCGATGTCATCGCGAATCTGTTGCACCACCGCAGACAGCGATGTCTCGTGCGCAACAGTGCCGCAGCGAACGGTTTCGTGTGGATGCTCATCATCTTCGAGTCGGGCAAAGTGCCGGACGCGCACAGGGAATGTTCGAAACCACCACTCTGTCGCAGGATTCAGCGCGCCCTGGCCAATGATTGCATAATCGTATCCGCAGCGGTCTGCATCTTTGAGCAGGTGTGCAGCATGGCCATGCGAGATCAGGCAATCGACAAGTGATGTCACGACCTCTGCGGGCATGGTGGCGCGATCGAGTGTTGCATCGCTGATCGCATCGTTGAGGATGGCCCCGCCAGCGCCGATGAACGCGCCTTCGCGACCAATTGCATCAAGCGCCGATTGTGATTCAATAATGGCTCTGCCAGTGGCGATGACAACATCAATGCCTGCGTCGCGGGCCATTCGCACAGCTGCTGCATCACGTGCCGCCACACGCCCGTCCGGCTGCAGCAACGTGCCATCCAAATCAATCGCGAGAAGTCTGATTGGATCACGCATCGCTGTCATGGCACAATGCGCTGCCAGATGTGCGGATAGATGAGATGGTGTGCTGCGATCACCAGCAGTGTCGTCACTGCAAGATGCGGCCCGTAGGGAAGTTCGCGGCGAATGCCCTTGAACACGCCTCCCAACAGGAGTGTGAGCAGCACCCAGAAGAGGCCGACAAATGCAGCGCCGAAGAAAATGAAGATGGGGTCGCGCCAACCGAGTGCAGCGCCAACAGCAGCCAGAAGATGCACATCGCCCAGCCCCATCGCTTCGCGGCCGAACGCAAGACTGCCGAAGATGCGTATCCCCCACACAAGCCCGCCGCCGACGATGTAGCCTAATCCGCATGCGCCCAGCGCTGCAATAAAAAGCGGCAGTTCGACACCCGACCACGTCCGCCCGATCAGCCAGCCGACCAGCAGGCCGACAATGCATGGCAGAAGGTACAGCAGTTCCACCAGCATCTCGCGGCGAGCGTGGGGATATTCGCCAAGTGTCTCGCCTTCCTTCACAAAGTTGTTGTAATCTGCAAAGCTGTAGCGGAACACTTTGGCTTTCAGCAGGACGAAGGAGATCACAAGGCCGATGATGCCGCCGATCGTGATCGAGAGCCACATTCCATCCACCAGCGGGATGGGCCAGAGCTGACCGAGTTTCGCGGGCGCATGCACGATTGCCTGCACAGCATAGCCCACGACTGCAACGATGGTTGCGACCACAGGAATCTGCAGCGGAATGGTGAATGTGCGCGCATCAATCAGCGTCATCGCAACCAGCGATGCAATCAATATCAGCAGAACTGTCAGGGCAGGCAGTGTGCGAGCAGGCTGGTAATACCACCACGGTCCGGGCAGCGTACCTTCCCACGGCATAGCCGGATGCAGAATGTACAGGTAGATCCCCAGCGCGAGAAAGAGACACGCCATGAGAAACTCGATCAGGACATATTGAGGACTGATCGCAACGCCACATGATGCACACTTGCCGCGCAGGCGCAGCCAGCCGATGATGGGAAAGTTTTCGTACCATCGCAAAAGCACGCCACATGTGGGACAGCGGCTGGGCGGAGAAATCACGCTGATCCCGGCTGGCAGGCGATACGAAACCACATTGATAAAGCTGCCAACGCACGCGCCAAAGCAGAACAGAAACACCAGTCCGGGAATCTTGTATACCCAGAGCGGCCATGCATTCAGTGTCTGAGCAAGCAGTGTTTCGGTCATCACAACGTCATCATCATTTCGGTGAGCCCGAGTGCATCATCGGCACATCCACGGATACGGGTGAGTGAGCAACGACGCTATTCACGTTCGCCCTCAGGCTGCGGCAACTTCGTTTCCGCTTCAAGCGTGCTGATCTGCTGCTCCGCCTTTTCGAGAATGGCGCGGCAGCGGCGAATCAGGGCAGAGCCGCGACGATAGCTGGCGATCGACGCTTCAAGGCCAACCTCGCCATCTTCGATCTGCGCAATGATCTTTTCAAGCTGAGCAATAGCCTGTTCGTAGGAAAGCGACGCAAGGTCGGATTGCACGCCCTCGTCGTCGCTGTTGTTGTTCTGGTCGCGATCGGGTGTTGCCTGAGAATCTTCTTGCATCTGCGCCAGATTATCCGGCATCACCAAAAAGGTCCAATTGGCCGGGCCGCGCGGGAGTGGACTTGCGGGCTGGCTTGCGGGGAGGCTGCTTGATTGCGTTGCTGGGAGACTGCTCTGTGCCCACAACTGAGCGAATGCTGCCATCTGCGAGGTGCGTCTGGAGCAGATCACCGGCAGTTGCATCGTTCACAGACCGCATGATCGAGCCGTCCACAAGCGTGGTATATGAGTAGCCGCGTTGCAGCACACGCTGCACCTTTACAGAGCGCAGTTGCTGCTCGAAGTGATTGAGCGTGGTGAGCTGATTGCGCAGTTGCGCCCGCATGGCTCTGGTGAGTCGCGTGGCAAAGTTCTCGACCTGCATGGCTGATCGTTGCGTGATTGCCTTGGGCGTGCACGCAGCCAGTCGAGCCTGCAGCCGTTCGAGGCGCAGCCACTGCGTGTTCATGCATTGCTTCCGAGCCGTTGTCAGTGCCTCTTGCAAACGACTCAGCCGTTCTGATGCGCGGCGCGTGATCGAACTCGGCACGCGCATGCACTCGTGCTTCATCGCCATCGCCAATCGCTGACTGGCAGCCCGCCATGTGCGATCGAGGGCAACATGCATGCGGTGCTGCAGATGGCGCAGTTGTTCATCGAGATCTGCACGGGCAGGAATGGCCAGCATCACAGCCTGCGTGGGTGTCGAGGCGCGAACATCTGCAACCAGTTCCGCAATCGTCGTATCCGATTCGTGCCCGATGGCTGCAACGATTGGTAGCGTACATGCAAGGACAGCATCAGCCACGATGCGCTCGTTGAACGCCCACAGGTCTTCCAGCGAACCGCCGCCACGCGTGAGGATGATTGCATCAAGCGGATGCAACGTTGCATTCACAGCCGCGCGAATCGCGCGGACAATGTCTTCAGCTGCGCCCTGCCCCTGCACGCGCGTGTCAATCACACACAGGCCAACAGCAGGCCAGCGCTGCTTTGCAGTCGTGATCACGTCCTGCAGTGCAGCACCATTTGCAGATGTGATGATGCCCACGCGCTGCGGATAGGGCGGCAGCTGGCGCTTGCGCGATTCATCAAATGCGCCAGCCTTGCGGAACTCTTCGCACAACGCGCGGAACTTTGCATCCAGGCCGCCAGCCCCGACTTCGCGAATCGACTTCACATAAAACTGCGTCCGACCCTGCGGGGGATAGTGCGACACGCTCCCTGATGCAACGACCTCCATTCCGTCGCGCAGCTGCAGCGTAAATCGTTTGACATCAGATGCCCATGCCACGCAGGGCAGGACCGCTTCCTGATCCTTGAGGGTAAAGTACGAGTGGCCGCGCACGCTGACGTTGCTGACTTCGCCGCGCACGAGGACGGGCGACTCCACATGCCGTTCCAGGGCAGATTGAATCATGCGGCTGAGTTGTGTGACAGTCAGCGGCTGGGCCGCAACGCGCTCCGGCTCGGGCGCGCCCGTCGCGCGCAAGGGATCAAATGGAAGTCGGCCAGTCACGGGGTGATCCTATCCCGATGAAGCGCTGCGGCTTCGGGTCGTCAGCGGGCGGGCGCGATTACATGTCCCGATACCGGTCGATGATTTCCTTCACCTTGTGCGGGCCGGGGATGTCGTGAATCTCGATTTCGATGTCATCCTGCCCAGCCGAGTCGATGCCGATGTAGCCAACATTCAGAATTCGCTGCAGGAAATTCTGACGGATGTCAACGCTGCGGACATGGTCGTGCAGGACTTCTGTCGAATGACGGCGGATGATGCCCTCGTGTTTCACAGTGCGCTTGTCGGACACAACCAGACGGATCCACAAGTGCGCATCAACCCACCACTTGATGAAGAAAGCTGCTCCCAGCACGGCTGCGATACCGCCTGGCCATGCAAGCCAGTCTTCGACTCGGATCGAAAACACAGCCCAGCAGAAAAGAGCGAGACCTGCAACAATGAAGCCGACGATGAGCAACCATTTGAACGGGTGGGCCCGGAACATGGCTGGTCGGATGGTTGCGACTTCCTTCTCGCCACGCTTCTCTGCTGCGGATGGAGCGGCGCCTGGGGGGGCAGCGGGTGCGGCTCTTGCCACTGGAACCTGGGCGACGTGCGCGCTCGCTGGCGCAGTGGCCGGGCCGGGGACGCGGTTGATATCGCCACACGCCGGACAGGAAACCCGCTCGCCCGTCGTGGCGGGGTCAACTTCAAACAACTGTTCACACTTGTCGCACTCGATGGTAATCATGTTTCAGTCGCTCCTGCGGTGGTTGGAGCACCCATTCATTTCGGCTGGGTGAGGTGAGCACTCATCCTAGCGGCCTTATTGGGATTCGCACAAGTGAGATTCGGCACGGTGACCACCTCATGATTCAAGAGCGCCACCGCACCGTCGCCGACGAGGGGTTGCACGATATATGCAGTTATGGCTATATGTATGTGATGCGATGCGATTCAATATATGCAGTTATGGCTATATGTATGTGATGCGATGCAATGACAACGGCGACAATGGCAGCGCACCAATGGCAATCGCACCAATGGCAATCGCACCAAAATGGCATCGCATCGAGGTAAGTCTTCTCCCCACCCGCCGCGCGTGGCGACATGGCGATGCGATACGACATATGCAGTTATGGCTATATGTGATGCAATGTGATGCGATGCAATTCGATAACAATGGCGATAATGGCATCGCACCAATGGCAATCGCACCAAAATGGCATCGCACCAAAATGGCATCGCACCAAAATGGCATCGGATCGAGGTAAGTCTTCTCCCCACCCCGCCGCGCGTGGAATATATTGCGATGCGATTCAATATATGCAGTTATGGCTATATGTGGAGACAAATGGCAGGGTACGATACTGTATCCTTCACAGGGTGTCGTTGCCTGCGAACCAGCGCGCGGGGATTCACGCGGGCAATCACACGACGGAACTGATCCACCTGGCAATCGACTGCAGAGGACGAGCGTTGTATGAGTACAGTCTTCGACGCCCTTGTCGTTTCTCGACAACGATTCGAGCGTCGCGCAGCCCACGCAAATGCCGCGACAGCGACGGCTGAGTGATTTTGAACGACTGAATGAGGTCGTCCGGCGTTCGGGGCCGCTCGCGCAATAGCTCGATGATCTTGCGACGAACCGGATGCGCGACTGCCCGGTACACATCATCCCTGTTGATTGGCCTGCTCATATCGCACAATATATAGCCATAACTGCATCTGTTGCAATAGGGGGCGCACTACTTACGATGTTTGTGCTGCCGATGGCGGATCCCCTGCTTCGGGGTGAACGGCGGTCTTGAATGCCTGCATTGAGGTGATGCCAGGTGCGCGACTGGGCACACCCTTGACTACGGCTGAGCGGCTCCGCTGACGCAGCCCAGGGGCTGCCGCTACACCTGTTGGTGCATCTTCTCATCCGCGTGGCGAGAGGGTGTCTTCGGTGGCAACGCGATTCTGCTGCAATGTGGATTCAACCACCCGGTCACTGCGCTCGATTGTGGTTGTGCGCGCCATGCGGAGGAATCCCAACGCGCCGATGAAAGAGAACATCAGACAGACCGCAAACGTCCAGCCGCCCGTCCCCGGCCGCCACGCCTCCAGCCATTCGTAAATACCGACTGCCATGAGTGGTGCCAGCACGCCACGAATGCCCGTGAGTGTCACGTGGACGCCCATGTATTGCGATGCCTGCTCGGGCGGGGCAAAGTCGTGATGGCCGAGGTTCCAGCCCAGCACGCCGCCTCCGAATGCAATACCCTTGATCATCGCGCCGATCACCAGCAGCCAGACCTGCCCCAACACCGCTCCCAGCGTGATGCAGAGTGTCGAAAGCACAAATGTCCAACTGTGGGTTGCTCGGAAATGAATGATGTGGGTGCGATCGAGCAGCCGCGACCAGATGGGAATGCTCACCGGCATCAGCAGCAGTGGAATGGTCGCGGTAATCAGAACTGAACTCATCTGGCGGAGTTGGAAATGCTCACGCAGGATGATGATGAGCGGCGCTGATGTTGCCAGGTTGCCAAACCCGAAGATGAACATCCACAACATGTACTGTCTGAACGCAGGGTCACGCCGAAGCACGCGATGCACATGGATGGGATTGAACGATGCCCCACCCTCGCTGCGATTGTCTCGTTCCGCATTGAGGAGCGCGCGATGGCCGCGCATGCGCAGTCTGCGATAGATGAGTGCACCGCCACCGCCAACCAGTGCCGCAGCTGGATAGACAATGCGAATCGCGTTTTCGTCTGCATCCATTGCGAAGCCGATGATCGATGCTGTGCCTGCCAGGACCAGCGACTGCACTGTCGCGAGCTTGCCTGCAAGTGTCGCGCGGATGCTGCGCGGATAGTTGGCCCGCCAGACTGTTGATCTGAGAATGGTCACGCCCGACCAACAGACGCGAGCGCCCACCGCACCCATCACCAGCATCACCAAACCCAGAGCGTTGAACGGCGCCAGCGCGATGAGCGCGATCATCACCAGCGTTGCGACCTGCAGAACATTGGTCGTGCGGATTTTGTCGCGCCCGTGCGCCACTGCAGACCACAGAAAGCTCACGATGTTCGAGATGGCGGGCGCTCCAGCCAGGACAGCAACTGCGAAGTTGAGCAGACCATCGCTGACAGCGCCTTCGAAGCAGTTGCGCGCGATCACACCAGTCACGCCACCTTCCACTGCTGCCAGGGCCACAGGCAGCATCGTCCACGCCCAGAGTTCACGCCGATAGTGAGCCCGGCTGAGCAGGGGCATGGCTGAGGGGCGAAACGACGCCACGGCTCGCGACATGTGGGTGATGGGCGACATGAATGGCACGGGCTGAGCATTGGGCCTCCGCGCGGCTGAGGCAAGGCGAAACTCGCAGAAGACAACGATTCACCAGTCTCGCACTGTACGACGCTGCAGATCACGATCCGGACCATGCTGAGGCGTGACAAATCGCCCAGGCTGCACAGCCTGCAACCGCAAAACCGTTGCTGCAATCTGATATGCCCCGGCATGCGAAGCCAGCGGGAGTTCACGCCGATGTGGCTCTCATGTCCGCCTGTTCTTTTGGCTGATTTGCTGGAGTGAATGATGCTGTCGCGTGGAGCTGCACCACATCCCAATAGCGAAACGAGCCGTCCCTGGCTGTCACTTCGTTCGATGTTCGATAACTCCCTGGCATGGGGGACGGGATTGGCGTTCATGTGCGCTGGCCTGCTGGTACTGGGCTGGTCGACGCTGCTGGTTTCGTTGATTCTGTTTTCGATTGTCATGGCTGGCTCGTGCAGTTTGCTGCAGGTTCGCTGCCGAACATCCGAACGCCACCAGGCTGAGTTGGAAGCAAGTCTGAAAGACTCTCAGAGTCGCCTGCTGGAGTTGCAGGAAGAAGCACGCGGCCGCTTCGCTTCGATGGAAGCGTCACACCTCCGCACACTGGACAGACTTGCCAATGTCAATCGACAACTCGCTGAGGCAGGCAACGATATCGAGAGCATGCGCGATGCTGTGCGTGCAACCCAGACGCAACAGACAGTTCTCATTGAGAGTCTCTCCACAACCAGGGCTGACCTTGAGCGCACCTCCAGCGATCTGGCCCAGTTGCAGGAGGCGATGAATGCGCTGACAGTGCGCGTTGACCTTTGTGAACTCAGCACACCGCCATCACAGTTGAACGGGATCCATCGCGACGAACAGCTGGCCCGAATGACAAGTGACATCGATCTGATCAGCAGGGCAATCGGCGCAGCACACTGCGATCAATCAGATGACTCGCGCGACATCGAGCCGATCGAAGAGTTTCAGTTGGCTGATCTGTTTGAAGAGTTGCGTGAGGGGATCGCCACGGCCGCAGGAAACCGCACGATCGAACTTTCGATCGACGCAGCAGTGCCCGCATGTGTGCGCGGCTGTCGACATTCATTGAAGATTCTCATCGAGCAGATGCTTGGCGATGCGTTCAGCCGTCTTGACGTTGGCGAGTTCTTCCTCACAGCCCATGTGCTGAGTCAGAACGAGTACACCGTCGTGCTGGGCATTGCTCTTGAGCATCAGATTGATGGCTGCACGACAGATGCGCTGCGGGCGACCGCGACTGCGTTGAGCGCTGATCGCGCTGCAATAGAGATGGTGGGCGGCCAAGTCACGATTGGTGCACTCGAAGATGGTGGAGCACGACTGCACCTGAGTGTCCGCTGCGAACGAGCGATGGAGTCGCCCGTCGATCATCGCACCCACATTCGACTGCCACAGGAACTGCTCACATGCAACCTGGGTCAGGTGATGGACCTCTCACTGGGCGGGATGCGCATCCGCTGCAGCCGCAGACGTACACCCCTGGGCGAAGTTGATATCGAGTTGGCAGATGAAGTCTCGCCGGTGTCGATGAAGGGCGATGTGGTGTGGTCGAGCAACATCGGCAGTCGCCAGCGAGAAGTGGGCATCCGCTTTCACGACATGGATGCGGACACCATCAAAGAGCTGACGCGCATTTCCATCGCACACCGCTGCCGCGGCGCGTTTGATCTCACCTGATCGCAACGCAACGGCCCCCCCCCCGCTCTCACCACCTGTCTGATTACGCACCAGCGCCGATGCGCTCTTTGTGCCGTTCCGCCTCCTCGGGCGTGAGGTGGCGAACCTTCTTCATGGTCACCGGTTCGACCGGCACATCAGAGTGCTGGCTCACCGTTGTGGTTTTGACATCTTTGATGGTGTCGACGGTTTCCATTCCTGCAATCACTTTGCCGAACACCGCGTAGCCGTGGTTTTTCTCTTCCAGATTCTGATCGAGGAAGGCATTGTCGACGGTGTTGATGAAGAACTGACTGGTTGCAGAGTCGGGGTCATTGGTGCGGGCCATTGCAACGGTGCCGCGTTCGTTCGAAAGGCCGTTGTTGCCTTCGTTGCGAATGGGGGCCTTGGTCTGCTTGGGCGCGAAGTTGGCGTTGGCAGGGAACCCGCCACCCTGAATCATAAAGGTGGGAATGACGCGATGAAAGATCGTGCCGTCATAGAACTCGTCCTGCACGTAGCTGAGGAAATTCTTGACAGAGGCAGGTGCCTTCTCACGGTTGAGTTCCAGAAGGATGTCTCCGTGGCTGGTTTCGATGAGCACATATTCCATGGGTCGTTCACTCGTGATTGGGGGTGTCGGTTTGGGCGGATCGGTGATTATCTGAGCATGGGCACTGGACCAGGACGCACCAGCCGCCAACAGCACCAATCCAGCGAAGATCCCTGCAGAGAGTTTAGTTGTGAAACGTGACATACTTCCTCCTTTTCGAAAGCGTGTGACCACCTGCATTATCATAGGTCAGACACACGCGATCAGTCCGCATCGTCGAAATCCAGCGGCTCTTCTTCGTCCTCGTCGTCATCAAACTCGGTGACCGTATCGTCGTCATCGTCCTCAGCAAACTCCTCGAAGTCGTCCGCGTCATCTTCTTCATCTTCATCCTCGTCGAAATCTTCTTCATCGAAGTCGTCTTCGTCGTCATCGTCGTCATCCTCCTCATCATCGTCGAAGTCAAAGTCGGGATCTTCAACGTCATCATCGTCCTCATCGTCATCCACGAGTGGGATGTCGTCGTCTTCATCTTCATCCTCATCCCAGGCCAGCACCGGTGGAGTGATGCGCGGGGCACCGCAGGCTGGCTGGCTGTCGAATGCGGGTGAGGTCACTTGCATCATGTTCAACATGGTCATCATCATCAGCATGGGAATGCTCCGCGGAATGGGCACACAGAATGCAACTGTTGATCGCGCAGTTGCAGGACACACAATAAGGGATGTGGTTATATGATCGAAAGGGTCGGCTGCGTCAAGTGTCGAGGTGACACTTTTTGCAGTTTTCTGCCTGATCGTCACCGCTGCCGGATGGGGACAGCCACCGTCTGCGCGTTGCCTGTGATGAGAATCCAATCATTGATCGCCATTGCAGCTGGCGGATCGTTGCGTTCAGAGAGCACGCCCCGCTCATCCACCAGCGCGCAACTCTGGCTAAGCAGATGAATGGTATCGACATACGGTTTTGACGCGTTCCGGGCGCGATTGCGGTCCGGGAGGTGATTGATGGCTGCTACGCCATTGGCATGGAGGATTGCGTGGACGTAGTTACGGTCCTGAGCCCGGGCGTCCTGACCCACCACGGTGCCCTGACGGTCAAACCACACGATACGATTGCGGTAAAGGGCCAGTATTCGCCCATCGCGGCTCTCGGTTGCATTGATCAGTTCCGTGGGGTCATCCGCCTCGGCCATCTCAGGGACGAACTCGGCCACCAGCCTGCCACTCTCCCCGTCCAGAAGCGTCAGACGCGAGCCCTCATCGGCAAGCAGGACGTCTTCACCAGCCGGAAACGCTCGCTGGTACCAGGCAACCTCATTCCCCGTGTTGGTCCACAGGTCGCTCCCGCTTGCGAGGTCAACAGCATAAATGGCTTGGGCGCTACTGAATATGCACCTTCCGCGTGGCGTCAGGATGGTCCACATGATCCGCTCATCAGCAGCAAGCGTTATCTCGCGCCTGATGCTGCCGGTTTGCGGATCCACAATCAGGAGGCAACCACTCAGGTTGTTTGTCGCTGGAGCGCGACGCTCGCCGCTCACCACCAGCCCCAAATCGTGTGCGTGGAGCTCGAACACGCCCTGCAGGGAATGATCGGTGGTCCAATCGTCATCTGCAGGCCGGGTTTTGAGGTTCATCCGCAGGAGTCCACCAGACCGGCCAGCAGCATAGAAAAAGTCGCCCAGGACGGCTGGTTCGACGGAACTGGCATGCATGCGCTCGCCGGTGGCAGGATGCGTGATCGCCTGCCGGGTTGCGCCGGGCCGCTTCAGCCGCTCTTCCAAAGCACCCGACTGCCACAGCACACTGCCATCCTCAGGGTTCAGCAGAATGGCCTCGTTGATGTCGCTTTGCCAGATGAGCACTCCATGCTGATTGACAGCAAGCACGCTGGGATTGTATGTTGGGAACTTTGTCGCCCATGCCACAGGCGGCTGATCAGCCAATGCGCTGTCGATACGCATGATGGACTCGCGGGTTGCCAGCAGGCACCAGTCAGATGGCACGGATGCCGCGGGATCAATTGGCACTAATCGGCCTTCCAGCGCGGGAACGCTCTGCTGCTCCTGTGCTGCAAACCCGCCCAGTTTCGGCAATGGACGCACTGGATGCGTGCGCTGCTGGTTGTCATCATTCGATCCCCAGGCTGAAGCAAGATCATGCCATCCCGCCTGCTTTGCAAGCGTGATCATCTCAGCGACATGGCTCGCGCGGACTTCTGCAGTGGGCGCTGTCTGCTCAAGACGCTGAAGCAATGCGAACCCCGCGCGAGGCTGCGCTGCGGGATGTTTGACGGCTGCCACCGCTCTGTCGCGAACATCTGGCGCAAGCGGAAACTCGCGCAACACTTCAGCGATGCCTGCGATATCGTTGGGGTCTGCGAGCGCAGTGAGTCGCTCCGTCGCGCGCTGCTGCATTAGCCCCGATGCAGTTGCAGCAAAGTCCGTCGTGATCCGCTTCAGCCTGCCCAGAACAATCAACTCTGCCGGCCGCGCGATGTGATCAGCTTCAACCGAGGACGTCGCAAGTGAATCATCGGTGAGAATGGACTGCAATAACTCGACCGCGCGCTGCAACTCACCCTGATCTTCGGGGGCGCGACTGAGCCGCCACTCCGCCTCTGCGAGCCGCTGTTCGACAATCTGAAACGGCTTCTCAGCCATGCTTGCCAGCATGTTGTGCACTGCGTTTCCACTCTCGAGATCGGTGCTGGAACTGCGGCTTGCAACTTCGACCAGCAGCTCAAAGAGTGTGTCGCGAACATGTTGCCTTGCGTCGCCAGCCGGCATGGCATTGACACTCTCGATCGCGAGTTGCGACGCTTCCAGCGCAAGTTGCACCGAACGCTCTGCATCGGGCTCGAGCAGCGACAGCCGCACCAGACTGATCGCCGACTCAGGGTCGCCATTGGATTCTGCAAGCTGCTGCCGCAGTCGCGCTTCAGCCACACTGACCGGGACGAATGCAAGAATGCGATCAACCTGCCCTGCGAAAAGTTCCGGTCCAATCGCGAGCGGGACAGTGGCCCCATTGGTTTCAATGGTGCGCAATACTTCGCCCGATTCACTGTCGATCATCATCACCTCTTGGCGCGTGGGCACAACCAGCGTGCGCCCAGCCACCTGGACTCTTCCGCGTACAAAGTCGTACGAACGCACCTGCACTGAATCGCTCAACTTCCACACCGGCGTGAGTGGCGTATCCAGATGGATGCCAACCACATCGCCGCCAATGGCAAAAATCCATGAGCCGCCCGCATTCAGCAGGTAGCGTGGCGAACCCCATTCTCTGGCCGCGTACCTTTGCAGTGTCTGGCCACTGTCGCGCGCGAGCTCGATGATCTGCGTTTCATCGGGTGAAATCAGAAACACCGAGCGCTCCGTCACAGCAGCGCAAGGCATCTCCCAGGGTTGTGAAGGAAGCGGACGCAATGGCAGGTTGAGGCGCACCAGCCACGTGATCTCGCCACGCTGAGGCTCGATGCGGGCAACTGCGCCAAGTCCGCTTGCGAAGTAGAGATCGCCCTGAAACTCGCGCAGCAGGGCAAAGGGTCTGAGCGTTGCGTTTTGCAGCCCGCCGCACGATGCAACATAACGGGTCCACACAACCTGACCATCTGCAAGATCGAGCGCGATCACATATGAACTCACCAGGGCCTGACGGCCGATCTTGCGGGCCGTGATGTAGACGCGTCCTTCGATAATGAGTGGATGGCTGTGCGGGAACAGACCATCAAACTCCGCATCGCCATTGAGGCGATCAAAATCGACACTCCAGCGCACAGCACCTGTCGTGCGATCAATGCACACAACGCGGGCAGTGCCGATGCGGCCCTGCGGACCTGCATGGCCGGTGATGGTGACGAGCGATTGACCATCAACAGCGATCGATGCAAGGTCGCCAAGGCCCTGCCTGCTGCGCTGATCCGCAACTGATGCAGGCGTGCCGAGGTCGGTGGCCCAGAACTCGCGTTCGCTGAATCTGTCCAGGGCGCGAATGGTGTGCCCTTCGTTCACATAGATCGCAGCGCCAGCTGCGGTCGGCGCAACAGTCAGCATGGTTCCCGAATCACGAGCAGACTGCAGTTGCACAGCACTTGCTCCGCCACGCTCAGACTGCCCGTGCAGTCGACTTGGCAGCGTGTTGGGCAGGACCATCTGCCAGATGGGATTCTCGACCATCGATGCGACATCTGCGTTGGGTCCGACATCGAGTGGCGAGAGGCCTTGCACAATGGCTGGGCCCGGACCGCGCTCAAGCAGGCGTCGCAGGTCAGCGTGCAGTTGTCTGCCCAGAGGCGTCGACCAGTTTTCCAACGAGTTGAGCGCAACCTGGCGCAACTCGGTATCGTCCGTGTGTTGAGCAGCCAGACCTTCCAGGAAAAAGCGGAACGCAGCTCGACGCTCATCGAGATCGGGATGCCCACGCACTTCCTCAAGCAGCGCAAGGGCTGAGTGAAATCGGGCATCTTCAACCAGTCGCTGACTTTCGAGAATCGCTGCCTCGACCGCGGGCGCGGTGAGGAATCGCGTTGCAAGCAACTCGCTCAACTTGCGATCTTCCAGCAATCGCTGAGCAGCTGGCGTCTGCATCTGTCGATATCGTTCGAGCACATCAGGCGCTGCCCGCAAGGCTGCGTGCACACGCGCGCGAACAGATGCAAAGCGATTGTTGTCGTTGGCCGCTGCGGGAATGAGTTTGTCTGCGTAGTTGTCGAGCAGTTCCTGATACAGGCGGGCTGCTTCGCCTGTGTTCTCTGCCTGCTGATCGCCAGCCCGTTGGAACAGCTCCCACGCACGCGGCGAATCATCTACATAGACAGGGTTGTCGTCGAACTGTGCTGATGCACGCAATGGCACAGCGATTGCAGTCACCATAGCCAGAAGAACAGCAGGCAGGCAGCTGTGGCGAGCGGGGCCGGCTGGATAGTCTCGCTGACGATGGTGAAGCTGGGCTCTTCGCATTTCGGACCTCCCTGTCTGATCGTGGAACTCTGTCCCAACCGCACGCGCAGCGTTCTGCTGTAGATGTTAGGAGCTTTCCCATGAACTGGTTGCATGCATTGGTCGAGACACCTTCACGCAGCCGCCTTTCCACGGCTGCCAGGGAGGGCGGGAACATGCAACATGAGGCGGGCGCGTGTCACTCAGGCTTAGCAGCGGACATGCAACACACTACCAGCCGGGGCCGAACCCGCAGCATCGACCGCATCAGTCGCGGCGCCCTCGCCCGCGCCCGCCGCGTCAATATGCTCATCAGCGGCATTATTGTGCTGAGTGTGGTCGATCTCATCGCAACACTCGTCCAACTGCGCTCTGTGGGCATGGTGGAAGCCAATCCCCTGGCGTTTTACATCATCGATTCGACGCAATCGAGTTTCAGCCTGGTCTGCTACAAGCTTCTGACGGTCACCGTATGCGTCGTTCTCTTGCATCGGCTGCGGCATTCGCTCCAGAGTGAAATCGCATCGTGGGTCTGCATCACTGTGCTCACCATGCTCACGTTGCACTGGCACCTCTACAACACACACACGCGCAAGGTCGAGTTTCTTGCCTCGATCGTGGATGGCGACGGTGTGGCACACGACCGCTGGCTCACGCTGGTGGAATAAGCGTCGCTACCGTCATTGTCGTCATCAATCCTTGTCCTTCTGCGACGCTCTGCTCATTGTGGATTCACTCCCTCGAGCGACCCCGTTTCGACACCCGCCTGGATGGCATGTAACGCGGTCAACAAGGTGGGTATCGCGTTCATGGCTGCTCTGATGATACGCTCTGGCTAGCTGTCTCTCTGCTCGTCGCGAACGTGATCACCCTGTTGCACTGTCGGGATGCGCTCTTCATACTGTTGTGCATCAATCGGCGTGATGTCGAAACGCTTGATGATGGTTCGAGTGCCGTTGGCAGGCAGATTCTTTGCAGCCCGATTCTCCATCGCGTACTTGTAGCCATCACGATACGCAATGCGCGGCAGAAGATAATCACCAAACGTCATCCACTCGCCCACGTGATAGTGCAGGCGGACACTGTGAATGCGCGTTCGTGCTGACTCTTCACCTTCATAACGGTAGAAGTCGTAGATGGCTGATTGCAGTCGAACATGCGGTTCGAGCAGAAAGGTGAGTTCGATTCCGTTGGTATCGCCCATTGGATGCTCGAAGCGGAGTGTGATGGCTGGACCGAGTTCACCGTGATTGAACCGCTCAATGGTGATGGGCTTGTCTGATTCAGCTGCGCGCTCCAACAGCGTGGGGATTGACCAGCCGCTGATCATGCCCGGTCCGGTGGTGTGATTGAAGTATGGAAGACAGTCTTCTTCGCCGCCGTGTGGAGGAGTCTTCTCAAAGCGGGCCGCCGGGCCACGCTCGGTCCGCGGGCTGCGCTCGAGCCAGCGTTCACCATCCCAGTTGCCGGTGAGAAATGGTTTGTCGAACTGCACCGCGGTGCGTTCGGCTTCGGTCGGTTCGTCATGGGAAAGTGCCTGAATCCAGTGCCCGCCATCGCTGGAGACTTCCATGTAGATGGGTGGCATGGCCCAGACGCGGCGGTCGGGCTGCTGCTCCACTTCTTCTTGAGTCGGCGTATCGAGTGGCGGCTGCTGGTTGAGGATGTCCACTGCGAACGTCCCATTGAGCAGGAGTGTCCGTGTGATCCCCATGTCACTGGTGATTTTCTTGTAGTCATCAGCCAGTTGCAGCGCTGTTTGGGTCGCCGAGTCGTCGGGTGCGCTGGCTTGGGCCATTACCGCAAATGATGCGATGAAAGCTGACAAGCCAGCGCTGCTTAGAACCCACCGGTCATGGTACATCATTGGCCCATCTCCAGTCAGACGTTCTTGCAATCTTCACGGGGGCATGCAGGCGGATTGGGATCGGGAATCCATGAGCAGAGATCATTCGCATCGCAAATGCCATCGCGGCGGAATCCGCAGCCGACCTCTTGCTGGTCCTCGTTGAGACCGCCATCTTCGAAGGCGAGCGCCTGGCAGTTGAAGCCGGTCTGCATCACGCAATGCTCGTGGGATGCGTTGTACCGCGTGCATGAGTCACACTCACCTGTTCCGGTGGGGCAAGCAGGTTCCCACCGGCAAATCTGGTATCCGATGCATTCGTGATTGTATTGGACACCACTCCCGGGCACCTGGCCGAACGCGATCGTGGTCATCGTCAGCGCGATGCCGATCAGAAGCACAACAAGATGTAATGGTCGAACGTTCATTCGTAGATTCTCCTGTTCGAGGGGTGCGGCAATTTCAATCCCCAGATGAAGAGTGGAGCGGTGGACCAGAGTTGAAGTTCGCGTGTTGCTTGCGGAACCGCTCGATTCCCTGATCGAACTGCAACCTTTCGCCTGGGGAAAGTATGGAATAGAAACGTTTGTGAAACGCGATCGCTGGGCGTTGCAACGCGCGCAGCATCGATTGATACTCGTGTTGGACCTGATGCGGGCCCGATGGTTGACCAAACTCGCTTTCGACGCGCAATCCGTGGCGAAACGCCTCCTCGCGCTGGCGATCACGCTGCGTGATGTACAACTCATGCCAACGATGAATCAGTGCATGCTCAGCTTCATCAAACTCAAAGGTACTCATCGCCCAGGGATGCCAGACTTCAACGGCCCTATCGGCATAGAGGTCAGGGCAAAAGCGTTTCCGGAAGAACATCCGCCAGGCATAGGCTGCACCCTTCGTGAGGTGGTCATCGACATGTTCGCGCAGTGTACGCTCGATTGCATCAGCGGCTGTCAGAATCGGTTCGCGCACTCTCTGCCGGAACTGCATCAGGCGAGCGTACTGCTCATCGCCAGGATATGAAACTGCCCGATCACCCGGTGGCAATCGCTTACGATTCTGGGACAGGCGGCCCTCAATGGCCCGATCGAAATCACGAACATACTTCACAATGATGCGGCCAAGCTTCTCGCGTACTTCCGGCGCAATCATCAGCTCTGCCATCGCGGGCGACTCGAGGAAGTCGGCCAACGTCACTTCGAGGTCAACAAAGGGATTGAAATCACCCAGTTGCTCATTCCCAGCATACTGCCGAAAATACGACCGCCGCCGAACCATTGGTAACAGAAGCTCTTCCATATCAGCTGCCTGTTGTGCATCGGCTGCAAGCGCGATCAAATCGCGGCTGAAGCCAGCCAGTCGTTCATCAGCCTTGAGCAGGCCGCGAGCCCGGGCAACATGAAAACGGTGCTGAGCTTCGGACAATGCATCGAATGGCCACTCTTCATATGGCAGCTTTGCTTCGCGCGACTCCTGGCTCAGACGGGCGAACTCCAGCCAGCCTTCTTCATCCATTTCAATCTTCGTCTGCGCATCAATCGCAATCGCATCTGCGAAGTACGGCTCCCAGATCGAGCGGGCAATCACCTGTTGCGATTCATCAAAGCCGAAACGCTCAAAGATGCGCTCCAGCAGGCTTTCATCCACGTAGACATCAAGGCGTTGCATCGGGCCGCGATCGGGATCATCATCGCCACCAACCGCGACTGGCGTTCGTGAAACAAGCGATGCTGGAACCGCAACGACCGCATCAGCCGCCGTGTGCTGCGACCAGCCACTCGCCGGGAGGGCGAGCAATGCGGTCAGCAACATGGGAATCGCGTTCATGGCTGTCTCGGTGATACTCTCTCTCTCTCTCTCTCTGTCAAGTCAAAATTCCAGAGAATCTCAAATTTATTTTCGAGGCCTGGCACCGCGAATGCTCAGCTCCGAACATGACGGTACACTCCTGCCATGCCCTACAGCCTCCTGCGATCGCCCCTCTCCGTCGCCCTCATATTCACGCTCACAGCCTGCTCGGGCGTGAAGTCGCCCAGAGTTGAGTTGCAGGATGTCACGCTGGGCGAGGTCACAGATGAAGGATTCGTCCTCAACTTCGGCTTTGCGCTGACCAATCCGAATGTGCAGCCGCTTGAACTCTCACGCATGAAGTACGATGTTTCGATCAACGGCACGCGCGTGTACGCAGGTGTCCGCAGCGCTGAAGCGACACTTGCGTCCAACACAACGCAGCGGCTCATCGCCCCTGCGGTCGTGCTGTTTTCCAAGATTGGCAGCGATGCTGTACCCGAGGATGTCACCTACGCATTCTCGGGAAGAGTGTCCTACATCGAGCCCGGCCGCCTGGCTGCAGCGCTCTTTGATATCGGACTGAAACGGCCAAGTGTGGGCTTTCGCCGCAAGGGCGAGATTGCCATCGGCCAATAGCTGATCGAAGCGTGATCTCACGCTGCCAACCATTTCCAGCTTATGTCGCCCTTCGGCGCGGTCGATATGCACATTGCACAATCGTGCTTCCGCTGATTCATTGCACAGAAGGGCGCCTCACTCATGCAGCTTTCAGACATCTTCCGTACCGCACACGAGCATGATGCATCAGACATTCATATGGTGTCCGGCCATCCTCCCATGATGCGCGTGCACACCGTCATCACTCCCATGGATTATCCGGTGCTCACGCGCGAAGGCATGGCTCGCATTCTGGATTCCATGATCAACGATCGTCAGCGGGAAAACTTCAAGGTGCAGCAGGACCTCGATTTCTCCTATGAAGTGCCCGGCCTTGCACGCTACCGCGTGAACGCGCACATCATGCGGACCGGCATCGGGATGGCGCTTCGTGCCATCAAGACAAAGGTTCCAGCACTCAGCGCGCTCAATCTGCCGGAAGTCATCAGCCGCCTGACATATCTGCCACGCGGGCTGGTGCTTGTGACGGGCGATACCGGTTCGGGCAAGTCAACCTCGTTGGCAGCCATGATCCAGGCAATGAACGATCGCTATCGCAAACACATCATCACACTCGAAGATCCTGTGGAATACACCTTCGAGTCCAATCGCTGCCTCATCGAACAGCGCGAACTCGGCCACGACATGCCCAGCTTCTCGTCCGGCCTCAAACATGCACTGCGTCAGGACCCCGACATCGTTCTGGTCGGCGAAATGCGCGATCTCGAGACCACTGCCCTGGCAATCTCTGCTGCAGAGACCGGCCACCTGGTGCTTTCAACCCTGCACACCGTCAACGCGTCGCAGACGGTCGAGCGCATCATCGATATGTATCCAGCAGGGCAGCAGAATCAGATTCGCTCCATGCTCTCCAACACGCTGCAGGCAGTTGTCTCGCAGACACTCTTCAGCCGCATCGACTCGCCCGGCATGGTGCCAGCCATCGAAGTGCTGCTGTGTACGCCCGCGGTGCGCAACCTCATTCGCGAAAACCGCACGTTCGAAATCCCCAACGTCATCGATACCAATCGCAACCTCGGAATGATCTCGCTCGACAACGCCATTGCCGAGCTGTATTTCAATGGCATGATCAGCCGCGAAGATGCAATCGCGCAGGCTGCGTATCCCGACAAGCTGGAACGCCAGTTGGCAGCATAAATCGATCGGATGGTATAGCACGAGGGAAGGTACACGCTGGCGGGTGACTTTCGGGTCATCCGCCGGTTTCCCTTAGGTCGGTCAAATGAGCGGGCTATTCAAAGTCGATGCCACGCAATCCATACCTTGTATAGAGGAACGGATCTCCACCACCGCCGTATTCCATGCGGTACACAACGCCAGATGCGCTGCGGAACGGCTTGGTCGAGACTGAACCGTCGCCCGCAGCCACTGTAGCGGCGGTCACATCAAGGCCCCGCTCGCGCACGTGATGCGAACCGACATCCACCAGAATAGCTTTTCTCGCTGGCCAGCGCAGTTCAGTCGAGCGGGTGCCTCGCAGCATTCCATCGTTGTATGGGCCATTCATCGGAAAAAAGTTTGGGATCGGCAAAGACGGCGTGTGTGATGCGGAAACGGTTCAGAAATATGCCTCCATCAATGCGAACATCCCCAGGCCAGTTATCAAATGGAGTAGGTTGCAGTTCCGGAATCCCGCTCATGTACGGCACAACCATGTTCGCCCAAGTGAACGACTGGCGCTCGAAGTGGCCATCCGCCGGGTAGTGAAACACGTCACGGCCGTAAAGCGTGTACGGCCCCTCTGGATCGCCGGGCACACCCCAGTAGGGGTATCCCAGATTGTTGTCGTGGGTATAGAGCGTCATGGCTGTGAATGTCTGCCGCAGTGCAACAGCAGCTGCCACATCCTGACCGCGCCGATGCATGTTGCGGACTGAGGGCAGGAGAATGGCGATAAGCAATGAGACGATCGCGATGACGACCAGCATTTCGACCAGCGTAAAGCCTGGAACTAGTAGGGGGTGTTCGTACCGTGAAGTGTCCTTTGAACCCGGCTTCATCGCTTTCTGTCTCTTTTCTCGCAACGGTAAAAATGAGACTTGACATCTTGACATGATATGATATGACAGCGTACCTCCAACCAAATGGAGATGTATCGTGAAACAATGGAAAAGTGCCATGCTGGCAATCGCCGCGATCGTCCTGACGGTGCTGCCTGCCTTGGCTGCCTTGGGACAGGGTGGGCCTGGGTCTTTGATTCGTGATTGTGAAGGGAACTGTACTGGACAAAGCATTTCATGCAGCCAGTACATGAAGCTCTGCTGTTGTACGGGCACGCCGGGCAGTCCGACGTGCAGATGTCTCGACGCGAACAGTCCGTATTGCTCGAACGGTGACCAAAATGATAACCGCTGCACCTGATCGCTGGCGCAACGGCGCAGTTGGCTCGCGCCTGCTGCTGGGAATTGCTACGCTGCTCTTTCTGGCCGCGGTTGTTGTTGCATGGTTGCGCTGGGAGAGGCACGAAACCGCTGAAATGCGCATCGAACGTCTGGCAAGCGCCGGGCAGGCGCACTTCGCAGCATTTGAGTTCCGCGAACTTATGCCGACCGCTGATGAAATCGGGGACTTTCTGCGCAGCCGGGCTGAAGAAGGGGTCGGATGGACACTTGCCACGGACGCTCAGCGTGCACAACTCAGTGCAGCCGTCGGATCATACCTCGACGCCGCGCGACCTGGTCAAACAGCCCAGAGGTACGTTGCCTGGCGTCGCTCGATCGGGGCGACGCTGATCGACAGCGAACTCTTTCAGGAGATTGTTCAGTTTTATGGCACCGAGACAGGTACCACGCCTCCCGGACCAGATGCGTCGCTTGAAAAGCAGTTTGCGTACATCTGGGATTCGATACGGCGGCTGCCGGAGAACGTGCCACACGCACTGCCAGCATCACCGCAGAGCACGTACATCAGTTTCTACGAGATGCGGGGCAGGACGGTTGCACTGGCCCATCGCCTCGATGACGAACACACTCAAATCTGGCACGGCGGGATGTCAAGAGGAACGGTCGCGCTGAGCGAAACTCGTCCCACACTAACGGAGCAACTCCAGCGGGGCGACGTTGTCTTGGGCGGGGCGCTTACGACAGCCGTCAGATACGATGATGGCGTTCCACGCGCGACCAGATGGGAGTTCTATTGGAACCAGGAGAAACGACAATGGGTTCTCTACTCGATGGCAATCAGTAATGCAGTTGGACAAAACATTCGAATACCACCCCTCTGACCCTGAGGCAACGCAACGCGACGCAAGCAGCATGGCGAAAGTCAGATGAGGCGAAATGCTTGTCGGCTTCGTGTTTCTTCTCGCCGGAGCCGCAAAGGCGTGGGGAATCGAAGCCTTTGTCGTCGCCGTGACGAGCCTCCTCAGCGCCACGCTCCCGACATTGCTGCCAGCGGCGGTACCGCTGGCAATCGCCGTCGCTGCCTTTGAAGTTCTGATCGGGGCAGGACTCGTTTTCGGGCTCGCAGAAAAGTCCTTTCGGCTGGCAGCTTTGGGATTGCTCTTCTTGTTCTGCAGCTCGCTTGTGTACGTTTGGCTCACTCCGGCTGCGAACAATGGATGCGGATGCTTCGGAACATTATCCACTGCAGGCCTCGCATCTCATCCGGGTTTTGGAATTGCGCGAAACATCGTTCTAATCTAATGGTGTTGCTCCTCCTCCCACGCAGCACGACGCCGAACGAAAGATGCCGCGAACGCAGGTGAACGGGCGGATGTCGCGGACCGTCCGCTGATGTGGTCTCGGAACATGCCCTTGGGGTGTGCGTCGCACACCACGGCGGCGTCATTCTGATAACTGATGAGCCGGACGTGAGGGTCGGTCCCCACCATTCCCGAAAAATCCGCACGCGCAACTGAATATTGCCCCCAGTCGCGCCGATACACACAGGCAGACTTCGTTTGTTCCCAGGCGGGAATCCCATGCCACAGTATCGATACCAAGCTCGAAACTCATCCGGTCAGGTGCAGGCAGGTGTTCTCTCTGCGGAGAACGCTGCTCAGGCTGCAGCATCGCTGCGGGCCCAGGGCAACCATGTGCTGCAACTCTCCCCCATCATTGCAGCCAAGGGCGCGGGCGGCCTGAAACTCGGGGCGATTCTCAGCTATTCGTCTGGTCCGTCGCAGAAGGACATCTTCGATTTCACCACGCAACTTGCAGTGATGATCAGAGCAGGTATCAGCCTGCGGACTGCGCTTGAGGGCATTGCAGAACAGGTGCAGAACCCCAAGTTCCGCCGCATTCTGCAGTCGATCAAATCAGATGTCGAATCCGGCAATCAGTTTTCCGAGGCGATTCAGAAATATCCCAAGCAGTTCAGTCCGCTGTACATCAATATGGTGCGGGCATCTGAAATGTCTGGTTCATTCTCGAAGATGCTCGATCGCATTGCAGCATACCTGCTGCAGCAACTCGAAACCCGTAAAATGGTTATCGGCGCGATGATCTATCCCGGCATCATTGGCACCATGGCGGTTTCAGTTACGATCTTCCTGCTCACGTTTGTACTGCCTCGCTTTGCACAGGTGTTCAAAGGCAAGGAACATGCACTGCCAGCGCCGACCAAGTTCCTCATGGGACTCTCCGCCTTCATGGTGGACTACTGGTATCTGATTGTGGGCGCGCTGATCCTCTGTGTGGTTGGCTTCTTCCTCTTTATTAAAACTGATGTTGGGCGTTTGTGGTGGGACAAAACCAAACTTGTGCTGCCGCTCTTCAAGCGCATGTTCAAGGCACTCTACATCAGTCGTTCGCTGAACACGATGGGCGAGCTTCTGAACGCGGGTGTTCCCATGCTGGATACACTCGCGATCACGGGCGATATCTCAGGCAATATTCTGTATAAGAAGATGTGGCGCAGCGTGTACGGAGCAGTGAAGCAGGGAAAAAAGATCGCATCCCAACTGACAAAGCAGAAGCTGTTGCCACTTTCAGTCATTCAGATGATTGGCGCTGGTGAAGAGTCCGGTAAGCTCGGAGAAGTGTTGAACGATGTTTCGGACTTCTACGCTCGAGCGTTGCGTGAAGCGATCAAGGCTGTCACCAGCATGATTGAACCCATCATGATTGTTGTCATGGGTGGCATTGTCGGCTTCATTGCCATGGCAATCATCCTGCCAATCTTCAAGATGAGCTCGATCGTCTCGTAATGAAATGTATAGTTGGGTGCGGGGCGGAGGCTGTCGCGATCGAGAGTACATCATGATGACCACTTGCGCACCCATTCAAACCGTCCACGCTCGCCGTTCACCGCAACGCCGCGGCTTCACATTGATCGAAACCGCACTGGCCACGATTATTGTGGGTGTGGGTGTGCTTGCAATGATTGCTGCCCAGCAGGCGTTTCATCAGAAAAACAGCTGGTCTACGCATGCAAGTACCGCAACCTGGCTGGCAAACGAAATCCGCGAAATGACGCTGACATTGCCTCGCCATGACCCTGTCACAGGGACCACCACCTGGGGCCCCGAGGGAAACGAAGCCAGCATCGAAGATTTTGATGATATTGATGACTTCGATGGCACGACTGGCGAAGGTATTATTTTCGCAGCTGATCTGGGCAACGGTCCCATCAATGCCCAGCGCAAGATTATTCCCAACATGGCCGGCTGGTCGCAGACCGTGCGTGTTTATAACGTCGAGCCTGATAACATTACTGCGGATCCCAATGAATCGCTGGACGGCCTGACTTCGATGGTGATGATTGAAGTGGTCGTGGAGTACCAGGGCCCCGACGACGCTGACCCCTGGGAAGTGATCCGTATGCAGTGGATCTGCCCAAACTGAGCCAGCAGCGCTGGAACGGTTGAGTTGGCGTGCATTTTGAACGATATAGAAAGAGGTGCCGCAGCCGCGCCGCTGCTATCGGAACAGAACGCACAAGCAAATGCGTTCGCAAGGCGCGACGATATTGGGACTCACATGCTCCCTGCTGCATCGTATGGTTGAAGTTGAGGCCTCAGAGAACGACTGCCCGGAATGAGCCATGAACAATCGATCCCGCACACGCAACTTTACTCGAAGGCCCGCATCCCAGCGGCGTGGCGTGGCGTCGGTGCTGTCCATGATGTTCCTTGTCATTTTCGGATCCCTGGCCGCTGTCATGGCAGTGGTGGCTCAGGGTAATCTGCGCACAGCTGATTCCTACTTGAAAGTCACGCGCGCAAGCGGCGCTGCGGAGTCTGGCATAGTTTTCGCGCGTCGGCGGCTCTTTGAAACGTCGCGACGATTTGTTGTCACCAAGGGCGTGATTGACGATGACTTCGGAACCAAGCTGTGGTTGGGAACTTACAGCGGCAGCGATGGCGCCGTCACAGTGCTTCCGCCGTCTGGATTTGTCGAAGGCACCCCGCCGGATGGTCTGGCTGAAGCCATTCAAAACGCGCATCTTACAGATTTCCATTCCATCGAAGTCGAAGCTGGCGATGCGAACCTTCCCGACATTGACGAGTTCGGAACATTGCGCGTACGGCCCATCGGCAAAATCATTGATGGGCAACCCGGCACTTATTTTCGCTTGAAGTATGAACTCCTGGCGGATGGCAGGTATGTCCGCGTAACCAGCGAAGGTGTCGACGGCGATGTCTCACGCACCATGCAGATGGACTTCCTCATCACCAAGAAGATTGAATATGCTGTCATCAGTCCTAATCGTATTATGATCGGCAAAAACGTTCGCATCGAAGGGCCGATGGGCACGCGTTACGGCGTCGTCGCAGGTGAACTCGATCCCGACAATGGCAATCCGATTGTCATGCGCTCTGACTTCTATCACCTTTCTGATGATCTGGACACACTGCTCGATACGTTTTTCGTAGAAGTGGCTGAGCACGATGTCGATGGCGATGGTCGCCTGCGCCCCAATCATCCGCTCGAAGCTGATGGCCTTGATGGGGAACTGATTGATTATGACGGGAACGAGTTCGTCGACGATTTCGATCTCTTCCTGGCTGCGTTTGATGCCAACTCTGACAAGCGGGTTGTGTACGATCCCGCTGCAGCATTCGCAGCTGGACTCGGCACGCTGGCGGACGAGTTTGATGTTGATGACCAGCTGGGACATCTCATCGACTTCGGCAATCCCGACCGCAATGGTGATGGCGAGACCAACGCAACCGACATGGCTCTCGGATATGGCGATGGCGTGATTGACTATAAGGATTACTATGCCAAAGTGCAGGGACGCCTGGCATTTGCGGTTGCAGTTGAAGATTGGGAAGCAGCCCGCGATGGCGACAGTTATCAGAAATTCGTCAACGGGCCGATTCGCCCCAGTGAACCTGACGACGCAGCTGCAACATTTCAAATCGACGAAGATGAACTGCTCGATATTACCACCGCTGACTTTGTCGATTCCGAAGCAGCACTCAAAACCATCGCTGCCTCAGGCGCGCCCTTCCAGTCGCAGGTTGATGCCAACATTGCTGATGGTGCTTCATTCACAGCCGCTGCAGACAACGGCTGGGAGACCGTGCCCTACGGAGCCAAGGGCTATTACGACTGGTATCAGCGGCCGGTGTATGACAATATGACGTTCGAGAACCTTACCATTCCGATGGGCAACAATGGCCTGTTCGTGAATTGCACATTTATCGGCGCGACCGTCATTGAAGTGCACACCACCAACTCCGATATGAACTGGAATTATGTTGGCATGGTCGATCGGCAAGGTGGCAATATGATCGAGAAATATGCGGGGCTCCAGGCAGACCTCGGCAATGGCACCATGGTGGACGACACGCGCGAGTATTCAAATAATATTCGCTTCCACAACTGCACCTTTGCAGGGTCTGTTGTTTCAGATGTGCCTGATGAATATACCCACGTGCGCAACAAGGTTCAGTTTACGGGAAGCAGCGAGTTTACACTCGACCATCCCGACATCGATCCCAATGATCGCTCTGAGTTCGAGAAGAGCTCGATCCTTATGCCTGGCTACTCAGTTGATGTGGGTAACTTTAACAACACGCTGGGCCAGCAGGTGCAGCTGACAGGCACCATTATCGCGGGCGTGCTGGACGTGCGCGGCTCAGCTGATGTCTTTGGAACATTGCTCATGACATTCCGCCCGACTGAAGGCGCAGGTCCGCTGATGTATGGCGGAACGCCGGACGGGTTCAACACGACGCTGGGCTACTTCGGCCCCGAAGATGGCGATGCTGAATCGGTTGACCCCTCAACGCTGACTGATACCGACGATCCGCCCGACGGCATTCCCGACATCGGCGTCGACCTCGACGGCGACGGGATCAACGACCCGTTCCAGGGTTTTGGCGAGATTACTGTGCGCTACAACCCCGACGCCAAACTGCCCGATGGAATTCCCTGGCCGATCCTTATTGAGCCAGTGCCCGGGACATATGTTGAGGGAGGAGCGAACTGATGAGTCGCCCCACCTGCATTCCTCATCCGCGATCTCGATGCACGCCGGTCTCGCGGCGCGGCTTCTCTCTTGTGGAAATGCTGATTGCTCTGGCAATCACTGCGACGCTGCTCACTGCAACATTTGTTGCACTGGATGCATCGTTCAAGGCATATCAGAAGACCACGGAGGTCGCATCGACGCACACAGTGTCGCGGCTGACCATGCACCGCATGCTCACACTCATTCGCACAGGGACTGAGTTCGGGCCGCACCCCGTGAACATCACAAACGATTCTGTGATTAAGAGCGACTTTCTCGAGTTCTTCTCAGCCAGCGGCCAACTCATGCGGCTGGAGTATGACCCCAATACCCAGAGACTGAGTCTGGTCCGCATTGATGATGTTGGCAATGAGATTTCCAATGTGCTGCTCGAGAATGTGACGCAGCTGGATGAGGATGACAACTACATCTCGCCGTTCACGCTTGAATATCACAAGGGCACCCAGCTTTTCCGCGCGACCATCGACCTGACTGTGATTCCTGATGACAACATGAGCCTGGAAATCGAAGGCAACAACCTGGACGTCCTGCGACTGGTTGCAAGTGCCATGCCGCGCGAGCGCGCGTATTGAACGTGGCGCAACCAGCGCGATGAAGCCTGGGGGCTTCGTCAGTTGTCACTCGCGTTTGAGGACGATCTGCACATTAATGAACTCGAAATCGTCGAGGTCGCCCAGATCATCAGTTGACTCGATCATCACTTCGTTGGTGCCAACCTGGAGCAGGCGGATGTCGAATGTCCTGGTCCATTCGCCGAAGCTGCCGTCGCTGGGTGATTCGCTGAGACGGTCGGGCAGGAGTCGTCCATTGATGCGCACCTTGTTGCGTGCCTGCACCCCTTTGCAGAGGAAAGTAATCTCTGCCACGTTGTACCCCATTCGCGCCTGTTCATCAGTGACTTCAAATGTTTCCTTCCAGCGTCGGCCTTCACTCCTGGTCTGGAACTGGCTGTTGATTCTGCCTTCGTGCAAATCGTTGCCGAGGTGATGGACTGTTGGTTCAGCTTCGATGGAAATGGCGCTGACGGTGGCTGGCTGAAGCATGAAGTCTCGTTCGACGACTTTGCCATGCAGTTCTTCTGCTGAGGCTGTCATGCTTGTGGGCGCGTAGCCGGGTTTGGAAGCAGAGAGCGCGAAGTGGTCGGGCATGCGCGGCGCGAGAATGGAATAGCCGCCGGTATCATCCGTGTGTACTGAGATTGCTTCGCGGGCAGGGACATCCAGAAGCACCAGGGCCCCAGCCAGCGGTTCGCGCGTCTCTGCGTCATAGACATGGCCGCGAATCGTTCCAGCCGGATCGATGACTTCCGTACTTGCGTAGATGGGCAGGTAGCGGTAGTAGACTTCAAGCGAGAGCGCGCAGATGGCAGTCTGGTAGACGCGGCCACCGGTGGTTGCCCACGCATCGGCTGGGTCCCAACTGCCGCGTGCTTTGCCATCGGTTCGCTGGTTGGCGATGAGCTGTTCCTTGAGCGCTTTGTTCCAGCGTTCCCACCCACTGCCACCATGATGGAACATGGCGAGCGTGCCGTAGTACCAGTAATAGGTGTTGGCATCGTTGCGCCAATCGGGGAGGTGGTCGAGCAGATATGCAGATGATGCGTGCATATCTTCGTGCGTGCGATCAATGCCAAGCAGTTGCTGAATGAACATGCCTTCTGCTGTCATTGCATCGGTGTATTGTCGCCCGGGCTGATAGGCATAGCGCCCAGGCTCATCGGGATGTCGCACGCTTTCCATCCATTGCTGGACATGCTGCAGTTCGCCGGGCGGCACTGCGATGCCTGCGCGACGGGCGGAGGCGATGGCCATCACCTGCCAGCCGGTCACGGACGTGTCGCCATCCTGCTCGGGTGCGTAGCGCCAGCCGCCGGTGCGCCGGCTTGGCGATGCAAGGATGAACTCAACCGCCTTTCGGGCAGGCTCTGCCAGACGCGGATCGTTGGTCATGGCATAGGCTTCGGTGATGGCGATGGTTGCAATGCCGTGACTGTATAGCGTTTCGTCGCCGAAGCAGCCGACGAACTCCTGCACTCGCTGTTGCCGCAGAAGCCATGTGATGGCGCTTGCAACCACTTCGCGGTAAAGTCCGGGATCGAGGTGATTGTGATCGGATCCCAGAAACGCAAGCAAGGCAAGACTTGTGAGCGCGACATCGATCTTCGCTGGCGAAGTGCCACCACATGCACGGCAGTGTGCATCAAACTCATCAGCATCCCAGTGGCCATCTTCACTCTGATGTCGCGCCAGCCATTCGAGCGCAAGTGCGACCGCACGTTCCGTTTCGCGGCTGCCACCCATGGCTTCGAGCAGTTCAGCCCGGCGCTCCGGCGAACGTTGAGCGAAAGGATTGGGGCGGGTTTCAACTTCGAGTGTTGTCGCAGTGGTATCGATATTGGTGTCGATTGCGGGCAGGTTGGCAATCGCAACTGCCATCTCAGAAGCGATGCGGGGCGAGCGATCGCGAGTGAGTTCGCTGGGCATCGCGAGTTCGCGGGCCCGGGTGTCCATATCGCGATCAGGCGAAAGTGAAGACGGCGCGTTGTTGTTGGGCAGAGCATCACTTTCGCGAATCTCAACGGGCACAAATGTGCTTTCTGCGGCTGCATCTTCAACATTCATGCGCTCGGGCGCGAGCGATGGCTCAGCAATTCGCTGCCGTGCACTCGCGATTTCGAGCGGGGCCTGGGGCGTGATCGTGTCCGATGCGTTGTCCCCTTGCGGCTCTGGCGATTCCATGTCCGTTGTTGCAGCTGATGCGATTTCGAGCGGTTCGATGACATCCATATCTGTCGTGGTCGATTGCGGGCTGGCGTCGGCGACTGCTGCTTCGCGAAGTTGGGTTGGTTTTACTGCATCGTCCAGAGGCGATGGTGGTGTGTCGGAACGTTGTGCATCAGGGGCATCGAGCGCAACCAGGCCGGGCGCATCCTCTGCAGTGAGCGGCAAGGCCCGCTCGGCTGCATCGGCTGGCGCAGACTCAGCGGACTGCTGGGCTGCGATGCGAACGGGGCTGTCGTTCTCTTCAGCAGTGCTGGGCGACGCGGCTGCGGGTGTCGAGAGCGTCGTCGAATCAGGAATTGCCTCTGGCAGCACATCCACCGAACGCGGCGCAGCTGATGCAACATCAACAATCCGCTCCGCATCTGCATCTTCAGCAGCGGGAGTCTGATTGACCAGCGGCGCATCGAGATCTGCAACGCGCTCGACTGATGATGGCTGAAGCTCATGCGTTGCAGGATCAGCAACTGCAACGCCCGGCAGCGCGGCATCTTCACGCAACGGCTGCGATTGCGCCCGGGCAGCATCTTCCGCGTTCACAACACTGCTGGTTTCACTCACCGCTTCTGCCTGTTGCGCAGATGGCAGCGCCACCGCCAGATCCTGCGGGGCTGCGACAGGTGCATTGCGATCGCGGGCCTCAGCCTGCGCCTCGCGCACCTGTGAAGGATCTGTCTCCTGGGGGATAGCCCCTTGCGCAAGCGTCTGCGATGGATCAGCCTCAGCAGCTCGCGGAAGCGCTTCAAGCGATGTCGCCTGGGTTGAGGAAGCGACTGTGCTGGTTTCAGTCGGCTGGGCCTGGCCTTGCGCTGCGGACGCTGCGGGGGCTGATGGATCGAACGCGCGCTCGGCTGCATCAGCAGGTGTTGGCGCAGCTGGTGTTGCAATCGCTGCCAACGAAGGCTCTGTGAGTTGCGGCTGATCCGGTTCAGCTGTGAGAAGCGGCGTTGGCTGCATCGCGACTGTGGCTGCGTCTGTCACCAGCCGTTCAATCTGCAGCGCCTGCTCAGTAAGTTGCGTCTGCTTCTGGGGCGTGATGGTTTCCATTGGCTGAGGCGATGCAACAGCATGCGCGGCGATGTCAGTACTGCGGGCCTGCGACGGCTGAACATCAGGAGTTTCAATCGCAAGATCGGTGAGCCTGCCACGCACCTGCGTTTCAATCGACTCAAGGATGGTGGGTGAGCGCAGGGCAACGCGGGTTGCGCCCGGCCCACGCATGAGTTCGCTGAATGCGCTGCTGACTGTCCACACCGTCATGCCCAGAAGAATCAGACAATGCACCAGTGCAGAGACCAGCAGACATCTCGCAAGCAGACTCAAACGGTTGTAGCGGGTGCTGCGGAAGAGCCGCGTGAGAATCACAAACGCGAGAAGGCCAGCCAGCAGCCACAGCAACAATGGAAGCAGGATGGCAAGCACTGCCCGCCAGTCAACCGCAGCCCGATCGACTTCACGATACACTTCGCGCGAGAGTGATTGATAGAGATCGGAGTCGATATGAATCTCATCTCCCGCGCCTGACATTCGCGGCCGATCCGAACTGAAGAGCAGCATAAAGCCAGCCCGATCGAGGGAGGGGTCGAGTTCGTTGGCTGCGGTATTGATCGAATCATCCAGCCGTTGCGGAACAAGCGGTTGGCCGGGCACAATGCGGGCGCGATAGATATCAAAGCCGCCCTGCCCCCCTTCGCGATTGGATGCGAAGTAAATGAAGTCGCCACGCGGCGTCAGGGCTGGCGATGCTTCATCAAATGGTGAGTTGAGAGCATCAGCTGCGATGGCATTCTCAAATTGCACTTCGTCTGGATTGCTCGCACCCACGATACGGGCTGCGGAATAGAGGTCGTACTGATCGGCTGCCTGTTCGCTGATGAGCATGTCATCGCGCAGATCGCTCAGCGCCTTATCGCGGGGCCGATTTGATGCAAAGTACAACTGATCGCCATCAGCCGAAACAGCAGGGCCATAGTCATTGAACGGCGTATTGCTGGCACTGCCAAGATTTCGTGGAGCGGACCATCCATCCGCGCCAAGTTGGGTGATCCAGATGTCGTAGCCACCCTGTCCGCCCGGCCGGTTGCTGGAGAAGTAGACAGATTTTCCGTCAGGCGATGGTGTTGCGCCCAGTTCATCGAAATCGGTGTTGATGACATCGAACGGATGCGCCTCGGACCAGCCGTCGGGCGTTCGCACAGCCCGCCAGATGTCCGCGTTTTCGCCAGCCTTGCCACGCACGAAATACAGCGTGGTGCCATCAGCGGTGATGCGCGGCTCGTACTCTTGCGCCCGCGAGTTGAACGGCCCATCGATCTCAACAGCCGGCTGCCACAGCACATCGCGCACAGGGGCATCGCGGGCCTCGACGCGGATCGAATCCGCATCTGTGTAATAGGTACTGTCAAGCAGCTGTCCCCGCCAGATAATCACAACCGCGCCAGCAAGAAACACCAGCGCAAGCACAATCACCATGCTGTAGAACGTAAACTTGCGCATGCGCATTGGGTTCAAAATCAATCGGCCGGGACAAGATCGAGATACGGCTGCTGAATGCCAGCCGCTTTGCAGATGTCAAGGACATCGGTGACGTTGTTGTAGATGGTATTGCGATCGCCCCGCACGCTGACTTTCTGTTCCGGATTCTGTTCCACTGCGTCTTGGATGATGGTGCGCAACTGTTCAGGTTCGATGACAGCGCCCGCGACCACAATGCGGCCATCACGATCGACGTTGATAATCAGTTCGCGCATGGCTGCGGTGATGGGTCCAGCTGATGCTGCAGAAGGCAGGGCAATCTGCATCTCGCGCTCGGTCTGATGAAACGTCGTCGCGACCAGAAAGAAAATCAGGAGCAGAAACACCATGTCGATGATGGGTGTCAGCTCGATGGTGGTATTGGAATCGTTGGTGTCTGAGCGGATCATGGCGATGTTGCAGAGGTTGCGGAGGTTGCAGTTTGATGTGTTGACTGAGATTTCGCTGTTGGAACATCGCGACCCACAGCGAGGGCGCGTGCATCTGTGCCCGGCTGGGGCCGATCAATGTTGAGCAGCCGCTCTTCAAGGAAATCGACCGCAGCCCGATCAATCTCCATCACCATGCGATCAACCCGCGCTGCCAGGATGTGGTAGCCGATGAGGGCTGGAATCGCGACGATCAGACCCGCAGCGGTACTGATCATGGCTTCGTAGATGCCGCCAGCCAGCAGTTCGGTCTTGCCCAGTGCATCAGCCGATTGTTCAACTGTGCGGAAGGCAGTGATCATGCCGAAAATGGTGCCCAGCAGTCCCAGCAATGGCGAGACCGCAGCAATGACGGACAACACGCGCAGGTTCTTGCGCAGCTTGATCACTTCACGCTGACCATTCTCCGTGACGTTCTTCTCGATGAGTTCGACCGGCTGATCAAAACGCCGCAGCGCAGATGCAAAGACGTTTCCGACCGGCGTTTTGCTGCGCGTGCAGTATGCGATGGCGTGGGCTCTGCCCTCATCGTCCAGCCGCTTGCGCAATCCGGGAATGAAGCCGCCCGGCATGACCGCCGATCGCCGCAATGAAATCAGACGCTCGATGAAAACAGCCACAGCCACCAGCGAGCAGAGCGCGATGGGAAGCATCATGGGACCGCCCTTGAGGACGAAGTCCCACGCGGACTGCACCTCCGAGGTGCCCCCAGCCGCTCCGCCCGCGCCAGCTCCAGCCCCATCCGCCTGGGCAAGCAGAACTGCGTTCATCAGCATCTCGATGTGCACGTGGCATTCCTCCAAAAGTGCGTCAGTATAAATCGTCGCTCGAACAAAACTCTTGCACCCGCCTCCATGAATGGATCATGTCATGATGATCTCATCCGCCGCCGCCATCTCATCCGCCGCCACCCCCGCCACGACCCCCACCACGCCCGGGCGGCGCATCAGTTGAAAGATGCGTGAGCCGCTCGCGGGCCAGCGCAGCCCATCGCGAATCTCCGTAGCGATCGCGCACCATTTCAAAGTGCTGGCGGGCCTGGCCGTTCTCCGCCATGGCTTCAAAGCAGCGCCCCGCTTCATACAGAGCAGCAGCACTCCACTCCGGATATGCGTACAGAATGTCAACCTTCAGAAGTTCGCGGACCGCTTCGTCATGCTTCTTCTGCGCAAACAGAGACTCGCCAATCTGAAACTGGGCCCTGGCTGCGGTTGGGCCGTTGTGCCGCTCAACCACGGGGATGTACGCTGCAATGGCATCATCGAAGCGGCCCTGGTTTTCGATCGCAAATGCAAGGCCGAACTGTGCCTGAAACCATGCCTCAGATTGGGGAAACTCCTCGAGGTATCGCGCAAAGGCTGCTTCGCTTTCCTTCCAGTCCTGTACCGAAAGATACGACTCACCCAGACGCAGCAGCGCTGGGGCACGCAGCGTTTCGCCATCCGCTTCTTCATTTTCGACCACGCGCAGAAGTGGTTCGATGGCGTCCTGGCGACGATCAATGCGGAAAAGCGATTCACCCTGAAGCAGCGACGCTGAGAGGAAAAGATCGCTCTCTTCAAACGCATGACAGAAGCGGGCGAAATATCCAGCTGCGGCTTTGAACTCTTCCTGGATGTATCTCGAAGCACCTGCGCGGTAGAGTGCACGCTCAAGCAGGCCTGCATCAATGTTGTCTGTCGAAGCAGCTTCAGCATCGACCAATGGCTGCAACAGCGCAACTGCCTCTGCATGTTCATCACCTTGTGCGAGAAGCTCTGCAAGCTCGAGTCGCGCGAAAACTGGCAGGTTATTGCTGCTGCTCAGCCCCTGTTCCCCTACACCGGACTGCCGTTCGATCAGCTGCTCGTAGACCGCCCGGGCTGCATCATGTTGATCGGTATCGCGCAAGGCCCATGCCTTTTCGTACAACAGCGTGGTGTAGAGGTCGGCTGGGATGGATGCAGTTGCATCAGCTTCTTCGAAAGCATCCCATGCACTCAGCACCGCTTCGGGTTGTTCGAGTCTCGCGCTGGCAACGATGCGATTGGCGAGTGCAAGGGGCGCGCGTGCATGCACGGGATACGCTTCAATGAAGCTGCTGAATACTTCCTGGGCTGCTTCGAACTCCTGCACAGCCATGTAGGCCTGGCCGCGCTGAAAGAGCGCTTCGCTCAGCATTGCAACTGGCACATTCGCAGTCGATGCAAGCTGCTCGAACGCAGTGATCGCAGCCTTGAAATCTTCACGCTGCATCGCAAGAACGCCCAGATGATTCAGCGCATAAGGCGTGAAGCGCGATTCAGGCGTTTCTGCAAGCAGCGTGGTAAAGCCCTCCACTGCTTCGTTGGGCTGCTTGAGCGCGATCATGGCTTGCGCGCGCTCAAAGCGCGCCTGCGGCCGATGCACACTTGTCTCAAAGTTTGCCAGCAACTGCGAAAACGACTCACCTGCATCTGCAAACTGTGATGATCGCATCTGAGCCAGACCCAGTCGCAGCAATGCATCATCAGCTGCGGGCATCTTCAGGCCGAAGGAGAGATACTCGCCATAGCGCGCGATGGCTGTCTCCCAGTCGCTGCTGTCAAATGCAAAGTCGCCCAACTGCCGCAGCGCGGATCGATAGGGGGCGGGCGTGTCACGGCCATTGGTAACAGATTCGAGAAGTTCCCGAGCGTCCTCAGCCTGATCGAGCCGCACCAGGGCTGAACCCAGGCGGAACGTCGCATTGCTGAACGAGCTGCCTTGGGGGAACTGTTCGCGATAGTCTGCAAAATCCGCAGCTGCGGCTTTGAAGTCGCCAGCCAGGAATGCGTTTTCTCCCTTGAGATACAGCATTTCTGCACGTTGCGGATGTTGTGGATAGGCCTTCAGGAACGTCGCGCAGCTGGCACGTGATCCAGCATATTCGCCAGCGTGGTGTTGCGTGGTTGCAATCAGATACAGCGCATCAGCTGCCATCTCATGCTGTGGAAACGCGCTGCGGAAGGCGGCGAGCGTTGCAACTGCATCATCATCTTCGCCCGCGCGCAGTTGAGCAACGGCGCAGTCATATTGCATTTGCGGCTGCAGATCACTTTTTGGATGTGCTGCGATCGCGTCTTTCAATCGCGCTGCTGCTGCTGCTGGCTGTTCCAGTCGCAGTTCACACTTGGCCAGCCAATACGCGAGTGCATCAGCTGGGTTCTGTTCTGAAGCAGCTGCGATCTCGAACTGCTCGAAGGCTGGCTCATACTGTTTCAGATCGAAGTGCACCCTGCCGCGTTCCACACGGGCTGCAGGCACAAGTTCGTGATCTGGGTATTGATCAAACAACTCATCCAGCCACTCGCCTGCCTGCTCTGGTTCATCCTGAGCACGCAGGAGCACAGCCAGGCTGTAGAGCGCATCGGGAACGAACGCTTCGTTTTCAGTCGCGACAACAGCCTGGTACTGGCCGATGGCATTAGCTGTCGCACCCTCTCGCTGATAACTGCGAGCCAGAAGCAGCGCGGCACGATCTGCAAACGGACCATCCGGCGAACGTTCGAGCAACATCTCGAAACGGGCTGAAGCATCTTTGAACTTCTCCTCAGCCATCATTGCCAGGCCCCAGAAAAGCTCAGCCCGATCGCGCAGCGGACTGTCTGGAACTTCCTTGATGATGAAGAGGTTGGGCTCGCGCACTGCATCGAACCTGCCTTCAAGGTAACGCGACTCAGCCTGCAACGCAGCTGCTTCATCAGCTGAATCGTGCGTTGGAAATGATCGCACGATCAACTCGAAAAAATCACCAGCCTCGCTGAAATGCTGCAGGGACAGATGCGACTGGCCCAGCATGAGGACTGCCTCGGCTGCGAACTGAAACCCTGTCCGTTGCGGCAGGCCATTGAGCGCATCGATCGCCTCCTGAAAGTTGTTCAGCCGATACAGGGCCACGCCCAGTCCGTACTTTGCGTTGGGCGCCTTGGCATGATCGGGATGTGCAGCCAGGAACTTGCGATACTCTTTCACTGCAAGGTCGTTGAGGCCACGATTGAGAAGGCCGTTGGCTGCCAGGTAGTCGCGCTCATCATCCTCAACGTTGATGTGCGCCTCGGGCGCATGCGTTGTAGCAGCAACAGGAAGCGTCGCAACCGCGCTCAGCAGCGCGCTCGCAAGAACATTCAAGAAGATTGATCGCACAACGATTCTCCCATCAGACATGAACATGCATCATTGTACGCACCAGTGTTGCCTCATCCGTCACCGAAACAGGATCATCATCGCTCCTGCGGGCGGCCGACGAGGCGGATATCCAATCCTTCTTGGGAAAGCCTGCCATAGATGTCAATGAATGTTGGCAATCGATCGATCTCGCCATCATCAGCAGTGGCGATGTACACGACTGCATTTGGCGTGGCCTGCATCTTTTCACGCACACTGCCCACCAGCGCATCGCGCGTAATCGGCTCACGATCGAGAAACAACTGGCCACGGCTGTCGATGCTGATGGTAATCGCTGGCAAAGCCTGACCCTGCATCCCCGCTTCGAGTTCGCTGAGACGCATCGGCACAACCTTGGCAGGGATCATCAGCACCATTGCATAAATGAAAAATGTCAACACCAGGAAGATGACATCAATGAGGGGGAAAACTTCGATGCGGGCTTCGTGGGTTGAGCGCCTCAGCCGAACCGAAGCTGGACTGCGTTCGCCCGACTCGGTGGTCATTCCAGATCGCCTTCATTATCAGCATCCTCATCGAGCTGAAGTGAGGCCAGCGACATTGCGACATCATCGGTGATGTGAAACACCCTGCCCAGGCCAGCCACATGCAGGACTGACCACACGCCATGCTGCAGCGAGCAGAGACGCAGATTCCTGCCCGCAGTGTTCAGCGCCTGCCGAACTGCAAGCAGTTGGGCAATGTTGGACGAGTTGAGAAACGAGACATCGCGCAGGTCCGCAATGACGTCGGGCACGACGGTGCCGTTCTCAGCCCCGTTCTCAGCCAAGGTGCCTTTGAGGGCAGCCATGTCTTCCGAGAAAGCTGGCTCGTCGCTCAGATGGACAATGTAGATTTCGTCAGACCAGACATTGATGGGCATGATGATTGCTTCTTCCTCACCCACCCTGAGAAGTGGGTTGCAATGTAACATAAAACCGGTTGCCGTGTCCAGCGTTTCGCGCTATGCTCACCGCCCGAACTGGATTCATTTCTGCCCCGCACCCATCAGCACCCCCACCACCCCCCGCCGAAGGACGTTCCTCATGCCACGAGTTTGCCATTTCACCGGCACCCGAACACGCACCGGCAATCGTGTCCGCTATCGTGGACGTGCCAAATATCTGGGCGGCATCGGCAAAAAGGTCACCTCATGCAAGGGTCGCACCTTCAAGCCCAATCTGCAGACGATGACAGCGGAAATCGATGGCAAACCGGTGCGAATCAAGGTCTCCACCCGGGCCATCCGCAGCGGCCTGGTCACCAAGCCGCTCAAACGCAAGTACGCATACACCCGCAAGCAGAACGATTGACGTTCGCGAGTCCTCTCTGATTTCAGCCCTGTACGCGCCTCAGTGGGCGAAAATCCTCGTTGATGCGCGATCATTGACGCTTGGACCTTGTCTGAACCGCGTGAAACCGAGCCTCGCGCACTTGACAGGTTATCAGCCGAATCGAGAAAAACAGGGAAAAGTTTGCCGGTCGTTTGACCGTGTCCATCCGTGAGGTATTGTTCACACGGACGCTTTGCGACACTTTTGGGTCAACTGTCTGCACACCCTCCTCCCGCATTGACGGGACAACTCGCAACAGGACCTGCAAACGACGCACCGGCAAGGCTTCCAATCGTTTCCAGCACAAGATGTGTTGGAAGCAATGGCGGGATGGCGGTTCGGAACCTCGTTTCCGGAACTGTGAGACACAGGTGAGCGTGGTGGACACGTACAGTGCAAGTTTGGTGTGCTTCAACTTTGAAATGAGCATGACATCTTCCGAATTGTTGTGAACTGTTTCGAGCCCCTTGTGGGAATCGCTTCAATCAACAGCGGACGACGTCGCACGTTGCCATGGAAATGGAAAGCGATTCCATACGTGGAAGTGGAAGTGAAGGTCGCGGGATGGAATCAATGCGGAAGTAAAGACCTCGAGAGTGAGGAGCGAATGCGGGTGCAACCCACCGGGCTTGGCAATCAGGATGTTGATCGCGTGCTGGCGGGCACTGATCTTGTGCGCCTGATCAGCGAACAGCTCACGCTCAAACGCAGCGGCCGCGAGCACGTCGGCTTGTGCCCGTTTCATGACGACACTTCACCATCAATGCGCGTCGTGACGCACAAGGGCATGCACTTCTTCAAGTGTTTCGCATGTGGCGAAAGTGGCAACGCCATCGGATTTGCAATGAAGTTCTTCCGCATGGAGTTCGGCGAAGCGTTGCGCTTCCTTGCGGAACGTGCTGGCATCGAACTCACGCCCTGGACACCACCCAATCGAACCGCACACGCAGATGGAACGCACGAAGCATCGGCCGCCGCTGACAGTGATGATGCTCCTTCTCGCAGCGATCTCATCGCAGCCAATCATTTCGCCCACGACTTCTTCAAAGCCACGCTGGCCCATCCCAAAGCAGGCGAAGCCGCGCGGCTGATGATCGAAAACCGCGCCATCTCCAGCGATATGGTCGAGCGCTTCGGCATCGGAGCAGCCCCCGCCTCGTGGGAAGGACTCACCAACCTCGTGCGCAAGCGCGATATGTCACCCCGCATCTTCCGCGCAGCTGGCCTCATCAAACCCAATCAGCATGGCGACGGCATGCGCGACACGTTTGTCAATCGCCTGATCTTCCCCATTTACGATCAGCTCGGCCGTCCCATTGCATTTGGCGGGCGGCGGCTGGATGAAGAATCGCAACCGAAATATCTCAACAGTCCTGAGACGCTGCTCTTCTCGAAATCGCGCACGCTGTATGGATTTCACCTGGCCCGGCACGCCATCACGCAGGCCAACTGCGCCATCGTCACCGAGGGCTATACCGACGTGATCGCCATGCACGCCAGTGGGTATGAACACACCATCGCGACGTTGGGCACCGCGCTCACGCTGGAACACGCAGCCATTCTCAAGCGCCAATGCGAACGTGTGATTCTGCTCTTCGATGGCGATCAGGCTGGGCAGGCTGCTGCAGATCGCGCGGTTGCAGTGTTCTTCGCTGAACCCATTGATGTTGACATCTGCATCCTGCCCGAGCATGCTGACCCCGCAGATCTGCTGGCCCGCGGCGAGGAAGGCAAAGCCATGCTCGACGCTGCTCTGAACGCGTCAATGAGCGCGCTGGACTTTCTGCTCAAGCGCTTTCGAGCAGATCTCGAGGCCTGTGAGACGATCACAGCAAGGCAGAATCAGATCGAAGCAATCCTCGAACGCCTGGCTGATCTTGGCTTGCGTCAAATGTCGGGCCTGCGCAAACGGCTGGTGATGCCACACCTTGCTCACCTGCTGGACATGCCGGTCGAAACTTTGCTCAAGATGATTCCTGTTCGGCGGGTTGCTGCAGCGGTCAACAGCGAGCGCAAGACAAATGCTGGACGAACTTCCTCGACTGCAGCAAAAAATGCTCATACTGATGCGGTGCTGATGGGCGTTGTGTCGCAGTCGCGGCAGCGGGCCGAGCTCGACTTCCTTTCCATCCTCATCTTCGACCCCGAGGTCCGCAACGCCAGCATCGATGTTGCAGATGGACACATGCTGCCACTTGCTGAAGCATTCGCGGCTGAGTCGTTTGCTGATCCTGGCTGCCGCAGCGTGTTCGAAGTGTTGCTGCCGTATCTTGAATCTGATACTGCGTTTACCCCGCAGATGTTGTGCAACCAGCTCGAGTCTCAATCGGCGATTGATCTGGTGATGACCCTGTATTTCCGCGGCGCTGCTCTCTGTGAGCACGATGAATCGCAAAGCTACGCCAAGCTTGCAGATGCTGCTGGCGGACTGAATACCGTGCGCGATCGCGAGATGTTTCGCACGAAAACCGCAGCGATCCGCAGCGTCGACTCGTCTGCTGCAGACGCGGAACCTGCGTTCCTGCGCATCCTGCGCGAGCGCCGCCAGCATGGCGACGATCCCCTGCTTCTCCCACGCGGGGTGCGCTCATGAACCGCACCACCCCCGCTTGCTCGAAACGCTCTTCTGTCCTGACGACACTCCCGGAGGCCCTCACATGATACCATCTCCCAAGCTGGAACTTGACCCCCTGTTGCGCGAGCTTCTTGATCTCAGCAAGACGCGCGGGTGGGTCAGCTACGAAGAACTCAATACGGCCCTGCCAGATGACATGGTCGATCCGCATCAACTTGATGCACTTCTGCAATTCATCGAAAGTCTCCGCATTCGATTCGTGCACGAGCCCGACGTCGAGCGCGAACAGTTGACAACCTTTCAGGCGCCGCTGCAGACCAACCTGAAGTTCAAGCGCGATGCCCCCTTGCGCAAGGCCGGGCCGCAGCGCATCAGCGCCGACGAAATCGCAGCAACAGAAGGCGCATTTAACAGTGACGCGTCTGACGAACCGCGCCATTCAACAAATGGCACAACAGCCTCGCATGATGAATCCGACGGTGACGACAGCGATTCAGACAATCCTGAAGTGATCGACCGTATCGCGCGCAGCGTCCTGCAGGACGAACTTTCGCGCCAGGAAAGGCGACGTGTCGATGACCCGATCCGCACCTACCTCACGCAAATGGGAGCCATCCCACTCCTCACTCGCGAAGAGGAAATCCGACTTGCCAAGAAGATCGAAACCACTCGCATGATCTTTCGGCGCCGGGTGCTGGAATCCGATTACGCATCTGTCCAGGCCCTGGCAATCCTCGAACAGGTGCAGCGCAGCGAACTGCCTTTCGATCGCACCATGCGTATCTCGACGCTGGAAACCAATCACCGCGAGATTCTCACAGCCCGCATTCCCAGCAACGTGGCGACCGTCTACAAGCTGCTTGACCTCAACCGTCAGGCGTGGGATGAACTCGAGGACGTTGACATCAAGCGCTCGCGGGCCCGGCAACTGCAGGATGACATCAGTCGCCGCAGGCGCCGCATGGCCACGCTGCTTGAAGAGTTGTGCCTGCGCACCGGCCGCATTCTGCCGATCTATCGCAAGCTGGCAGCCATGCGCAACAAGCTGCTCGAGCTCGAGCGCGAGATTCTCAGAGCCGAGAAGAATCCCGACCGGTACGACCCCGAAGATGTGCTGGTCATGCAGGAAGAGGTCTACGGCCTGCGTGATCTTGTCGTTGAGTCGCCTCTGGAACTTGATGCACGCGTCAACGAGATTCAGAAGGTCTTCTTTGAGTATGAACAGGCCAAGCGCGACCTCTCGGCTGGCAATCTGCGTCTGGTGGTTTCCATCGCCAAGAAGTATCGCAATCGCGGACTTTCGTTCCTCGACATTATTCAGGAAGGCAACACCGGCCTGATGCGCGCAGTTGACAAGTACGAATACAAGCGCGGCTACAAGTTCTCCACATATGCAACCTGGTGGATCCGTCAGGCCATCACCCGCGCAATCGCTGACCACGCCCGCACCATTCGCGTGCCTGTCCACATGATCGAAACCATGAGCAAACTGCGCACGATTCAAAGGAATCTGCTTCAGGAACTGGGACGCGAACCCACCATCGAAGAACTTGCAAGCAGAGCGGAGATGTCGCTCGACGAAACCAAGCGCGTCATGAACATCTCACGCCATCCGGTTTCTCTCGATCGCCCGGTGGGTGAATCGGAAGATTCCAACTTCGGCGACTTCCTCGAAGATGAACGTCAGGATGCCCCGGCTGAGCAGGCCAGCAATGACATGCTGCGCCAGCGCATCACTGATGTGCTCAAGACGCTCACCTACCGGGAACGGGAGATTCTCAAACTGCGCTACGGCATCGGCGACGGGTACACCTACACGCTCGAAGAGGTCGGCAAGATTTTCAAAGTCACGCGCGAACGTGTCCGACAGGTCGAGAACAAGGCGATCCGCAAACTGCAGCATCCCACACGCAAGAAACGACTGGTGAGCTTCGTGGCTGGCGATCGGAGCGTGTAACCACTCCCCCCGCATTCTTCGCAAAAGTTGGCTTCCGCGGCGAGCGTGCATCGTCAGTGCAAAACCAGCAAAATCGGATACATCCACCAGCACCGTGCTGTCGTACATCCCTTTCCGGACTGAAGTCAGCGGCTCTGACTCGTGTTAAGTTCTCTTCAGCCGCAGACTTGTTTCAGTCCCAAGCCATAGGAGATGAAAAGTATGACACGCTTGTTTTCGCTCACAACTGCTGCCACCGCTGCACTGATTCTTCCCGCGTTCACTGCCACCGCAGCTGATCACAAGGAAGCACCACTCATTCAGCAGGAGCCAGCAGCAGACATCGCAGACGTCTATGCATTTGTTGATCCCAACGATGATGAGAATGTGATCCTCATCATGACGGTGAATCCCTTGACCGTTCCGTCAGAGAATAACAACTTTCACTTCTCTTCAGATGTTCGTCACGTCTTTACCGTACTGAACAACGAGGGACAGATGCGCATTCTGGTCGAATTCGCCGAGCGCACACCATCATCACAGCGGTTCTCCGTGAAGGTGCCTGGCGTGCCACGCTTCAGTGGTGACGTGACGCAGCCAAGCATTGAGCCCAAGGCGAATGATCCCATCATCGTTGATGGCTTCTTTGCCATCCGCGCCTTTGCTGGTCAGACGGATGACCCCTTCTTCTTTGATGTGGTTGGCTTCAACCGATTCCTGGCTGGCACCGGCGGCTTTGAAGGCAACGATGGCTTTGCGGGCGAGAACGTCAGCGCCATTGTGCTGAGCATTCCGCGTGGCATCATCGATGGCGATGGCACCAGCGACAACATCGAGGTTTGGGGCTCGACTGAACGTCGTCGCACCACCATCCGCCGCTCCAGCTCCGGCGAGCTCGAGCGCAACGTGGGACCGTGGGAGCAGATCGAGCGCATGGGCAACCCTGTAGTCAATACAGCTCTGATTCCCTTCAAGCTGAAGGATTTCTACAACATCGGCCGACCCGAAAATGATGGCAACGATTTCGCAGGGGAGATCGTTGCGTCACTCATGGCTCTCGGCACCAACAACGAAAACATTGCCATCCTCGCGTCGGTGGCGGTGCCCGACACGCTCAAGCTCAATCTCGGGATGGATTCGCAGTATCCCAATGGCCGCGCCCTTTCTGATGATGTCATCGACACGCTGCTCTTCTTCATCTTCAACCAGAATGAAGTTCCTGATGGTGTTGATGGCAACGACAAGCCCTTCCGCAGTTCGTTCCCCTATCTTGCTTCGCCCCATCAGCCGGAATGACTGTGCCTCATCCATCCTTGCCTTCATGCAGTCGTCTTAACAACACGCGCCCTCTGCAGAGGCAATGATCCGGAGCACCCCAACGAGCCCGTGCGGGAAACCGTGCGGGCTTCTCTTCCACAGTTCGACATTGAAAAGGCTACTTCCATGATTCACCCTCTTTCCTTCAGATTCGCAACAGTTCTTGCGCTGTCATTGAGCGTGTCACCTGCACTCTTTGCGCAGCATCACCACGAACACGGTGACGATCACGCAGAGGGACATGGTGATGCAAGTGCTCATCACCACGAGCACAACGAGCATCGCGAGTTGCTCGACCCAGCCGCGCGCAAGACCATTGAGGTTCTGGAAGACCGTCTCAAAGGGCAGCCGCACGATACCGGTCTCCTCTCACGACTTGGAACGACATGGCTCACTGCCGCAAGGGCCAGCGCTGTGCACGAGCACTATGACGCAGCAGCCAGCACATTTGAGCAGCTGCTTGCTGAGAATCCCAATAGCGAAACCGGGCTGCTTGGTCTTGCATATGCGTACATCGGTCAGCATCGATTTCAGGAATCGCTCGAAGCTGCTCAGCGGGCAGCGCTCATCGAGCCCGATGCAATCGAAATCTGGGCGCTGCTTGGCGATTCCCACCTCGCGCTTGGCAATGCCTTTGAGGCTGAGTTGATCTATGACAGATGTCTGGAACGGGAGATGACGCTGAACTCTCTGGCTCGAGTTTCTCTGATGCACGACTATCGCGGACGCCACAGCGAGGCTGTGCACACCATGGAAGAGGCGCTGCAGGCAGGTGAGCTGCTCGACGCATCTGCCACCGACCGCGCATGGTGCTACACCATGCTGGGCGACTTCGCGCTTGCGCATGGGCAACTGGATGACGCGCAGGCCAGGTACAACCAGGCGCTCGAACTTGATCCATCCGCATCCTTCGCAGTGCTGCAGCTGGCGCGTATCGATCTGGTGCGCGATGATCCTGCCTCTGCAGAACATCGGCTGCGAGCTGTGCTTTCAGATCGTCCTCTGCCCGAGTTCTGGATCGAACTGGGTCGCGCACTCAAGCAGCAGGGCCGCAGCGAAGAAGCTCGTGAATGGTTCTCCAAAGCAGAAGCTGATATGAGTGCAGACATCGAACATGGCGACTACGGCCACGCTCGACATCTTGCTGAGTATTGGATTGATCAGGATGGCGATGCGCATCGCGCTGCGGAACTCGCGCTCCACGATCTGCATTCGATCCGCAAGGACGCAGGTGCCTACGACACAGCAGCCTGGACCCTGTTCCACGCAGGCGAGAGCGACCAGGCGTACATGCTGGCCCGCGAAGCAGTGCTGCGCTCACCAGGCAACGCCCAGATCCTTGGCAGAGCGGGCATCATCGCGCACGCAACTGGACATGCCCGCGAAGGACGAGCGCTCATCACCGCTTCCCGCAAGCTCAACCCCCACCCACTCGATCGGAAACTGCGCGAAGGCATGGAAGCGATCATGAAAGAGAAGGATTGATGCAAGCTGGTTGTCGCGAGCAGCGGCTGGCTGGCATCAATCCTGCTCATCGAGACGCTGATACCCAAGTCCCCGCGCCTCGCTTGCAGTGGCGACCGCGCGGGCATTGAGCTCGGGATGGATGCCGATGATCTGCGGGAATGTGGATTCAGCAGGCAGATCGAGCGCGACCTGGGTGCTGGCTTCTGCATCGGTCATGTACCACAGATTCTCTTCGATTCGCATAGAATCCACATCGATCGCGCTCCACTCGAAGGGTCGCTTCAGGTCAGCCGCGTAAATGAAAATGTTCTCGCCCAGCGTGAGACCGCTTGTGATATTCTGACAGCGTTCATCACGCTCGCTCAACAGGACCGCATGCAGAACGCGCACGCGCGGCTGGATGATGGTTGAAGAGCGAAGCGTCACACTGGCGGCTCCGACAAGCTTGATGGCGGTGTCGCTGCCACGCACCAGGCAGCGCTCAATCGAGAGTTGATCAACCTCCGGACGGCGCGAGCCATCTGCAGCCTTCCTGCCCTTGAGATTCTCTTCAATGTCCGCGCCCGCAGAGTCTGCAAGAGCCGGCCGAAACTCGTATGCTTCGCTGGGGCCGCCTGCACTGATTGCAGTCACAGCAGCATCGAGAAAGAGGCTGTCGCGCACGCTGATGGTCTGCGACCCCGCGCGGGCATTCAGCCCGATGCGCTGGGCATGGTCGGGCAGCGGCTTGAAGATACATGCTTCGATGTCGATGAAGCGGCAGCCGACGATCTCGATCGCGCAATCAGCCCAGCCCTCGATGCGCATGCTGGCCAGTTGCACCTCCTGCAGACCTTCGATACGCACCGCATCTGCATCACCAATCGGCCCGGTCCCACGAATCTGCAGGTTGGAAATCTGCACATTCGCTTTGAAGAACGCACCGCTCTGCTCCAGCTTCGCGTTGAGGCCATCTGAAAGCAGAATGCCACACTTGCGAGCTCCGACAATGTGGATGTCGCGGAGATGAACATAACGGGGTCGAGTCAGCGCAATGCCGAACTCATCTGCGATAATGACAGCCGGATTGCGCGGGTCCAGACTGCGAATGATGATCGGCTGCTGATGATTGCCGTCGAGCCCCTCGAATCGCGCGGGTAAATGACGGCCGGGAAAGAGAATGATCTCATCGCCGGGACGAAGCTCTTCAGCCAAGTGCTGCCAGTTATCACCGGGCGAAACCAGATGCTGGGTGGCATTTGCGTGCTGGACAGTGAGGCTGCATGCAACTGCAGCAGCAGCCACGATCAGCGCAACAGCGAGCCTGGGTGATCGCGATTGACAGTGCACTGTAGTCATTGGAACAACCCGACCCTTACATTCGCCTCCCCCCCCGCCAGGCGATCGTGTTTTCTTGTCGTCCCCCGCCCCCGGCTCCCCCCCCGGCGGGCTAGCGACGTGGCAGGATACGAAGAAGCACTGCTACAGCATCGAATCTAAACGAGACCAAATCCAGCCCGGCTGGCAAGAGAAGCGTATCACCCGCTGCACATTCGACAGGCTCGCAGTTGCCCGCATAAACCGCACAGCTTCCCTCGATCAACATCCACACCTCGGGAACATCATGCACCTGGTGCTCCAGCGTCCTGCCCGCAGCAATGTTGAATCGCTCGATTTCAAAATGCTCAGCAAGGCAGCAGGAAACAACATGGTCGACAGTGCCAGCAGCGCTGTGCACGATGGCTGGCTGCAGTTGCCCATCAGCATCAAACTCGACACATTCCAGCGCCGCTTCGACGTGCAGCGCCCGATCAGTTCGACCCCAGTCGTAGATGCGGAAGGTGGTGTCGCTGGGCGTCTGCACCTCAGCCACGAGAATGCCAGCCCCTAATGCGTGGGGCGTTCCGCTGGGGAGATACACACAGTCGCCCGGCTGCACGACAATCGTGTTGAGACATTGCACCACCTGATCATCACCAGCTGCGATGGCAGCTTTGAACTCGCGGCGCGAGACGCCGTTCGCGAGCCCTGCATAAATGCATGCACCTTCATCTGCTGCAACGACATACCACGCTTCAGATTTGAGATGTGCACCTGGGTGTCTGGCTGCGTATGACGGGCTGGGATGCACCTGTATCGATAATGGCTGGGCAGCATCCAGATACTTGATGAGTAATGGAAAGCCGCCATCATCACTGGCAGCTGCGCAGCCGAGGACTGCCTGTGGGTGTGCATCAATGAGCGAACGCAATGTCCGGCCTTGCCAGGGACCGCGCCCGATGACCGATCTCCCACCTGCAATCGACTCAGGAAGGTCTGCAATCTCCCACGATTCTCCGATGGTCTGGCCCGTGCCAACTGCCTTGCCGTGGCGTTGCAGGCGATGGCCCCCCCACACTTTCGGAAAGAGTTCGGGAACACACTGCAGAATGTGGGGCGTGAATCCGCTCACAAAATCAATGCGTCCAGCAAATGTCGGGATTTCGTGGCAGAGAGAAGCAGCAGGTGTGTCATAATAGAGGATGATGATAGTTTCTTTGCGCGGTCGATGCGCCAGCAAGTCGTGGATGTGTATGACTCGCGCGTTTTTCACGGAGGTTCAGCATGAAGACCAACATGACACGCACACTGGCCGCAGCAGCCGTGCTCTCGATGGCTGCTGTCTTGAAGACTGCCGCACAGGTTGTGATTGATATGCCGCCACCCGCCCCGCGCGCGGCCGCGATTGAGGCGACATCAGTCGACGACGCGACGACGCAGTCAACGATGGTTCCCGCGGAAGGCAATGTTGCCCTGGCCCGCTACGCAGGGTTTCGCACCGGGCCGCGCTCCGCATATTTCAACGGCGCATCAGGCTGGTATCGGCCGCGCGTGTATGGCCACGCCGGCTATGGCTATCCCGTGGGGTATGGATACGGCGGCTACGGGTTTGGATCGTGTGGCATTTTTACCAATCCCATCCGATTCCGCAGCCACGGCTTTGGTGGCAGTCATTTTCACCACTCCGGCTTCAACGGCTTCTTTGGGTACACCGGCTCAAATGTCAAAGTACGTGTGAAGTTCTAAGATCGCGCAAAAAAGAGCCGCGCACGAAGGAAGCGCCTGCCCGCACAACGAACAAATGCGCGTTCGTCTTATTTGAGCGCTTCCTCGAGCGCAAGAACCGCGTAAATCGTCGCCATCTCGGGCATGCCCTCAAGCCAACGGTCGGCTGGATTCTGCCAGGATCCATCTGCACCCTGCCGGGCAATGATTGCATCAATCAGTTCTGCCCGCCAGTTGTGTTCAACACCTGCCTGATCTGTAATCGTATCGTGCTGCGCAACGCGAAGTGCGCGCGACATGGTGTGATAGTAATAGTACAGCCCCTGATCACCCAGGCCGGGATTTGCTTCGAAGGTGAAGTGATTGCTGATCCAGTCAAACGCGGCCCGCACGCGCACATCATCAGGTGAAAGACCTGCGTACAGCATGCTCTTGAAGCCAGCGTATGTCATCGAGCCGTAGCTTCGAAGACTGCGCGCCCGACCGGCAGGGATGAGTTCGCCCGAGCGCCCGTCACCTGCAAGTTCGCTCGCCATCGACTCGCCGCCGTTGGCTGGTGTATAGACAAAGCCGCCATCATTTCCCGCCCAGTCAGCGGTGTTGGTTGCTTCGAGATTCTGCGTCCGGGCTAGGAAGCACAGGGCATTCTGAAACGCAGGTTCATCGGGGCTGAGGCCAGCATCGTACAACGCTTCGAGCATCATCTGCGTGTTGGAAAGATCGGGGCGGCCATTGTTGCCGTAGCCAGCGCCGCCAAACCAGTCTGCCCGTTGCGTCAGACCTTCGCTGGAATCCCATTGCGAGGTCTGCAGCCATTGCAGCGCATCGCGAGTTTCGCCTTCGTATTGTGACTCATCAAGAGAAGCCAGAGCGGAGACCGCAGTTGATGCCACATAGTTGGCAAGCGCGCCGCCGCCGAAACTGCCATCCGCCTCGCGGGCTGAAAGCATGAATCCGAGCGCGCGGTTGAGTGCGCGATCGTGTTCGATGTCAATCCCCATCTGTGCGTACGCCTTGAGGGCCATGGCTGTCACTGCAACTGCAACTGGTGATGGTGCGTCGGGATTGTCAGTCGGGCCGAGTTCAACATCGCCCAGCCACGCACCATTTTCATTCTGCTTTGTGCGAAGGTACGCAAGGCCAGCTGCAATGGCTGCATGCGCCTGGGCCCAGCGTTCTGCATCAATGGGAACATCGCTGGCGGTTGCGGCCAGCCGATGATCAGGTGGCATGGGCAGCACAACCTGCTGAGGCATGGGCGGCGGATCGTATTCAGTCATCTTCTCGCGGTTGATGCGTTCGTCCAGAACAGCAGGCGGCGACTGTTGCTGTGACGGCTCATTCTGCGCCAGCGCGGTTGGCATGGCTGTCAGACAGAGTGATCCAACGACGAGCAGATTGAGCGATTGCATGAATCTTCCTTTCGCAATGAACAGCAGCGGTATGATTCTACCGCTGTCCGGTTCAGTCGGCTGCGAAAGCCGCACAATATGCGTGCATCCAGCGAACAATGCAGGCTCGTGAGGAATAACAAGAGTCGCAGCAGCGTTTAAGCAGGCATATACGCAGGATCAGATTTTTTCACGCAGACACACATGGGAGCATCGGGAAACACACTATGACACACAAGCTTTTTGCAATGTTCGTGGCGGGCGTGGCAGTTGTCGCAACAGCATGCACCGGTGGCGCACTGAACCCAATCGCGAGTGACGATGATGGAACGAAAATCCCTGCCCCGGCAGTTGACCTGAAACTGGCTGCTGCTGACGATGGCGCAGCACCCGGCACACCCGCTGCCACACGCACATTGGTGTTGGCTGGCGGGTGTTTCTGGTGTGTCGAGGCTGTCTTCGAACCACTGCTTGGCGTCAAGGATGTCGTCAGCGGCTATGCGGGTGGAAGCGCAACTGATGCAAACTATTCAGATGTCGCCAACGGCAAAACGCAGCACGCAGAAGTTGTTGAAATCACATACGACCCGAGCGTCATCTCGTACGGCACGCTGCTGCATGTGTTTTTTGCAACACACACGCCAACCACCGGCAACGGCCAGCATCCGGACTATGGCACGCAATACCGCCCGGCTGTGTTCTACGCCAACGATGAAGAAGCAGGAGTCGCCGGCGCATATATCACGCAGCTCAACGATGCAAACGCATTTGATGCCCCCATCGCGACTGGTCTGGAAACGCTCGATCGCTTTTATCCAGCTGAGGAGGAGCATCAGGATTTCGTCAAACGCAATCCCCAGCATCCCTACGTTCTTCGCTGGGCACTTCCCAAGATTGAAAAGGTCAAGAAGCTCTTCCCGGAACTGCTGCAGGGGGCTTCATCAGCAACAACGCAACTCCCAGCTGAATCACTCGATCCGGTCACGAAGACTGAAGAGGAGTGGCGGAGTGCGTTGACGCCTGAACAATTTCGAGTCCTGCGCGAGGAAGGCACCGAGCGGGCAGGCAGCAGCCCGCTCAACAACGAAAAACGCGCGGGTGTCTTCCGCTGTGCTGGCTGCAACCTTTCACTCTTTGCATCAGACGCCAAGTTTGAGAGTGGCACCGGCTGGCCAAGTTTCTATCAGCCCGTTGCTGCATCCCACATCGCAGAAGTCGCTGATCACAGCCATGGCATGACGCGCACGGAAGTTGAATGTCCCCGCTGCGGCGGACACCTCGGGCACGTCTTCAACGATGGCCCCAAGCCAACCGGCTTGCGGTACTGCATCAATGGCGCAGCCCTCACCTTCGACCCACGATAACAAAGCCAAGGCCGAGGCACTTCAGCGTCCCTGCGCCTGCGGCTCAAGCTCCACAACACACACAGCAAACCCATCAAGCTCGAAGTGCATCACTTCCAGTTCAACCAGTTGGGTGTCATGCTCAACAGTAATCGCTGCTTCGTGCCGCGTCGGCCCGTGATGGGTCCAATCATCAATCAGCACTTCGCCATCCACGCTGATGCGGATGCCGTCATCTGATTCGCTCACGATTCGCCACGTGCCGCGCGGCAGTTCAATCGTGGTGCGGGCGATCATGCCGAAACGGTCGTTGCCGATGCCTTCTGCCTGCAGTGCCAGCACCGTGGCTGGTCCTCCCACGGCATATCGGAAATCAATGGTGTCGCTGACGAATGGCACGCTGCTGTCATTTCTTGATTCTTCCAGCCAGGCTGGCTCATCAGTGCGCGGATCGTTCGTGAAGTTGAACACAACACCTTCCCACTGCGTCACCACCAGGCACCCCGACCCACTTGTCATCCCTGCATCGGTTTCAACTGTGAGGTTATAAGGAAATGCGCCATGACCATCCAGCACGTGCGCAACAACCACAATGCCACTCTGGCGGGCTCGGGTTTCGACGATCACTTTGGGATTATCCCATTGCACATCGAGCACGCGCTCAGCGCCCAGCAGAATGTAAGAGTGCGCGCGGCTGGTTGAACGTGCCTCACGAAAAAGCAGAGGCGATTCCCAGTCGTATGGTCCCCACTCAGTCATGCGAATATGTTCACGGCCAGCGAGATGTGAACGCTTCCCAATCGGCTGTGTTTCGCCGGGCGCGGGATACGCAGGAACTGTCAACGCAGCCATGCCCAATGATTCTTCCACCACTTCAGAAGCTTCGTTGCGCAGCGGGGTGTCAACATCCGTAAACGTGTTGTCTGCAACAAATGTTTCATCGCAGGCGCGCAGTTCGATGCCAACTGTGTCGGCGTCAAACCGATTCATCGCAATGATGTTGTCCATACTGGGCAGCATCCGCTCCGAATCCTCCGGCTGATGAAGCGTTGCCCAGGGTGTTGCTTTGAAGTGGGCATCTTCATCCCACCAGAGATGCACGCCACACGCGTTCTGCGCGAAACTGTTTTCGACAATAACATTGCCAAGACCATGTTCGATATTCACGCCGCCACGTTCTCTTCCGTAGGGCATGTCGCCATTGCGGGTAAATGTATTGCGGGCAATGGTCATATCCTGGCTGTATCCACCCCATATTCCGCAAATGGCGTTCTCTTCAAAGCGATTCTCGATGACCTGATTATCGAAACTGAACGTCATTTCCAGGCCATGGGCAACCGCATATGACAAGTCGTTGCGAATGAACAGATTTCGATTATTTCCTAAGCGGCGGGTTTCTGCATTCTGAAGTGCCTCGGACCCTGCAAAGCCGAAAATGCCGTCGCCCCCGTGTGTGATCGAATTCTCCGCAATGACATTGTCACTACACTGCTCGAACATCAGCAGGCCAGCTGAATCCTGACCCCGGTTGTATTTTCCATGGCTGTAGCCACGCACACAGAAATCAAAAGCATTCCGGGAGATAATGTTCATGCCCGACCGCCACATTGCAAGGCCCCAGCCGGAGAGAAATGAACAGTCGCTATCACTCACGATGCCTGCATTGACACGATCGAACACAATGCCATTCTGGGCCCGCCTGACTTTCACGCGACGAATGTGCGGCTCAGCACACGCCACCAGCGAAATCGCTGCGCCATAGTTCTGCACCCATTCGCCGTTGTCATTCACATGCGGCCGCAGCCAGTCAGATGCATCTTCAGCTGCGTCTGTCGAACCCAGCCGTTGCCTGAACATATCAGCAATACTTACATCTTCGATGACGAGATTGTTGCATTCGCGAGCTTGCACGCCGACTTTATAGCCAGCGATTTCAAGCATGCTGAGCGTCATGTTTTCGCCGCTCGCAACGATGCCAATGCCGTGCATCGCGTCGGGTTGCGTTTGCAGTGCAGCACCCCGCAGCACTGATCCTTCTTCAAATTGCAGATGAATATCATCGCCAAGAACGTGAATCACGCCATTATTGTCGCTGTCTTCGATCACAAGATCAGCTGGAATGCGCACGACGCAGGATTCGTGAATCTCGATATTATCGCGATCGACGATAATAATATCCAAGCCAGCACCTTTATCAGATGCGCTGGCTGTGGACACGATGCCCATCATCATTGCCGGGAGCAGAGTGTTCATGTGTTATAACTTCCCTGCCTCGATCCAGCCGCGATCTTTATCGCGGATCATTGCCTTGCCCGACTCAACCTTCATGCGGGCAGTGCCACTCTCTTCCTGGACGACGCGCACATCAACCTTGCGCCGCTCAGCTGAAGCCTTATAGAACTCGTCCCGCCATTCATTCTCCTCTTCGAGCAACTTGCGGGCCGATGCACTCAACTGACCGTCTGTCACTGCTGCGACGAGTCCTTCCCAGGTCTCGCCCACGATGCGTTCCTGCTTGAGTTCTTCGATAGCCAGGAAGCGCTCCTCGTTTTGCTTGTACAGCCACACATCCGGCCCGACCATGAAATACTCGACTGGTTTCGCGTTTTCGAGGTTGCGGCGACCATTGCGCCTCGCGACCAGTTGGGCTGTGATGCGATCACGGTCTTCCGGCTTGGCATTCTTGCGCAGGTCAGCTGCAAGCAGTTCGTACAGACGTTTGCGATCTGCATTCTCCTCTTGAATGATCTTTGCGATTTGTGCATCGCGAGCCAGTGCCTCATCGAGCGCAGCCAGCCTGCCATCGAACGTCTCGCCCAGTCGTCCCTCGCGCTTGAGTTCGAGAATCCGCGGATAGCGGGCTTCCATGCTGGCCCGCAATCCCGCAAGGTCATCCTGTTCCGCGTGGGACGCAACAGCAATCATTGGAACGAACAGCAGCGCCAGAAGAAGAAGAATTCGAAAGCCGGAAGTGAATGATGTGTTGTGGTTCATGTTCATGATCCTCCCTGCTCTGTCGTGCTGTTGCCTGTTGTGTCGTACTTCTCCTCGAAATCGAAGAAAGATTCGAGTTCGCGATCGACCTTCACATTAATATCAACAGTGACATGAATCGGTTCGACTTTGATGGGATCGACCTTGATGCGGTGCGTGCAGCCAGCGAGCGTGCTCATCAGCACGATCGCGGTAATTGAAGCGGCGGCGCAGATCAGCGGTCGAGAATGGAGTTGCGTCTGTGTGTGTGCGTGCATGTCTTTCATCGTCCTCTATTCTATCGTGTCAGCTGGCTGATCTGGATTTACGGCCTCAACACGGTTGATGGTGATAGCATCAAAGACAGGTGCCAGCCATTTTGATTCCGGCAGAAGGTGGTTGATGTTGGAGATGTTGACATCAAAGCCGCCGATCACCTGCGGATCATCCCCGCGCCGGCCCCGGCCAGCGGTATGAATGCGGGCAATGATGTCACCCTGGCCATCATCATCGAACGTGAGCGAAAGTTCATCAAAGGCGAAGTCCTGCAGGGCGTGGATCAGCCGATCTTTCACGTGAGCCATCATGTCATCAGACGCAAAGCGGGGGTCGCTTTCCACCAGAATCGCTTCCAGCCGTTCTGCATCATCCGCCACAATCCATCCGGTGGCGGGATCAGCACGCACGCCCCCTGCATGGATGAGAATCGACTGATTAGGATCGTCCGGGCGCACCTCGATGCGCAACAACCCCGAAAGCGTTCCCTCGCCACTTGCCCGATCGCCGGTCAGCAGTGGCAGCCAGGCTGCAAGTGGCGCGCGAATCACGTTGACACTCAGATCGAGGTTGGGATCGCTGCGCGCGAATGTGAATGGCTCAACCGCAAACTCGCCCAGCTCAGTCATGGTCACACGCAACGTCTCAACATGCACAACATCCGGCTGCTGCAGTGCAAACGCAAGTTCGCCGTGCGCGATGGTAATGTCCTCCGCGACGGTGCCCGAGGTAAATGTCAACGTCTGCACACCATCTGTCAGCGGCGGCGAGAGCGAGTTAAGCACGAATGTACCGCTCATTCCGTTCAGTCGATAGATCTCTGTCGTATCGCGCAGGGTGACATTGTTCAGGTATAGGCGGGCCACCTGCGTGCCTGGCGCGATGCGGGCGCTGAGGGCGATTGGCCCATCCACCAGCCACGTCGAATCACCCGCAGTGAAAAGGCCGAACCCATCAAAGTTCTGTACGGAAGTGGGTGGCAGATAGAAACTGAGGTCGCTGCCAAAGCTGCCGTCGCGCACATCGAATCCGCCCACGATTTCAAGGGCTTCGGTCCCGGCTTTCGCGCGGGCGCTGCTGGCTGCTGCAATGGGAATCTCTGCCCGCACGCTGAGGGCGCGATCAGTTGCTGCAAGCTCTGCAGTCACAGCCTGAAACTGCCTGCCCCGCCAGGACGGCTGCGCAACTGTCACTCGACCTTCTGCTTCTGCGGTTTCATCCTGCCAGATGATGGGAATTTCTGCATCGATTCCGACAAGGTCGACCGCTGCATCAGCAATGGTGAACCTGCCCTTGGTGATCGAGACATTGGCTTGCGTGCGGAAACCTCCCATCAGTTGCACGTGGCCTTTGACCGCAATCGTTTCAGCACTGCCCCGCCACCCTGCCTGCTCGATGACGACACCATCGCTGCCGCTGGTGGAGAGCGCAATCGCAAGGCCGCTGTCGAAGTCGAGTACCTCAATGTCGCCGCTGAGCGTCACGGTGTTGCTGTGCTGTTCTTCGATCACGGTGAGTCGCGCATCGTGAAACTCCAATCGCTCGAAAGGCATCTCTGGCGAATCGGATTGCCGCGAGAGGAGTGCATCGGGCAGGTCGACGCGAAATGTTCCATCTGCTTCAATCTCGATCTTGCCTTCCAGGCCATCAATGCTGATGGTATCAACCGCACCATTCCACAACATCTTCGGCGTGTAGGTCGCATGAACCATTTTCGCGCTGAAGGGTTGTGCATCAGCCCTGGCAGCATCGCGGACAACAAGATCAGTCACGCGGAGGGATGACAACGTTGCTGCGCTGACGTTCAGCGACTGCACTTCAAATCCCATCGCGACCAACTCCTCGCGCAGCACGCGCTCTGCGATATACGGCAGCATGAGCAGGCCAGTCACAACCGCGCCCAGCACAACCACCGCGCCCAGCACGAGTGCAAGGCGCCAGCGGGACACTCTGCGATGTGTGCGTTTGAACATGAGTGCAATTAATAGCCTGTGAGTGAATCACATGTTCGGCAGAAGAAAGCTCAAATGCAGAGCCGCGTGCGCACGCTGCAGCTTTTCAGCCTCTTCCTTTGACAGCTTGCCGAACAGCGGCGATGGATGAATCGCATCGGTGCAGCTCTCGAACCTCGCAATTGTCTGCAGCAGAGCCTTGGCAGCAACTGCATCTTCCACCGCGTCTGCGACGGGCACTGTTTTGGGCATCGTTGGGGTGCCTGGCTTGAATCCGCGTGTGATGATCCTGTTGAGCTGCTTTCTGCCCATGGTGACACGCATGCCCCACAACAGACAGTTCATGGGAAAGCGGGGCGTGGGATAGCCGTCCATCGAAAACCGCAGCCATGTATCAAGATGCCCGCATGTCTGGCTCAGGTTCCAGGCACCAACGCTGGTGTAGCCGGATTTGAGCAGCTGATCGACATCATCTGCGATCGCCTGCATCGAACTGAACTGCAGCGCTCGTCGATCAGGCATGACTTCGACTCCCATCCGAGGCGTAGCTGCCTGGATCGATCTTCATCAATCATTCTACCTGCTCCATGTAACAAAGCCGGGATAGCCGCAAAGCCGAATCGGGCGGGCGAGCAGTGGAGCAGAGCAACAAGTTGCGACGGTCCGGCGGCCACCGAGTGCAACGGTTTGTTACGTCGCGTTGTTTCCTTCACGTTGCTGTAAAGCGCAAAAGAACTTGCCGAACAGGTTGTCGGGGTCTATCTCGACGCCGATGTCTTTAAGCGCAGCTGCCAACGCGATCAAAGACACCATCACCGGTTGGCCCGAATCATCGCGCATCGACATTGCGTGGAGCATTATTGCATTAAGTCCAGGGGTGCAGCGATCAGCGAGTAATTTCAGGTCATCGGGATGGCCTTTTATCATACCCGATTGTGTCTTGATGGAACTAAGGTCATTCGTCGACCAACTGAGCACCGAGCACTGTCCGAACGATAGCAGGTCGATTTCGCGTTGCGCTACTGCGAGAAAGGACTTGAGAATACTGTAGGTGCGTTCTGCCCATTCCTGATCGACCAAATCGTCGAGTGTCCATTGGAGCAGCGGTTCACCAAGCCAGACAGTTGCGCCATCATCGGGTTCCCCTTTCCAAGCCGAACATTTTTGTCCGTATAAGAAGGGTGGCAGATCAGACGTACCAAAGCAAACTGTCACCTTTGTTGCGTGTAACGACAGGACGGCGTGGTTGACGAAGAGCGTTGGGTAGAGAGAGATTTGGGCACTGTCCAGCGACACGAGACCAATGAACATTGGCTGTGATTGCCCCACAAACCAGTCGAGTTCGTGGTCTTGATATTCAATCGTCGTCGCAGACGCAGATTTCAGTTGGACGACGAATGAATCTTCAGCGTAACAGTTGCCGTCGTCAGCGCGTCTGAGCAGAGTGGCGACCGCGCCCAGGCCAACGTCTTCAGGTCGAGCAACTTCGGCAACAGCTGCGATTCCTTTCAGAAGCAGAAGGCCGAGGTGTTCGGCAAGGTTGCCCGATCGGAAGCTTGCTCTGAGTCGTCCGGGCATGTAAAGGGCTCATGTGTTTCAGCGACGTAACAGTTGATCGAACGGACTTCCGCATATCCACGCCTGTGGGCCATGCTATGCGGAGTTTCTGTAGAGTGTGCCCGTTCCGCCGTCAAGCGGGCGGGCGGTTTGGCCGATGCAAAGGTCATGCTTGCCCTGTCCATTCGCCAACCGTATGCGGAGTTGATCCTGCGTGGGGAGAAGACGATTGAATACCGCAGCAGGCGGACGAAGCTGATCGGCCAGCGGTTCTACATCTATGCGTCTCAGAAATGGGCGATCGGCAATGGGCACCCCCGGAAATCGGCGATCGCGGTTCCTGCACTGGCGGACCTCGAACGATGGCCGGGTGCCGACTGCCGCGTGTCCGCCCTGCACACCGGTGTCATCGTCGGCAGTGCGGTGATCTCATCGTGCACTGCGGAGAATGGCCACTACTGTTGGCATCTGTCAGACGTCAGGCGTTACAAGCGCCCGCGCAAGGTGAAGCGTCAGCCCCAGCCGGTGTGGTTTGTGCCGTGGTGATGGGGCGTCGAGTGCCTGGCAGAGCGGTTGGCCCCGATGCAACCCAGTTGAAACCCAGTTGGCTGCGCTCGGCAGCGATCACACCGATAAAGTATCGTCTCCCCCACATGGTGCCCCCAGACGAAACGACCTGAGCCGTAAACCATCGCTGCCATACGACCACCCGGGGAGACTGAACGCGTTCTTTCTTCTGTGGTCACTCCGCCCGCAGGGCAGCCTGGGCTGCACACAGTCGCGCTACTGGCACGCGGAAGGGTGAACAGCTGACGTAGTCGAGGCCGACCGTGTGACAGAAGTCGATGGATGACGGTTCGCCGCCGTGTTCGCCGCAGATGCCGAGCTTGAGTTTCGGGCGGGTTGCGCGGCCTTTGGTGCATGCCATCTCGACCAGCACGCCCACACCCGAAACATCCAAAGCCTGAAAGGGATCGCGTGGCAGGATTTCCTGTTCGAGATAGTCGGGCAGGAAGGTATTCACATCATCGCGCGAGTAGCCGAATGTGAGCTGTGTGAGGTCATTGGTACCGAAGCTGAAGAAGTCTGCAACTTCCGCAATCTCATCAGCAGTGATGGCTGCGCGGGGGATTTCGATCATGGTACCGATGGGAATATCGAGCTTGCCGGTGAAGCTCTTTGCTTTCTTCACTGCTTCGATCGTCTCTTCAGTCAGCGTGCGCAAGATGGCAAGCTCCTTGCGGGTTCCCACCAGTGGAATCATGATCTCCGGTTGTGCATCGATCTTCTTTTTCTTGCACTCGATCATGGCTTCGACAATGGCCCGCACCTGCATGCGCAGGATTTCCGGGTAGGTGACAGCCAGGCGGCAGCCGCGATGGCCAAGCATGGGGTTCATCTCGTGCAACTGGCTCACGCGCTGTTGCACCTTCTTGACAGGCACGCCCAGCTGTTGCGCAATTTCCTTCTGCTGGGGAAGATCATGTGGCAGGAACTCGTGCAACGGCGGATCCAGCAGACGCACAGTGACAGGCAGGCCCTTCATCGCGGTGAATATGCCGATGAAATCCTTGCGCTGGTAGGGGAGAAGTTTCGCAAGCGCCTTCTCACGCTCTGCGACGGTTTCAGCCAGGATCATCTGGCGCATGGCATCGATGCGATTGCCTTCGAAGAACATGTGCTCGGTGCGCGTGAGGCCGATGCCTTCTGCTCCGAAGTCGCGTGCCCGTTTGGAGTCAGCCGGACTGTCTGCATTGGTGCGGACGCCCAGCGTGCGATATTTGTCAGACCATTTCATGATGGTCGCGAAGTCGCCCGACATTTTCGGCTCCGATTTTTTCACAGCCCCTTCCATCACTTCGCCTGTTGAGCCATCGATCGAGAGCGTGTCATTGTGTTTGTAGGTCTTGCCATCGATGGTGACAGATCGTTTCTTTGCGTCAATGTGCAGCATACCTGCACCTGCGACACAGCACTTGCCCCACCCGCGCGCGACGACAGCCGCGTGTGATGTCATGCCGCCGGTGGATGTGAGGATGCCGACTGCGTGATGCATGCCATCGACATCTTCGGGTGAAGTTTCCTTGCGGACCAGTAGCACCGCTTCGCCGTTCTGTGTGCGTTCAACTGCTTCATCTGCGGTGAATGCAAGGGTTCCCGTGGCTGCGCCGGGCGACGCAGGCAAGCCAGTTGCGACGACTTTGGCGCCTTTCTTGTCTGCATCACTGAACGATGGCAGAAGCAACTGCGTGAGATCGTTTGCAGGAATGCGCAGCAGGGCTGTCTTCTCGTCGATGAGTTTCTCCTTCACCATGTCGACTGCGAGTTTGACTGCTGCTGCACCGGTGCGCTTCCCGGTGCGCGTCTGCAACATGTAGAGCGTGCCGCGTTCGATGGTGAACTCGATATCCTGCATGTCACGGTAGTGCTTTTCGAGCGTATTTTTGATTTCCAGCAGCTGCGTGTGCACTGGCTTGTTCCACTTCTTCATCTCTTCAACAGGTCGAGGCGTGCGGATCCCTGCGACAACATCTTCGCCCTGGGCATTGATGAGGAACTCGCCATAAAACTCTGGCGTTCCCGTCGAGGGATTGCGGGTAAACGCGACGCCTGTGCCGGAGTCGTCACCCATGTTGCCAAACACCATGGTCTGCACATTGACTGCTGTTCCCTTGAGGCCTGCAATCTGGTTGATCTCGCGATAGCGGTTGGCTCGCTGCGAACTCCAACTTTTGAACACAGCTTCAATCGCGCGCTGCAGTTGTGAAAAGGGGTCCTGCGGGAACTCTGCTTTGACGTGCTTCTGATAGACCTTCTTGTACGCATCACATAGCGCTTTGAGTCCCTCGGCGGGGACATCGGTGTCCTGGGTGGTCTTATACTTTTTCTTGATCTGATCAAAGGCATGTTCGAAGTGTTCGTGATCGACACCCATCACCACATCGCCGAACATGTTGATGAGTCTGCGATACGCATCCCATGCAAAGCGTTCGTTGCCAGTTGAGGCAATGAGGCCCTGCACAGCCTTGTCGTTGAGGCCGAGGTTGAGGATGGTGTCCATCATGCCCGGCATGGAAACCGCTGCGCCCGATCGCACGGAAAGAAGCAGCGGATTGCTGCTGGAGCCGAACTCCTTTTTGGTTTCCTTTTCGAGCGTGCTGATGTTCGCCTTGATGTCATCAAGCAGCGCCTTGGACAGCTTGCCACCCGATGCCTGATAGGCAGCACATTCTTCGGTGGTGATGGTGAAGCCGGGCGGGACGGGCAGGCCGATGGCGGACATTTCAGCCAGGTTGGCCCCCTTGCCGCCCAGGAGTTGCTTCATCTTGCCATCGCCATCGGTGCGTGACTTGCCGAAGTAGTAGACGCGGGTCTGGGCCTTACCAGCTGACTGTTTCGGTTTACCTGCGTTTGTCTTTTTGGAGGTTGCTGAGGCGATCGCTGACATCAATGGCACATCCTTCGGCTTCGGGTATGGAATTTGCGGGGACGCGAGCAGTGTATCGTGCGCAAGTGGTCGATCAATAGTTGCGATTCGAGAGGATGCAGACGTTTCGGCGTTGTTTGGGTCACGCAAAGGGTCATGCAACAGGTGCAGCCGCAGCGGATTCTTCCACTTCATCCTTGACCCTTGCAGGGCGTTCTGCGAGAATGCATGGAGATGTCAGTCATCGCACCATCGGGCCCCATCGTTCAAGCGCGTTCAGCAGAACGGCCGCGCGTGCTGATGCAATGGCTGTTCATCTTCGCGGCGGGGTGCATCGGCTGGGGGCTTTTTGTTCTCGGCGCTGTTCTGCAGCACGAGTTCTTTGCGCTGCTCTTCCCTGCGATCTGCTGCATTCTCCTGGCGGTACAGGGATACTCGCGGCTGCCATCGCATCACTGATGTGCGGCGATCTCTCACGCGCAGCCGCTCGTTTGACTTTGCACCGGGGGGGGGGGGGGGTAGAATTCGATAGCATATGTTCTGAAACTCCTTTGAGGAGACGATTCCATGAAGCCTTATCTCACCGTTTTTGCTCTCGTGTCCCTTTTCGGGCTGGCGGGCATCCTGTTTGCCGCTGATCTTTCATCCGAGGCTGTAGCGGCGCCGCAAAAGTCATGCGGATGCACACCACATCAGGATGGAGCGGCTGGGAGCGATCGAGACCTCACGCTACCTCTCGCGCAACGTGATCGCGAGTACATCTGGAACGCGCATCCTGCAGCATTTCTCGATGCTGCACTTCTGGAAATCGGGTTTACCTCCTCCCGGTCAGCGCGACTGGCATCAGCTGTGATTGATCAGTCACGTGTTGAGAACATTGTCAATCCGCAGCGGGTTTCTTCGCTACGCGTTCAAGCGCGCGGGAGTTCCAGTCGAGCGACTTGATGCCAGCGTCGAGTATGCGATTGCGCAGCTCGAACTCAAGCACGGCGAGTTCATCAGCGTTCAGATGTACAAGGCCCGCGCCAACGGCGAGGAATATGTCGAGCCGACCGCGAATGCCAAAGGACACCTGCCGCAAATGGGCACCAGGCCGTTGGACGTGACATCAAATCTGTACGCAATCATCGACGCTGCATTCAGGGAAGCAGGTTTCGAGGAGCACGCCAATCAGTTGACCAAGAACGCTTTGGACGTGATGGATTTCCGCAACAAGGACTCGCATCGGCATCGAACGCAGGACTGGAAGCAGATACCGCGCCATCATCTTGTGGCTGAAGCGTTTGCAACCGTTGAGCCTGATGCCGAGGTCGCGCTGCAGATGGCGATCTTCGCCCTTGAGTCTCTCAACATGCCGGGCTACATAGCTCCAACGAGCGAACAATGTCCGGGGTACCGCGCCAAGATCATCTGGTGTGATGAGAATCGTCAGCAGGAGAGTTCGATCGTCTATATCAAGCGCAACGCGTGGGACTCGCTTGTGGCTGCCTGCCCAACATCAGGGATCTGCCCTATGGGCGAGGAACACTGGTACACATTGACACTGTCTGATGCTGACTGTCTGGATGGTATGCCCGGGCCGGGCACGTGTGTCTGGTTTCGTGTCCTCGGCTCACTCGAAGACCTCGACTGCGAGGGCATGCTCACACTCGCCTGTTTTGAGGAGACAGATGAGACGTCCGCTATCAACTGCTCACTCATCGAGATCGTGTGCGGCCCCTCCACCTCCGGTCCTACTGGATGCCCCGATTGTGATCCATGATCGGGTGCAAGTGCTTCGATCATTCAATCGCAAGGTCGACACGATCAATGCTGGCCCTGAACCCCGAGGTTGAAAACGTCGCGACAACCACCACCTTCAGTTCAAGATATGACGTTGCCACTGTGGGATGGATCGATGCCACTGCATCGATGTCGTTGATGTGCGTGGTCGATTCAGCGATCCCAAGCGGGAACGTGCCGACGCGCCGCCATCTCTCGGGGCCGAAGTCCCAGATCGACAGCGTTGCGTTGCCGCCCGGATTGTTCAGCCGCGCTGTCACTGTCACATTCGCCAGCGATTCGGCATCATCTTCCCCATGATGCAGTGTCCAGAGTCGCACGAGGTTGGGCTCGCTTGAGAGAAATCCATACTGCGATTGCAGCACCAGCAACTCGTTATCATCTGCATAGAGATCCTGCATCAACCCTGCAACAAGTGAACCTGCGTTGAGGCCGAGATCGACGACAGGCGAGTTGTCTGACGCATCATTCTGCAGCAGAGATGGAATCAGTTGCTTCAATCGCGCTGCAATCCCTGCGTCGCCGCCAATGCTTGCGATTTCATGCTGTCCCTGATACAGCAACAGCAGACTCGGCTGCACAAGTGCATCGACTGCATCATCAATGAAATGAGCCTGCGATACCGGCACAACGGGGTCGTTCAGCCCATGAAAATATGCCATGGGCGGAATGCCGGCTTCGATATAATTGATTGGCGAACACGCTTCATACAGGTGGGCCGAGTTCTGGTTATAACCCTGTCCGAACATCCACACAAAGATGGGATTATTCACACCTGCGTACTGGGCCAGTGCAACCATGTCAGCCGGGCCATAGGTCGAGATGACAGCATCAATGCCGTAGCCGCCCGGCGGAGCTGGAAGCGGCTCGAACATCTCGACACCTTCAGTCACGCCCAGCATCAGTGCAAGATGGCCGCCCGCAGATGCGCCGGTTGTGACAATCGTTGGCGAGATGTTGTATGTGTCAACACCAGTTGTGCGAATCCAGCGAACGACTGCTTTCACATCATGGATAAGTTGCGGATAACTCGGCTGCGTGTGCAGTGACAGTGTGTAGTTGCAACTGACGACTGCATAGCCAGCATCAGCCATCTCGCGGTGCAGTGCAGCCTGGTCGGACTTGTCGCCAAAGGCCCACGAGCCGCCATGAATATAAAGAATCGTCGGCATACCCGGCTGGGCGCCGCCATCAGGAAGATACAGGTCGAGGCGATTGTCGAACGAGCCGGGTGACTCGTAGCGCAGGTCCGTAATCACCTGTGCGGCTGATGCAGGCAGTGCAGCAGCGATGAGAATGATGATGAAAAGATGCAGGACGCAGCGGGTGTGGATGTGCATGAGACTCTCCTCCTGGCCATTGTGCACAGGATTGACGGGGAAAGCAAGTGATTTCCGGGCGATCCGGCGCCATTCGTTCCGCGACCACTGGTCGCGGCTTTGTTATGATGATGGGGGATGCGTGAGACGATCGGGT
>JBPCKF010000004.1:0-8643 GCA_051004555.1 Phycisphaerales bacterium | reverse complement strand
GTCGTATGGCGCGCCGACGACGAGTGTGTCGCCGGAGAGGGCGAGGGCGTGGCCGAATTGAGGACCGTCGTTCAGGTTGACGCCCGGTGGCGCGAGACGAGTCTTCGCCATCCACCCGTTTGGAGTCCTCTGAAACACTCGCACGACGCCAGTGGGATATCCGCCGTTGTGCCCCCTTGGCGCACCGATCAACACATGTTTGCCCCGCGTCTCGACAGCTGTCCCAGCGAGGTGGTTGGGGCTCCCCGACACCATAAACTTCGTTTCGAAGCACACGTCATCCTCCGCATGAGCAATACACGCATCGCCCGAAAAGGCGAGCGCAGCGACGAAGTTGACAGCCACTCCGAAACGTGTAGGATTGAACCAACTAGAAAAGGAAGTTTGCATGGCCATTAATCCCTTTGTCGCCAGCGTCAGTCAGATTGCACTTCCTCCCGACGGTACCAACGGGTCGCGTGTCAGGCTCGCATGGGCGAGTTCGACTTCTTGGGAATCGGTCGAGCCGACGGTAGCGGACCCAATGCTGTTGACAGCAGAAATCACCTATCCACGACCGGGTCTGTCGAACGCAACGGAGACTATTACTTGTCGCAAGGTTACGATCGACGCGACGGGCGACCCAATTCTCCTTGATTGTGAATTCGATGGCGACATTCATGAGGCTGACTCCGCGATCTTCAACGCGCCTGAGGGCTGGCTCCAGAACGAGACCGACCCAATTGACAAGTCTGCGGCGTTGACGAACCAAAGCATTGCGAACAACTCCACCGTCGACTATCCCAAACCCATTGTCTCTTGGGACATGATACCACATCAGACGTTCACGGGCGCATTCGATGTTGATCTTGTCGCGTTTCACCGGTATTCCTATCCCAGCTCGCCGTACGGGGATCTGGATGTGCAGGTGCGGGTGACCCCGGTGAACGCTCCTTCTGAGGCTGTCACGAAGGCTGCGGCCTTTACCGGAAAGACGTCCGAACGGGCGGGCTTCCCGCGCTACGGGGTTTATAGGGCATCGTTCAGCGCGACCGAGTTTCAAGCCGGACTGTACAGCGGGCCGGTCGAGATCAGTTTCGAGATTACGCCCGGGCGGGGCGATGGGGGCTCGGTGCGCGCCAGCGAAGCCTACGAAGAGGATCATCGCTGGGAGCCGGGTGCCGAGCCCAACGAGGGCAAGAGCTTTCAACCAAACGTCGAGACGATCCTTGCGTACATAGACAACCTGGGTACGACAAGCTGGTATGCAGCGGTCGACCCGGCCGCTGGCGTCGGTGGCGGGACCGTCTCGGATTCGAAGTCGACCGCGCGGTCCGATCCCTTTCCAACAATTTACGATGCAAAGGCAGCATTCTCAACCAGCCAGATTGACAATGCGATTATCCTTCTTCAGGACCCGGGAAGCCATGGGCGGCATCGGTGGGGCCCGACGCCAAAGAGCCACGCTCCGGAGAATCCAAGCGAAACGGCTTGCATCAAGCCGCTCCGGATCATGGCGGATACCGAAAACAACGTGTCCGTAGCTGATGCGGTTATCAGCAATATGGCGTTCAGCTTGCAGATCGGGGCTGCATACAAGTCGGTCGCTCTTGAGATTGACAATCAGAGTAATTTTGACATCACTTGGCAATGCCCTCATAAACGCCGTGAGGAGCGAACGCGGTTCATTACAGCGGCTTCATCCAAGGCTTTGAGTGTCGTTGCGCATCCATCCCATCGTTGCCATCATCGACCTGCAGCTGCAGCATCCAGATACCAGCGCAGTTCGCCGCCAACAGGCTCGACCCCTGCGATGGGGAGGGCATCGACAGATTCGCGCTCGGTCGCAAGCAGCCGCTCGATGGCTGGGCGCTTGCCCGGCCCGGTCGCAAGGACCGCAATGCAACGGGCAGCATTGATGAGCGGATAGGTCATCGTGAGGCGGCCACCCTCTGGAGTCTGCCCGCCGCGATTCATCCGCACCAGGCGCGTGTCTTCGTGAATCGCTTCAGAAAACGGGAAGAGGCTGGCGGTGTGGCCATCAGACCCCACGCCAAGCAGGATGAAGTCCAGCCGATCCTGTCCCTTCTCCCGCCACACCAGTTGGTCGCGCAACTCCGCTTCGTAATCGACAGCAGCTGTTGGCGATTGCGCAAACATGGGATGCACCTGTTCCTGCGGGATATCTGCGTGATCGACAATCGTCTCGCGAATCATGCGAAAGTTGGAATCAGGATGGGAAAAGTCGACCGGCCGTTCATCGACGATCCACAGGTGGGTTCGACGCCAGGGCAGAACGCGGAAGTTGGGATCGTACATGAGCCGCTCATACAACGGCTCGGGTGTGCGGCCACCTGAGAGTGCCAGATGAAAGTCACCAAAGCTGCGGACACACTCGATGGCCTGCGCGACGATGTCCGCAGCCAGACGGTCGATGATCTCATCAGCAGTGGATGTGACAACCACATCGCTGGCGCCCGGCAAGGGTGGCCCGGCGATGACATCATCGGTGAGGGCGTAGGGGTCCTGGCGGTGTGAGCGTTTGTGTGCCATCGCTGTTGGGGGAATCATCGCAGCAATCGGCTGCCAGATCAAGGAGATTCCGGAGACTCAACGGTGATTATGAGCGTTGAGGTCGAGTGAGAATAGCCTGCAGACTGCAACCAGCCGCCATCTGCAGCAGGTTCGAGCGTGAGACGCAGCGTGGCATGCCCGCTGGCAGCAACAACCAGCGTCAGCGGCGTTCTGGACACTGTCAGCCTGGCTGTGCCAGTCTCATCTGTTGTCGCTGCGGCAGATGAGGCATGTCCGCCCAGTGAGGAAAATGGATATGCCGGGACAAAAAACTGAAGCGGCTGAGCCTGAACGCGAGCGCGAGCAACTGGCGTCCCATCCGATGCGTCGGAGACGCCCACGAGAAGCGAACTGCTGCCTGCGGATCCTCCCTTTGCCCCCCCAAATGAGCAACCCATGCACAGAAACGCTGCTGCGAGCATGCACGCAATCAATCGGACGCCGCGAAACATGTTCACGCCTGCATCATCTCTCGCCATTGCGCGCCTCTGCAAGCAGCGAGCGAATCGCACCTGTCCGCGCCGAGTCTGCGACCTCGCGCAGAAATGCATCGATCGTCCTGCCATTGTCATCGACAGCATCGACTGAAGCTCCGCGCTCGATCAGAAGTTTAACCCGCTGCGCATCGACGGTGGCGACTGCACTCATGAGAATACTGCGGCCGCTGCGATCGCGCGCGTTGATATCAGCGCCATGAGCCAGAAGTTGCTCGATCCCTGCAATCGTTCCAAAGCGTGCTGCATGAAACAGGGCTGGCCAGCCGCGGTCATCGACGGCTGCGACATCTGCCCCCGCCTCAAGCAGCAGCTTGACCACAGCAGCGCCCTCTTCATCGATGCGTCCGGCTGCGCCATGCAGAGGTGTCCGCTCATTCTCGCTCGCCGCATGCACGGATGCTCCTGCATCAAGCAGGGCTTTCACCGTTGCAAGTCTGCCACGCTCAGCAGCAAATGCAAGAGCGGTCCGTCCAGAGTGATCGCGTGCATCAACCGCTGCGCTCCGTTCCAGAAGCAGCGTTGCTGCATCACTTTCGCGTCCTCGCGCAGCCAGCATAAGTGCACTGCGGCCATTTTCATCGACAATGTGAACGTCCGCGCCTGCATCAAGCAGCATGAGCAGTTGTTCAACGTTGCCTCGTTCTGCAGCGAAGAGGATTGGCGTGCGGCCATTTGCGTCGCGCATGTTGACAGCGTCTGCACGGGACGGTTCTTCGATCGTCCTCAGAAGCAGTTTCATCATGTATGGATCGTGCCGGGCAGCTGCGATCATGAGTGGATTCTCGCCCTGATGATCAGCATCATTCGCCCTCAGACCATGCGTCTCAATCAACATCGCGGCGACGTCTTCAGAGCCTGTTTCTGCTGCTGCGTGCAGGGCGCTTCGGCCGCGCCTGCCAGTGAGCGTTGCATTTGCGCCAGCTGCGAGAAGGAGTTTGCTCCGTGCTGCGTCGTGATCAGCTGCAGCCAGCAGGAGTGGCGTGTGTCCAACATGATCCTGTGCATCAAGAAGTTTGGGTCCTGCGTTGAGCAGGAGTTCAACCCCACGTGCATCGCCGCGATCCGCTGCATAGTGAAGAGCGACCCGTCCGCGATCATCCTGCTGCGCAACGTTGGGGCCAGCTGCGAGAATGCGCGTGAGGTGTTCGCCGCCGCCGCGCACCGCAGCCAGCATGAGCGCGGTTCGACCAGCAGTATCAGCCGCGTTGAGAGTGTCACTTGCATCGAGCAGGAGCGTGAGAGAACCTGCCAGACCCATTTCGGCTGCATGCATGAGGGCCGTCATGCCATCATCATCGCGCAATCGCGGATCGGCTTTGGCCTGAAGAATCCGGGCAGTGGTCGCGCTGTCGCCTTGCCCTGCTGCGATCATCAGGGCGGTTTCGCCACGCACGTTGCGAGCGTCAATGTCGATGGGGTGAGCAAGCAGAATATCAACTGCTTCAATGCGCGATCCCCGGGCAGCCAGCATGAGTGCTGTTTCGCCATGGCGGTCGTGCTGGTTTAGGTCAGCCCCACGTTCCAGAAGAAAGCTCACGATGAGTCGGGTTTCATAGGTGCTCATCGCAGCTGTCATCAGCAGATTGCGCTGATGCCTGCCGTGACGTGCATGCACAAGGGCAGGCTGCGCGCCGAGCAAACCGCGAAGTGTGGTGACGTCGCCAGCCAGGGCTGCGTCATGGGCCTTCTGCAGTTGAGCGTCATCAACATCAGCAGCATTAGTGCCAGCAACTGCGAGCGAAGAGGCACAGGCAATCGCCAGAATGAAAAACAGGTAGATACGGCTCACGATGCAGCATTGTAGAACCGGGCGGTGTTGAAAGGTGATGGCCGCATACGAGGGACGCGGGGGATTATGATGAACACAGCGATGCACACACTGCCTGGATCATTCGAACTTGAAGCGCTCTGGTTGTCGCTCAAAGTTGCCACGTGGTGTGTTGTGGTCTCACTGGTGCCTGGCATCTGGCTGGGTCATGTGCTGGCGCGGCGGACGTTTCCCGGCAAGATGCTGCTTGATGCTTTGATTCACGTGCCACTTGTGATCCCTCCCGTTGTCACGGGGTACCTGCTGCTGCGACTGCTTGGGCGCGGGAGCGGTCTGGGCGCGTGGCTGCATGACACGCTCGGCATCAACATCGTCTTCAACTGGAAAGCAGCTGTGCTTGCTTCAGCAGTCATGGCATTCCCGCTGCTGGTGCGATCGGTGCGACTGTCGATTGAAGCGATCGATCCTCATCTTGATGAAGCAGCGCGAACGTTGGGAATGTCTCCAGCCCGAAGGTTCCTTCGCATCACACTCCCACTTGCGTTGCCTGGCGTTGTGGCGGGGGCGCTGCTCGCATTCGCGCGCAGTCTGGGCGAGTTCGGCGCAACCATCACCGTAGCTGGGAACATCCCCGGCCAGACGCAGACGCTGCCCCTTGCAATCTATCAGGCCATGCAACAGCCGGGTGGCGAAAGCGCTGCAACACGGCTCGTCATCATCTCCATTGTGCTCGCACTGCTTTCGGTCATTCTTTCGGAAGTGCTGGCCAGGCGCGTGACACGTTGGCAGGGGACGCGGCCAGCATGAACACGCTCACCTGCACCATCAATCATGCAGTCGGCCGCTTCCAATTGAATGTCGATTTCGCAACCGATGCAGGCATACTCGGCGTGTTCGGCCCATCGGGAGCGGGCAAATCAACATTGCTTCGACTGATCGCTGGAGTCCGCACACCCGATCACGGCTGCGTGCAGGTTGCATCTGAAACACTCTTCGATATCGATTCTTCCGTGAATGTAGCGGCACATGCTCGACGCATTGGGATGGTGTTTCAGGAGCCGCGACTCTTCCCGCACATGACTGTGCATGCCAACCTTCTGGCGGGCGTTCCCAGATCAAAACGCAATCGCGGGCCGCTTCAGGCACTGATCGCAGAAGTGGTCGAACGGCTGGAGTTGGGCGCGTTGCTCGAATCTCAGCCGCGTGAGCTCTCAGGTGGTGAACAGCAGCGGGTTGCGGTGGCTCGCGCTGTTCTCGCGCAGCCGCGCCTGCTTCTTCTGGATGAGCCGTTGTCTTCTCTGGATGCGACCCGCACCACCGCAGCGCTAGCTCTTCTGCGCGACATGCACGTGCGCCTCCAACTGCCAATGGTGTATGTCAGTCATGATCTCACAGAAATCAGACGACTCACCGACCAGCTGCTGCTGCTTGACAACGGTTGCATGGTGGGCGTGGGCAGCTTTGCTCGACTGGTTGCAGATGGGAAGAGCTTCGCAGCGTTGCGACGAGGTGCAGGCGTGATGAATCTCATTCGCGGAACCATTCGCGAACACGATCATGTTGGCGGGCTGTCGTTGATTGCGATCAACGACGCGGACGTCGAGGCTGCGGCGCTGGCGGTTCCACTTCTGGCTGGTCGCGCGGTGGGAACCTCCACATTGCATGGCGTGACAGCAAGTGATGTTGCGCTCTCGCTGCAGCGGCTGGAAGGCATATCCATTCGCAATCAGATTCCTGCGGAGATTGTTCGGCTGCATACGCACGATCGCAGGACGATTGTTGAGGTAGACATCGGTGCATCCACGCCGCTTCTGGTCGAAATCAGTCACGCGACAGTTCGTGAACTCGGTCTGGAGGACGCCGCGGAAGAAAAGCAGTGGATATGGTGTCTCATCAAAAGTAGCGCCCTGCAGGAGTTTCCCAGTGGTTCCTGACGGATGCAGGGCCCGAGCGCATCCAGTAAACTGGCGTGCACAAGCCGTTGCGGTGGCATTGCGCGTTGTGTGGGGTCACTCGTTTCCTGGAGGTTTGAACATGCGTGCAGTTCCACAAAAAATGTTGAAGGTCGTAGCGCTCGTGGGCGTTGTTGTCTGGACACCCGCAACCTTCGCCCTTCAGGCTGAGGATGTGCAGGACGTTCAGGAAGTGAACCCTGCATCACAGGACCCCAAGCCGCAGGACGTCTCGCCGGTGCGATCCCTGATCGAAGAGGTGCAGGACCTGCGTGCTGAGATCGCGCGCATTCGTCACGAGTTGGCAACAGCGTGGATGGAACGCGACGAAGCAAGGCGACAGCTCGCAGAGTTGCAGCAGTTCATGCGCGACCGCCGCGAGTTTGGCGACGACTTCGAACGCTATCAGTCGTTCCGCGAGATGCGCAGCGAAGAGGAGCGACAGAAGCTCGCAGCCGAGACACGGGCCAGGCGCGACCGCGAGATCGAGGAACGTCGTCAGCGCCGTGATCAACTGCGGGCTGAGCAGCAGGCTCGTGCTGCAGAAGAAGCAGTGGTCGAACGCTATCGCCGTGCCGGTTTCGACCCGGTCGGACTTGATGTCTACATCGGCCGCACCGGATTTTTCTACGACGTCAAACGCTCGACCGGCACCCGCGTCGAGTACGAACCCATCATCGGCCACTTCCTCACACCAGTCGAAACCAGTGCAATCGACTACAGCGCGATGACCATCTCAGGCACGATCCTCAATGCTTCAGGCGAAGTCCGCAACATCGGCATTGCCATCGCATTCTTTGATCAGCGCGGCAATCAGGTCGGGTCAGAGACGATTCAACTCAACAACGCGCGCCCGGATGTGCCATATCCGTTTACCTCGCGCATTGAGATGGCCCTCGATGGACCTTTCAGAAGTTCAAGCAGTTGGGTGCTGTACGCTGATCCGGTTGAAGGCCAGCCATCTCCGCCTGGCGGCTGATATCCGGCAGCCGCGCATCAGATGCACTCGCGGCCGAGGACTGCGTGTCCCCTCTTGAGGGGACAAGTCGCCTCGTGCAACTTGTCCAGTCCCTGCTCCATTATGCTCGTTGCTTCCTTCTCTGGACATAATCCTCAGGGACTGGACATATTCAGCACCGAATTATGTCCAGAGGAGGCGGGATTATGTTCAGAGGAAGATTCTCTGGACATCTTTTGGGCAGAAATATGTCCAGCGGAAGCGGGATTATGTCCGTTGGAAAAAGGATTATGTCCGTTGGAAGAGGGACTGGAACTATTCTGCCGCGCAAGCTTTGCGCGATACATGCCTGGCGACCGAATAACGGGGTGCGGACCCATAAGAAGGGAGGGGTGCAGCTATGGCGGCTGGTGATCTCGGCGGCCTTCGCCACTGCCGTCCTGGTTCGCCTCCCAGCATCACCATCATCAGCGGGCGCATGCCAGCAGCTGCCCAGCGCATTTTACAAAACGCAAGATTGAACTTGAAAGACGGAGGAAGCAACAGATCGGTTCCTCCATCCATCCTTCATGTTCGTGGCGGGAACATGTCGGAAGCCTGCGGCAACGTGACTATTGGCAGATGGAACATGTCAGACGGCGCGGGGAACATGTCTGTTGCTTCGAGGAACAGATCTGTTGGAAGAACCATCTTGCAGGACCAAGCATCCATCCTGCCTGCGCACGGCGACATATGCGACGGGCACATCATCTACCCGGCCCCATCGTCCGTCGATCGCTCGGCCTGTTTCAGCACCAGTTGTGTAGCGTCCTCGGAGAGGTCGGGCGGGTAGCCGTATTTGGCCAGCAGTCGCCGCACCCCGCGGCGGAGGTCAGCGCGGATGGATTCCCGCTGGGTCCAGTCGAGTTTGGGCAT
>JBPCKF010000003.1:0-7901 GCA_051004555.1 Phycisphaerales bacterium | reverse complement strand
CGGTACTGGTGCGCGAGACTGATCGTGTAGGGACAATCGAGAGCGGGTTGTGCGTTTTGCTGGGCGTTGAGGAAGGTGATCAAGAGCGCGATGCCGTCTGGATGGCAGGCAAACTTGCGCGGCTGCGCATCTTTGCTGATGATGAAGGGCGCATGAACCGCTCGGTGATTGACGTTGGCGGATCGATTCTTCTCATCAGCCAGTTCACGCTGGCTGGCGACTGCAGTCGTGGCAATCGTCCGAGCTTTGTCAGCGCAGCTCAGCCATCTCTCGCGCAGCAGCTGTATGACCGGATCGCAGCATTGCTGCAGCATGAGCACAATCTCGAGGTCGTCACCGGCGATTTCGGCGCAAGCATGGCTGTTGAGATTCACAACGACGGGCCGGTGACGATCATTGTGCGGAGTGAGGGCGTGTGACGAGGTGTAGTGCGATGGTTTCAACCCGTTTCATGTCGTGATCCATCCGTCTCAGATTCCACGCACATCGTCGTGAAGCGGAGGCTGTACGATATATGTACTTATGGCTATATGTTTTCACACCAGGAGACGACGACGATACATGGATTCGCACGGGGTGGAAACCCGTGCCATTTTAGTCATGACACGATGGAACTACAGGGACGCGACAGCGGGCCTAAAGGCCGCCGCTACTCACAATGAACGCGCTGTCGCGGATTGCGTGAATACAGCGCTGTATGTGCTCTGCGCGGTCGATGTTGAGCTCTTCGATTCCGCGTGCGATGTCGTCACGGCTGACCGCTGCTGCGAAGGCCTTGTCTTTCAGCTTCTTGATGACTGATTTTGGTTCCAGATCGCTGATGCCATTGGGCCTCACCTTGGCACAGGCGACGATGAACCCTGCAAGTTCGTCGACCGCGAACAGGCACCTGGCCATATTGGTGTCGCGAGGCGTGCCGGAGTATTCTGCGTGGCCGAGGATGGCGTTGATGATCTCCTCATCAACATCAGTGTGCTGGCGCAGGTGCGCGATGCCAACGAAAGGGTGTTCTTGCTGTGTCGGATGCTTTTCGTAATCCATGTCATGCAGCAGACCTGCAACAATCCAGCGATCGCGCTCGGAAGCGGCCCGCACATCTGCGTATGCGCCCATGCATGCAGCGACACATTCCATATGCACGCGCAGGTTTGGTGATGCGGTCCATTCGTGCATGAGTTGTCGCGCGTTGTCGGGAGTCATGCAATGTGCAGGGGCTTGTCGATGGAATCGACTGGCTGTGGTGAGCTATCTCAATGACTTGTCGCAACCGGGGCCGGGTTGCCGAGTTGCGACTCATCCTGGCCGATGGAACTGGTGCGCATGGTATCACGCTGCAGTGCCAGTTGATCATCGATCTCTGCATACATGTGATCGAAGAACTCCGTGATGTCGGGCGATGCAATGCCTTCAGCCCGCTTGACCACTTCCACGACACGCTCTTTGGCCTCAGCCTCAGCAGCATCCTGTTTCTTGTCGTCCCACAGTTTGCGTTCGGTGAGATACTTGCGAAGTCGAATCAGCGGGTCGCGATTCTTCCATGCTTCAAGCTCTTTGGGATCGCGATAGCGTGACGCATCATCTGCGGTGGTGTGATCGCCCAGACGATAGGTGAGCGCTTCGATGAACGTTGGACGATTCTCGTCGCGGGCCAGTTTGGCAGCCTTCTTCACTGCATACACAACTGCGAAAATGTCGTTGCCATCCAGCTGGACCGATTCCATACCATACGCCACGCCGCGCTGCGCAACGGTCGGAGCGGAGCACTGAATCTTCGATGGCACCGAGATGGCCCAGCCATTGTTCTGACAGAAAAAAATGACGGGCAGGTCAAGGTTGGCTGCGAAGTTGGCGGCTTCGTGGAAGTCGCCTTCGCTGGTTGCGCCGTCGCCGAAAAAGGTACACGCAATAGTGCCTGACTTGCGATATTTCTCAGCCCAGGCAAGTCCCGTCGCATGCAGCATCTGGGTGCCGATCGGAATCGCGAGCGGTGTGATGTTCAACCCTTCGGGAATCTCATTGCCACGTTCGTCGCCCATCCAGTGCAGAAGCACGTACTCCATTGGCAGTCCGCGCCAGAATAATCCTGCGTTCTCGCGGTAGCATGGCACCAGCCAGTCCTTCTTCCCTAGCGCGTAGGCCGCCCCAAGACTGGTGGCTTCCTGGCCGCGATTTTCGGGGTAGGTTCCCATGCGTCCTGAGCGCTGCAGTTTGAAAGCAATCACATCGAGTTCGCGACAGCGAAGCATGTGCACGTAGAGCGCCACTGCATCCTTATCTGGAATCAGGCCCTTTCCAAGTTTGCTGTCGAACGTTCCATGCTCATCAAGAATGGAAATGTGTTCGATCGTGGTCTGGAATGCCTTACTGAGCGGCATGAGCGTGCTCCTGTTTCCTGCGTGCGCCATCTGCAATGCGCTGCTCGGCCAGCGCGATCGCTGCGTGATAGGTTGAGGCCGCAGTGGCGCCATCTGCCAGAATGCGGGCGGTGGTGTTATAGATATCCTCATTCATCCCATCGAGCCGTTCGCGACTGTAGTTGAGATAGAGTCCTGCAAGTTCAATCACGCCACCTGCATTCACAACGAAATCAGGCGCATAGACAATCCCCTGGTGCTTGAGCACGACCGCATCTTCATCAGGATCGTCCAGGATGTTGTTGGCCCCGCCGCACACCGCCCGGCACTTCAAATTGGGAGCCAGGGTTGCGTTGATCACACCACCCAGCGCGCACGGCGCCAGAATGTCACAATCGCTGGTGAGAATGGTGTCGGGCGTGGCTGCGGTGATGCCGAGTTCGTCGACACAACGCTCCAAAGCCTCGCGATTGATGTCGGTTCCGATGACTCGTGCGCCGCGTTCGACAAGCAAGCGCGCGAGATAGCATCCGACCGAACCCAGCCCCTGAATCGCGACGGTCACACCATCAAACCCGCGATTGCCGTTGTTGATGACTTCAAGCGTTGCTTCCATGCCACGCAGCACGCCTCGTGCTGTGAATGGCGAAGGATCACCGCCGCGCGAGACTGTCTCGCCTCCCATGACGTGTTGGGTTTCGCGGGCCATCCAGTCGATGAACTGGGGACTCACACCCACATCTTCAGCTGCGATGTACACGCCTGAAAACGTCTCGACAAAGCGGCCCATCGCACGGGCCTCTGCTTCTGTGGCAGCGTGGCCGCGCTTGGGGAGAAGAATCACGCTCTTGGCACCACCCATAGGCAGGCCAGCGCAGGCGGACTTGTACGTCATTCCCTGCGAGAGCCTGAGCACATCGTGCAGTGCCTCCTGTTCAGAGTGGTAGAACCAGCGTCTGGTTCCGCCCAGCGCGTTGCCAAGCACGCTGGAATGCAGCGCAATGATGGCGCGGAGGCCGGTCTCGGCGTCGTGATGGAATGCCACGCGCTCGTGGCCGTACTCACTCATCTGTTCGAGGATCATCATCACTGCTCAACCTCCTCTTTGCCATGTGAATGAAGAAGCATGCTGGTTCGAACCTGCACGCTTACGTCGATGCATCTGTGACCGTCGTTCCCGATCCAAACTGTTGAATGGCGTCCTGGTCGACCTGTCGACCACTCCCGCGCGCTTCCATATTGGGGGTTCGCTCAGGAATTGCATAGTCTGCATTGGGCCATTCTTTGGCAATGCTCAAAACAGCCTGAGCAGCATCGCGCATGGATTCATCGGTGTTTTCCCGCAACTCACGCAGCTCACGATCCATCTCATGCCGCGCGGTTGCGCAGAAATATGCGACGATCTTCATCTCGCGATCAAGCTCGGGACCGTCAAGCCCATTACGAATGTTGCTGTCGAGTCGCGAAAGTGCGCAGGTCATTGCGTGAATCCACAGCACGCACATCGACAGTCGATATTGAATCGTCTGCCTTGTGATCAGTGCTTCCTCATGTTCCTTGAACATCAACTTCACCTGGAAGGCAAAGTCGCGCACCATCTCGCCCAGTGCAACACGATGCTCAGCCAGCAGTGGATGCAGACGGGTCAGAATGGGCGGACTGCGCTTGATGCGCAGGTAGATCTCTGCACCAATGCGCAGCGCAGACGCAAGATCCTGCTTCGGATTGTCGCGCAGGCCCAGCATCCACTCGCCCAGTTGCTTTGATCCATATGCAAACACAAAGCTGTGCATGACTTCGTTGGCACCTTCAACAATCGTGTTGATGCGGCTGTCGCGCCAGAGACGTTCAACTTCATTCTCTGTCATGTAGCCTTCGCCACCCATCACCTGCAATGCGTGATCGACCGTGCGATAGCCGAACTCCGAGCAGAACACCTTGCACATTGCTGTTTCCAGCATAATGTCTTCATCGCCGCGATCGAGAAACCCCGTGGTCATGTACAGCATGGCATCCATGGCATAGACATAACCACCCATGGTCGCAAGCTTCTGCTGCACAAGATCAAAGTCCGCCAGCGGGCGTTCAAACTGATAACGATACTGGGCCCACTTTACAGCCTGCTCATACGCAAACGTTGCAGCTCCCACCATCCCCGCGCTGAGGGTACACCTTCCGAAGTTGAGACACGACAAGGCAATGTTCAGCCCCTTGCCTTCCTTATGAAGCAGATTCGAACGAGGCACCCTGGCATTGTTGAAACGAATGCGGGCCTGCCATGTGCCGCGAATGCCGCACTTGCTGCGATTGCGCGAGAAGATATCAACCCCCTCAACATCTGGCGTCACAACGATCGCGGTGATGCGCTGCTTGCCATCTGGCATCATCTGCTTGCACATGACTGTAAACATCGCAGAAAGAGCAGCCGATGTCGCCCACTTCTTTTCGCCGTTGAGAATGTAATACTTGCCGTCCTCACTCACCGTGCATGTGGTTTCCTGCCCGCCAGCATCGCAGCCGACGTTGGGCTCAGAAAGACAGAACGCGCTCAAGGCCTCGCTGGCCATGCGTGGCAACCAGTGGCGCTTCTGCTCATCCGTGCCGAACAGCATCACAGCTTTACATCCAATCGACTGATGCGCTGAAACCAGCACCGCTGTCGATCCACAGGAGCGCCCGATGCGTTCGAGCACACGGTTGTAACTTGTCACACCAAATCCCAACCCACCAAACTCGCGCGAGATCGTCATTCCCAACACGCCCATCTTGAACAGGCGCTGAATGACCCAGGCGGGAATCTCCTGCTCGCGATCAATCTCAAGCGAGGGATGCTCGTTGCGCAGATAATCATCAAGCTCCGCAAGCAACTGATCACAACGGGCAGCTTCTTCTGCATCAATCTGCGGGAACGGAAAAACCAGCTCCTCTCGAAAGCTGCCCCAGAAGATGTTCTTCATATGACCCATCGTGGCTGGATCAGGGCCAAGCATCTCCTGGGCCTGCTCGATCTGCTTGCGATCCCGGGCTGAGACGTTCTTCAACGACTTGGCAAGATCCGGTTTGGGCGGTTGATCCGACGATGATGGCGGCGGCGTCTGCATCTGGGTCATGGCAACTCCTGAACGACCGTCTGACACTGGTCACAATCCTACCCGGCAGGCACAGCCCCCGGCACACCACATCATATCGCAAACCGCCTGCGGGATGCAACATCTTTTTTCAGCAGGAATCCACCAACATCTGCGATTTCTACGGCTGGAACCGCTATTCGCCGAACAATCTTCGGAGACTGGCCTGCGCTTCCTTCCCCGCGATCACTTCCGCTGACAACGCAGCCGCCTGCAAGGCAACCTCTTCGTTCAGCGAACCGTCCAGTTCGTTCAGCCAACGCTTCGTCGTCGCGGTTGCCATCTTGCCTGCTTTACACAGCCGGGCCGCGAGGTCCCCTGCTGCACCATCAAGATCATCACGGCTCACAACCACATCTGCCATCCCCGCTGCATGGGCATCATCGCCGCTCATCGTCCCACCCTGCAGCAGAATCGACCGCGCCCGCCCTGCCCCCACCTTGCGAATCAGCAGCGGCGCAACCACAGCAGGGCACAATCCAAGATCAACCTCTGGATACCCCACCCGTGCATCATGATGCGTCAAGGCAAGATCGCACACAACCATCAATCCACACCCCCCACCCACAGCAGCACCCTGCACCACCGCAACCGTTGCAATCGGCAGCGCACGAATCGCAAGCGTTGTCAACGCCAGCGTTCGCAGCATCTCCGTCATTGCGGGAATATCCGTGATCACGCCATAGAGGTCCATGCCTGCACAGAACGACTTCCCCTCACCCCGCAAAAGCATGACCCGCACATCATCCCGCTCAGCCGCAACTGCAACCTCGTGCACCGCATCATGCAGCGACACAATCAAATCGCGCGACAGCGCATTGCGCTTCTCTGGCCGATTCATCGACACCGTCCAGATCAGCCCATCCCGATCAATATGCACAAGATCATCTGCAGCCATTCACACGATTGTAGCGAGATCAATCACCCCTGCACTCAGCCATTCCACTGGCGCAGCTCTGGACCAGTGTAGTTGGCCAGCGGACGGATGATGCGATTGTTCTCGTGCTGCTCCATGATGTGTGCACACCAGCCAGTGATGCGCGACGCAACGAAGATCGGCGTGTATTGCGGCACTGGAATACCCATTGCGTAATACGTCATCCCACACGGAAAGTCGACATTGGGATGAATGTTCTTCTGCTCCAGCATGATCTGCTGCACCTCTTCACCAATATCAAAATACTGCGGCGCATCCTTGCCAGTCTCCGCTGCAACCTTGCGGCCCAAACCATGCAGAATGCCTGCACGATGATCGCCATTCTTATACACACGATGGCCAAAGCCCATCAGCTTCTGCTTCTCATCAAACGCACGCTGCATGTAATCTGCAACGCTCCCCTTGCCTGCATCAATATAACTCTTGATGTCCTTGAGCATCTCCATCGCTGCTTCATTCGCGCCGCCATGCAGAGGACCCTTCAGCGCTGCAATGCCGCCACACACTGCCCCGTGCATGTCGCTTTCCGTCGAAGCAATCACTCTGCACGTAAACGTTGATGCATTGAAATCATGCTCTGCATACAGAATCAGCGACACATCCATCACACGTGCATGCAACGCACTTGGCTTCTTCCCAGTCATGCACCACAGCAGATTGGCTGCATGATCGAGCGACGCATCAGGCTTGACAGGCTGCTTGCCATCACGACTCATCTGACCATATCCAATGATCGTCGGAATCTTCGCAACCAGCCGCTTGGCCTTGCGCAACTCCGCTTCAGGCGAGTTGTCTTCGACATCCGGGTCAACATGCGCGATCAGCGAAATGCCGGTCCGCAGAATCGACATGGGATGCACCGAACCAGTCTCATCACACCGCGCAACCTTGGCCACAACATCCAGCACACCCTGATCAACCTCGCGCATCGATGCAAGCTCCTGCTTGAACGCATTCAGTTGCGCCCCCGTTGGCTTTGCACCAACAAGAAGAAGATACGCAACCTCTTCAAACGTCGCGTTCTCTGCCAGGTCAGCAATCTCATAGCCGCGATACATCAGCTGCGTCTGATTGACTGCACAAATGCTGGTGTCGCCAATGGTCTGCCCAGCCAGGCCGCGTGCATCAGCAGCTTTGGCTGGAGTTGATGCGGGTGTGGTCGTTGTCGCCATGATTGCGTAATCCTCGATCGTTGAAGTGCGTGTGAATACTCTGCACAATCATAGGATGACAATCGCAACGCAAGACGCAGTAAGCATCTCCCGCGCAAGAAGAGGCTGCCTCTCTCCCCATACTCCGAAGATCAGGGGCGGGGGGGGCGGGGGGGGGGGAGAGAGGCATCCACACAGGAACGAGTTGTGCGTTACGCAGCTTCCTGCAAACCTTCGGGGAACTGCAGATTCTGCGAAGACTGTTGAGCAGCCTGGCCGGGAATCTGCACGCTCACTGGCTGTGTTGGCGGGCCTGATTCACCCTTTGAGT
>JBPCKF010000002.1:0-23876 GCA_051004555.1 Phycisphaerales bacterium | reverse complement strand
GTTGATGTAAATCTTCTGATAGGCGTAGTTATTATTGCCATCGGTCTCTGCAATGACGTTGGTGCGGTCGACGATCACGCCCAGCCAATAGTATTGATTGCGGGTCAGGTTGGATGGGATCGTGACTGTGTAGAAGTTGGTAGACACATCGGCTCGACCGAGGTTGATGGACCTGGTCGCGATGAGCGTGTCACCCGTCGAGATGGTGCTGTTGCCAGAGATGTAGTATCCGACTGGGACACTATTCTGGGTTGTTTCGCCGTTGTTCTCGTAAGTGAACTCGACGCGGACGGTCTGGCCACGGTTGACACGATATGTTTTCATGCCATCGTTCCAGAACCAGCTGAGTGCGCCGTTGGATGAGTTTGTCATGTCGCACCATCCGTGTGTGGAATATTCACCCGATGCGCCGGAGTATTCGAAAGCGCTGACGCTGACATCTTCGAAGCTGCCACCGCTGGCCCTGCCGTAGATTCCGATGAGGCCATCTGATGCATCTTCGCCGAGGTAGCAGCGTGCGGTGTTGCCGTTGAGGTGGATGTGATCCCAGTCCTGTCCCATGATGTTGTATTCATCATTTTCGTGGTTGAGGCCGGCTGCGTGTCCGATCTCGTGCATGCATGTGGTGCGGAAGGGACGAAGTGAGCCGCCATAGGTGGTGAGGGATGTGCGGTTCATTCCAGCGCTCCAGTTGACGCCGCTGAAGAAGATGACATCAGCCTCGACGATGCGGTTGTTATACCACCAGGAATACTGGCGAATGCAGATTGCGGGGTCGTAGGCGCTGTTGCTTGAAGCCCAGACTTCGCTCTGGCCATTATCGACGCCGACCGAACTATCGCCCCACTGAATACTGAAGTAGAACTCACTGGGATTGTTGTAGAAGCGAGTGTTTACAACCACGGAGAGGGCTGTGCGGAAAGGGTCGCCAGGCGGGAATGTTCCGCTGGCTGCGCGAAGGGTCTTGGAGTTGCTGTTCCAGTAGCCGCCGTAGACCCATGCTTCAGCAGGTGTTGCGAAGTGAGCTGCGAAAGCTGCGATGGTGAGCATGACGATGAGGTTGATGGAGAGTGTGTTGCGTTGCATTGGGATATCTTTCTTTTTGATCTCTGCACGGTGAGGCGCAGAGCGTGATGTGCGTGTGTATGTGTGTGGTGTTGGAGAGGGTGTTTGGATCAATCACGTTTCGCAGGCTGACGAATGACCCTGACGTTGTCACGCGTGTTGCGAGCCTCTTCAGCCGCGAGTTCCGGATCGGCTTCAGCTGCTGCAATGTCGCTCGGATGAACGTTGAAACGGCCGGGCGTGTAGTCGGGACCATCAAATGCCCGCTGCGGATCTGCACTTGCGAAAATCTGGATGGGAGCAGCGGTCGCAGCTGCCGCAATCGCGAGACGGTCAAGCAGATCGCTGCACTGCATGGCTGGGGTGGGTCCATCAATCATGAGCGCTGATGCGTCGAGCTGAATCGAAAACGTTCGACCCGCAACGTCATGTGTGATGACTTCTTCGAGTGCATAACGATCGCCCAGCACCATGGCACCTGCGGGATCGAGCATGACAGCCTTGCCATCGTCGGAATAGACCTGGCCATCAACAACGCGAAGCCGCCCTGCCTGATTGCCCACGATGGGCGTGAGCGCGTGGCCATTGTCATGCACGAAGAGAACCTCTTCATCGCCAATGTCAAAGAGCGAACCGGTTGAGATGGTCATGAAGCGCTTGGTCGCGTTGTTGAAACCGCCCATGAATCGCAACGTGACATGCTGATCTGCAACCGAGCCGTGCAGAACATCGTGCACGCGGAACGTGACGAATGTGTGGGGAATGAGCGAGCCTTCGGGCCCGGTTGGGCGCGACAGTGCGTATTCGATATTGGTGACTTCGCCGTGGAAGACGAGGTCCGACTGAGCGATGTAGTCATCGATTGTGTGCAGGCCATGACGGTCCTGGGCAGCTGCGGGGAGGGCCGTTGCGGCCAGAAGCATGGTTGCTGCCAGGGCAAATGCGCTGGTGCGTGTTGTTGCGGTTGATTGCATGATCAGAATCCTTGTGTGGAATGGTTGTGTCTGTGGAAAGCCGACACCTGAGACAATGCAAGGCCCGTGCCAAAGCGCGATTTTCCTGCACAGGGCTCGAACATCGAGTATCATGAGGGATGCGAACACCACCGAGAAGACACACCGCGACTCGACACATCATGATGGTTCTGCTTGCAGGACTCGTGCTCAGCGGCTGCGCTTCCAGACGCGCGCCCGGGGTGTTTGATGGCCACACAGGCAAGGGCATGAGTTGGAATGCGTTCTACGCTTCGCTTGAGCAGGCTGATGTCGTTCTACTTGGCGAAGAACATAATGATGCTGATGGCCACGCTCTGCAGACCCGCATTGTCGAACACTTTGCCAGCCGTGAAGGTTCACGCCTTGCGGTATCACTGGAGATGCTGGAGCGCCCCGATCAACCGCACGTCGACGCGTGGCTGCGCGATGAGATCACAACCGATGCAATGATCGAGGCAACCCAATCAACCGCCTGGCAGAACTGGAGCGCGTGGTATCAGCCAGTCCTGGATGCAGCACATCGTCACAACGCAACAATCATTGCTGCAAACGCGCCGCGCGAACTTGTCAGACTTGCGCGTACCGATGGCTATGACGCGCTCGCGCAGCGATCAGCTGAAGAGCAGCAATGGTTCGCGCTTCCATCAGGTGTTGCGACAGACAGCGGGTATCAAGAGCGCTTTCATGCGCTGATGGCTGAATCCATGCAGCCGGAACCCGCACCGGGAGCCAGTGCATCAGCAGCGAATAACCCGCACGCACATGGCATGTCGCCCGACATGATCGATGGCATGTTCCGGGCGCAGCTGGTGTGGGATGCAACGATGGCTGATTCGATCGCGAGGGCATTGGCTGAACCCGGCATCAGCCGCGTGATTCATCTGGTGGGACACTTTCACAGCGACTTTGATGGCGGCACGGTTCTGGAACTTCGTGCCAATCCGCGCGTGACACAAGCCTTGCGGATTGTGACCGTGTGCATGCTTGGCCGCGAAGGAGATGCGCTTGATCCCGAAGACGTTGGCCGTGCTGATATTGTGATCTATTCCGACTCAGCCGGGCCCTGAGTGTGTATCGCAGCAACCACATCGGCCCGGCAGAAGCAGGTCAATTAGAACGAGCACCATCAGCAACCCCATGCTGATCGTGTGCGTGATTCCCGCGACAGCGATCACAGGCACAAACGCTGCATTGCTGCGCGCCGGGATCCATGAGCCGAGATCCGCCAGCAGTGCTCCGCCTGCAAGGAGACTCAACACGCCGGTCAACCAGAGCGGGAAGCGCGACAGCCCCGCGAGAACAACAACCGCAATGACAATGACTGCCATCGTCGGAGCATGAGCATGCAACGACGCAATCATGATCGATTCATTGACGGGGTTGATTGACTTGGAAAACGCGACGCGCTCGATATCCGTCCAGAACTCCAGTCGCAACCCTGCACCATTCTCCGCAGCACCCGCGTGGCAAGGCAGACAGTTGGCACTGATAATCTCAGCTGGCGCAAGTTCGCCGAGGTCGAGACTGTCGTAATCCTCACTGATGCGATCAGAGCCCAGCCAGTTGATAAGCATGGTGCGATCGCTTTCACCAAGCTCGGGCGGGTGGTTTCTGCGCAGTGCAAGCAGAAAAGGCGAAGTCGCTTCAACGCCGTGGTACGCGCCTTTGAGGTCGGTCATGCTGAGCGCAGGATCACCATCGCGATTGCGGTAGTGTTCGCGCAGGTGTTGGCCAGCAGCCCAGAGGTAGCCACCCATGAGGACAAGGATGGTACATGCCAGGCCCAGACGTGCTGTCCAATGGAGTTGTCCAGCCAGATGCAATCGCTGCGGTGCGCTCATGTCAAAAGCGTAGCAGAGCAGCAATCACTCTGCAATCACCCTTCAACACGATCGACTTCGAGTGGAACGGGATTGGATGCTTCGGTGACGAGTCCCTCCTCACTCGGACATCACCATGTGTATCCCAGTCGCGTAAGCGTCGGTTCGATGTGGGGTCGAATTTCTTCGAGCGTTTCTTCATCAAGCGATTCACGCCACTTGTCCTGTCGGGCGGGGTCGGCATCGCGGACGACGCGCTCGACCAGTTCATCGGCCTGCTCTAATTGTGCGAATTGGACAATCTGCTGCATCACCGCGCGGGGGTTAAGCATCATGTCTTCATATTTGAACTGGAGGAAGTGGTCCGGCCCGATGCCCTGCCCGCTCTCGACGGCGGCGGTGATGGTTGCCGACCACTGTTTGGCCAAGACGACATTGCGTGAATCTCGGCCGACCCACTCCTGCCAGCCGGGCGGTCGTGGCCCCCAGAACTGCAGGCCGCGCCCGGTGACATTGCGACTGATGGTCGAAAACGCGCGCGGCACATAGGCAGGCCACTCCCAGATTGGAGTCTGCACCGCGCGCAGTCCGATCCTCCACAGCGGTACATTGCGTTGCATGATTTCCTGAGTCGATCGAAGAACCGAGCGTCCATCGCGCACGACCAGAATAATTTTAGCTTCCGGATAGACGGCATGAATGAAAGGAATGCGCAAGCAGTTGCTCGGCGTTTTTTCGACGAGTCGGGCTTTGCCGTGGCGTGCGACGAAGCGGTCGAACTTCTTATGAATTTTGCAAATCACTTCCGGCCGGGCATGCGCGCTTGTCAGCACATCATCAGAGGTGTAACTGTTGCCCATCGTCCAGACCTGGCGGGGTTCCGACCAATAGGCAAGGTCTGGATGTTCAGAGAAGACACTCCCCATCCAAGTCGTGCCAGACCGCTGGGTCCCGACAAAGACAATTGGATTGCGCGACGGAGGAGTTGTCATTGAGATTGGCGCGCGTGTTCAGGACTTCAGGACTTTGTGACCCGGCCGGTAAGCGTCAGCAGGCACCGAGGCGATTGAATCACGCGGCGCTTCGAGTTCATCATCCAGAGTATCGGGCGGAGCGGCCCTGGGAAGTAGGAAGTCGGTCCTTCTGCTTCCAGATAGGCAAATTGCGGTGTGTCGAAGCCGATCGGTGTCACGCAGGAGTGAATGTCGGAGGCGTGGTTGAAGCGATATTGAACAGGATATTGGTAGTCTTCCGCCTCGGTTCGCTTCAGAAATCGCAATGTGAGTTCATCCACTTTCAAACGATGCAGCAGCTTCGCGAGCCGGGTGAAGTAGTGTCTGCCGTTGGGCGTCATAAATAGGAAAACTCCACCCGGGCGCAGGCTACGGTGCAACGATCGCATGAACGATTCCGGATCGGCGACATGTTCCATCACCATGAAGGAATAGGCAAGGTCAAAGTGATCTTCAGGCAACACGGCAGTTTCCATCAAAGCGTGTTGGAAGTGATCAAACAAACCCTCCTCGGGTGTGACTGATTGATCTGGTTCGATCCCCCAGAAATCGTCGATATGCCTTCGGATCTCGTGAGCGTATTCAAGCCGACGACCGATGCCGCGTCCGCATCCGATGTCGAGAACACGACGGGGTGCCTCGATTTGATCGCACTCCTTCACAACCAGTCGCGAGAACACCCGCCGACGATCTGAAGTAAGTTTAAAGTTATAGCTCGCAGCCAGTTGTTCAAAAGAAAAATCGTCATGGGGCCTCCGCGGCTCAATGATTGACTGGCTCGAGTTGGCTCGATTGGCCGTGGGCATGCAGCGCTAATCATAGCATAACGCGCTGAGCAGCGACTGCGCCTTGGGAATGTACGCAGGATAATGCCACCACGGCGTATGCACAACCCGCCTCTTTATCATCCGCACCATCGCTGGCCTGCCCAATACCTCAAGAGTGCTGAACGTTGAAGCGCGACCATCGCGAATGATGTGGATCACCCTGCAGTCAGGCATCACCGCCCGAATGAAAGGCAAGCGCACCATATTGCTCGGCGTCTTTTCGCAGAAGCGATTGCCGCCTTCTTCTTGGAGGAACGCGTCGAACTCGCTGGTGATCTGCTCGACTACCCTGGCGTGGCGTCACGAGCGTCCAGAAAGGTCCAGCCGGCGATACATGAAATAGTGCATCCACACATGACGCGGCTCAACCCAGTAGCCGATCTGCGGATGCTGACTGAAGATGCGGCCAAGCATGGGGGTGCCGGAGCGATGAAAGCCGAGCAGAATGATGGGACGGTCAGAGCGCCATGATGGTCGGTGAGGGTATCGGCCGATACGCCGCAAGTCATCAGCACAATCACAACGCGCCGAACGTGTAAAACCGGTTGCCCACCGCAATCCTGCGCCTACGATCGGCCCCACGTTCAGCAGAATACCCTGCGAGAGGAGATTTGTCTGATGGCAAGCGCATCGTTGATTCCCCCCCATGGCGGCACTCTGGTCAACCGCATCGTCGATTCCAAGGCGGCTTCTGACCTGAAATCGAAGGCTGCCTCACTGCCGAAAATCACGCTTTCCGCCAAGCAGGCGTGCGACCTTGAGATGATCGCCATCGGCGCGTTCAGCCCGCTCAAGGGCTTTGTCAAACAGGCTGACTTCGAGTCGATCTGCAAGAACATGCGCCTCAGCAAGGCCAACTCCGGGGGTGGCGGAGCGGTGTGGCCGATCCCGATTACGCTTGCTGTTGATGACGCGGTCAAGGCAACGCTCAAGGTGGGCAGCCAGGCTGCGATGTATCACTCTGATGGCACGCTGCTGGGTGTGATCGATGTCGAAGAGGTGTATCCTCACGACAAGAAGCTGGAGATTCCCAGCGTCTTTCGCACCGAAGATGAGGCCCATCCCGGCGCGAAACAGGTGATGGATGAGGGGAACTGGCTGGTGGGTGGCGATGTGCATGTCATTACCGTCACGCCCGCCAAGGAGCCGGGCGAACAGTTTACCGAATACCGCCTTCCTCCTGCCAAGACCCGCGAAGCATTCAAGGAGCGCGGCTGGAAGACAGTCAGCGCATTTCAGACTCGCAATCCCATTCACCGCGCTCATGAATATCTGTGCAAGTGTGCTCAGGAAATCACTGATGGCCTGCTTGTGCATCCTCTGGTTGGCGAAACCAAGGAAGGCGATATTCCTGCTGATGTCAGAATGGAATGCTATCAGACCATCATCGAGCATTACTTCCATCCCGATCACACCATGCTTTCGGTGATGCCTGCTGCGATGCGATATGCAGGGCCACGCGAGGCTGTGTTGCATGCACTGGTCAGGCAGAACTATGGCATCAGCCACTTCATCGTCGGCCGCGATCATGCAGGCGTTGGCAACTATTACGGAACGTATGACGCTCAGAATATTTTCGATGAGTTCAGCGAAGGCGAGATCAAGCAGACCATTCTGAAGTTCGAGCATTCAGCCTGGAGCAACAAGGCCCAGAGCATGGTTTCGGGCAAGACCTTCCCCAAGATCGAAGGCGATCAGGTGTTCCTCTCGGGAACAAAGGTGCGCGACATGCTCGCAGCTGGTCAGCGTCCGCCCGCAGAGTTTTCACGCCCTGAGGTTGCAGATGTGCTCATTAAGTGGGCGACATCCGAAAAGCCCGTCGCCGCAAACGCGTAATCAGATCATCATTGGGACAATACAGGAAGAGTAACAGATTCATGGCACAGCAGATCGCAACCAATATTCACTTTCACGATGGCACTGTCACCCGCGAAGAACGCATCAAGAACCTCGGCCACAAGGGGTGTACCGTCTGGTTCACCGGCCTCTCTGCATCGGGCAAATCCACCATCGCAGTTGCGCTCGAACAGGTGCTGATTCAGAATGGCAAGACAGCCTATCGACTCGATGGCGACAACATCCGCTTCGGCCTGAACAAGAACCTCGGCTTCTCAGCTGAAGACCGCACGGAAAACATTCGCCGCATCGGCGAAGTGTGCAAACTCTTCGCAGATGCAGGCGTTGTCACACTGTCGAGTTTCATCAGCCCCTATGTATCCGATCGCGATCAGGTGCGCAAGCTGCACGAAGAAGCCAAGCTCGACTTCATTGAAGTCTTCGTCGACTGTTCACTGGAAGAAGCGGAGAAGCGCGATCCCAAGGGTCTGTACAAGAAGGCTCGGGCTGGCGAGCTCAAAGGCTTCACTGGCATTGATGATCCTTACGAAGCGCCCACGAAGCCCGAACTGCACATCCACACCGACAAGCAGACCATCGAAGAAAGCGTGCGCTCAGTGCTCGATGCAATCACAAAGCACGGCATCCTCGAGTAACCCACAAAGCCGCGACCAGTGGTCGCGGTCGGCGTCGCAACAACATCGGCAGCAGTCGCAACCGGATCACTCAAATCGGAAGTGGCGCCCGGTTAGCCGCAACGCGCAGCGGAGCGCTTTGCGGCCGTTGGATTTCCGCTGCGACTGCGCTGGTCTGTGCGTCAACCCTGCATCTTCTTCGCAAGCCTGCAGACATGTTTGAAGTGGGCAGCGCTGACCGGCTGTACGCTCAATCGCTGGCCGCGCTGCAGCAGTGGCATGCCTTCGAGTTGTTTCTCGTTTCGCAGCACACTCAGCGGCACGACTGCATCAAACTTCTCGACAAAGGCGATATCAACCATCATCCAGATGGGCTCATCCCTGGTTGCTTTGGCATCGTAATAGTCGCTGTGTTTCTCAAGGGCGGTGGCATCAGCATGGGCTGCTGCTGAGACCCGCGCGATGCCTGTGACGCCCGGCCCGCCAGCACCTTTGCCGGAGTGGTAGAACAGCACCTGATCTCCCAACTTCATCTCATCGCGCATCAGGTTGCGAGCCTGATAGTTGCGTACGCCATCCCAACTGGTTGAGCCATCGCGTGCAAGATCATCGATGGAATAGGATTCGGGCTCTGACTTCATAAGCCAGTAACGTTGTTGAGTTGATCGCGCAGCCATGTGTGATGATAGTCGACATTACCCGGCGCGTGGCGACCGCGACCACTGGTCGCGGCTTTGTTTTTGATCTCAATCCCACTGCAGTTGTGCTTTGCCATCGATGATCGACTTCGTGAATGAAATGAGGTTGTCGCCCGGCGCGAAGATCTTGTCGAAGGGTTGCTGGCGTGTATCTGATCCGTCGAAGGAGTTCCAGAACTCGCTGTGACCATCCGCGAAAAGTACTGCACCCTTCCAGAGTGCACGCTTGTTTGTGCAGGTGACTGATGCAGGATTTGCAATGCCATCTTCGGGTCCGCGATCGCCCAACAGGACAACGTTTGAGTTGCCCGTCACACGCCACTCTTTCGCAGCCCATTCGCCGACGAGAGGAATATGTGCGTACGACACATTGGAAACTGTGGCGAGGTCCGCGGCGAATGATGCATCCCAGTAGACATCGTTGGCTGGGCTATACGCGGTGTGGTCGTAGTTTTCGTCGGCGACGACCTTTTCGCTGTTTTCGAGCGGCGAGATCACGAGCTGCGGCGTGAGATAGTGTTGTGCAATGATGGATGAATAAAGATTCGCTGTGGTGTTCTGCGAAAGGTCTTCAGCACCGGTGCCGGGAACATTGCCGATGGTGTGAATGAGGCCGGGGCGTGGCAGCGTGTCATTGAACTGTCGTGCAAAGGCTGTCATTGCTTTATGAATCTGCTGGAGTTGGGTGGTGGCCTGTACATTGATGGACGGATGTACATGAGTTCTCCCACCGCCGCAGTCGCGCACAAGGAGAACGATTGCACCTGCCGCAAGAATGCAGATGAGAACCACTATCACGTCGGAGCGACTGAGACCCCTGCGATGAATGTGTGTTATTGTTGTTCTCTGCATCAAACACTCTTCGTCCCGAGGACGACAGGAGATGCAACAAACAATCTTTCGCTCGCGGCTTCGCGCGAGAACCACCCCAGCAGGCTTTATTGTGCTTTTGCAGCGAAGATTTTTTCAGTCAGTATCCCTGCATGACTGGCAGCGAATCGAGGAATGCAGGGCCTGCTCGATTGAACTCTGCGAAGCGATCATCAATGCGCGTCGGCACCAGCACCGGCACAGCGAGCGCGGTATAAACCAAACCGCCGATCAGACAAACCAATCCTGCCAGAATCAGAAGCGGCTCATCAACCGCGATCGCGATCGCAATCGATGCAGGGAAGAGCAGGCACACGACCCACGCAAGCGCAATGCGCCGCTGCCGCTGCCTGGCATGCACAGGACACAGCGCGTACATCACCGTCGCCTTCTTCCGCACGATCAGAGCCACAATCACGTAGATCAGCAATGCAGCCAGAATGATGAGATAGAGCGCGGGATGAAGCCAGGAAAATGTCCCTTTGCGAACCTTGCCATCACTCGGCTCGTTACATTTCGCGCAGCGCGGTGGCAGCGTATCACGCGGCGCAGCTGTGACCAGACGTTCGCGAATCCGGGCAGGCAGTACCATGAGTTGCGGCGAGGTGGGAGGAGCCACAGGCGGCATGGGTGAAGTGTCGGCGCCGGGCGGATGTGACGGCAGGTTCTCTTCCATCTGGAGCATGGTAACACATGGCGGATCACCTGCACGCTCCGAAAGGCCCGTACACGCACAGCTGGCGCATGAAAAACTCGGGAGTTCGCGCGTCACTCCCGGGTTTCAGCCGCAATCTGAGATTTCGCCATCAATGCAGTCGCGCGTCTTTGGTGTTACCTCCACCAGATTGTGTCAGCGTACCACTTCCCGTCGAGCATGATGAGGGTGGTCAGGGAACGGCCGCCGGGCATCATGATCTTCGCGGTCTTGTTGCCGGCTTCATCGGTGCCGAACTCGACTGATTCGAAGATCTCATCGACGCTTGTGATGGCCTTGGCAGCCTGTGACCCTTCGAGGACCGTCGCTTCAGAGACGCGGTCGCGCTGGCGTTCGGTGACAGCAGCCCGCAGAGCATCCGTGTCTGCATTGCGGAGCAGTTCGAGATGATGTTCGATCACCTGCTTGGGCGTCATCTCCTGAGCATTTGCGTCGTTGCTGGTGTTGTTGGTGTTGGTGCCTTCCGCGCTGTTGCTGCCTTGTTGCGCGTTGCGAATGGCACTGGCTCCAAAGCCGCCGGGACTGTTGTTGGTGTTAGTGCTGTCGGTGCCGGTTGTTCCGGTCGTCCCAGCGTTGGAACCTGTGGGTGTTGTTGTCGTGCCGGTGCTGCCTGTGCCGTCATCTGCGGGGGTTTCGCCTTTGCATGCTGCGAATGTGAGTGTTGCTGCTGCGAGGATGAGTGCGAGGCAAGGTGTTGCAAGTTTCATTGGTGGACTCCTTTGAGCGAGTGTGTTACGAGGGGATTTTAGCGCACTTCGGTGAGGTGCATGGCTGTGGTGAGGGTTGTTGAAGTTTCGGCGGGCGTGGTGTTCAGTGTTCGTTGAGCAGGGGGGTCTGCCATTCCGAGTGGCATATTGCCACCGCCCGGGAAACCGCCGCCACCACCGCCACCCGATCCGGGATCAAGTGGGTTGCCACCACCACCACCACCGCCTGGGAAGCCGCCGCCGCCGCCGCCGGGGAAGCCACCACCACCGCCGGGGGGAGGAGGCGGCGTCAGGCCGGTTGGTCTTTGCACATCGACCTGCGACCAGCCGATGGTGTCGTTGCCAAGTCGACCGGTGAGTGTGTTGCCCTGGATTGTTCCGATGAACTGCTGCGGGTCCATGGGTATCTGCTGATTGCGTTCGACGATGAACAGGGTGATGTTGGTGGTGTTCATCGTGAGCTGGGCGCCGCTGGCCTGGCCCTGCAGTTGGGCGTCATAGCGGATCGTGATCTGGCTGCCAGCCTCATCAGTTGCTGTGAACTGCGTGCTGATGCGGGCCGTGTACCCATTGCCAGCCTGAGTAATGCTGACGGTCACGGGGTACTGCGCGGTTGTGCCGTCCTGATAGTTTTCAGTGAGCGTGCCGCGCCAGTCGCCGTGGAACACTGGTGGAGGAGGAGGAACGTTGGTCCCACCGCCGGGATTGACAGGAGGCGTAAATCCACCACCGCCACCACCACCGCGGGGATCAAGCGGGTTTCCGCCACCACCGCCACCACCACCGCCACCGCCCGGTTGCATGCCGCCGCCCTGACGATTGGCAGTAAAGTCGGTATAGCCGTTGACTTCGTCACCAATGCGTCCGCTCATTGATGTGCCGTTCACAGATGCTTCGAGGATCTGCTGCTGGCCGACGGGAATCTGCTGATTGGTTTCGACGACACGGACATCCATCTGCGATGCTGTCATGCGGATGCGCGTGCCCTGTGCCTGGCCGCGGAACTCAGCCACCATGCGGATGGTGAGCATGCGTCCGGTTTGGTCGGGCATCTTGAGTTCACCAGTCACTGAGGCAATATGCTCTGCACCAGCCTGACGGAAGATCAACTGCATGGGAAACTGCATGGGCGTGCCGTCGTCCATAGTGTCGGTGCCCATGCCGGTCCATGTGCCTGCAAATGCATCTGCGACTGGCTGCACCGGCTGCGGCGTCACTGGTTGGCCTGGCTGGACCGGCTGACCTAACTGAGCCATGAAGGGGGGCACCGGAACCTGTGGCAGTGTGCGCGGATCGAAACTCTGCTCTGCGATGCGCTTGCGCAATGCGTCGGCAAACTTGCGGGCTTCCTCAATCTGTGCAGGGTTCATCTCCTGCGCGATGATGCGAAGGTTGTTGCCAGCATTTTCATCCTGGCCTTCCTGAGCGAGTGTAAACCACGCAAAGGCTTCGATGAGATTCTTCATGCGGCCATCGCCGGTTGCAAAGGCTGCGCCCAGGTCGTTCTGCGCTGTTGCGTGGCCGTAGATTGACGCGAGGTACCACAGGTCGAGCGTCTTGGCAAGATCAGGAGTGACGCCGAGTCCATCGCGATACATCCTGCCGAGGTTGTAGAGTGAACTTGTGTTTCTACTCTGCGCGGAGCGCGTGTACCAGCGGACTGCTTCCTGCGCGTTCTCCGGCGTGCCGTAGCCGCGTTCATGCATACGCGCGACATAGAACTGGGCAATCTCACTGCCCTGCTCTGCCAGTGGCAGGAGCACGGCCATTGCTTCTGTGTAATTTTCATCGAGATAGAGCTTCTCACCGCGCGTAACTTCTGCACCTGTCCTGTCGAGGATTTCATCCAATGGCAGTTGCAGTTGCACAGTCCCGACCGAGCTTGCCTGCTCGACCTGCTTCTTGAGCGCATCGGTGTTGGCCTGCACTTGGTCCTTTTCCTGTTCGCTGAGCGCGCTGGCGATGTTGTTGAGATTCTGGTGTGCGTCCTCCCATCCGTTTTCTGCTGCGAGGATTGCCCAGCTCATTGAGTTGAGCACACTCTTCTGCGTGCCGCGACCGTCAAAGTAACATCCTGCGACCAGCCACTGCGACTGGGCATCGTTGAGCATTGCTCCCTTCATCAACCATGAGTATGCTGCGTTCCAATCTGCAGGCGCTCCATCATGACCAGCGTGCATGCGGGCCAGTGCGCGGGCTGCTTGGGGACAGTTGCCGTTGGCAGAGGCGGTGAGATACGCTGCTGCCCGCTTGGCATCGGCAGGCACATCCAGCCCATGCTGATAAATCAAGCCGAGCATGTAGTTTGCGTAAACGCCATCTGCTCCACTCGCGCCAGTGAGTGGTTCGAGCAACGCGCGGGCCTTGGCAAACTCGCGATTGACGAACGCAGTAATGGCTGGGCCGATCTTGTCTTCGTACCCGGCGTTCCCTCGATCCTGACCGTCATCAATCTCATCGATAGCCTGCCCCAGCCCAAGCGGCTGGACAAGGCGGTCCAAAGTTGAATAAACGCTGGGCGGTGGAGCAGCAAAAACGCTCCCCATCAAACTGCATGACGCAGTGAACCCCAGCACAAAGCTATGCAGACGGAACATTGCAATATCCTCTCAATTGAAACATCAGGGACAGCCAGTGACGCGGGCTGGCGACTCCAGCCACCTTGTCATGCGATTGTATCTGCGGCGCGGGGCCAGGAAATTTGAAGATTCCTGAAAATGATGACCCCGGGAGTGCAAGCCCTCTTCCGATTGAGAGCCCGCTTCTTACTGACGATCGTGCGGCGGTTCGTGCCAATCCATAAGAAACCGGATTGCAGGCGGGAGCGCTTCAAACTCATCCGACGAGAACACCCTTTTCAGCCGCAAGGTGATGCTTCGCTCCATCTGTGCCCATTCAACCAGAAGCGGAGCGACTGGATTATCAGCAAAAGCGGACTCTGGTGTGATGGTCCAATCTGTGCGGATCGCAGCAAGATTTGCTTCGTACTGGGCCATCGCAGTTGCCTCCTGCTTTGAACCAGTCCACGATTCAATCGCCCGGTTCAGGCGATGTCGATAGACCATTCGCCTCGAGCAGTACTCGTCGTACAAGAGAGTAATCGCGATCAGTTTGTCATCAACCAACATCGCATCATCGCGGAGGGCATCGACGCACAAATCCACCGGGCTCGCCTCATACGCAGGTCGGTTGAACATTTCGCCCACCATCATCGACCAGCGCGCCGCGGAACCGGGTTCGAGCACGGCGGCACAAGCGGCTGCAAACTCTTGATTGAGGAGGTAAACACGCTTTTGTAGTTGACGATACCACTGTGCCATCTCAGCCCGTTGTGCAACAGCTCGCGGATTCTGGTTCTCAAGTGCTTCACGGATCTCGAACATGCGATCCTCAACAGCCATATAGCCCTTGGCAAAATCCTCCAGAACCAAATCGAGATCGGTGAGGTACTGCGCTTCAAGCGGAAGAACGAGCGCCCGCTCAGCAGGAGAGAGCGCAAGAGATTGTAAAAGCTCTGCAAAGTCTGAGAGACCGGACTGCCCTGCAGCATCCAGCGATTGCAGCATCCGTGTGCGCCAAGCAGCATGTGCCATCCCCGTCCATGCCGCGACGATGTCGGGAGATTCCGCGACAATCGCTCCAACGTCGGCAGTGAACTGTGTCAGCCGCTCTTCCGACCATCGCCGTTGATCCTGATCGAGCGTGTGGCGATCGATCGGCTCGGTTGCCATTTCCGTTCTTGCGCGATAATCGTTCCACCGCTCCTCTGTCAAAGCGCTGTACGCCGCGTGCAGCGATCGTTGCGCTCGGCGGGTGCATCACCGAACGCACTGGCGGGCACGCCGCAAACCGACCGCTCGGTACAGGCGAACCGCTGGCCCAGCCGGTGTCGCGACAGGCTGTGCCTTCGGTGACAACGCATCTTCTCCCGCTCGGTTCGATTCCCTACAACAGCGTGACATTGCCGCTGAGCAGTCCCAACGGGATGTACCTTGCCTCAGAGACCGGCTTCGCGCCCGCCATCGAAACGATCAACGCATCTTTCCGCGCCACCGTGCCAGTCGCAACACAGGTCGAAGTGTTCGCAATCGCGCCGCCTCCCATTCCCGAAGATGCGTCCTCATCAATGATCTCGAAGATCGGCGAACTCGAAGCGCCCATGCTGCTGGGGCGATCAGCCAACAATCGCGGCTTCATCGTCGAGCAGCCGCAGGAGAATGGTTCACGCTGGATTGGGTTCGTCGAGTGGGAAACCGGCAAGCTCACCTGGATTGCAGATGACAACCATGTCAACGCCTATGCAGCCCTGGGATCGCTCGACTCGGCGAATGTGATTGCATGGGTGCGCAGGCCGCCGGACGATCTGCACTTCGAGCTCGTCATCAAGCGCGGCGACTCGATCGAAACCACATCACTCCCCGAGGCTGAATACCTTTTTCCAACCTGGACTGAAGATGGGGTAATGCACTCTTTGCATTTGAGCTGGGTGATGATGCAACGTTGAATGGTGTGTTTCTCAACGGCACTTCGATCGAAGACATGGTGCGGACGCCGCAGCGGATTGTCATATCAAAACGCGGCACGCGCGGCATGTGTTCTCAGATGCTGGCTGCGTCGCCTGCCATGCAGGGCGCGCCCGGACCTGCCAAAGCGCAGCTGGTGTTCTTTCATCCCGAGTATCTTGCCATGGCTGTCTGGCGGCCACACCTTGCCAGCGCCAGTCGCACGAAGCTGCTCGAAAGGGAATCGATGGCAGCTGCGATTGATGAGCGAGGTTTTGCGGTCTATGCAGTGGGCGAGGAACTCGCCGGCCGCGCTGTCGATGGGCGCGGCCAGCGCGTGCGCATTGCATCGCAGATGTATGTGCCCCGGCTCACGCGCTCAAAGGACTGGCCGTTCCTGCTGTTCGCGCCCGTCGGATCCGAGCAGCGGCTGATCGTCGTCGGCCTCGCAGGTGTTGCATATACGGAGTAGTTCATGTTGATAGTTGTGGGTGGAGTCGCTTCTCACCGGTAATACGGTGACTCGTTGATCCAATTGAAGCCGCGGCTGCGGAGGGCGGGCGGTTCTTCGATCAGGATCAGTCGTACTGCAAGGTCGCGATCTTCGGTCCACGTCCCTTCAAGTATCAATACGTCCGGAGATGGTTGCGCAAACGACAAGACAATCGCCTGCGGTCCGGCCCCACGAATAGTTAGTTCACTCTTCTCAACATCGGGCACAGTCCACATACTGTCGACGCGGCCGTCGGCGAAGCGAACGGCAGCCGAACCGCGACCATCGATCCCCATCTGCACCCAGCGGACTGCATCATCAAGGTTACTCCCACGCACACCATCGAGTGAAAACGACTCAACCCGGTAGAACCCGTGCAGCGGGTTCGAGGCTGCGAGGGCGCGCGACGGGGTGAGCAGCCGATGCAACATCCACGCCTGGCCGAAAGTGATCCACAGAATGAACAACACCTTGACACCGAGCGCCACCCGCTGCGCCCATGTCGAGCGCACGGGGAACGGCCGCAGTCTCGCCGCCGCTGTCGGCAGGTTGAACAGCACGACCCCGAGCACCCGGCCCAGGTGTGGCGACGCCACGAACAATGCCAGTAACAGCAAATGCGCTGAGAATATTTTGACCGGCACATCATACGAAAGATTGAGCATAACGACGTTGGCAAGAACGCCCACGGTGATGAGTGCGCCGAGCAGCGATGTTCTTCGCCACAGCAGGAGGATTGCCCCGACCATCTCGATCACTCCGCCGAAGAACTGGTACATCGGGCTGGCGCCCATCGCGGTCCACAGCAGCCCAAACGGTGAACTTTCGCCGTAACTCACCATCAGCCGGCTCGGCCCCGGCGCGGGGAACTGGAGCAGCATCACCTTGTCCAGCCCGTACACCAGCATGATTGACGCAAGGTAATATCGCACATACACCGTGACGAGATCGAACGTGCGCGGCGAGAGCGGTCGGCCTCGCCAAATCGCCGTCCACGCACCCGCGATCACGACGGCGAAGATCATGTATAAGAGAAGTTCGACATAGTTGTATGTTGTATCGCCGCTGCCTGCGGGGAAGATGGTGATCTTGATACCCATGAATGTGTCCGCCACCCACGGCACGACTGCGTACATCAACTTCTCGTGCAGCCCGGCGAGCCAGTCCGTTCCGGGAATGCCCGCGCCGCGCGGGAACGCGCCCAGCGGGAACGGGAACACAAAGATCACAACGTGCGCGAGCACGCAGCGGAGAAAGAAACTCCAGATGGGGCCGGGCGATTCGTTTGTCTCCCTCAGGGAGAGAGGTTTGGAGTGAGGGCTTGGACCTGCGAGAATCGATTCGTGATCTGCAAGCGCATCCTTCTCCACTTCCGTTTCATCCGCATCCAGAAAGCGCTGGCGCAGACCCGGCGCTGGGGCCATGCACGATTCGCGCTTGCCGAACCAGCGGTAGCGGTTGCGGGCGATCAGTGCATACACCCAGTCGCGCAGCGGTCGGGGCACGATGAGAAAGATCACCATCAGCGACCACGGCAAACCCAACCCGCGCGCGATACGAATCGCAGCGTCGGAGCGCGTATGCACTCCCTCGGCATCGACGAGCACGATCGAGTCGGGCAGATTCGAGAGATCGACATTCTCCGTCGATCCGCTCGTCTCGCGCAGCACCCGCTCTGCCGCTTTCGACTGAAGGGATGCGAAGGCGAATCTCGCGCTGCGATCGTGCTCGATCACCCATCGCACCGAGCCGTTGCACAACGTGCAGAGGCCGTCGAAGAGAATGACGGATGAGAATGAACTTGGTGTTTCAGCCACTGGAGTTGTATGATACCAGACATATGGTCGAGTTGGATCGAGTGTTCTGATGCGCCGCGTCGCGATGACATGAATCGCATGGAGGTCGACAAATGTACGCCTTTCTTGTTACTGTCGTGATCTACGCGTTCCCGTTCGAACCGCCACCAGGTTCGCCGGATGATCTCGTTGCTGATGCCCGGGCAGCAGCGCGCTGGCTGGAATCGGTCGCGATCGAAACGCCGCATGGGCTTGCGTGGCCAGCGGTTGCTGATGCTGCTGACGCATCTCCTGAGTTGAATCTGTATCACGGCGCGCCAGGGTCGATCCTGCTCTTTCTCGAACTGCATCACCGCACCGGGAAGGCGAACTCGCATGACCTCGAAGTTGCGCGGCAGGCGGCAGATGACCTGATTCATCGCGTCAGTACCAGCTGGCTTGTGACGCCAGCCAAAGAAGCCAATGGCGAAGAATGCGGGTTGTACACGGGGCTGGGCGGCGTCGGATTCATACTGCTGGAAGTCGCCGATGGCTGCGCGGAACAGACTGACGCAGTCAGGTATCGGGCTGCAGCGAAGGAAGTGTTCGAGGCGATCATCGACCGGGCCGAACGCACCGAAGCGGGTGTCGCGTGGGGGCCGGTGAATGATGTGATCTCCGGCTCGGCGGGGATCATCCTGGCGCTGCTTGACGCGGCGGAACGGTTTGAAGCGGACGATCCCGGCTTCGCCGAAGAACTCCGAACCTGCGCTCGAGAGGGCGGACTTGAACTTCTCGCTCGCGGCGAAGTTGAAGACACCCAGAGTGGTCGGACGATGCGCTGGCCGATCTCGACCACGCTCGATCGGCGGTATCCGAACTTCTCGCATGGAACTGCGGGCATTGGTTTTGCGCTGCTGCGCCTTGATGAGGCGCTGATCGATGAACAGCCTGAAGTCGCGCAGCGGTTTCGCGCCGCCGCCCTCGCCGCCGCCCGCCGCCTTGATGATCTGGCCCGACGGGATGATGCAGGCGGCCTCGTGCGCCACCACGAACCGGGCGGTGAGGACCTGTTCTATCTCGGCTGGTGTCATGGCCCGGCAGGCACGTCGCGATTCTTCACGCTGCTCGCCGAGCGCACCGGTGACGCGGCCTGGCTCGAGCCCGTCCGCACTGCGATGAACACGCTGCTCGCGCAGGGACTTCCCAATGCTCGACCTGAAGGATACTGGAACAACGTCGGTCGTTGTTGCGGGGCGGCAGGCGTGGCTGATGCGCTGCTGCAATGGCATGTGCAAAGGGACGATCCGCGCGCGATCGAACTCGCGCGGGCGCTCTCGGCTGACATTCTCTCCCGCGCAACTTCAGGACCGCCTGACAATCCTCGCTTTCTGAGGTGGACCCACGCCGAACACCGCGCGCGTCCGGATTTTCTGCAAGCGCAGACCGGGCTCATGCAGGGTGCTGCGGGCATCGGCCTGTGGCTGCTGCGCCTGGATGCGCACGAACGCGGTCTGCCGTTTCACGATCGACTGCCCGATGAGCTCTGAGCCAACCTGTTCGCCGGCGCAGGTCCACGCGCCGCCCATGGGGAAGGGCGCGATCGCGGCGCTCACCGAGGCGGTGAAGGCCGGACCGTGGCAATTGGGTTACAAAGGATGATTGAAGAGCAGTCCCGTGAACCGGCCGCTGGGGATAGTCACACGATCAGGGCGTAGGTCGATGTGGCACATGCCTTTGTGAGGAAAGCGGGGCGAAGGGATCGAACCCGCGACATTCACACTGGCAACGTGACGCTCTACCACTGAGCTACACCCGCGCCCGGCCTTGCAATCAATCACAGTAGCCGAAGCCATGCGCGCCTTTGACCTGGCGCACTATCGAAACAACCAACTCGGCACGGTCGTGTACGTCGAACTGAATGTAAAGCGCCTTAAAATCATAGTGGACCCCGGCTTTCGACATGCCAAGTTCGCGTGCCAGGGCCTTCTCCGGAAGTCCCTCGAGAGCCCAGCGGCACAACTGTGTTTGACGCTCCGAGAGTCTCATGGTCTCAGCAAGGTGTTGCCATTCCGGCTCCGTCAACAGTGAATTCCCCGGTCCATTCATCTGAAAACTTCCTTCTCAGCTGTGATTGGAAATCTCGTTCTGAGATCATAACTCACCAGCTGTCCCGCATCAAGGACCCGGTTGCCGAGGTGTGAGATGATCTCTCAACCCTACTGCATGCGCACCAGCGACTGACGGTCGAGCCCCAGCCGCTCCACCAGATCCTCAACCTCTTCCAGAAATCTGCGGCCATCCTCGTGGTACCCAGCCGTCGGCTTCAGCTCGGGCCGATGCGACTGAAAGAACTGGTTCAATCGCAACATGCGCAGCTCACGCAGATACTTCGCAGTCATCGATGCCAACGCCACTGGCAGATGTCGCTGATCTGCATCCACCATAAAACTCACAGTCAGTGCCCGGTCTTCATGCACAATCATGTACCGGCTCATCGCTGGCCGCTCATGCACAATCGTCAGCCGTGCACTCGGCCAGGCGTCCTGCAACAGTTCACGATAGTTCATGCGGCCGCCCAGGCGATCAACGAGAATGCGCGGATGGGCATGCGGATACCTCTGCCAGATCGCATCAATCAAACCAATCACTGCTGCTGCGTTCACTGTTGCCTTGTTGCGTGTGGTTGCAACTGCACGGTTAAACGCGCAGGGTTCAATCACTCTGCACAACATCTGCTCGAGTTCAACCCCCGCGTTTCGCATCATCCGCCCAAGATGTGCAGCACCAACACGCACTTCATCCTGCGTGATCGCAATCGGCAACGCACACGGATGCCTGACACACTCGCCCGGCAACGCAGCACAACTTGGCGTGCGAACATGCTCAAGCAGCGTCGCATCACTCAACCCATCAATCGCAAGCGCGCGATCGCTCTGCATGACCGCAGCCATGCACAACACGCCACGCTCCAGCCTCCGCAATGGATGTTCGCGGCCACCAGGCGCCCCTTTGAGTTTCTTGGAATCATCAATCGCGATTCGACGTGCATTGTCACGGCCAGCCCGCGAAACCCCAGATCGCAACATGTTCCACAAACTCGGCGCACCCTGGGCAGGATCGCGATCGGGCAAGGCAAACACGCTCGCAGCCACGCACAACGGCCCAAGGATCGGGCCATATCCCGCTTCATCAATCCCTGCATAGATGAGCATGGACGACGATAGCCGGGTGGGGGGTGAGGAGGTGGGTGTGGAAGCGCGTTCCGTCGTTGTGCGCTTTCCCACGGAGGATGCTTACTGGCGTGCGCGGCTCTGATCGCCCAATTTCCCTTGCGAAAGGCCTTTCACGCGGGCCGGATTTTGTGTATACTACTTGCAGACGGTTGTGATTGACTGGCAGGATGCCTTCGCAGCTGCGTTTTTCATCGGCAGTTGCGCAACATGGAGGTTGCCCATATGCGACGCAAGAAACCCGTATTGTACGAACTGCTGCGAGAGCAGCGTGAGGTGTTCGAGCCTGCTCCCTCGCTCGATCGCCATACCGGCACATCAGCTGCAGATCACCTTGAGGTGCATGATGCTGGTGACGAGTATGAACTGCCATCAGCCTTGGCTTGGATGGCACCGGGACGCATGCTGCGCGTGCCTGTGGGATACGTCTTCATCGGCGTTGCAGTCCTGCTGACTGTCTGCCTGATTGCGTACATTGCAGGGTTTACCAGCGGTGCAGGAGATGAAGATGGCAGTGGCGGCGGAATCGCAGACACTGGCGGCGCCATCATGCTTGAGAATCATGAAATCGCAGCCAGTCTCTCACGTGAACGGCAGAACGGCGGCCCAAATGACGCTGGCACAGCCGGAGCAGCCCTGGCCCCAGGCAATCGCCAACAGGGTGGAGGTCGCTCTGCGCCGGCTGGTGGCAACACAGCTAACGTCAACGCCCGGAAAATCGATGCTGATCCGCGCGTGGGGGGGCTGAACTACTTTTCGCTGATCACCACCCGCCGCGAGAGTGCGATTCAGGTTGCGGAGTTTTGTCGTGCCAATGGGCTTGAAGCGTATGTAACACCTGCCAATAATGGGAATCTGTCAGTGTTCGTTGTGCCGGGCTATGCTCGTGACGAACGTTCCAGCCCGGCGATCGTCGAGCTTGAAACACGCATTCAGCGGGTCTTTGATGCGTGGAACAAGAAGGTCGGCCGCAAGGACCTGACCAGTTGGTTGCCACGCAAGTTCAGTGGCTGAGTGTGTTTTGACCGTCTTCCCCCTTGATTGGTATGATATTGGAGTGTGTTCCCATGAGTCTTCATCGCAGTCTGAAAACTGAATCCGGCGCACTCCAGGCCCATCGCAATGTGCTGACACGGGCCGAGCGCATTGCCAAGCTCACCAAACAGGGCAGGTTCAAGGTGGGGGACACTGATCCCATTCATCTTCCCAAGGTCGCGAGCATCAAAGTGACGACAGGCAAGAAGAAGAAGGATGCTGATGAAGATGCTGATGCCGCTGTCGCTGCACCCGTTGCTGCTGCAGCCGCCAAGCCCGCAGCCAAGAAGGCTGCTGGCAAGGCCAAGAAGTGAGTCAGGCGACTTTTATGTCGCGATCGCAAACAACTTCGACGAACTCCCAACCCCTGCGGCTCGGTCAGCGCGCCAGCGTGATCGATGCGTCGGGCATTCGTCGCGTCTTTGAACTTGGCGCAACGCTTACCGATCCCTGCAACTTTTCCATTGGCCAGCCGGACTTTCCCGTTCCCGATCGCATCAAGCAGGCTGCCCATCGCGCGATTGATGAGAATCACAATGGGTACACGCTCTCGCAGGGTATTGCACCGCTGCGGAAGCGCATCGCGCAGCGGCTGAACGCGGAGTTTCCCTCGCGCAGCTTCAATCATGATCGAGATGTGCTGATCACCGCAGGAACAAGTGGCGGCATGCTGCTTGCGCTGCAGGCGATGATCGACCCCGGTGATGAGGTGATCATTGCGGATCCCTGGTTTGTGATTTACCCGGCATTGACGAAACTGGTCGGGGGCGTGCCGGTGCTGCTCGACACCTATCCCGACGGCCGCATGACTGCAGAGCGCATTCAGCCACTGCTGAGCGGTCGTACCCGTGTTGTGATGGTGAACTCGCCCGGCAACCCCAGTGGCGTTGTGCTCTCGCAACAGGAAATGAATGACATCGCAGATCTGTGCGATGCCCGCGGCGTGCTGCTTGTTACTGATGAGATTTACGATGAGTTCACCTACGCAGATGCCAGGGAGAATGGGCGCTGCCCCAGTCCTGCGGGGCGCAACCAGCGCGTGCTCCTCATCCGCGGGTTCGGCAAGACGTATGGATGTACCGGCTGGCGGCTGGGTTACGCAGCCGGGCCGCCCGAACTCATTGATGTAATGACGCGGCTGCAGCAATACACCTTTGTGTGCGCTCCTTCAATGGCGCAGCACGGCGTCACTGAAGCGTTCGATGTTGACATGTCGCAACAGGTCGCTGCCTACCAGCGCAAGCGCGACATGGTGTTTGCAACACTTTCGCCTCATGCGAACATTCTTCCTGCAGGTGGCGCGTTTTATGCGTTTGTTGAAGTGCCGGCGAAGTTAGGCATGAGCGCCACTGAGTTCTGCAATCGAGCTGTTGAGAAGAACGTGCTCATCATCCCGGGCAATGTCTTCAGCAGTCGCGACACACACTTTCGCCTGTCTTACGCAGTGAATGATGACATGCTCACGCGCGGGCTTGCGATACTCAGGGACATGTTGCGTGGAAGAGGCTAAGCGGGCTGATGCATATCGCGCCATGCAGGCTGCGCTGGCGCATGTGCCTGCAACACCATCACGCGATGAACCATCACGCACCGATCGCATGCGGGCATTTGTTGATGCCGGCTGGAACGCGCTGCATGAACAGGGCATCTCGTGGAT
>JBPCKF010000001.1:0-7479 GCA_051004555.1 Phycisphaerales bacterium | reverse complement strand
AGCATCGCATCAGCTTCACGCAGCTTGGCGATGATCTGTTCGGGTGTGTGTCGTTTGCGTTTCATCTTCGAGAGCCTCCTTGCCCGTAAAAAGGGCAGTAGAAACTCTCACAGCGATTGGGTCAAGTTTTGGGGAGCAGGTCACATTGATAGAAGTTTCCGGCACCGCCGTTGACAGGAGTGAGTAGTTGAAGCGCCTCCCACTGTTCTTGATCACTGTTGCCATTCTCATCGGTGCAGTTGTTGTCTTTGCCATGATCGCGCGTCCCAGCTTTCGCGGCGGATCCGCCGCAGCGACTGAAGGAATACCGCTTATCGAGATCGTCGCAGCAACACCGGCGGACCTCGGCGAAATCCCGGTCATGGCAATGGCGTCCAGAACCGTGACATTCCGAAACACAAGCAACGGCATTGTACGTCTCGACATCGCTCGGATGACATGCGGTTGCCTGAGCGGGAAGTTCGACAAGGCTGCAATCCTGCCAGGTGAAACCTCACAGTTTGAAATATCAATGCGCGTTTTTGATGAGGTTGGCAAGCAGGCTCACCTTGTGGCAGTGCGGGCGGCTGCAGGGCAACTCGAACAGGAGATTGTTCTAGAGTTTGCATTTTCCGTCGAAGTGGCCTACTTCGTCCAGCCAGACAGAGTTGTGATTCACCAGCGAACTGGTGAGAGCGGCCACGCCAGCCTCGTAATCAGACCGCACAGCGTCAGTGCGCTGGGAGTGCACGCGGCCGTGACCGACCTGGGAGAGAACATGACCCTCTCTTCACGACCACTCCGAGCTGGCTCTGGAGAAGGTACCGCCATTGATATCACAACTACTTTTGAACACGAGGGAGTGTATTCGGGGCTTATTCGTGTAACAACTGATTCCATCCAACGTCCTGAGTTTGCGATCCCTGTCCTGGTACGCGTGGAACGAAGTGCTGGTGATGTCATCAGGCTCGTTCTCCAGCCGGACGCAGAAGGTGATGATGGGCAGTTGGCGACGGTTGTGCATCCGCTTCCGCAAAAATCAGCGAACGCTGAGCCACCACGAATCGTCACCACAGATCTTCCTGAGGGTGTGCTCGCATCGATTGAAACGAATGAGGACGGTGAGAGTGTGCTACGGGTGAGCGCAGATTTCAAGCAGATATCGACCCGCGCTGGCTCGGCCGAGTTGCGAATCGAATCACCGGCAACTCCGCATCAGACTCAGAGCATTCGCGTCATTTGGATTGGAACACTCTGAGCTTGTGGAGAGGCTGGCACCGCATCGCTCCATTTCGGCAAACCATCGAGACATTTACCTGCTGGGTGGAAAACAGTTTACCATCATCACTCGCCATCAACGAAACACAGTTCAAGATACCGCGCAACATAATCCAGAATGCTGCTCACCTCAGGAATCTGCGGATTTGAAGTTGATCCGCTTGGCTCGAAACGCATGCCGCGAAATCGTTCCACCGCATGTTCAACTGGAAGCCCGTACTGCAAAGCAAGGCTGAACGCTCTGCAGAATCCCTGAATCAAGCCCGAAAGCGTCGAGCCTTCCTTGCTCATCTTGATGAATATCTCGCCCGGCGACCCATCTTCAAACAGACCAATCGTCAGATACCCTTCGTAGCCATTGATGGCGAACTTGTGCGTGAACGACTTACGAGTGGCTGAGAGGACAGCCCGCGGGTTGGCAATCTTCATCGGTTCAGAACCTTCATGTTCAGACATGCATGAGAATAGTAGCGAAACTGGCCGTTGTCGTTATCGGCCAGCGGCCACTCTTCCATGCACTTCTTCACCTGGGCAACGCCATCCACCACAGTCGCCAGCCGATCAGCATAACTCCAGCTCCCAACAGCAACCAGCCGCTGACGATCCGCACCACCCGCTCGCGTGGCAGCCACAGCCACACCATCGGCAGCAGCACCATCAGCACACCTTCCAGCCAGTACGTATTGAATCCCCACGCTACACCAATGTGCAATTGCAGCAACCGCTCGCCGCCATCATTTCCCCATCGCCATGCAGCGGTGGCCTGCATGAATCGTTGCAGCGAAAGACAGCCAACGCCCATCAACACGCCCAGCCCAACCGTGACGCTGAGCACTTCGCCAAGATGTCGATGCGGTTGATGTAGCCGTCCTGCAAACATGATGATCGCAGCTGCATGTGTCACCACCACCATCGCCAGCGAGACATGCAACCAGCGCTGATCAATCATGGCGATGGCCGCGCTCTCAATCAGCGCCGCTGCAAGCATCATGCAGATGAGCAAACCTGATGATGCGCGAACAGCCATCTCCGGCTGATCCACGTTCTCCTGTCCTGCATCACGCGTTGCAGCTGATCCTGGCACACTCACCCACAGCAACACCGCGGCAGTTGCAAGACATGCCTGGCCGATGCCGACCGTCAATGCCCCTGCCAGTCCCTGCAACAGCACGATCACGCCGCATACCAGTGGCAGCATGAGATGCCAGTTCACCAAGGCACTGTTGCGAGCACCTTCCGTCGTCTGCGTCACCCGAAGCGCCGCAACGCCAGCTCCCATCAGCGCAAGTGCAACAGGCAACGTCAGAAACCCCGTCGCTGCGGGCGCAACCGTCACATCAACATGCCCAACAGTTGCGACACAGGGAAGTGCCAGCGACAACGGCAACCAGATGCGCACCATTGCCCCGGCCCGCGGGCTCGTTGGCGAGGCTGCGATGACCTTCGCGCATCTGCCAGTGAGGTGCACAAACCAGCCGGAAGCACACGCCAGCACCAGCAGCAACAACAGCGACGCACTATCAGGCAATGCGCCACTCCATCATTGTGAATCTCATGTTGCGAGCCCGCTGATGCGAAAGTAGTGACCATCGCGATGACGCAGCAGACACTCCAGCACACCCTGCCAGCCCGGCTGCTCGAACCTCCCAATCCCAGCTGGCACATCGCTCACATTCAGAATCGGCCACAGGTCTTTGCCATGCATGAAACGAGGATAGGTCGGCAACATGCAACCGGTATCGCACCATCACTCCCCATTCGTCGGCATCCGAGCGTTGTTGACCCGGCCCGCCATTCCGCTACCTTTGCACACGATGCTCGCAAGTTCCCGCTGGATCAACGACTATCTCGATCAGCCGCTCTCAGCCAAAGAGCAGGCCGAACAACTCACCATGGCGGGGTTTCCCGTCGAGCACACGCAGGCTGTCACATGGTCTGACGGATCGAGTGATACCCAACTGGATGCCGAACTCACATCCAATCGTGGCGACTGCCTGTGTCACATCGGCCTCTCGCGCGAACTCGCAGCCAGAACCGGGAGGCGGCTGGTCGTGCCATCCGGCAATGTCTATGCAGTCAAAGCCTCAGCCGCGGAGCGCATTGCTGTTGACAATCAGGCCTACGATGCCTGCCCGCTCTACACAGCCCGCATCATTCGCAACGTGAAAGTCGCTCCTTCGCCAGCCTGGCTTGCGGATCGTCTGCGCGCCATCGGACAGATTCCCCGCAACAACCTGGTTGATGCTTCCAACTTCATTCTCTTTGAGTTCGGGCAGCCAACACACATCTTCGACCTCTCGCACATCCGCGGCGGTCGCATTATCATTCGCAAGGCGCTTCGCGATGAACCCTTCCTCCCCATCGGCGAAGGTGAGGCAGCCATCAAACTTCACGCTGAAGACATCGTGATTGCTGATCGGGAGCGGGCGGTTGCGATCGGCGGCGTCAAGGGCGGAGCCGAGACCGCAGTCAACGCCACAACCACTGACATTCTCATCGAGGCTGCAACGTTTGATGCGGTCACCGTTCGTGCATCGGGTCGCAGACACGCAATCACCAGCGCTTCCAGCTATCGCTACGAGCGTGGCGTCGATGCAGCCCACATCGAGGCAGCAGCAAAGCGCCTGGTGCAACTGATCATCGAAGTCGCAGGGGGCGAACTGCTCGATGGCGTTCTTGCAGATGGCAAACCGCTCGCACAACCTGCGCAGGTAAGCATGCGCCCCGACCGCTGCCGGGCACTGCTGGGCGTTGATGTTGCTGATGATGTCATGCTGAACGCTTTGAGTACACTCGATTTCAATCCAGCCATGAACGCTAAACGCGATTCCATCACATGCACCATTCCAACCCATCGCCTCGATATCGAGCGCGAAGCTGATCTGATCGAAGAAGTCAGCCGCGTCTATGGACACGATCGCATCCCTGTCAGAGAAACCATCGCGGTGCAGCTTGTCTCGCGCCAGCCAGTTGAGGAACGACGTCAGCAGGTCGCCAATCAACTTGCTGCAATGGGGTTCCTCGAAACCGTGACGCATTCGCTGATCACCGAGCGCGATGCTGCTGCATTTGTCGAACCGCAGGCAACACTCCTTCGCATCGATGACGCACGGGCTGGCGCTGAATCAATCCTTCGGCCATCAATCATTCCCAATCTGCTGCGCGTACGTGCCTTGAATCAGGATCGCGGCTGTGGCGATGTGAATCTCTTTGAGATCGCTGCAACATTTGATGAACAGAACGGCACGCATCGCGAAACCCAGCGACTTGCGCTGCTCACCGACATGGCCGACCCTTCTCTTGGACTGCGCCCCCTGCGCGGCGTCCTCGAGCGCATTCTGGAACATGGCCAGACCGCTGAGGGTGCTGCTGTTGCGTTCAGCCCACATGAGGTCCATTGGGCTCAACCGGGCACCAGCGCATCCATCAGTCGTGACAAAGCCCAGATCGGCAACATCGGCGTGGTCCATGCTGATATTCTGCAAGCGTTCGGGCTGGACCATCCCATCATCGCAGCAGAACTCGAGCTCGAAGCTGTCACAGGACGCGACGATGATGATGTTGACAACACTCGCGAACAGAGCGCAACCGCGCCGCCTGCGTTCCCAGCCATCGAACGTGATCTCTCGCTGATCCTCAACGAATCAGTCGCCTGGCAGCGCGTGACGGACACCATCACACACTGCACGCCCGTCGATCTTGAACATGTCGCCTTCGTCACTGCATTTCGCGGCACGCAGATCGGCAGCGGCCGAAAGTCCGTCACAGCCCGCCTCCGCTTCCGTTCATCAGATCGCACATTGACGCACGACGAAGTCGACGCTGAGATCAAACGCATCGTGAGCGCACTTGAACAATCACTTGCTGCTGAGATTCGCACATGACCCAGCAGCAGCAGCCTCCTTCCTCTCGCACGCCGCTCGATCATTCCTTGCCGGATGTGCTCGAAGCGATTGCAGCCAAATCGCCCAGCCCGGGCGGCGGCGCAGTCGCAGCCATGCTCGCAGGCATCGCAGCAGCGCTGGCCGACATGGTTGTCGCATACTCCATAGGCCGCAAATCGCTGCGTGAGCATGATGCATTATTCGCGCGGGCCCATGATGCATTCACCCGGGCCCGCGTGCGCAGCCTGCAACTTGCTGAAGAAGATGCGACTGCGTACAGCAATCTCAACGCACTGCAGCGCAGCGGCGGCGATGAGCCGCACACCCAACCCGGCTGGAGCGATGCAGTGACGGGCGCCATCGCAGCCCCATTAGCATGCATCGATCTCGCACAGTCGCTCTTGGCGTTATGCGAAGAACTGTGCGGCCGCAGCAACGCCTGGCTGCGCAGCGACCTGGCAATCGCAGCCGTCACAGCCGAAGCAGCAGTCACAGCAGCAGCCTGGAACGTCCGCATCAACCTTCCACTGCTCGACCATTTGTCTGGCGATGTTCCATATCAGCGCAGCCAACTGGAGACGCAGTTCGAAACAGCACTCGCAGAATCGCGAGCAGCCCGCAGCAGAGTCGAATCGCTGTGCGCGTGAATGAATGATCTGCCGCATCACTCTCATCAGCGAGACTCACACCGTGTTCTTCAATCGCTCGTGCAACGCGGTCATCACCGCTCGACCGACCAGCTTCGCATAGCGGGCGCGGCGGGGCGGAAGTCGTCGAAGCGGTCGAAACGGGATCGGTTGGCCTGCGTTTCCGCTGCCGCGCCTCGCCGCTGACATCTCACACGCTGTTGTTCGCCTGCTGCAACACTCCGCCGGCAGGTGCGCCGGTTGCTCGCGCGGTAGGGCTATCCGCTGGGGCTACGGGGTAACAAGGTGAAGCGGGGGTGATTCCTGATCCGTCGATCTCTGACCTCTGATCTCTGAATGTTCGCGGCGACATTGGCACAATGTGGCAGAAAATGCGTCGGCCACGCCCCTCACCCAGCAGCGGTTGGAAGACACAACACAAAAAAACTCAACATCCAAGCCGCCATAGTCCGTTATAGAAGTAGCTGAGCGGGGGGACAAGAGATACCGTCCGGGGGGGGCACACATCTCAATCCCATGCCAACCCGGGGGTGCACCATGAAAGTCGTGCAGCAGCGCCAGTCATCACCAGCAGGATCACGATCCAGCCCGGCTGGCAGTGAGGATGATCCGGCCGGTCCCCATTGAACTCTCCGACATTCAATGGGCCACGCTGGCCAGACAATTCAGACTTGCACGACGAGAGCTCGAAGCAACACGCGGCATCTTCGAGGGCAAAAAGCACGCGCTCATCGCCTGGCAATCCGGCCTGCAGGAATACAGCGTCCTCTCCAACTGGCGCAGAGCCAAACGCAAGCTCAACTGCCGCGACAGAAACGACCTCCTCCACCTCATCTACAATATGATCCTGCGCGGGGAAGTGCCCGGCAGAGAGCGATGACACCCCGAATGGGGAAATCTGTAGAGTGGGGGAATCATGACCACAGGCCCAACGGTTCACCTGTGCGAACGTTGTCGATATCATGCTCAATGTGTCCATGTGTTTGATGGTCACGTTACCGCATGATCTCGACTGGAGCAAAGCATGAACTGGCAGGAATACATTCATCGCGATTCGAATGTTCTGGGTGGCAAGCCGATCGTGCGCCGCACCCGCATCAGCATCACGCTCATCCTCGAACATCTGGCGGGGGGATGGACCCACGATCAGATCCTAGAGAACTATCCCACTCTGAAACCCGAGCATATCACAGCCGTGCTCGGCTACGCTGCGGATGCGGTCAATGACGACGATGTCATCTTTCTCGAACGACTCGGCTCATGAAGTTTCTGGCTGATGAAAATGTCCCCGGCATCGTTGTCGGCTGGCTGCGAGAGCACGGTCACGACTGCGCTTGGATCGCTGAAGAATCGCCCGGCTGCGATGATCCGCCCATCCTCGCCCGATCGCATCGTCAGCAGCGAATCCTTCTCACCCACGACCTCGACTTTGCTGACCTCGTCTTCCGCGATCAGGCGCCTGCCTACTCCATCATCCTGCTCCGCATGGGTAAACTGAAACCGCACCCATGCTGGATTACTTTCAGCAGGCCATCGAGCGCATCAGCGATCGCCTGCCACATCACTTCATCGTTATCGCCGGCTCCATCGTTCGAGTGCAACCGCTCCCTGCGACGGGGAATGCGTGACCGCCGAAGTTTGCACGCACAACTCTGGCGCAGGGCAAAACGCAAACTCAACTGCCGCGACAG